>JAAFIM010000099.1 GCA_013297745.1 Chitinophagales bacterium | reverse complement strand
TGATTTTAACCAGTCCGCCCTACGACAACCTACGCGAATACGATGGTATCAATTGGAATTTCCAAATTTTTACCACCATCGCACAAGAGTTGGCTCGTGTGCTTAAAGTGGGTGGTGTGATGGTTTGGGTGGTTGGGGACGCTACGATTAAAGGGAGTGAAACCTTTAGCAGCTTGCGACAGGCTCTTTATTTTAAAGACCATTGCGGGCTGAATGCGCACGACACAATGATTTATCAGCGGCAGGGGATACCCCTTAACCACAAGCGGTACGAACAGCATTTTGAGTATATGTTTGTGTTTTCCAAAGGTCGCCCAAGCTATTTTTCGCCTATTCGTGCGCCTTGTATCTGGGCTGGCAAAAGCAAGCTCAATAGAAGCGTGTCAGCCAGCAGCTACGAAATCAAGGCAGCAGCCAGCACTATCACCAACAAACCAACACAGGTTAAACCTGACAAGGTTATTGGCAATGTTTGGCAATATGCCACTGGTGGCGGTTGTAGCACTATGGATAAAATCGCGTTTCAACACCCAGCCATTTTCCCAGAAAAATTAGCCCTTGACCATATCAAAAGCTGGTCAGCTGAGGGGGCATTAATTTACGACCCTTTTGCAGGGAGCGGCACTACACTCAAGGCAGCTTACCTGCTTGGTAGGCATTTTTTGGGTTCTGAACTCTCCCCAAAATACTGCCAAATAGCCCAAGAGCGGCTGGCTGCTCTATCTCCAACTCTACTTTCTTGTATTCAATACTAAATATTACTATGGAAACTCTACTTAATAAAATTTTTAATTTGGATTGCTTAGAGGGTATGAAAATGATACCTAAGCAATCTGTGGATATGATTTTGTGCGACCTGCCTTATGGGGTGCTGGATACTAAAAACCCGCACACGTCTTGGGATAAAAAGATACCCTTTGACAAATTGTGGGAGCAATACACGCGTATTTGTAAGCCGCGTGCTGCTATAGTACTAACGGGAACGCTGCCTTTTGTCAATCAGATTATTAATACCCTACCTAAAGGTTATAAATATCAAGATTTAATCTGGCAAAAAAGTCGCGGTTCTAACTTCCCCAACGCCAAGCGCAGGCATCTCAATCAGCACGAATATGTCTTGGTTGTCTATAAAAATGCGCCAACTTATAATCCACAAAAATATCAAATTGACGGCGATTTCGCAGCCCGCAGAGCTACAAAGAAAAAGCAACAAAGCAAGTATGCTGGCATTTTCAATATTCGTGGGCAAGCCGCAGAAACATATCAATATACAGATGACGGCTCTCGCTATCCTGATACGGTGTTGGAATTTGACACTGTCCTTCCTTTCAAATCTGCTTGGCGGGTGGGTATGCACGCCACCGAAAAACCTGTTGACTTGTTTGCTTATCTTGTTCGTACCTACACCAACGAAGGGGATGTTGTTTTGGATAACTGTATCGGTAGCGGTACTACCGCCGTTGCCTGTGTTTTTGAAAAGCGCAGTTTTATTGGTTTTGAATTAGAAGAAAAATACTACAATATGGCTCAAGAGCGCGTAGAGTGGGCAAAAGAAGCAGCTAAAACTATCTGCCCTTGCCCAATTACTAAAGAATAAAAAGGTGGAAAACACCTAAAAGTGGTTTAATTATGATTTTGAAGCTCGCTGGGAAGTGGGCTTTTTTTAGATTTCTTCAACTTCTGGTGCTCCTTGCCGTCCATAGTACCTGCCAAATTGATTAATTAAATCTCGCAAAAAAATATTAGCAATTTTATAGCTCGTATTATTGTGCTCCCTTTGATACTTTTCTTTTTCCAAACATACATCGTCAAAAGAAAGTAGTACAAGCTGTTGGAAATCAATAGCTATCTTTTTCTTTTCCTCTTCATTGGAGAAGCCTATAATTTTAGTAGTGTCCAATGGCAGAGGAAAATATCTATCAACTTTTTTCTTAGGGTTTGGGTGTTCTATAATTCGCGCTAGAAGAATTTGTTCCGCTTTTGCCTTTGCATTTTGTTCTGCTTGTTTTTTTGCTTCTACTTGTTCATCAGCTGACTTCTTTTTTTTATAAGAATCATCTACCCGCTTGATTAAATCGCATTGCGGTGTCATAATGACATAGGGAGTATTCTCCCTGTAAATAATATCACCAGTTGCAATGGGAGAAAGAATTACAGACGGACTTGGCATAAAAGTTTCCTGAACAAAATAGTTGGCTACGCTATTTGTTTGGTTATTCACTGCTGATTGCTCTTGTATATAAGCAGACAAAAATCTAATTATGCCTTGTTGAATGGTTAGGTAGGAATTGTTCACTGAGTATTTTTCCCAAGTGGTTATATCAAAATGGTCAATAAAAAAATTTCTGATATGGGAACTAATTTGACCAGATTGAGATAAAATTTTAAGAACACCCAATTTATGGTATTGCACAATAAATTGAATGAGCTCGCTAATCTTCAATTCCATTTTTTCGAATGCTGCGTGCGGTAACACATTTGGTTTACTTGCGTCAATATCTGCATCTATGAGGTTAGCAGAGTACAAAATTGCAGGCATTTGTAAATAATCACGACAAAAATTCCAAAACTTGTCCCCTTCCTTAAGCCCTTCTTGTTGGGGAGCTTCAGCAGTTTTATTATTATTTTGCCTTGGCAGCATCCTATCAATTACCACAGCATCAATTATAATTTTTTTAGTTGCGCAGGACAGCAGTAATTTCATTGCGGGCACTACTCTTTTACGATAATAACATTTAATTTTATAATCTGGGTTATCCTCGTTATGCATCTTGATCTCTTCAGCCCAGGAAGTTTTGTTGTCGGTACTATCCTCAATAATGAGGATATTTAAAGCTGGCTTATTACGCATTGTTTTGATTTAATGGAATTTTAATAAAAAAAATAGTTGGCTGCTCATTTCTCATTAGCCCTAACTCGCAATTGTTGCGTTTCAAAGCCTCCCCAGCAATCGCTAAGCCAAGCCCTGTTCCAGAACTTTTAGTTGTAAATCCAGGCGCAAAAATATATGGTTCATCTGCCTTTGTAATACCTTTTCCATTATCTTCTATCAAAAAAACAATTTCATCTGGCGTTAGGCTATGTGTGACTTGTAAGTATTTTTCTTTGTTAGCTGTTGCTTGTAACCAATGGATGCTATTATCAAGGAGATTAGTGAACGCAGATAAAAAATCCGCTTCACGTCCATTATATTCAAGAGATTTTGGTAAATCACTCCTGAAGTTTATTCCATATTCAGTAAGTTTATTACTGTAGATATTTTTGGCCATATGGATTAGAGAAATTAGATCAAATTTCTTTTTTGGAGGGAGCTTTTGTATTGCGACAATACTTAAAGTTTTCATTAATTTCCCGATAGCTTCGCTGTTGAGAGATATTTGTTCTAATCCTTCTCCTACGAAGGAAAGAGTATCGTTGGAAGGGTCTCCAGCATACAGCTCTAATTGTTTTTTAGTTATTTTTTTTATCTTTTTCGCACAAATGCTTCCTTTATTGTTTATGAAAGCTAGCTTGTTGCTAGCGTCGTGAACAATTACCATTGCAACTTTTGCAGCAGCAGCTTGGACGTGATAAATTGCCACTTCTTTTTCATACGAAATAATTGCTTGGTACAGTTTGTCGTTGGGTTTTTTTATATCATCTAATTCCGCTTGAATTGATTGAGTAGTCTCAGAAGATACGTTTGAATTTGTTAAGGTTTGAATTATTTTGTTTTCTATTTTTTGAATTGCAAGTCTATGGGAGCCTACATATTCGCTTGCCTTTTGTTCGGGGGTATGTCGTAGTTTATACCTTAATTTGTATCTAATGCGTTCTAATTCAGACAATGCTATCAATACAGCTTCTTTAAAGGAGTTAAATTCTGCTGTATCTTTTAGCCCATCGCGGGAAGATTGTTCTTCTATCCCTGATTGTTCTTCGCTTTCTATTTCGAGCAGTCCAATTATTTGATTAGTACTCAATCTAAGAGCGGGAGTGTTTACTCTCCTCTGGTTCAACCCAAGCCAATCGCCAGCTTTACTCTCCCCATAAGGGCGAATTTTAAACCCATTACGAAATATTGAAATTCCAGAAATTTTCCTGATGTCATTTTTCGTGGGTGCTGTTGTTTTTCCTTTTCCATCATCCATAAGTGTGTCAAGGTCAAAAACTTTGAAACTAAACGATACATTGCCAAAATTTGCTTTTCCGAATTCCTGCCTAGTGCTAATAGGTGTGGAATCTACTGTGGAGGTGTTCTTATTCTTGTTTTGATACGTTGCGTCTATATGCAAGAGTCCATTTTCCACTTTCATTGTTCCGCTCATTTGGTGGTGATGCCAAGCATCAAAATCATTTCTTTCTATTATTTTTGCTGTGCTTCCTTCTTCCTCCCCATTTTTTTTCCATTCAATGCTAATCACAAAATCGTCTTCGGTTTCCGATGAAGAAGTATAAATTTTGGATAATTCTTCTTCTAAAGTAAGCTCACCAAGACTTTCACTGTGTGATGTTTCTAAAAGGGTTTGATCATAAGAAGTGATTTCCAATGACGTGCCTATTGATGGTGTTCCTATTATATTGTTTGTAAAAACTACAGTTTTTAACGAAATGGGAACTTGATCCAGATACTCATATTTTCCGTTAGAAAATAATGACCAATCTAGTGCAAGATTAGTCTGCTCAATCCCCCCATTTAGTGCCTGCGCTGTTGATGTTAAGACAAGGATATCCCCCAACATAGAAGTAGCATATCTGCCAATTCCCTTTTGGCCTTGAACAAAACGCCCCTTTTTACTTTTCGTATTTTTTACCTTATCCAATGTAGAGGGAACTAACCAAGAGTTTAAAAAAGTCTCACGCGTCATCCCATGTCCATTGTCATTAATGTGGATTACTGTTTTAGCTTTTGTCTCTTCCCACAAGGGAAATACTTTGGCAAACAGCGCAAATAAACGATCAATGTCCGAAAGAGTTATTTGTTTCTTTAAAATCTCAAATAATGCAGTTTTAGACCTAGTTTCTAGTATGAAATCTAGTGTCTCTTTAGATGGATTAGGAATATACTCTTGTAATACTCCCGTAAGTTTTTCTATTACGTCGCTTTGTTGTTTCTGAGCTTTTATTTTTTCAATTATTATGCTTACTTTTGAAGCATCCGCATCATAAGCATTTTTAATCAATTCAATAATAGCAGATGTAGCATCCTTAACCAATCCCCTACCAATGGTAAGTATGTGGCGTGCCGCAGGGCGGAAACGAAAAACGGATTCGTTATCTATTTTTTCTTGATTTGACATAGGATTTTTTTTATGGCTTTTGCAATAGCAGATGCAAATAAGGGGGGCACTGCGTTACCAATTTGGCTAAAGGCTGATGTTCGTGAGCCTTCAAAATAAAAATTATCGGGAAAGGATTGCAGTCTAGCAGCCTCTCGGACGGTGATAGAACGGTTTTGTTCTAAATCAGGATGAATGTAGTAGTGCCCGTCCTGAGCAATGTGCGCTACAACAGTATGAGAGGCGGATTTATCCCCCTCAACTACACAAAATCGATTTTGAAAGCTTTTTGTGTTTTTTTGTGTAATTAGACGGTTAGGCAAATTTTTATAGATTGTTCTTTTCCCTTTTTTAAACCACTCATTATGTACCAAACGATAGATTTCCTTATCGTTCTCATTATTCATTCTAGCGATGTGCCAAGTTAATAAATCTTTTTCAGTGCGTAGTCCCGATTGGCGCAAGTAGTCAGTGGGAGGAGCAGCATATTCCACACTATCCCATTTTTCGCCTGATTGAATTTTAGGAAGGTCAGCGAATAAATCGTTATTGATTGTGTATTCTGATATAGATTTTTTCCACTCAGAAAAATCTGGATATGAGAGGTTTAAGTGTTTTTGCCACCCAATAATTATTACTCTGTGCCTATTTTGCAAAACTCCAAATTCAGCGCTATTAAGGGTTTGAAACTCCATTTCATAATCAAGGGTTTGAAACTCCGCTTTTATATTTTCTATAAACTTTTTTCCCCCAACAGTTTTTGCACTTAGAATGCCTGGTACATTTTCAAAAACAAACAGTTTAGGTTTGAATTTTTTTAGGAACTCCCCATAAATTTGATATAAAAATAGTCGCGGATCTGCCTCTTTTTTCCCCGTATCTCTTTGCCTTGCGCGCCCAACTATGGAGTACGCTTGACAAGGCGGTCCACCAATAATAACATCTACCGTACTAGCGTTAATTTGAGTGCAAAGTGCTTCGAAATCATCTATATGCATTTCTTTACAAATCACTGAGTTTAGTATTTCGCTGGGAATTTTGTTGTAAAAATCACTTTGCGATATTTCTTTTTTCAAGTACGCATTATAGAAATCTAAATTCCCTTCTTCCCTGAGATAGTGATAACTAAGCCTTGTTTTTATAGTTTGGCAAGCCTCAGCATTTTTTTCAATATGAGCAACGTGTTCGAAGTCGTTTGCAATAAATCCTTCAGATAAACCACCAGCACCCGCGAATAAATCAATATAAGAAATTTTTTTCATTATAGACACTAAAGTAACACTAATTTATAACTAAATTGCAAAGGTAGTAGTTTTTTTATACCTGCAAAATAATTTTTATTTTTTTTGAATTTTTTTTTAAAAAAATCTGCTTAGTTGGCAGTTTGGGCATAGTTTGCTGCAAAAGTCGGACAAGGTAGCAGTTTGGCGAAGATAGTTGGCAAAAGACTTGGTTGTGGTGATTTAGCACCGTATCTTTGTGGTGTTAAAAAACTAAAAATCAAGCACTTACAAAAATGAAAATCACAACCACACAAGCAGAAATGCTATTAAAATTTAATGAACAAGGCTTATCAATAGCTGACGCGGTAACAAAAACGAACTTACTTATTGAGTTAAGCGACCGCCTAAAAAGTGGCAAAGTTGCCTTCGCCTACAAAAAAGTGAATGGCGAAATTCGCTACGCAATCGGTACAACCTGTTTGGATATCATACCCAACCAAAACCTACCAAAAAACGAAAAGCATTGCAACGGCAATCACAACCAACGCTACTTTGACTTTACCTGTAACGACTGGCGTTGTTTTACAAAAACTAATTTGTTGGAAATCATTTAATCAGCCTTTAAAAACTGTTCAAATTAAAATGGAAAATAATCTACCACTATTCCAACAAACACTTAGCTTACTATCGCAGTGTTATAATAAATGGGACACTTGCTCAACTAATTGCGAAAGAGAAGTTGAGGCTTGGCAAAAAATACAAGGTCTTTGCGAGGACATTTTATCATTAGAAACGCCTGAGCTTGACGAGAAAAGCGATGCTGACGATGACACAGAAATAAATTATGCGCTGCGCGCTCGTGCTCGTATGTAAATAATGGAGTTGTTTAGTATGATTTTTATCTTTTAATTTCTCTATGTTGTGCGGGACTAAAGTCCCAGCACAATTGATATTTAGGATTTTTTCGCGCTTTTGGGGCTGAAGCCCCGCGCGTTTTATACTTTTATCGGTCAATACCAACGGGTTTTAACCCGTTGAAGGACAAAAAAACAATTGCAACAGACTTTAGTCTGTTGCTTAAAAGGCATAAACAGTTATTTTTCTTGATTGAAAATGTAAAAAAATTCTTACTAAACATCTTTAATGATAAAAAAAGCCCTAACAGAATAATCTGAAAGGGCTTTTTTTATTGGAAAAACTTATACCTTTGCAAACAATTCTATGCGGCAAAATTGTTTTTTTTGTTTTGTAGAATTGTTTTTTTTGTTTTGCGGTTTTTAAATGGAACCTGTTTTTAAAAAATTGCAAATCAATTAGTAAAACGCATCCAGATGCGGCTAAAAAATTGTATGTTGCATTAGAAACTTTGAAAACAGAAAGGACAGACCGTGTAGAACTCCACAACATCCAAAGAGCCTTAGACGCTCTCAAGCTCAATGACAACCCAGACCAACCATAAAGCCAATAAAAAAAGCCCAATCCATAACGGATTAGGCTTTTTGTTTTTATAGCGAGGAGCTAAAAAATTATTCTACTGTAACGCGAACGCCATTGGAGTGGGCGGTAAATTCGGGTGCATACATACATTGTATAGTGGTTACGCCGTTGGAATAGTTGCCTTTGTATTGTACGCGCAAAGGATATTCAAACACATAAGAACCTTTGGATAAGTACGAGAAGAAGAAGTTGGTAGCCGCATCTTTGGTAGATTCGTAATAACCCAAACCGCCTTGATATTTGTACTGGCTCAACACATTGATAGGTTCAAAAGCAGCAGCGCGCATATCTTTCATATGTACATATTCCATATCTCTATCCACAAACAATTCTACGCGTACTTTGACGAGGTCGCCCACTTTGAGTTTGTCGCCAGCGTTGATAGGTACGAGTTTGAGACCTGCATCGGTTTTCACCTCTTTAAACAGTTGTTTGTTGAGTTTGAGCGGGGTTTCTTTGAAGTCGGTAACTTTATCCAATTGTTCAAAATACTGCCAATACATCGCGCCCCAAGCGACTACTTTGTTGGGATTGCTAACGGTAATTTTGGACATTTCGGGTTTAATCTCTGCGGCGGGGAAAGTGGTTTTGAAATAACCTGTGCCTGCTTCTTTCTGTATTTTGGATTGGTCTAAAGTCGTGTTGCCCAATTTGATAGAAATTTCTTTGTCTTCCAACAACCAGTTGTCGCCCATGCGCAACAGCACATAACAAGCGGCTGCTGTAGCTTTGGTCGTTTTCCAATTGGTGGTTTGTTTGGCTTTCAACAACCAAGTTTTAAGCTCATCAACAGCTACGCTATCTTTGGCTACTTCGTCGAACATTTCTATCATCAACGCGTGGCTTTCTATAGGCATTTCGTACCAATAATAACCGCTCGGATATTTCCAATACATACCCATTTCTTCGCTGTTGAGGGCGTTTTCTTTGGCTGCGCGCACGATAAGGGCGGGAACTTCGGTTTCTTTGTTGCGGTGTAAAGCCAAAGCGATAAGCCCTTTCATATACATAGACTTGTTAGCCCAGTATTTTTTGGCTTGTCCCATATAGTAAGCTACAGCTTCTTTGCTGCCTTTGCTAATTTCTTGCTCGAGGTAGAAACTGCGCGCGTATAGGTAGTGAATAGCCATATAATCTAAATGGTCATCTTCCATTTTGGCATCTTTGGTCTTTTTTACGTAGCGTTTTAGCTCTTCGTAATGTTCTTCTATGCGATTGTCGAGGTAATTAACGGCGCGAGACATCATATTTTTAACCTTGCTATCTTCTTTAACCGTTTTTACATTCAACACAGCCAAATGTCCCATACCTTCTACTATGTATTGGGTAATGTACCAATCGTCGCGCCCGCCTTTGAACCAAGCAAAGCCCCCGTTACCAAGTTGGCGGTCAGCCATTTTGTCGCGAGCAGATGCCAATTCATTCCCCATACGGTTCAAATCAAACAACAAACCCACGTTTCTTTTCTGCTGTGCTTCGCTTTCTGCTGCCAAAACCCAAGGCGTTTCCTCCAAAAGGGCGTATTTTAGCTCTTGATTTTTGTGCAAATTACTTTTTAATGCGTTGGGGTCTATGTTTTTCCATTGGTCAAATACTTGCTTAATGCGCGGGTGAGAGTTGGCTATAGAAGAACCCAAACTGTTGGCGTAAAAGCGAGAGAATAACTGTTCTGTACATTCGTAAGGGTATTCTATCAAATAGGGCAGAGACTGAACCGCGTACCAAGCTGGGTTTTGGGTAAATTCCAGCGTCAATTGGTGGTGGCGCATAGTGGGCGATTTGCTCACTTCAGCCATTCTTTTGAAATCAAACACTTTGGTTTGTCCCCCGCGTATGGGCAAAGGTTGGGTTTCGGTCAATAACATTCTGTTGCTAATCACGGGCAAACTGCTTTCTTCCCCGTCAGAGAAATTGTTGCTTTTGGCTATTACGCGATAACAAACCGCGCCGTAATAATCGGTGGGAATGTTAATTTTCCAACTCAAACCTATAGAGCGGTCGCCCTCTACGCTGAAATCTTGAGTATTGTTTTGGTTGGCAAATAGCGCATCAATCGGCTGCATTGTGGAAGCGTTGAATAATTGCAACACCACTTTACCCGTTAGGGCTGTTTTGGTCAAATTGCTGATTTTGGCGGTAAATTCCATCTGGTCGTCTTGGCGGAAGAAGCGCGGGGCGTTGGGTTGAACCATCAAATCTTTTTGGGTAACAATCTCGCGGGTGGTTTTGCCCACAGCTAAGTCTTTGGTATGCGCCAAAGCCATAAATTTCCACTTGGTAAGAGATTCATTCATTTTAAACTTAATGATGATGCTACCTTTTTCGTCCGTTTGCATTTGTGGGAAGAAAAACACGGTTTCGTTCAGATTTGTGCGAATTTTAACCTCGTCAAATTCAGCCGTTTTTTCTTTTTCTCCGCTTGTGGTGGCATTGCCGTTGGCGTCTGTGACTGCTACAGTAAAAGTTTCATCTGTAGGGCTTTCTGCTCTAGCGTTTGATTCTTTCATCTCCAATTCATAGTCTCCTGTGCCACCTTTATCCATTTTTTTCATAGCCTTGGTTTTGCCGTCAGGCGAAGCAGCACGCGAGCGGGTTGGTCTAGGTTCATCCATTCGATATGAAATATTCATATCACCATCCTCAAGATAGTAATTGCTGTAATCGTATAGATTAAATCCGTGCCAGTTGAGTATTGCGTAGTAATAACTTGCGCCAGAAACATATTTATTCCAATCGGCAGAAAGGGCGGAAGTACTTGCTACTCCAGCGGCTATATTGCTATTGAGGTTTATCGTTCTGTATAATTGACTGTATAAAGACATAGCCCAATTATTGGCTGCAAAAGCATCAAGGGAAGCATCGTACATACCAGCTACCATTTCAGCAGCTATTTTATCCGCTTTAAGCCCAGAAATTTTCACCTTCCATTCTTCCTCTTGGCCAGGATACAATTTATCGCGGAAGGTTTCGTATTCTATTTTCAACTCTTTATTGCTAAAAGGTACGGTTATAAACCCTGCGGATTCATAACTGCGATTGTTTTGGGCTGAATACAGTTGGAAATGAATACCGCCGCGGTTTTGTTCGGTGATTTTTACGGGAATTTGCTGTCTGCCTTTGGGCTGTATCCATTCTTCATAAATCAATTTACCATCAAATTCTACTATAGCCAAAACATAAGCGTTGGCGTCGTAAGCACCAAAATCTACGCTGATGCTGCTATCGGGTTCTACCAAAAAGGCGGTATTGGGTACGAATAGTTGCTCGTTGTTGGGAACGGTTTTTTCTTGGGCAGAATAAAGGGTAAAGTATTCAACCAATTCTATAGCTTCGCCCGCTTTGTCTGCTGTTTTGAGGGTGGCTTTGTAAGTGCCTTGAGCCCAACTTTTGGCATCAATTTTCACACTTTTATCCGTTTTGGTATCAAAATCTGCTTTAAAGGTTTCTTTTTCTACCGCCCAACTGGTGGATTCGTCCTCGTTTTTGTAAGCAAGCTGGGGAAAATCTTTTCTAAACTCTTCTTCTTTTACCACAAAGTAATCAGGTTTTGACCAACGGCGGGCTTGGTAGGCAACGGTGGGCGTTTTCAATTTTTCTATGACGATACTTCCTTTGGCAGGTTCTGGTTGTCCGTTGAGGTTGCTGCTGTTGATAACAATCTCATTAAAGTCTATTTTTTCGGCAAAACTAGGAATTTCCATATTTACATTCATCAGCACATAACCTACCGTTACGCTGCTTTGGCTGCTGCGGGTTTCGCCCGTTACATCAGTTACATCGGCATAAATAGTGTAGGTAAATTGGGGTTTGTCTTTGGCGGGGATAGCTTTATCGGGGATGGCATCAAAATTGATGGTAAATTGTCCATTTTCGTCCGTTTTGGTTTCTCCAAATATAATTTCTTGCTGTTCTTGCTTGTAAGGATTAGCCCCCCAACGCCACCACGGCCAATAAGGAAAGCGTGCTTGGCGCACAACGCGATATTGTACTTTTCCGCCGTCTATTTTATTGCCAGCATAAGCTTTGGCTTCACCTTTTACGCTAACTTTTTCGTTAATACCATAGGATTTATCTATAGGTAGAAAAGATACCGCAAATTGGGGGCGTTTATACTCCTCTACGCGGAAAATTTGGTTGCTGTTGGACAGCGC
>JAAFIM010000098.1 GCA_013297745.1 Chitinophagales bacterium | reverse complement strand
ATTTTTACTTGATAGCATAAACTTTTCAAGCTCTTTTTTCTCTTTTTCTTCTAATTTTATTTTTTCCATTTTTTTACTTTGGTTTTGTCTATTTACTTAAAACGAAAAAAAATAAAACTTTTTTCAATTCTACATCACACTAAACAGGTTTTTTATTCATTATTTTTAGCGTTTTGACTAATTTGTTGATTGATAAAATCTGCAATTTCAGCCTCATTATCACAATGAATTACTATAGGATTTAATGTGTCTATGTATAATTCTATACAATTATTTTCCACTTTTATAGCGGATAAAGTATCTAATTGGGTGATTGTATCCACACTAATTTGCTTAATATCTTCTTTCAAAATGATTAGATATTTGCTATTGAGATAATAATATCTTTTCTCAAAATGATTGTTTTTATAAAATAAATAAATAGATAAAGAACTAGCAACCATAAAAAATGAAAAAACCATAAAACCTACTATAAAAAGACCTAAAAAATCGTTAATATAAAGGAAATAGTATAAATCGCCAAATATAAATAATAGCATTAAAATTAAAATAATTAATAAGCCAAAAGCAACCAAAACAGATTGTAAATTGATATTATTTTTTCGCTTTTTATAATCTGCGATTAAATTTTGGTGCATACTTTGCCGCCCCCACACATAATCATATTGTTGGATTTTATGAATAGGTGCTAATAAATCTGCTTTTAAATTAATAAGAAGTTTATCTAGTGCCAAAGGCTTGTCATTGCTGTTAAATTTCATAGTTTTAGGCTGTTTAATTAGCTATTTTGTATAAAAAAAATAATTTCATCTTTTTAAGATAATAAATCAACACCACAAAGATAGCATAGAATTTCCAATTATTTTGGTACGGCGTATTAAAAAATAAAAAAAGCCTCACCCAATCGCAATTAGGTAAGGCTGATGAAAAAACAATAAATAGTAAACTGAATTATTCTATTACAAATCGAGATTGGCGAGTGTTGCCAAAATTATCTTGAATGCGGATAAAATAAACCCCAGAAGGCAAATTGTCCGTATTCAAAGAAATGGTATTTAATCCATTAGCGAGGTCATTTTGTTGGGTCAAAACTATTCTACCTAAATTATCTATCACGCAAATAGTAGCTTCAGCCGCATTGATGCTGTTTAATCTGATATTTAGCTGTTCTTTGGCGGGATTGGGATAAACGTCCAAAATAGAAGCTCCGTTCAAAGTAATCTCTTTGATAGCAGAATAAGAAATAGAACCGTCCATAGCCACCATACGCAATTGATAATAATTAGAACCGATAAAAGGTTGATTATCAATAAAATGATATTCGTGTGCTGTATTGCCGTTGAGTGCTACAGCTTCACCAATAGCGGTAAAATTAGCCCCATCTATACTTTTTTCTACCACAAAATGGCTCATATTTTCTTCGTTGCTTGTATTCCATTGCACATCTACAGTTTTGTTGGTCAATAAATTTGCGTCAAAACTATTCAAATTGAGCGATAACAAAGCTACAGGCGTTGGTACAATCACAAAAGCAGAGAAAGAAGTTACCGAAAATTCTACCCCAATAACGCCCGATGTAGTCGTAAAAGGGCGCGAAGTGGCGGCGTTCCAACCCACGACTGTATGCGGCACAACCACGCAAGGACCTACGCCAACAGTACCAGAACTATATTTCAACACCATAATTTCCGTAGCTGGATTAAGTCCCCAATAGCTAAAGGTTTGACCCGCCAAATTATTGAGTTCGGTTTGGGTAAAATATAAACGCACATTAGCAGCCACATTATTTTCGGGTTCTATTCTCCAATATCTTTGCAAATAAGGCGAGTTGGGATAACAAGCTGAAGAAGTTGGCAAACGTTGTACTGAAGCATCAAAGAACACTTCAACTAAAGTATTTTTAAGAGAATCTACATCGGCAGCGTTTCTTTTATCTTGAATAGAAGCGATTGGCCTATTTTGTACATCGTCAAAGAAAGTAACCCAAGCGCGACTGTTGGGCAAAAAGCAAGATTTTTGTCTATTTTGTGAAACCAAAACATTAGGCGGGGTAACACTTATGGATACGGTAACTGGATTGGCTGGTGTATTTTCGCCGCAACGCACTGTATAAAGTGTCCCTGTGTACGTGGTGTTGTAAAGTCCGTTGGCAATGGGGAAATTCAATGTATAAGCTGTAGTCGGGTCGTTGTCATCGTCGTAAATAGTGTCGCGTTGAGTGCCAAATTGTCCGTTGCTGTTATTCCAAGTGGTGCTAAAAATATAAGGCGAATTGCCGTACATCGTAATAGGAACAGTAATAGTGCTATCGGGCGCGCAGACATTAAAAGCGGTAGAACCTGACACGTAAGGATTGGTAGGAATGGGTAGATTAAACGTCCAAAGTCCTGTAGCTGTGCCGTTGATATTGTCTGAATTAACCCCCGTTTGGAAAATTAAAGCGTTGTGAATACCAACCCAAGTTGCGGGAACGCTGCCTATGGGCAATTTGGTAGCGTTATTTTCTTTCACTTTTACGAAATCTAAGCAAAAAGCCGAACCATAAGCTTTGTGAAAACGAGAGCGATTGGCTACGGGTACGGCAGTTTGGGTGGTTTCTATATTAACAAAATTCCCAGCCGAGCCATTGGCTAATATCTTGCCGTGTGGAGCAGCTAAAGTTTGGATAGTATTTTGGTCAAAACGGTAAAAATATCCACCAGCCAAATATAAAGAATCAAAAGTATTGCTACCAGCCACGCGAGTTTCACCCACCAAACGCACATAATTAAAAGTAGCATTACCGCTTAATGTAGAACTGAAATTGGTATCGGTTATGTTCAGATTATTAAAACGTCTTCCCGCTACTGCGCCCATATATACTGAGCGGCCATTGGCGTAACCATTATTCAATAAATTTATAGTGCTTGTGCCCGCGTTGATAACTGTGCTGGCGAAGTTGGCAAAATAGATAGCGTGGTTGCTGTTTTCTACAAATTTGCCAGCGATATTGATAATAGAGTTGCCAAAGTTGAAGGTTCGCGGCGCGTTGGCTATGTAAGTGGAGAAAAAACCGTTGATATTTAAAGTATAATTGTTGGTATTGAGCGTACCAGCAAAGAAGTAGATATTCCCATAATTACCGTTTGTTGCGCCGCTTGTGCTAAAATCGTCCATTATATTCCAAATACCTGTAGGATTGCTAAAATAAATATACGAGTTGCGCAAGGCTGTACCACTTGTTTTGATATTGCCAATACTTTCCCCCATAAAATATAATAGTCCGCTGTAGTTGTGGCTTGGCATAGCATTGTCTATCACCAAACTTTGGTCTATGTATAATTTGCCCGCACCATTAGCCAAACTTGTAGTTCTTTTGTTGGATTTAAACCAAAGTGTTTTGCAAAAAGCGATGTCGTTGATAATCACAGAATCGTTGCCCGCACCAGCCAATGAGGATAAATTGTCAAAAATCACACTATCCAAAGTTGTTGGCAAACAAGCATTATCGCCTGTCAAACTTGCTGGATTGATTGCCCAATGTGCTGGATTATTCCAATTGCCTGTAAAGTGCGAAGTGTGGTTGGCCAATGTGCCTTGGCGCGCTCTCCAATAATAAGTTTTGGGAACAGCAGAAGCCGAAAATGTGAGGTTGGTATTATTGCCACCATCTATAGAGTTGACACAATTTAAAGCAGTTCCGACATTATTCATATCAGAAACATAAGTATATTGCACGTTAGAAGCTGCTGTATTGCCAACACTAAAGCGTACTTTTGTACCAGCGAAACTTTTCAATTTGACAATTTGCTGACAAGTGCCTACAGATTGCAAACTTCCCGCTATTTGGAACATTGTACTGTCGTGCGAAGAAAATTCGTAAGTTTTGCCCGCTGTGAAAGTGGTCATTCCCGTATAAAGTGGCATCGTACCACTTACGTGGATGCGCGCAAAATGGTCGGTGTGGGAGGTATTGTAGAAAGAGCCATTTTCGTGAAAATAAGCATTGCCTTGGATTTCACATTTTCTATTGATAAATTGAGCTGTTGCTGCCCAATGGGTTGAGTGGAGCGTGCTACCAAAATTAGCATTGCAATTGGCGATTAAATTAGGCACACGTCCCCCGCTTATATTCACAGTATTGGCTGGTGCAATCGTCCAATTTCCCCAAAGATGGAAAGTCGTGTTGCCCGTATAAACCACAGAACCCGAACCGTCGCTAAATCCGTTGCTATTTGATACAAAAATAACTTGTGTACTGTCCATATTTCGGGAACTAGGATTAAAGTTGGCGAGTTGCATTTGCACAAAATTTGTTCGCATAAATGCCCTGCCTTGCCCTGCCAAGGTGTTAACCCGCCAATCTGTAGTGGTTGCGCTGTTGTCGCCAATTATATCATAACTTGCATATTGACGCAAAGTATGGGTGTGCCAACTATAAGTGCTATCAGGTGATATTGTATCGTTGGTTATACCAAAATAATTAGTCGAGCCACCCGCTACATCTCTCATTTTGCGGTTATAATAAGCAGAACCATAGATATTTAGAGAACTTAGAGAAGAATATCTCGGAGTAACAAATATCATTGAAACTGAACGTTTTATATCATTGAGCCAATGCATATTGTTGCAAGTAGCTGTAGTGTCAATAGCGACCAAACCCAAGTTGGCGGCTGCGGCTGGAGTTGTAGTGCCCGCTACATAACTGGGAAAAGATGCCGAACCAAAATAAACGTTGTCTGCTGGGCTGGGCAAGCAACCTGTCGCGTTGGGCACCCAAGTAGAACCGTTCCAAATATCCCAATTGTTGGGATTAGACCAAGGATAGTAATTATTTGTACCCCAAGCGGCAGTAGTTCTACCAATAAAATAAAAATGTTTGCTTATGGGCGCAGTTACATTCCAAGTGTAGGCCGGGGCTTCAGATACAGGGCGTTGTGCGCGCTCGATGCTGCTGTTGGCATTATAAATTCTGCCCCCATTATTATCACATTCCACAGCTGTTATGACGATGTTGGAAATATCCAAAGTACCTGGGTTGCGTTTTCTGAGCATACCACGGGTGAAATTGCTATTTATAGCCGTTTCAAAATAAATAAATTCTCCACAGGCGCTGTTGGGATAGATATTTTCGGCAGTAAGAACAGATAAATAATTAGAACCGAAGATATAACTTTCGCCCCCTTTGAGGTGTAAGTCTGTGGTCATTAAGTTTGCTGTTTGATAGAAATAACAACCCGTATTCAGCCGCAACACATTGAATGTATCAGGGGAAGCATTGATGTGCATACTAGCAAAAGTTGTGGTTGTATTGGTCACTACATTGTTGCCATAAAATATAGTGGGAGCGTCTACAGTCATTTGGTCGTACATCATCCCTACGCCCATATAAACCTGTTTATTCCAAACGGAAGGGAAATTGGGATAGGATTTAATTTGAATATGCGAACCTTGACTTAAGAAACTGCTATAGTTTCTCGTTGCCAAACGGCTATTAAAATCCAAATACCAAGCAAACGTGTAAGGATAGCTGCCGTGTATTTCTATAACAGAGTTTCTAATATCCAAACTTCTGGTGGTATTGTTGTTGCTGCTCACGAAATAGTCCGCGCGTATTTTGCGCCCGTTGCTGCGAAGCGTTCCGTTGACAAAAGTGATTAGCCCAAATGAATTGCCAGAGTGATTGACTTGGTTGGGGTCATCTACCAAAAAGTCAGATTGTAGGTCAAAAATAGTACTTCCAGAACCCGTATCGCCAATTTCTATTTTGGTAAGTTTTAAAGTTTGCCCGCGCAAATCGACAGGCACGACTCCAGCTTGTACAGAGCGCAAACGGATATTTTCCCGATAGTTGAAATTAAGGCTTGTGGGCTGCGCTAAGACAAAAGAGCCATAAATATCCCAAGTAATGCCCGTGTTGGCACTAACCAAAGTAACAAGGTTCGCCAAAGTTGCGTCCCAAGTCATATTTCCACAATTTACGGATTGATTGATAGTGATAGTGGCTGCGCTGGATGCAAAGGCGGCAGACTCAAAAAAAACATTGTCGGTAGAAATGGGCGGCTGGAAAGGGGTAGAACCTGTGCGCGAGCCAATGCGCCAAGCCAAACGGTCGGAATAATTCCCGCTGCCGCTGCTGGTGCCTACCCAGTAATAATCTAAAGCTTTTATTTCGCTTGCAAAAGCAAAAATTAGCATTACAAAAAGGGTGTAAATTTTTATCATTGAAAAAATTCTGATATGGGTTGATGTATAATTTTTTTGAATAACTGTGCAAATATATATGATATTAACGAATTTGTAGGCAAAAAGTAACCTTTTTGTGTTGTTTTTTTGGTGTTATTTTTATTTTGATAAATTACAACCCAATCTTTATGTTATTTTTGCGTTTTTTTTTATTATAAACCAAATAAAATTTTGTACCTTAAAAATTGTTTCGCAATTATAATCTATTCGCGGGGCTATCTTGTTTGTTGATAGCTGTTTTTTTTATTATACTTTTAGGGTAAATAGGCTTATTTGACGATGGGCTTTTTTATGGCAGTATAAGCCGCAACTTGGCTACCGAACCGCGCGAAAATGCTTGGCAATTGGTGGTTTCACCTACTTTAGATGGCAATTTTAATGGGCATCCGCCTTTTATGTTTTGGGTTCAAAGTTATTTTTTTACCATTTTGGGCGACCATTTTTGGGTAGAGAAATTATTTAGTTTTTGCTGTTTATTGCTGTCTTTGTTGGCTATCAAATCTATCTGGAATTTATTATTGCCCAAAGCCAAATTATACGCTTATTTGCCCGTTTTTTGCTGGTTGCTTACGCCGATGACTTGGTGGAGTTTTGGCAATAATATGTTAGAAAATTTATTAACTGTTTTAGATTTATGGACTGTATTTTTTATTTTTCAATATATTTTTGGTAATAAATAGTTGAATATCAATATCTTATATTTTATTGTATTGATAATTGCGGCTTCATTGACCAAAGTCCCTGTTGGGCTTTATCCATTGGCAGCTTTCGCTAGTATTTTTATTTTGGGTAAAAAAGAGCAATTTTATAAAACTTCTTTGGCGGTTATTTTAACCATTTTGGGCATAATTAGTTTTTATACGGTGTTGATATTGACCAACCAACCCGCGCAAGAATTTTTGTACCGTTACATTGAGTTGCAAATTAGCCCAAGTTTGTCTGGCCAAAGTGCGGCAACCTCTCGCTTTTTGATTTTACAGAAAATAGTAGAAGAAAACCTGATATTATTGGCTTTAATTTTAACCAGTTTTTTTGTACAAAAATGGAAAAAAATAATAGTGCCGCAATTCAATTCGGTTGCGTTTAATACCTTCATTTTCATCGCTTTATCTGCCACTTTACCAATGATGATAAGCCCCAAACAGTTGGGCTTTTATATTGTTCCCGCTTTGCCATTTTTTGGGTTGGCTGCTGCTGTATTGCTGTTGCCTGCGGCTGAATATCTGCGTCGTTATCAAGGCGATTGGCGTTGGTTGTGGCGAGCTATAAATGTGGGTATAATTGCTTGTATTATATTGAATTGAAAAAGTAAGTGTGTAATAAGAGCTATTAAGCATTATAATTATAAAAATAAGCGAGAGCGTGGGGTTTTATACCCCACGCGGTGAAGAATCTTATTAGCGTTGGGTTTTACACCCAACGCAAGCAAGAATAAAATTTTATAATATATATGTTTTTGGTGTGTTGGGTGTAAAACCCAACACTAATAAGGTTTATTTTATCTACCGCACGGGGTATAAAACCCCGTGCTATTGTAAAAATCTACGCTCTCGTAACCCTAATGTTTTAAATAATTTACACTGCTATTACACACTTACTTTTTAAATTCTGTATTATACTATTTTATATCAATTTTGGCACTGTAGGGCGAAATAAAGAAATGTTGGCTGATGTGCAGATTATAAACAAAAAAATTGCAGCGCATACTGTTGTACGGCTGCAAAATGAATTGTATAAGACTTGGAATTTGCACGGCTATTTATACCGTTTTGGTTATATCAATTTATTTTGTGATGATAGTCGTCCTTATAGATATTGGTTGGTCAAAAAAAATGCTAATTTAGAGTTGCCTAATTATCAAAAAATGGAATTAAATACTCAATTATATGATATTTGGGAGAATAAAAATATAGCTATAGAATTTAGAAAATAGATTAAGCCCGCATTGTAGAAATGTGGGTTATTTTTTTGGAAACGCGTTCTGTACCATTCGTTACTGTCACATAATAAGTACCTGTAGGCAGACCTGGCATATTGAAAGAGTATTCATTTTCTCTAACCAAGTGGCTTGGGATTTCATAAATCACCTTGCCGCTACTATCGTATAATTGTATTTGGACATAATCGTCTTGTGGGAAATCTATATCTATAGTCAAACGCTCTTTTATGGGATTGGTGAAAATACTTACGCCTTGTTCAAATTTATGCTTACGCTCAAAAATTGGGTCTAATTCCATAATTACGCTTTCCACACATACGGATTGGGCATAAGCTTGGGCAGAAGAACTGGCTGTAAATCCAAAATATAACTCACCCTCGCCCCCAAAAATATCATTAACCAAGTCCCCGTTGTAGGTCAAACGTAAATTTTCATCAATATAAATTAACATTTCGCGCTTGGAAGGTTTCCATATTATCTTGACTGCGTGGGCTTCACAATCCAAAATTTCGCCAACAGACAACAACGCCACAGGATTGACCAAAGGACGATTGATTTGTCCATTCTGAACCAAAGTAAGATGAGGGCGATATAAATCTCGCTCACTGGTAGAATAACGGCTATCAAATTCTATAGCCAAAGAATTGCCTATACCTTCACAACGATTGGCTATTTTTGCAAATCCCATACCTTCACCTCCACATCCTAAAGCTGCCAAACCATTTTTGTCATTGTGTATCACAAATGCTATACCTTCGCCAGAGCTGCGATTGCAGCCTAAGTTGATTGAAAAATTAAATTCTAAACTATTTTTCAAATCAATAGTAAAGTCTCCCCACATCGCGCCTACATCGTTGGAAATGCGCGAAGAAGTGAGTTGGTAGCAATTGCCAGAGCGCAAAACAGCCGAACCGTTTAGGCTAAATTTGGGTTGTGCCCAAAGGATAAGAGGAGCCGACACAAACAAATACAGCGTAAAGTAGTATTTGCATAAATGAGTTTTCATTATGGGGAATTTGTAACAATAAAATCAGAGGCAAACAAGCAAAAAGTGGTTAGAAAATAAAATTTGGCAAAAGTACAATTATTTTATTAATTATAATGCTAAAAAGCTATTTTTTTTTTATAAGCCTTCATATTCAACATAATTGCGCGGGGTTTCGTATAAACGTACAGCCAAATCATAGCGCGTATCCAATTGAGCGCGTAAGATTTTCCATATAACGCAACAAATATACTCAGCAGTTGGGTTTAATTCTTTAAATTCTTCCACTTCTATATTTAGATTTTTATGGTCAAATTTATGTTCTACGTGGTCGCGGATAATATCGCTAAGATATTTTAAATCAATTAGATAGCCCGTTTCTGGGTCAATTTCGCCTGTTACTTTGACCTCTAATTCATAGTTGTGTCCGTGAAAATAGGGATTGTTGCATAAGCCAAAAGCGGCTGTATTTTGTTCATTTGACCATTTGGGATTGTGCAAGCGGTGGGCTGCATTAAAGTGGGCTTTGCGGAAAGCTGAAATTCTCATTTTCGTTTTGTGTTTTTTTTGAAAAATAAATTAAGAAATTTCCTACTATAAGCAAAAAATTGGTATAAATGTTCTAACTTTGTACCTTAATTATCAAAAATTTATAAAAAAATTATCAAATGGCTGTTTCTATTCACGATTTTAGCTTAAAAGCTATAGACGGTAGCAAATTTAATTTTGCAGATTTCAAAGGAAAGAAAATTTTATTGGTTAATGTTGCCTCTTTTTGCGGTTTAACTCCACAATATACGCAATTACAAGAAATTTATGCGCAGTGGGGAGATAAACTTACCATTGTGGGCGTACCAGCCAATAATTTTGCTAATCAAGAACCCAATTCAGAGAGTGAAATTCAACAATTTTGCAGCGTAAAATACGAAGTGAGTTTTCCCCTTACCCAAAAAATTTCGGTCAAAGGCGACGACCAGCACGAGTTGTATCAGTTCGTAACCCAAAAAGCTAAAAATGGGGTTTTGGATTCGGAAGTAACTTGGAATTTTCAAAAATATATCTTTGACGAAAATGGTTTTTTGACCCACACATTCAGCCCGCGCACCGAACCAGCCGATGAAGAAATTTTGAAAGCTTTGGGCGTGGCTTAAACCAAACAAAATATGCTTTTTAAAGAAGTTGTAGGGCAGGATAAAATTAAACAGCACTTGATAGAATCCTATCAACACGAGCGCACAGCCCACGCGCAAATTTTGGTAGGGGGCGAAGGCTGCGGACATTTGGCGTTGGCGTTGGCTTATGCCCAATATCTACAGTGCGAAAATCCCACCAAAACAGATGCTTGCGGCGTTTGTCTAAATTGTTATAAAGCCAAAAAATTTATTCATCCAGATATTCATTTCGCTTTTCCGACCATAGGCACGGGCAAAATTAGCAACGATTTTATAAAAGAATGGCGCGAGTTGCTGGCTGAAAATCCCTATCCGAGCCTGCCGCAATGGTTGCAAAAAATAGGCGCAGAAAACCAACAAGGCAATATCAATAAAAATGAATGTGTGGAAATTGTGCGCAAATTGACTTCTTATAGTTTGGAAGGAAAATATAAAGTTCTAATTTTGTGGCAACCCGAACTGCTTGGTAATGAAGGGAATAGATTGCTAAAACTAATAGAAGAACCCGAAGAAAATACGGTTTTTTTGTTGGTAGCCGAAAATCCACAGCGCATTTTAAACACGATTTTATCCCGTTGTCAGTTGGTACAAATTCCCAGACTTTCGGATAATGAAGTTATCCATTATTTGCATCAGCAGTTGAAAGTCTCTGTAGAACGCGCCACAACTTTAGCTTATTTATCGGACGGCAATTTGAATAAAGCCCAACAATTGGCTGAAACAGTAAGCGACGAAAACGGAAAATTATGTTGCGAATGGCTACAAATTTGTCAAGATGGCAATGGTTTTGAATTTTATAAATGGGTCAAATCCCTAAACGATAGCGAGCGCAAAATGGGACGCAAACAGCAGGTTGTTTTTTTGCAATATGTGCTTCATTTTTTGCGCGAATTGTTGGCTTTCAAAGTGCATAACAATAGCCAAAAGATAAAATTAACAGCTACAGAAATTGCTTATATTCAAAGATTTGCGAGTTGGAAATTTGGACAACTTCAACAAATTATGGAGCGTATAGACGAAGCTATTTTTTTTATAGAACGCAATGTATCGGATAAAATTCTATTTCTAAATCTTTGCCTACAATTGCATAAAATTATCAAACCCTAACTTTTCAAGCTTATTTTAACTATGTTTTTCAAGTTTAAAAAACCAGAAACGCGCGAATTTAGATACCAACCGCGTTATTATAACCCCAAAGAAGAAACGCTACAATCTAGAATTGATAATTATAGTCAAAAACAAGATGGCGAATTAGCAAAAGCGCGAGTAAGCCAAAGTTTTGCTTCGTATCGGCTCAAAGATAGACAAAAATCTAAAACTTGGTCGGCTGCTAATATGCGTTTGGTGTTAATTTTATTGGGATTTTTTGCTTTATTTTATTTTGTAAGCAATAAGTATTCAGGTTTATTTATGAAATTTCTAAGCCCTGTAGAACTCAACACTCAACCCCAGCAGGATGAAGATGAGGTTTGGGCAGACGAAGAATTGCCGCCAATAGAAAGTAAATAGCAGCTTATTTTTTACTAAAGTAATCAATAGGGTTACGAGAGCGTGTTTTACAAAAAAATATAAAAATAATATATTTTCTGTTATAAAATAAGCGATAGCGTGGGGTTTTATACCCCACGCGGTGGAAAAATCTTATTAGCGTTGGGTTTTACACCCAACGCAAGAATAAAATTTTATAAAATATATCATTTTTTATTTGATTTCGTGCGTGGGGTATAAAACCCCACGCTATTGAGCGCGCAAATTGTACACAGTTTTTCTTACTAAACATCTGTTAAAGTAATCAATCAGTCTTCATTATTCGTACTTTTTGCAGGCGCAAAAAGTACCAAAAACGCCTTGTTTCAGGGAGGGCTTCGCCGTTCTACAAACTTGTTCGCTCCGCTTGCTAAAGCTGCGCTCCGTCTCACTTCAAACAGTGTA
>JAAFIM010000097.1 GCA_013297745.1 Chitinophagales bacterium | reverse complement strand
ATAAAAATTTTATCAAAATATATCATTTTTTTATTTGATTTCGTGCGTGGGGTATAAAACCCCACGCCATTGAGCTCGCAAACTGTACACAGTTTTTCTTACTAAACATCTCTATAGATGAAACTTGGCTTTGTTAGCCACGCATAAGCGGCTATATCTTTATATTCTAAAGGTTCTTTTTGGCAAGGCGACCAAGCTTTTAAATGGTATAAATCGTTGACATTTAATAAAATAAACTTACTTTGATTGTATTTGTAAAGTAAGGTGCCCTCATTTGTTTGATTTGCAAAATTATTAAATGAAGTTCTAAACGGGCGATTATTGAAGGTATCAAAATAAATTTTGTACTGGTGATGATTTATTTGGAAACAAGGATAGGCTGGGCTTTGTAGTTCTTGTATTTTGGGTTCTAAATATTTGCTGTTGTTTTGGGCTAAAATTGCTGCGAAAATGTTAAAATTAGGGCTGTTTTTAACTGAAAAAGTTTTATACTTTTCTGTTTGTGCTAAACTAAAAGTGTAAGTATTGCTAAATTGAAAGGGTTGAAATCCTTGCTTGCATTCCCATTTTTTTGCGTTTTGTGTTGTGGGTAAATCAGCTTCTTTCCAACAACCCCAACACGCGCAAGTAGCCAACTCTTTTCTTATCGTTTCTGTAGTGAATGATAAAGAATCGCGGAGTAGCCATTCCCATTCTATTTGTAACCAAATTCTTGATTGTTTGGATAAGCTATCTGTGTAAATCTGCCAAACACCTAATTGTTCTATTTTACCCAAATAATCTTGAGATGAGTTACTGTTACTATTGATAATTTTATCCGCAATTTCTTGTAGCTTCTGTTCATTGGGTGGTTTAAAATACTTTTGTTGAAACGCAAAATTATAGTTATTAAAAACTTCTTTGATGAGCAAACTATCATCTTGTAGAGATATGTCAGCTAAAAATTGCTGTAAAATAGCTTGCGAAGTGTAGTTATAAACTTTATTTTTATTGCAACTAAAAGTAGAAAAAAAAGAGATTAAGAGTAAAAAATTATTTACTAGTTTTTGCATTTTTTAAGTCTCCATTTTCAAATCTACTTTTAATCAATGTCTGAATATCCGCAAAAGCTTCAATAGCTTTATCCGCTTTTTCCATTTGTATTTTTGCACTCAAGTAACTTTCCAATAGTTTTTGTTGTTCTATTTCAGAATTTGCTTTGTCCAAAGCTGCTTTTAAATGTTTGGCGAAGCTAGAAAAAGTTAGCCTTGATACTTCAAGTTCTTTTAAATCACTTTGTTTGATGACTTTACCATTTTTTGTGCCATGCAATAGTTTTAGCAAATTTTTCATATACTCATCATAAGAAATAGAAAGATTATTGAAATCTTCATATGAAACAGCTTTATCCATAATCGTTCCATCAACATGCCCTTGCATTCTCTCTGAAATATCAGTGCCAAAAATGGTTCTATTGTTTACCCTTTCCTGTACATTGTTTTTTAGTTGATATTGTCTTTCATTTCTACTATAAAAATCAAATTTGTTGTGTCCTGTTTCATGTTCGATTAATGCAGATATGGTTTGAGAGGCAATATTGTCAAAAGATTTACCAAGAGTTCTGTTCGCATCCACGAATGTACCAGCAGGCAAATTTTTAGTTTGATTTGCAATTTCAGGGTGCGAGTCTAAGAAAAGGGTTGTAGCAATGGCTAGCTTATCACTGTTGATGAAAGCTACAAATTGTTCAGCGCCAGCAGATAGTCCAATTAAATTATTAGTTGTATTGGTTTCGTTGCCATTGCCACCATAAATTTTTTGGTTAGCTTTTTCTTTTGGATTTTCAGGTATGTAATCCCATTGAGTCCAGTCATTCTCACTAGGGTTTTTTGTTAAATCGTATTGGTGTTGCTGATTTTCAATTTCAGTATTAACGATGACATAAGAATCTGTTATGTTATAGGGCTGGTTAAACTCTTCTTTCATAGTTTTTCGCTGGTTTGGGTCAGCTTTTCTTTGCTGAAACTCTTCTTTGGTTAATGGTTTTTTACCCAAATCCCAAACCAAAACTACTTTTAAATTTACGTCCATTTTCGCAAAACGCTCATTAGAAAGTTTTACGGCTTCTTCAAAATGTTTTTTATTTATTTTGGTTGTTGCAGTTACGTCTTCCTGTTCACCAGTTATAGCCTGATTAGGTATCCCTAATACGTGCACATAAATAGTACCACCTTGTCCCAGCATTTTCATATATTCGTCCTCTTTTCCAATTTCATTAACTTTTTCGGTTATAGTTTGGGGAAGTTCGGCTTTTATTTGGGGATTGGCCTCTATTTCAGCTTTTTTGGTTTCAAGGGGTTTGGTAAAAGAAGCAAAAATGTCATTAGCTAATTTTTCCGTATTGGTTTCTGGTTCTGTAGCAGTTTTTATCCGTTGATTTTTCAATAGTTTTTCAATCAAATTAACCGTTTCTAAGGTTTGAGGAGATACTTTTTTATCTTTATTTTTAGTAGCATCATCCCAAGCATTTCTTATGTTATTGGGGTCAGGAGTGGCACCTAACGAATTGTTATTTTCTACAGTTATTGGGTTGTTGTCTGTAGATTATTGGTTAGTTGAGGGGGAGGGATTCGTTCTATTTTTATTTGAACTTTCAGAATTGCCCAAAGCTGTCTTTTCAGTACGCTGCGGGTCATTAGTTTCATATATATTATCCATTATCTCTATAATTTTTATTGAATAACCATTATATAAATTAAACTATTAAAAAAACTTTCCCACCCACAAAGGGGTAGGAAAGTGAAGTCTCTAAGTGTTATAAATCTGAATTAGGCTCGCGCTCAAACCAGTTTTTGGTGCGTTGGAACAGTTTTTCAAAAAAGCCTGATTTTTTCTCTTCTTCTGGCTGTTGGCTGGTTTTGTGCGGGCGACTATTTTGGCTGTTGTCGTTGAGTGAAGCGGGTTTGTCTTGGTAGCGTTGTTGTTTTTCCAACTCTTCAAACCCTTTCAATACCAAACCTACAGCAGTAGAATAAATTGGGCTAACGATTTCTTTGTCGTAACCGTGCGCCAATTGGTCTATAGGCGTACCAATCCGCGCGCTCAAACTGGTGTGAAATTCTACCAAATCGCAAATGTTGCTCAATAAAGCCCCACCGCCAGTCAATACAATCCCAGCAGGCAGGCGGCGTTCGTAACCAGAGCGGCGAATTTCCCAATATACGTGGTCAAAAATTTCCTCTACTCGCGCTTGGATGATTTTAGCCAAATTGCGCTCGGAAATCTCTTTGGGGCTGCGCCCTACCAAACCCTGTATGGTGATAATTCTATTTTCGGTTACTTCGCTAGCGAGTGCAGACCCAAATTTTTGTTTCAATTTTTCGGCTTGGGTTTGCATCACATTGCAACCCTCTTTGATGTCTTTGGTGATAACATTGCCGCCAAAAGGAATAACTGCCGTGTGGCGGATAATTCCCTCGTGGAAAATAGCCAAATCGGTTGTACCGCCGCCTATATCCACCAGCGCAACTCCAGCTTCCATCTCTTCGCGGCTCAATACCGCCGCTGCTGAAGCTATGGGTTCTAGCATCAAACTCGCCATCTCCAAATTGGCGCGTTCTACGCATTTGTAGATGTTTTTGGTGGCTGTGATTTGCCCCGTAATGATGTGGAAATTCGCTTCCAAGCGGATACCCGACATACCAATAGGCTCTACAATCCCCTGTTCGTTATCCACAATGTATTCTTGAGGAATAACGTGCAAAATTTTATCCCCTGGAGGCAATACCAACTTGTACATATCCGCGATAAGGTCGTCTATGTCCTGTTGGGAAATCTCATCGTGGCTATTCTGGCGGGTGAGAATGCCCCTGTGTTGCAAACTCTTAATGTGTTGGCCAGCTATGCCCACGTGAACGACTTCAATATCCAAATTGGCGCGTTTTTCGGCTTCGGCTACAGCATCAGAAATCCCTTTTACGGTTTTTTCTATGTTGGAAACGACCCCGCGCAATACGCCTTCAGAATCTACCCGCCCCATTCCTAATATCTCTAATTTGCCGTGTTGGTCTTTGCGCCCAGCTATAGCGCATATTTTGGTTGTGCCAATGTCCAGCGCAACGACAATTTCTCCGTTTGTATTCATAGCTTTTTTATCGTTGGGAAATGTTTTTTTTGGTTGAAAATGAAAGTTTTTGTGGAATGTATGTTTTTGAATTATAATAGAGCCGCTGATGATATGATATATTCCCCAAAAAGTTGAAATTTTGATAAAAATACCCTCTCAAAAAGCGTGAATTTTACCAAAACAACTTGTAGAGTGTTTTTAAAAGGCTTACCTTGGTAAAAAGCGCGGCAATATACGTCTTTTTTTCAAATGCTTTATACTGAATAGCTTAAAAAGATAATTTTAAGTTAAAAAAGTTCAAAAAAAGCAAAAAATTATCTCTTTTTAGCCACAATTTGTTTTTTATACGCCAAACTAACACTTTTATACTTGTCCCAGCCTTCGCGCGATAAGCCTTCTTTGTAGAAAATTTCTAGGTGTTTAAATTTTTCTTCGATGCGTTCGTTGGCTGCGCCGAATGGGATTAAGTGGTCGCCTACTTTGGGGACTAAAATCACCTCGCCGTTGGCTTCTGTGTGTATTTGTTCGATTTGTGCGCGTAAAAATTCACTTTTTTGTATGTATTGAGCCAACTCAAACGCTTTGCGCAAGCGGCTTGTGCTGAGTTCTTTATAATTGGCTGCATATTTGCCCAAGTCGCCTGTGAGTACCAAAACACGAGCCGCATATTTGCCACTTGTGCCAATTTGTGCATCTTTTATCGCCTCACCATTTTTATCCAAATAATAAGTTTCGCCGCTCGTTTCTACCACCCGAAGTATAGGTTCTCGCTGGGTAATTTCTATATGTACTGAATTTTGGGCATCAATATAGACCTCAGCGTCTTGGATAAAATTATCTTTTAAAATGGTTTCCAAATTTTCTACATTTATAGTGCCTATTGGTTGTCCTCCCAAACTTATGTTAAGTTTGTCTTGGATTATTTTTATTACGTCTTCTTCTTCCACAAACTTCAACCCATTGGGGTTTTCTATGATTTTTATCTTTACAGTTTCTATAAGGCTGCGCGAGCGGTAATGTAGGGCGAGTATAATCCCCAACAATAGTATAAATCCTAACAATATCCAAGATAGTCTTTTGCTTATCCAAGATAGTCTTTTGGGGTGTATTTCCATAATTAGGGTTTAGTTGGGCTGTTTTATTGGGTTGAAAATATATTTTTAATACCGCTTATCATAGCGCCTATATCCCCTGCGCCAACTGTAAGCAAAAATTCTGGTTTGAGGGCTTCCAAATGGGTTAAAAGTTCGCTTTTTTTGATTAAAACCTTGTTCGGGTTGGTTATTTTATCAAAAATTATCTGGCTACTAACCCCTTCTATGGGCAATTCACGCGCTGGGTAAATATCTAATAAAATAATTTGGTCAGCAAGGTCTAAAGCTGCTGCAAAACCGTCCACAAAATCGCGGGTTCTGCTGTATAAATGGGGTTGAAATACGGCGGTAAGTTTCTTTTTGGGGTATAAAAACCGCGCTGTAGCTATAGCTGCGTTCAATTCGGTAGGGTGGTGGGCATAATCATCCACAAATACTTGATTATCAGTTTTTAATATCCACTCAAAGCGGCGGCTAATTCCCTTAAATTCTATCAATCCTGTGCGCAATTCTTCCCATTTTGCCCCGCATAAGTCAGCTACGGTAAGCGCAGCGACAGCATTTTCCACATTATGCAATCCAGCTTGGCTAAAATGTATGTTTTCTACCACATATTTATCCGTTTCATAGTCAAAAATCATCTCGCCGTTGGCAGTTTTTACCCCTTTGGCGAACACGTTGCTTTGACCGTCCCAAAATTCTTTCGTTTCGTCCCCATTGTAGCTGATAACGTTGATGTTGTTATGATAAAAATAATCTTTTGGGAGTAGATTTTTAACCTCTTGGAGGGCATTTTGTTGCACAATCAAAGTTCCGTTGGGTTTAATCTGCTGTATCAATTGCGCATAACTCGCTTTCACTTCCGCATCTGTGCCGTAAATGTCCAAATGGTCGGCATCTACAGAGGTTAGAATCAACATCTCAGGGTGCAAATGGAGAAAAGAGCGGTCAAATTCATCCGCTTCTGCCACCACCCAGTCGCTGTTGCCGTTGATAAAATTAGATTTAAAATTTTCGGCTATTCCCCCCAAAAAAGCTGAGGGGTTTAATCCCGCTTTATGCAGCAACCAAGCCAATAGGGAAGATGTGCTGGTCTTGCCGTGCGTACCCGCTACAGCCAAACAACGGCGGTTTTGGGAGATAATCCCCAAGACCTCAGCGCGTTTTTTTATGGTAAAATTAGCCTGTTGGCAATGCGCCCATATTTGGGAGTTTTTGGGAATAGCGGGGGTAATCACCACCAAATCTATGTTTTCGGGTACAAAATCGCTACTGTCTTCGTAGGTAATTTGCATCCCTTCTGCGGTTAAGTTTTTGGTTAATTCGGTTTCTGTGCGGTCGTAGCCGTACACATTTTTGCCCAAAAAGCGAAAGTAACGAGCTATGGCACTCATCCCAATCCCACCAATGCCGATAAAGAATATATTGTTGATTTTATCAAAATTCATAATCAAAAATTCGTAAAAAAATTACCAAAAACGGCGCACCCAAGCCAATTGGTGGGTGTATTTTTCCCCGTCAAAAATCCCCTTTCTGTGCAAATCATCCACGCGCACTTGAGCGGCTGCGTGAAAAATTTTCTCATTTTCCCAAACCAAACCCACGTGGCTGATTTTACCCTGTTCGTTCTTGAAAAAAGCCAAATCGCCAGCTTGCATCTCATCCAACGGCACTAAACTGCCCTCTTCGCTCTGCTGGTGGGCGTCTCTGGGGATTTTTATCCCTATCATTCTGAACAGTAACTGAATTAAGCCCGAACAATCTATCCCAAAGGGAGAACGCCCCCCCCAAGCATAAGGCGCGCCCAATAAAGTGGCTGCCAGCTCGCGCAGATTGTCCAATTTGGCGTATTGGGTGGTGGGTTTGAACAAAAACTCTTGCCCGTAATAAACCACCTCGGGAATTTCTACCAAAGGGCTTCCCAATAAAATGGGCTGGCGCAAACCGTTGGGAAATTCTACAAAACTTACCAACTCGGATGAAAATTGGTTGCAACGTCCGTAGGTTTCGTACAAATCTTGAGGCAAAATGGTGGCTTGCTCTGCTAATATCCAACCTCTGTATCCATCGTGTCGGTTTTGAATTTGTACCCAATTTTGTTGGCTGTTGATAACTAAAAAACATTCGCCGTATAACAATTGTGATACTTGCTCGCTGCGGTGGGCGGGTTCGGCTCGCATCGGGACTAAAGAGATTAAACAGATGCCGTATTGCATATTTTTGCAAAAAAAGGATAAAAAGTGGTTGATAATGGGAAAAAGCGCGCAAAATTAGCTATTTTTTTATTATGCAAACTTAAACCGCGAAAAGAAAGGTAAAAATTGATTATTTTTTATAAAAAAAACCGCTTCTTTCCTTAGAAAAAAGCGGTTTGTATGTTTGGTTGGGTTGATTAGCCCTTCCACCATCTGAATACATCCAATCCTTGCGCAAAAATCATCAACCCCAACAGCAATAATATCCCCACCATTTGGGCGATTTCTAAGAATTTTTGGGGTAAAGGTCTTCTGAAAATAATCTCAATTATCAAAAATAGTGCGTGGCCGCCATCTAAAGCGGGAATTGGTAATAAGTTCATAAAACCCAAAATTAGGGACAAAATAGCCGTCATTTGCCAAAACCGCGTCCAATCCCAAGTATCGGGGAATAATTTACCTATAGAGATAAACCCGCCCAAAGATTCGGTGGCTTTTATCTCGCCGCTAAACATCATCCCAAACGCTGCCATCTGTTTACCCAAAAAATCTACCCCGTCTTTTGCCCCCTCGCCAAAAGAGGCAAAAAAGCCAAAGTTTTCTGTTTCTGTGGGTAGAAATTTAGCCCCTGCGCCAATTTTTCCACTTGAGTTGGTTTTAAACGCCAATTCCATCAGACTATCTTTTCTATAAAAGCCGATTTTAATCAATGTGTCCTTATTTTTGACCAATTCTTTCACAAAATCTTGATAATAAGGCAGCATTTGTTCATTGAGCATCACCAACGAATCCCCTTTTTGCAAACCTGCTTTGGCTGCGGGCATATCTGGGCTTAATTCGCTGATAACAAAAGGTATGCGGGGCGTAATTAGCCCCTTTTTGTTGGAAGAAAGCAGACTCACGCAGTCATCGGGCAGGGTTAGGGTTTGGTTTTCGCCCTCTCGCAAAACGGTAATCGTGCGCGCTTTTTTGAAAATAATCTCATTCAATAAAAACTTATCCTCAAAACGGGTAAAAGGCGTACTGCCAACGGTTATAATCTTGTCCCCGTCTTTCAACCCCAACTTTTGCGCCGCTTCAGTTACGTGTGCGCCATAAAGTGCGTTTTGTGCGGGTAGAAACTCTTTCCCATTGACCCAAACCAGCATAGAGAGGATAAAAATCCCCAGAATGAAATTGACTATAACCCCCCCCAGCATCACTATCAAACGCTGATAAGCGGGCTTGCTGCGAAATTCCCAAGGTTGGGGTTCATTTTTGAGCTGTTCTGTGTTCATACTCTCATCCACCATCCCCGCGATGCTCACATAGCCCCCCAAAGGCAGCCAACCCAAGCCGTATTCTGTATCGCCTTTTTTAGTCTTCCAGACTGAAAACCAGGGGTTGAAGAATAGATAGAATTTATCCACGCGCATACCAAACCAGCGTGCGGGGAAAAAATGCCCCATTTCGTGCAAAGTTACCAAAATAGACAAACTCAACACCAATTGGGCGGCCATTACCAAGTAATCCATATTCTTTGTATGGGTATTTTTATTATAATTTTAAACGGTTATGAAAGGGGTATTTTAGCAAATTATATCTTTTTGGCGTACAAAATTCTATCCTTGCTTCTTATATCTTTATATAGTTGAATATCAGTTAAATGTGCTTGCTGCAAATAGTGATTTTTTACCAATTCTGCGCTAAATTCGCTCAATTCTGCCCAAATTTCGCCATTGGGGTTTAGATAATTTTTTGCCCACTCTGCAAAAAGTGCGTAAAACAATTCTGGCTGATTTTCTGGTACGAATAAAGCGGTGGCTGGCTCGTGCAATATGCAATTTTGGCTCATTGCTGGCTTTTCGCTGGGCAAAATATAGGGCGGATTGCTCACCAATATATCAAAATTGCCCAAGTTTTTCCAATTTTCTGTTTTGCAAAAATCTACTTGCCGCCAATGCACGTTCAAGCCCAAGTTTTCGCCATTTTTGGCGGCGACAGCCAACGCGCCCGCGCTAATATCGAGGCTATGGATTTCCCAATGGGGCAGATGCTTTTTCAGGGTTAAACTTATACAGCCACTACCCGCGCCAATTTCCAAACATTTAAGCTTTTTTTGACCGCTTTTTTTATACTTTCGGATGATTAAATCCACCAACTCTTCAGTTTCGGGGCGGGGAATTAGCACGTTTTTATCCACAAACAAACGCAAGTCGTAGAAATGGGCTTGTTTGGTAATGTACTGAACGGGTTCGTGAGCTAATAAACGCGTTTTGACCGCAAAAAGTTTTAGCTTTTCTTCTTCATTTAATCGCAATTTATCACTAAATGGGAATTTATACCCGAATAAATCTTCAGCTATCCACTCTGTTATGGTTTGGGCTTCATTTTCGGGGTAAATTGGGGCTAATTCTGCGCGTAATTGGGTAAAATTCATATTTTCTCGCCATTATGGACAAATAGGGCGCAAATGTAAGCGTTTATTTATATTTTAAAACTATTTATTTGCTAAAAAAGCGGCTAATTCGCTAATTTTTATCTCTTTTAGCTCAATTTTGGCTTTTTCCAACTGGGATAACTTGCCCTTTTTGCTGTACACGCGCACGGTTTTATCATCTTTTATCTCCAGCAGGTTTAATTCGTATATTTGGTTGGGTACTAAAGGGCTGCTTTCCCAAATTCCGCCCTGCACTCGGCTCAAATTGAGGGTAAAATCTCGCTCTGTGGCGTGCAGATAGGCTTGGGCGGTGTTGGGTTGGTTGAATTTTTTATCCAGTTTGAATTTTATCGGGCGGGCTGGGTTGAGATTTACGCTAACGGTTATATCCTTGAGCGGGTTGAATGGGCGGTCGCAATTTGTCCAAACGTTGATACGGATTGGTGCTGAACGTTCAAAAACTGTTGCGGGGGGAAGTTTGCCTTCTCTATTTAATGCCAACAACAGGCTGTCGCTTTGCCCGATTAGTCCCTGTGCTTTGCGCTCTCGGTCTATATTTTCGGCGCAAGCCAAAATTTCCGCTTCTATTTGTTGCAATTTGTTCATTTTTTGCTCATAACTTTCCAACTCTTTGCTGATATGGTTTAAGTCGGTGAATAAACGATGCAGCGAAACTTTGGTGTCGTGGTTGTGGTGCAAAAACGCGCCCAAATGTTTGCGCTCTTTCGCGCTGGGCATTGATTCGGGGATAGAGTCTGCGTAAATCTCTTCCAAAGCGCGTATATTTTCCCAAAAAACGCTCGTGGCAGCTTCGCTTTCGTAATGTTCGCCCTCACTTTGGTAACCGTTTAGCCTTTCTTGCAAAAATTGCCAACGCTCCATCCAATCGAGCGCAAAGCAGGGGCGGTTGGATTTTATTTTTACGGATAAAACGCCCAATTGTTGGTATAAATTTTTTACCTGCTCACCGTGTAGGGTTAGGGTTTGTTTAAGGTTCTGATTGTGGGTTTGTAATTTTTGAAAAATGTCCAATAATTCGGTTAGTCTGCTCGTTTGGAAAAAAATTCTGAACTGGTTGAGGTGTTGCAAGTAAATGCTGGCTTGTTTTTCTGCGGTGTGCAAACTTTTGGCTGGATTGCCGTTTTTGTCGCTGGCAGATTGCAACCCATAACAGGTGTTTTTTAGCTCGGCTGCTTGTTTAATCAAAGGTTGGGCTTCTTTGTACGTTTTTTGCAACTCGCGGTGAAACTGTCGCACTGCATCAGCTAAAACCAACTTTTGCAAACTTTGGCGGCTGCTGTCTGTGCGGATTAAATCGTTGGTTGGTTGCCAATTGAGCGGCTGCCCTGGCACGCGTTCTGCTGTGTAAATGCGCATATTGGGCAGAGATTGCCGCTCGTCGGCGAAAGAGGTGTAAATTTGCTTGTCGGGTTTGTTCGCCAATAAATTCCCCAAACTATCTTTTGCCCCGAGGTAGAAAGTCCCCCCCGTTTGCAAAATCTGCCCGTTGGAAACCGTAGGCGCAGCCAATAGCGCGCGTTGGGCTGGGCTGTAAATTTCTATCAGTTCCAAACTCACTTTTCCCGAATAATTTTTACCTTTGCTGTCCGTAAAGGCTTGGGCGGGGATAAAAAATTGAGTACCTTGTTCGCCTTTCACGATTTGGGCGCTGCTATTGTCCAAAATTATATGTTGGGTTTGGCTTTTTTCCAACTCAGTTAGAACTAAAGCGGAAAGGTTGGGTTTGTTATTTAGATTATTTTTCTCTTTTCCCCCTTTTTTCTGCGTTTTGAGTTTGATAGTTATACAAATTTTTATCCAACTATTGCCTTGAGTGTTTTTATCCTCTAATTGGTGCGAAAGTTCCACTTTTTCCAAAGGCGCGGCGCGTTGTTCCAAAAATTCCAGAATAGATTGCAGCCGAATTTGTACCAATTTTTGATTTTCCAAATTATCGCTAAAATCGTTGGTATAACTGCTAATTTTCGCGCTAAAACTTTCCGCATTTTGCAAAAAACTGTCTAAATTATCCAATTCTTGCCCGTTGTTGGCGCTGCTGGCTTGCGGGGAAAAATTAAGGGTAAAACAGGGTTGTTTTTTCTGTGCGAAGAGGCTACAGTTTATAAAAAACAAAAAAATAAAAAGGCTGTTTATGCTCATTATGTATTGCTGGGTAAAAAATTTTAAACGAATATCATAATAACTGACCTTTCGCAGTATATTTTTCATTTTTTTTACAATTAGCTTTTTGCAGTTAAATTTTCCTATATGCGCTCAATAGCGTGGGGTTTTATACCCCGCGCGCTGATAAATTTTCCATAAAAAAATAGAAAATATAACATTTTTTACCATTTTTGTGCGTGGGGTGTAAAACCCCACGCTATTGAGCGCACACTGTTATTTTTTTCAATCCACCAAATTTTTTAACTGCGAAAGGTCAGATAATAAGTATAAAATGGGAATTGGTTACAATTATCAAAGGTTGGGTATTATATAAAATAATTATTTGAGCAAGAGAATTTTACAAAAACTTGGGCTTGCAATTTTTCTTAACGGCTTGCGCCTAAAAAATTTATTTTTATTACTTTTTTGGTGGCAAAAAAGTAACCAAAAAAGCCAACGCCAAAAAGGCGTTTTTGCTTGTATTTTCTACGAAAATAAGCGCAAAACCGTCG
>JAAFIM010000096.1 GCA_013297745.1 Chitinophagales bacterium | reverse complement strand
GTTCTATATTGACAACCCCGAAGGGGTTGAATAGCAGTAGCCCCACGTAGAACGTGGGGACGTATGTATGTGTTATATTTAGAATAAGATAAAAAACGAATTATGTTCTTTCTATTCTTATAATCCCCACGCGGCGGCGTGGGGCAACCATTATTGAACCCTTTCAGGGTTCTATATTGACAACCCCGAAGGGGTTGAATAGCAGTAGCCCCACGTAGAACGTGGGGACGTATGTATGTGTTATATTTAGAATAAGATAAAAAACGAATTATGTTCTTTCTATTCTTATAATCCCTGCGTTGTGCGTGGGGATGTATGTATGTGTTATATTTAGAATAAGATAAAAAAAAGAGCTGTTTTTAATAAAAAAACAACTCTTGATTTTTGCTAATTTTTTCTGTATAAATAGGAAAGGGTATAGATATGCCAGCACGAAAACCAAGTAATATATCCACGCGTAGCTCTGTATCAGCGCGCTGTTGGTCAAAGTTATACCCACGCAGGTTTCGGGTAAAGCCTTGCAAAAAGTCTATGCCAGCGAATATATTTATCAGCCTATTGGGGGACATATATCTATAGCCTATATATTGTTGTATAGCAACTCCAGCAGTCAGTCTATCGTAGCCCTTTATGTATTCGCCCTGAATTTGTACCATATCCGTACCTGGTACTTTTAGCCTTATCTTATGTTGTAAATAACCCACCATAAAACGGGCTTCTATGCCCTCGCGGCGGCGTTTTTGGGGATTGAGTAGGAACAATTTGCCCACAGAAGCGTTTATATAAAAACCTCTTTGCCCTAATGCGATGCTGGAAGTTGTACCCATTTTATCTATAATTAGCCCGTCAGGATTGCGCAGGTTGGCAACCACATCGGTGCGAATTTGGTCAGCGTAGATATAGTCCATCCCCAAGCCAAATATATAATGTTGAGGGGTAAAAAAGTTGATTTTGCCCCCAGCGTTGAGATTGTTTTTAAAATTGGTGCGCATATCCGCAAAAGGCATTTGCCCCCCTATACCAAAATCAATGACTATAGCGGACGGAAATTTGAAAGTAGGCTTTGCTTTGGTCGTATCGGTTTGCGCTAAGCTAAACGACAACCCTACAGCAACCCAAAAAAGTAAAAAAAGGGTTGTTTTCATAATAAAACGGTTTGGGTAAAAACAAAAAAAGTAGCGAGCGGGATTAAATTACCTTTTGGAAGTATTCATAGGTTAATTTTACCCCTTCCGCGCGGTCTATAGTAGGCTGCCAGCCGAGTATTTCCTGCGCTTTGCTGATGTCGGGGCGGCGTTGTTTGGGGTCATCTTGGGGGAGAGGTTGGTAAGAAATTTTGCCCTGTCCTACCATTTTAATCACCTCTTCGGCAAAATCTTTAATTGTTATCTCTTGCGGATTGCCTATATTGACAGGAAGATGGTAGTCGCTCATCAGCAGCCTATAAATGCCCTCTACCAAATCAGATACATAGCAAAAAGAGCGAGTTTGGCTGCCATCGCCAAAAATGGTTAAATCTTCGCCCCGCATCGCTTGCCCAAAAAAGGCGGGTAGTGCGCGCCCGTCATTTAGCCGCATACGTGGACCATAAGTGTTGAATATGCGCACTATACGCGTTTGTAGCCCGTGATAGTTGTGGTAAGCCATAGTTAAAGCTTCTTGAAATCTTTTCGCTTCGTCGTACACTCCGCGGGGACCGATTGGGTTTACATTACCCCAGTAGTCTTCAGTTTGGGGGTGAATTAGCGGGTCGCCATAGACTTCAGAGGTAGAAGCTACCAATATGCGCGCATTTTTGGCTTTGGCCAAACCTAATAGATTGTGTGTGCCGAGAGAACCCACTTTCATCGTCTGAATGGGCATTTTGAGATAATCTATAGGCGAAGCTGGGCTTGCAAAATGTAGAATATAGTCTAAATTATCGGGAACGTGTACGAATTTGCTCACGTCGTGGTGATAAAATTCAAAGTTGGCGTCTTTAAAAAGATGCTCTATATTAGCTAAATTGCCCGTGATAAGATTATCCATTCCTATCACTTTATACCCTTTGCTAATAAATTTATCGCAGAGATGCGAGCCGATAAACCCAGCCGCGCCCGTAATTAGTACGGTTTGTTTGCTCATAATATGTTTATAAATTAAGATAAAAAATTAGGCTTCGTCTTCTTTTAATAAGCCAAAGTCTGTAACTAAACAAACCACTTCGCCAACACCGTCAAAACCCCAATAAGAAGCATAAAAACCATCCCCACAACCAGAGGCAAATATGACGCAGTTTAGCGGATTGTTGGGGTAAGGTTGAAAGTTTAGTTGGTTGAAATTATCATTTTCTACCATTAACGTATCAATGACATCGTCATAATAAGAGATAAATTTATCCCCTAATTGTGCTGATAATTCTTTTTCGTGCTGTTGGACAAGGCTAAAACCAGCCTCATCGGTAAAACAACCTAAACCTGTATCAACAGGATAGCCAAAAATATGCCCTTCTTTCAACGTTGCCAAATCTTGTTTGTCGGTCGTTGCCATCTGCCAGCCAGATATTGCGTTATCATTAAATCTTAAAACTGCTAAAGCGTGGCTATCGTGGTCGTCATAGTACACAGCTACAGGAAAATCACCTTTAGGCACAATTTTTGAGAATGGGAAAGTTGGACTACCTACTAAAGGGTCGCAAGCTATAATTTTGCCTGTAGAAATATGCAAATTAGCTATTACTTCATCGGGTTCATACTCATTGACAATGTTGAGATAAGCAGGAATGTTTGGCATTTTGTGGATAATGTGTATATTTTTGTTATAAATTTGGCTGCAAAAATAGCCTTTTTTGTTATAATTATAATTATAATAATTCTTTTTTAGCCTTTTTTTTAAAAAAAATGGCTATTTTTGTGCAATCTTTTCGCTTACACTATAAAAACAACCCGATGAAAACATTTTTTGCTATAGGTTTAGCCCTATTCGCTCAAATTATTTACGCCCAACAAGACAGCTTGCCCCCTGATACTCTTTTGGGGGCTAAAAGCAGCCAATTTATTTGCGGCAAAGCAACGGTTGAATTGCCCGATGTTTTTGTCAAAAACGCACAATCATCACCAGATTGGCAAATTGCTTTGGTAGAGACAAAAAAAATAAAACTAAAAATCATAGATGCCAACAATCGCGAAGTTTATGCGCTGGATTTAATCCCCAATTATTTGCCTACGGACATCAACAGCCAACAGCAGCAGGCGAAATGGTATGATACGGGTTTGGCGCGGGTCGTGGATTTGAAATCGGGTAAGTATTTTTATCTGTTGGAAATACGCGACTTTGAGCGTAAGTTTTGTTCTAAAACGGGAAAATTGGAGATAAAGATAGAATAAAAAGAAAAAGCTAACCCTGTTTGGGGTTAGCTTTTGTTTATAAAGTCCAATCCATAAGCTTTTTGAGCCATTTTTTGGAAATTTTATTATAAGGTGCGTATCTAATCGGTTCTTCTATCAGGAAAGAGCGGTGCAAAACCGCCTTTTTGTGCGAAAATAGGTTAAAACTATGCTCGCCGTGGTACGCGCCTATGCCGCTATCGCCCACGCCCCCGAAAGGGAGCGAACCGTTGGCTATGTGCATTAGGGTGTCGTTGATAGTAACCCCGCCAGCTGAAGTGCTGTTTAACACGCTGTCTATGCGCCCTTGGTTGGTGCTGAACATATACAAAGCTAAGGGTTTGGGGCGGGATTTGATAAAATCTATAGCCTGTTGTATGTGGTCGTATTCAATTATGGGTAGGATAGGCCCAAAAATTTCCTCTTGCATCAAAGGGTGTTCAATATCCACGTTATCTATAATAGTGGGTGCTATGTATAAATTTTCCGCGTCAGTTTGTCCCCCCAATACGATATTGCCACCAGATAGGTAAGTGGATAACCGCTCAAAATGTTTTTGGTTGATAATTCGCCCATAATAGGGGCTTTTTTGGGGATTGTCGCCGTAAAAGCCTTTCAAACAGGTTTTAAATTTTTCTACCAAATCACTTTTTATCTTTTTATCCACTAGGATATAATCGGGAGCTATGCAAGTTTGACCCGCATTGACGAATTTACCCCACATAATCCGCTTGGCTGTATGTTGCAAATGGGTATCTCTATCCACGATACAGGGGCTTTTCCCCCCCAATTCCAGCGTAACTGGAGTGAGGTGTTTGGCTGCTGCTTGGTAGATAATTTTGCCTATGCTCGTGCCTCCAGTGAAGAAAATATAATCAAATTTTTCCTTGAGTAAGGCTTGGGTTTCTTCCACCCCACCAGCGATAACGTGTAGGTATTCGGGGGCGAAGTTTTTATTGATAAGTTTGGTGATTAGCGCAGACGTATGAACGGCAAACTCTGACGGTTTCAGTATAGCTGTGTTTCCCGCCGCCATTGCACCCACCAAAGGGGCTAAAAGCAACTGGAAAGGATAGTTCCAAGGGGCTATAATTAGCACATTCCCATAGGGTTCGGATTGGATATAACTGTCCGCTTTGAAGTGGAATAGTGGGGTGGCAGCGGGTTGGGGACGTGTCCATTTATTAAGATTGGAAAGGGCTTTATCCAAATCTTTCAGCACAAAACCTATTTCGGTGGCATAAGCCTCAAACTCGTGTTTGTGTAGGTCTTGGTGTAGGGCTTTGGCGATAGCATCTTCGTTATTTTCTATCAAATCGCGCAATTTTTGCAGCTGTTGGCGGCGAAATTCTACATTTTTGCTCGCGTTGCTGGAGAAAAAACTGCGTTGTTGTTGTAATACTTGTTGAATGGTAGCCTCTAAAGGCAAGGTTGTAGTTTCCATATTATTAGAAAAAGATTGAAAAGGGTAATAGAGGATTAAAATCCGTAAGTGCTACAGTCTTCAGTAAATTCATCCGCTGGGAAGGTGGGATTTATCTGCATATTGCGGTATTCGTATTTTTCGTAAAGGTCTTTGTCATCATAAAGAAGCTGCACAAGGGGCAATTTACTCTGTTTGCTGATAAAAAACACCACTTTTTTGGCGTAAGCGCTGGGCACTTGTATCACTTTTCCCGCTTTTATTTTTCCATAGCTTAGATTATTGCGTTCTTTTACCGCAAATTCGGGCACGCCCAATTCTAGACATAAAGCTGCCAAATCTTGGTCTTTGGCTACCGTGTGGCTTATCCATTTGTAGTCTTTGTACTCCATAAATAGCTTGTAGCAGGGTTTTCCGTCAAAATCTGTATCGCCCATATAGGTGAAAAAATCCTCTAATTTGCGGTTGTTGGCTTTAATCTCTTGCTCGGTGCGACGCAATAATTTTTCGGTAAAAGCAAACCCTGCTGTGGTCAATAAATGGTGGCTTTCTTCACGCACTTTGCTGCTGGTGAGTTCAAAGCTTAAATTTGTCCAAGGAAATCCGTTGGGGTTGATATAAACTTTGTTGTTGTTCCAGCCTTGTACGTACATAATCTCGATGCCATCCACTTTGTCTTTGGCGTATACTTTTTTGGGAGATTCGTTGATTTTGAATAACATTTCTTTTTCTATGTATTTGCCCGCAAATCGTTCTTTTGAAGACATTTCATAAGAATAACGCTTGAGTTTGGAAAAAGCTGCGTACATATCGTCCAAAATAAGGCGAGCGGTCATTGTTTGCGCAGATACAGAAAATTGCCCTGCTAAGAGCAATAGGAGTGTGAATATGGTTTTATTCATCTTTTGTAGAGAAAATTAGAAAATAAAAGTTGATAAAATAATTGGAAAAATTGAATGCTTGTTAATAAAAAACACCCTGTGCTATAACAGCAAACAGGGCGTTTTGGTTGGGTATAAAGGCAAAAAAAGTAATTTTAAATCACTTTTAAAGCTTTTTTTATCCATTTCATCAAAAAATGACTAAGGCTGTAAAATTAGTTTACGGTTATAAACCTTGCCATCTACTTGAATTTGAAGCATATAAATACCTTGTTGAAGTTGGTCTAAAGATAGGGTACGATTGAACTGTTGGCTGTATTCGTTCCACACTTCAGTTTTGACCGTTCTGCCCAAAGCATCAAATAGACGAACTTGTGCTTCTTGGGTTGGTTTGCCCAATTCAAAATTTATGTTTACTTGTTCGCGGGCTGGATTGGGGAATATATTGAAACGTACGTTGTTATCCAATTCATATTGGGTTACGCTGGTAGTATCGCAATTTAAAATTACCACTATATCTTCAGTGAATAGTGTGTCGCGGTCAAAAAGCGTATCGCGGGTTAGTTGTACGATGACAGTTAATCCCCCATTGGTTAAAGTAAAACGGGTTGGGGTAGTGTCTGCGCTGAAGAAAATACGTCTACAGTCTGCTGGGTTACCAATACCAAATACCGCATCATCATCTTGAATCCAGACATAGTAATTACTATCTGCTTGTAGTTGTACATCTTGTCCAAAATTAAAAATGATGGGGGCAGCCACAGACGGGTTTTGGTCAGTTACAAAAGGGGTAACTGTGTCAACTGCACCATTGACTATTCCTATAGTAGCGAATAAATCCACTGGGAAAGGAAGTGGACCTACATTATCGCTACAATCACTAGCGCTTGTAACAGATATACCACTCAAAAAAGTGCGAGGTAGAGCTAGAGTAGAAATGGCTCTCATACTCACCGTATAATTGCCTGTATCTTGATAGGTTACCGCAGATGGATTTTCTACTGTGCTGGTCGTACCATTACCAAAGTTCCAAGTGTAAGCCCAAGTCTCATTGCCTAAGGTTTGTACTGTGTTGGTAAAATTTACTGTCAAGGGCGCACAGCCGCGTGTAGTATCCATTGTAAAGGTCGCACTAGTATCTGGTTCTACGATAAAAGTGATGGGAATGTTTTGTGTAGTTGGGCCGATTATATTTACATTAATCAAAAGTCCCACATTAACGACAAAAACGCCTGACTGTTGGGGCGTGCCGCACACTTTAATACAGCCATCACGAGTATCAGGAGAACTTTCATTGTACAACATAGGGGTTCTATCAGGAGTGTAAGTTAATCCCAACGGTAAGCCCGAAACTCCAGTAATTTCAAAACTTTGCAACGCTATATTAGCGGGCGTGCCTGGTGCTATCACCGCCAATGGCGTGGTGGTGTAGGGGAAGCGAAAGCTGGCTGTTTGTTCGTAATAAACACCTTTACGAGCGTTGGGAAACGAGTCCAAATAGATAGTGTCGGCGGGCATAGCGGGCAAGTTGGGGGTGCAGGTTGTGCACTGCGCTTGCAGGTCGTTGTTGGCGAAGCAAAATGCCAACGATAAGCCCAAAATGGTAGAAAAGTGCTTGAAAATGTTCATATTAAAATTTTTTTTGCGATAATGATTGAATTTTAATTTTTTTGATTTTGTGCTGAATGAAATAGTTGAGACAAAATAAAAAAGGTTGCTAGCGTCAAGCTGAATTATTCAACTGCTGCTGCAACCTTTTCTTGGTATTTCTTTTTGTATAATTAGCGTATTAGCGGATGATTACTTTGCTAGTTTGGCTAGCTTTGCCATCAGATAATTCAATAAAATAAACCCCAGCGCTTAAATTATTGGTACTGAAGTTTACGTTGATTGCGCCATTTACGTTGTACAATTGTTCTGTGTGTATAGTTGCGCCCAAAGCGTTGAACAAACGTATGTTCATATCTGTGCTAACTTTGGTGTCAATAGATACAGTTACTGAGCCTGTGTTGCTTGGATTAGGGAAAACCAAAAAGTTGGCTACATCACTCAATTTATTAACTGCGATAGTAGAAGAAGCTACATAACCATATCTTTGATTTCTGTTCAAACCATAGCAAATTGGCAAATCTATTTTACCACATTCGTCAGGAAATAGTGATTGGGGAGTGCCCTGAGCATTAACGAGATTCATACTAGATAGCAAACTTTCAGCAGACAATTGACGGTCTGAGAAAGCATCAAATACATTGATAACATCAGCTAATCTATTCACATCTTCTTGCCCATCAATGCCTTGAGCACGAAGTGTATCGCAAAAACCATTAGCTATTATATCAATTACTGCACAACAAGGTGCTTGTGTGAGGGTAATGCCAGTAAAAATTTTATTTACTATAGTTTTGATTTGGGGTAAATTATAACCCACTGCCATTACGTCAAAGGTGTCTCCAGCTGCTATAGAGATACCATAACGGCTCATAGTAGAAGGGTCAAAAATACCATCGCTATCAGCGCCAAGCACAACATGCCCACCACCACCTGTGGTGTCTCTATTGCCTGCTGCATCTAATGCAAAAGTACCGCGTTTAGTTATCAAATACTCTACATTAGGCAAACCTACTGCGGTTACAGAGGTAGGTGCTTGTGGAGTCCAAACTGTGCCACCTATAGGGTACGCGCAAAGTCCTGATTGTACTTCAGGCGCTGTAACCGTACAAGAGGTAGATGCTTGTGCGAATGCTTGGCTGCCCATAGCAAGGGCGGCGATAGTGCTTAATGTGTAAGCTAATTTTCTCATTTTTTTGTAAATTGTGTTTTGTGTAAAAAATATGTTTTTAAAATTTCGTCCGCAAAGATAGCCTATTTTTTTGAATGAATGTTCATTTTTTGCTTTTTTTGAATAAAAAATGTTTTTTTTAGATTTTTTTAGCATTTTTTTAACAAAATTCGTGTTAAAATTAAAAATCCGCTTATTTTTGCAGCGCAATTAAGCCCTGATTTTATCCAAAATATTTTTATCTATTTATTATTTTACAAACGTTATCAAAAAAAACTGAATTTACAACGATGAATCAACACAAACTATTTAGCTTATTGAAGCTAAAATTTTGCCTGTTTTTTGTTTTTGGGGCGGCTCAATTGCTGGCACAGGGCAAAATCAAAGGGGCTGTGACTTTGAAAGAGGATGACCAAATTCTCCCTGCTGAATTAACCAATATAGCAGTAACGGGCGAAAACAATTTTTTTACGGGCTCTACGACGGATATAGAGGGGATTTATGAATTGGAGCTGCCTGCGGGTTCTTATAAGATAGAATTTTCTTATACTGGGAAACCTTCCAAAATAGAGGAAGTTACTTTGGCAGACGGCGAAGAGAAAGAGCTGAATGTATTGATTGAAGAAGGCACTATGTTGGAGATGGTGGTCAAAACAGAATCAAGGGCAGAAAAAACTATAGCAGAAGCTACAATTTCTATAGTGACTGTAGACCCCAAGTTGGCTGAACGGGCTGGTCAAACCAGTGTGTCGGGGATAGTGGATAAAGTACCAGGGGTCACTGTAGTAGATGGGCAAGCCAATATACGCGGTGGTTCGGGTTATTCTTACGGGGCTGGTAGTCGGGTGTTATTGTTGGTAGATGATATGCCTTTTTTGCAAGCTGATGCGGGATTTCCCAACTGGAGGGATATGCCTATAGAAAATTTGTCTGGTATAGAGGTGTTGAAAGGTGCTGGTTCTGCTTTGTATGGTTCGTCTGCATTAAATGGGATTATTCACATCCGTACTGCTTATGCTACGTCAGAACCTTATACCAAGTTAGCACTTTTAGCAACTGGTTATGCTACCCCTCGCCGCGAAAACACAGCTTGGTGGAAATACGATTCTTTGCCTACGCACGATGACAAATACAATTCAGATGACACCACTACTGTAGCCAATGGCGCATTTGTTCGCCCTGAATTGCTAAAAGGACGCGCTGGTTATCGCAAGCCTGTAGAACTTAACCTGCAATTTGCGCACAGACGTAAATTTGGCGAAAAGATATTTTGGACTGTAGGCGCTAATGGTTATTATAACGATTCTTATCGCGCTGGCGAATACGACAGAAAACTTCGTATCAATTCTAATTTAGAATATCGCTTGAATAAACGCGCTAAATTGGGTTTGAATGTCAATTTTAACACAGGTTCTGGGGGTGGATTTTTCCTTTGGGGCAATACGTTCTTCTTGTCTAGTGTGGTAGATACAGCCATTTATACCCCTTTGGCGGGAACAGTTAACGAATCTAAAACCAACAGATTTAATATAGACCCTATTTTTACCTATTTTGATAGCTTGGGCGGTCGCCATCGGGTACAAGGTCGTTATTATAGCGTAAGCAATAACATCACAGCCAACCAATCTAATGGTTCGGATTTGTTGTACTTGGAATATCAATACGGGAAAACCTTGCGCAAGTTGGCCAATACTCAAATTGTATCTGGTGCGGTGGGACAAACCACTTTTGCCAGCTCTCAATTGTTTGGAAATGCTTCTTATCGTATTTCTAATGTGGCTGCTTATTTGCAGGTCGAAAAAGGGTTTTTGCCGGATAAAAATGATAAAAATCGCTTAACAATAGCTGGTGGTGCGCGCCTCGAATACAACAGCATAATAAGCCCTGACTCTGTTTTGGTTTCAACCATCCAACCTAAAATACTAAATCCTGACCCTAACTCGCAAGAAGTGCGCCCTGTATTCCGTTTGGGGGCTAATTATAGACAAGGCAAGGCTACTTTTTTCCGCGCTTCGTGGGGACAAGGCTATCGTTATCCTACCATTGCAGAACGTTATATAACCACTTTTGTGGGTAGCGGCTTGGGTTCTTTGGAAGTGCGTGCTAATCCTAATTTGAAATCAGAAACGGGTTGGTCGGCTGAATTTGGGATTATGCAAGGGTTCAAAATCCCTGGTACTAAATGGGAAGGGTTTTTGGATGTGGCTTTATTTTGGACACAATATAATGATATGATGGAATTTACGTTCAGAGGGGGGGATACAAACCGCGTGCAAGGTAGCCCAATTAACGGTTTGTACTTTTCTTCTGTCAATATCGGCAATACTCGTATGCAAGGGGGAGAACTTTCTTTGTTTGGACGTGGAGAAATTGCTGGTACTAAAGTAAATATAATGGCAGGTTATACCTTAATTGACCCTAAATTTAGAGATTTCTCACCTTTGCAACAAAAATTATCTTCAGAACCAGACCAAAATATACTGAAATATCGCAATCGTCATACTTTCAAATCTGATATAGAGGCATTTTTCTTAGCCAATGATGCGCTTTCTGCTGGGGTTTCGCTCAATTATGTATCCGCTATGCAGGCTATAGATGGTGCGTTTGAAAATCTAAACCTTACAGGCAGTACATCTTTTGGCAATTTGCCTATAGATTTCTTTGGTATTGGCCGTTATCGCGATTCTGTAAACCAAGGACAATATCTAAATCTTAGCTTGCGTGCGGGGTATAAATATAGCATTATGGAGAAAAATGAAACGCCAAATCAACCCGCAAAGGAAAAAATGTCGTTCAAATTCTCTATTATCGGACAAAATATGCTTAATCAAGAATATATGATTCGCCCAGCTTTAGCTGCTGCACCTCGCAATATCATGTTCCGTTTTGATATAGATTTTTAACCTGCTTTGGTGAAAAAATAAATTTAAACCCGCTTAGCATTAGCCTAAGTGGGTTTTTTTGTTTTTATTGAAAAAATAAAAAAATTGGTATTAAATTTGCAGCCTTTTTGGGATTAAAAATAAATTATTATCGTTATGTATCCATATAAATTGATGTTGTTTTTTATGCTGTTGTTTGCAGATGATATATATGCTCAACAGTTAAACAATCCTTCTTTTGAAGGTGTGGCTAAAATAGATGCGGATGTATTGGGTTGGATTTGGTGCAATAAACATTCTACCCCTGATTTGCAGCCCAATATGTGGAATGTCAATACCCCTGCTCAAGATGGCAATACGTATTTGGGCTTAACTTGTAGAAATGATGGCACTTGGGAAAGTTTAGCCCAACTTTTGCCCAGTTCTTTTTTGGCTGGTAATTGTTATAAAATGAATATGCAGTTGGCTAGGGCTAACACTTATGCGGGTTATAATCGCCCCGCTCGTTTGCGTATTTGGGGTAGCAATTCTATAGAAGAAAGGGGGCAATTATTGGCTAGCTCGCCCACTATTGAACACGAAAATTGGCAAGTTTATGAATTTTCTTTTGTAGCCCAGAAAAATTGGAAATTTATTATCCTTGAATGTTATTATAAAGAGCCTACCCTTGTGCCTTATCGGGGCAATATATTGATTGATAATATACAGGCTTTTTTCTCCTGTGATAGAGCTTAGCATTTCCAACAAAAAAAACCTACCAAGTTTAAACTTAGTAGGTTTTTTTATACCATTTTTTTTATTTTTCTTGTCGGCTAACCAATCGCGAATATCCAATATAAGCTAAAAATAAGCTGGATAAAATTATCGCACCAAATAAAACATAGTAATAAAAATAGCTTGTATCAGCAATTTTTAAATTGAAAGTATTGCCCATTTGCACAAAAGCAGCCCAATAAGCTGGATGCGCAGCAGCCCCTTTGGCTTGGGTTAAGTATTGAATTTTGGCGTATTGCAACGCTTCATCTTTGCTTTTGCCTTGTTGTAGCCCATCATAAAAATGTCCGATTAAAACAGGGGTGGCAGCATCATTAATTGACCATTGGGTCATCAGCAAACTTTTTGTACCATTATAAAAAAAGCTACGCCCTATAGAAATCGCCCCCTCGCCGCGCTCATATTTGCCATAAGCGGTTTCGCAAGCGGATAAAACCACCAAATCGGCGTTCAATTCCAACGCTTTTATCTCATAACATTGTAGAAAATTATCGCTTAAATTGCTGCTGTCGGGTTTGTTTTTTTCATCAAAATAGCCCACAGAAAAAGCAAGAGAGGAAAATTCGGGCGATTCTTCATCCACCAATCCGTGCATAGCCAAATGTATAATTTGATATTGGGCTGCCAACTTTTTAAATTGGGTTTCGGTGGCTTGTTGGTTGTATAAAAATTGCCCTGCGTATAATTTTTCCAACTGTTGGACTTCAGCTATAGTACCCTCCAAAGGGCTAAGGCTATTTCTTAACCTGCGCAAGTGTTCTGGGATTTTTTGCAAGTTGTTTTTATCCAAAGGTTTGTAATCGGGCGCAAAAGCCAGCATTTTGGCTGCTTTGGTGGGCTGTGAATTTTGGTGTAATTGATACCACAGCTGCGCACTATATTGGTAAGAAATGCTTTTGTCGAGTATCAAATAGGGCAAGGTTTTATAACCGTTATTCGCATCATTTTTCAACCTGTTTTTATCCATAAAGGTTTCAAAAGGGGTATAATGCAAACTGCCATCAGCTATGATAATCAATCGTTTAACCCCGTTTTCAAACTCAAAGGGGATAAATAGCTGGTATAAATTTGTGGAGCTTTCTACCCATTTTTTAACCCCAAATTCGCCTTTGGTGTCGGTGATAATTTCTCTAAAATTTTTAATCAAAGCGATATAATTATCGGGTTTGGCGATGTTGAAAAATTTAACCCCTTTTTGGTCAATATAGAGTAAAAATATATTCTCTACCCCCTCAAAATAGGATAAAATAGCCTGTTCTGGTTGCAAAAAGGATTGAATTTTAGCCAAATTAACATAATTATCCGCGTATTTTAGCGAGTGATATTTGGGAAATTCGCGCTTAAATCTATCCTTCAAGCTGTCCAAACGTTGTGAAAATTGAAAAACATAATCTTGGTACAATTTTTGCGTGTTTTGCTCTTTGGTTTCTTGCTGTTTTTGGGTATAAAATTGGATATTATAGGTCAATTCCTTCTCCAATTCTAACAACTCGCTGGGTATTCCACCAAATTGTTTGGCTTGTTGTTCTTGAAGCGAATTAGATAATAAAAACGCTTTGCTGTCTTCCATCTGTTTGAAAATGAACTCATAATCAACCGTTTTATTCGCCAAACTATCGGATAAAAATTGGGCTCTGATGCTGTGTTCATACGCTTGAAAGGACAA
>JAAFIM010000095.1 GCA_013297745.1 Chitinophagales bacterium | reverse complement strand
AATTAAAACTAAATCAAGCAACGCAAAGATATAAATGTTTTTGTAACTATTTATCACAAATTGGCAAATCAACATCTTTTAAATTAGGGGGCAAATTAGGCAAACAAATTATTTGATTATTAATACAACTTAAATGCTCTAAACTTGCTGGTAATTGGGGCAAAATTGTTAGTTGATTATCATAACAAAGTAACATTTCTAACCTTATAGGCAAATTTTGGGGCAAAGTCGTCAATTGATTAACGCTGCAATCTATACGCTCTAAACTATCCGATAAATTTTCGGGCAAGTTCATCAACTTATTATCGGCACAATTCAACTGTTTTAATGAATTTTTTGGCAAATTGGGTAAAGTTTTTAACTGATTTTCATCACAATCTAAAATTTTTATAGGGTAAATAGATAAATCGGGCAAAACTGTTAGTTGATTATCTCCACAGTCTAAATAAGTTAAACTGGTTGGCAAATTAGGGGGCAAAGTCATCAACGGATTAGCTCTACACAATAGCACTTTTATAGTATTCGGTAAGTGTTTGGGTAATTTTTCAATCTTATTAAAAGCAAAATCTAAATACTCTAAACTATCGGGTAAAATTTCGGGTAAAGTGCTTATTTCATTGGTTCTACCATAAAAAAATTTTAAAGAGTTAGGCAAATAATTGGGTAATTTTTTGATTAAATTATGCGAACACCAAAGCGTTTCTAATCTATTAGGCAAAGTTTTGGGCAAGCTAATTAATTGATTATAACCACAATTTAATTCTCTTAAACTATCGGGCAACTGCAAGGGAAAACTACTGATTAAATTGTCTGAACAAGATAAAGATATTAACGAGTTTGGTAATTTTTGAGGCAATGTATTTATTTGATTATAACTACAATTTATAGTTTGTAATTTAGTGGGCAATAATTGGGGCAAATTCTTAATTTTATTATTATTACAACTTAAATTTATCAAACTATCGGGCAAAAAATTGGATAAAGTGCTTAGATTATTTACCTCACATTTTAAAACAGTTAGCCCTATCGGCCATTTTTTAGGCAAGTTATCAATATGGTTGATGCTACAATCAAAATGTTTTAGGTTGGGAAAAGGAATATAATTTATGTTACCTAATATAAGCCTTTTTGACACGTTAAGATAGGTTAAAGTATCGGCAGCAGCAGTTAATTTATTTTTATTATCTATACAAGCTGGGCAATGATTGCGAATAGCTATAGCAAAACCTTCATTAGTAATTTTTAACTTAGATACACAACCGATAAAATTATAACAGATTGCAATAAAAATAAGCGCACGCATAGTAAAGAATGGATATTAGAGTTACGAAAGTGTAGATTTTTACAATAGCACGGGGTTTTATACCCCGTGCGGTAAATAAAACAAATCTTATTAGTGTTGGGTTTTACTTATTAGTGTTGGGTTTTACACCCAACACAGTAAAGATATACATATTTTATAAAATTTTATTTTTGTGTTGGGTATAAATCGGTAGAACCGCGAAGCGAAACCCAACACTAATAAGATTTTTTCACCGCGTGGGGTATAAATCGGTAGAACCGCAAAGCGAAACCCCACGCTCTCGCTTATTTTATAACGGAAAATATATTGTTTTTATAATTTTTTGTAAAACACACTTTCGTAATCCTATTATAAAAAATGAAAAAAACGCTGCCCGATTAAAACTAAATCAAGCAGCGCGTAAATTATACAAAATTACATCATTACCGCTATAGAATAAACGGCTGAACGCTCACTTTCTTTATCGTTTTTGCTTAAAGAAAAAGCATACTCGCGCTTTTCGGCTGTAGCATTATTTAGATTAGCACGCGTATCTTCATAGGTCAAACCCGCTACAGCAGTAAGCAATGTAAAATCAGTTTCTGCACCGCGTCGGCAATAAATACGTACAGAATGTAAAGAAGGGCGTTTAAATTTGAATGACACCCGTTGAGTACTTGCCAACAACTCTGCTGACAATTTAGCTGTAGTACTTTTTACTTTAGTGGGTTTGACACTAATAGAAGTTTCAATGTTAATAACCTCACCTAACGATTTTGTATATTGTTTGTGAGTTTTGATACGGCGCACAAAGTCCGAAAATTTAGAGAAAAATAATTCTCTATGCTCGTTGCGGGTGCGAATGGCGGCGGTAGCAGCAGAATCTTTTTCATACACGTCGTCTATATTAGCTATATCAGTGCTAATATCGGTTAAAATTTCTTGCACTTCGGCAGGGTCTAAGTTTAACGTGCGCGCAATTTGTGGCAAATTGGTTTGAAATGATTGAAACCATTGTTTTTTGTCCGCTTCAGAGAGCGGAAGAAAGGTTATCCTTTTCATACTAGTTTAAATTAAATTGATTATAGAATACGTTTGTTGTAGCAAATAATGTGCCAACTATGAAAAAGTTACAAAGAATAATTGTTTTTTGTAACTTTTTTTATTTTTTTGGTGCTATAGTAGAATATATAAACGTTTTTTTGTGAGTATTGCCACCACGCTGTAGCGTATAGATGAAAAATAATTATATGTTTTATAATATCGTACATTTTTTTAATCTATTTATAACAAACTGCTATATGTCAAGCCCCTCACTACTATATGTTAAGCCTCTCACTGCTATATGTCAAGCCTCTCACTGCTATATGTCAAGCCCCTCACTGCTATATGTCAAGCCCCTCACTACTATATGTCAAGCCCCTCACTGCTATATGTCAAGCCCCTCACTGCTATATGTCAAGCCTCTCACTACTATATGTCAAGCCCCTCACTACTATATGTTTTTATTAAACTGGTCGTTGTCTGCGAGCGGCGGGTGGTTTAAACCTTCAAGGTTTTAAAAACCTTGAAGGTTTAGTCCAAAAAATATCTACTAATAACTAACAACTATTTTTATTTAGCCCACTCTAGCAGCAGTTTATAAAACTTATCCAAGCGCATAAATTGAGGATTGCCTACGATAACCAAATGTTCTTTGGCGCGGGTAAGCGCAACGTTTAGTTTTCTATCTACAGTTTCCGTGTCGTCTAAGGATACCAACGTTTTTAACTGATTAGCATTATTGAGACAGAGCGAAAGCAGGATAATTTTTTTAGTACCGCCTTGATAACGTTCTACAGTATCTATAGTACATTCGCCAAACAGGGGATTTTTTTCCACCAATTTAGCCCTAACTTGGGCAATTTGGGCGCGATAAGGGCAGATAATTCCAATGTCTGAAGGTTGTAAAGGGCGGTCGTTTTGTTGGTACAAATCAAAAAAGGCTTCTACAGCTTCGGCTATAGTAGTGGCTTCGCTCAGATTGATTTTGGTTTTAACCTCTTTATCCAAGCGCGTGGGGAAAAACACCACCCGTTTTTTAGCTAATAGTTGCGCTACGAGTTGGGTTGTATGCTGGGCAAAATGCAACGGCTCAAACTGCCAAGGCAGCAAAGGGGATAAATTATCCTGATAAAAATAATGGCTTGCAAAATAGGCTATATCCTTGTGCATACGCCCCTGTTGTCCCAAGGCAGACCAAGCCCAATCCCAACCGTTGTGCTGTGCAGACACCAACAACCGCTCAAAAAGCGAATTGCGGCGGTTCTGCAACTGTATGGCGGCGAGGTGTTCGTTGTTGGTTTTGGACTGTTCTTTAGATTGTTGTACAACGGCAGGAAGTTGGCGATTGTCGCCTATTAGTATAAACCGCCCAAACTTATGCAACATACCCACCAGCATAGGCTCAAGCACTTGCGACGCTTCGTCTATTATAGCCGTATCAAACCTTTTCAACTTCAACACTTCGGGATGATTGGCTACGTAAGAGATGGTAGAAACAAAAATTTGGTGGGCTTCTATCACTTTTATCAACTCTTTGCGCGTTTGAACGTTAGCTATCTTGCTGGAAAAGTATTCTTGTTCATACTCTGTAGCCGATGTGGATTTAGAACCCAAGCGGATATATTTGCCCCTGCAAGCGGCGTGTATAGCCTCGCAAATTTCATCCACAGCGCGGTTGGTATAAGCCAATAAAATGATTTGATGCGGTTTAGATTCGCCCTTATCGCTGCTTGTTTTGCCCCAATCCACGAGATAACGCACCATATTTGCCAACATTAGTTTAGTTTTGCCCGTACCCGGAGGGCCTATCAGTAGAAAATAATCTTTGCTAATGAGTATTTTGGCTAATGTCTGCTTCTGCTCCGCGCTTAATTGCAAGTCTTGCACAGATAATCGCTGCAAAATGGTAGCGGTTGGGCTTGGGTCTGGAGTTTGTGGGGCGCGGCGGGTTAAAATCAGCTCGCGGTTGGATTTGTTCGCGTAAGCAAAAAAACTGAATAGGGATTGATACAAAACGGTAAAACTCTTATCCATCATATCCCCTTCTATAGCCCAGTGGGTAAATTGGGTAAAAATCTCCGCGTTGGATTGTTTGTAGTTGAATTTTAGCACTATCCTACCCGCTTCCAACTTGGCTATGCTCGCTTTGAATATCTGATGCTGCATAACCGTGTCCTTATCGTTGGTTTTTGGGTATAAAACCACCATATCCCCCTCGCGAAAGTTGGCTAATTGAGCGTGCGCGCTGTCCTGTACAAAGCTTAAATGTTGGCGTTCTGTGTTCAGTTCGTTATGTTCCAAACGCAGATTATCCATAATCGCAAACGCTTCCTTTTTATCCTCCAAAGGGCTTAACCAGAGCGAAGCGATGCCGTTGATAGAATTATCATTAGCCAAACCAATCCTTGCCAATTGATGCTCTTTAGCAATAAAAGAAATAAACGAGATGAAATAAGCCCGCTCCAAATCGTTCAAGTCGCTGATAACTTTACCCAACAACTCAAAGTCCGAACTGATAAACGGCGCAAGACGGGGCAAATTCAAACAAAAAGCGTCCAAAAAATTGGTATTATTATAATCGCTGCGGTCTAAGTCCGATAGTTTTTTCTCCCATACCAACAAGCTGTTGCGGGCGTTCATAGCCTCGTACTCTTGCATTTTGCTGCTGGGCGCGTACTTGAGGTTGTCCTGTTCTGCCCCAGAGTAATAAATGTACTTTTTGGTTTCTAAACTGTCCCCAAACACAGAGCGGGTAAGCATACCGTATAAAATGGTTTGTACATAATGGCTATTGACTATCCCGTAGCGGTTGGGTGCGAATACTTTCCCACTTTTCAACTCTAAAATGCTGGCCTTTTGTGTGAGCGGGTAATAATCCCACAAGTCCAAACGTCCCTGCAAACCGTAATTATGCGAGTAGAAAGAGGGTTCTAAAATAGCGTTGTCTTTATGTATTTGTTGGGCGGACATCGTTTGCATCACCAATTGGCGCAAGTTGGTGAAATGCAGTTGGCTTTTGGCGTGCAGTTCGCGGATAAAACTATCATCGGATAAAGCGAATCGGATAGCGTCCGTTCTGAACAGTTTTTTGAACGTTTCGTTGAAATCAGCGCGCGGGTTGAGTACCAACTCGTCCAGAAAAAAGTTGGCTGCGTTCCCCAACGTCATCGCCAGCGTGCTATCTGTGGGGATTAGCTTGCGGGTGAGATAGGTTTTGCTAAATATACCATCGCTACCAAAACATTCAGCCACAGCGGTAACATCTATCAGATAATCGGGTTCTACAATCACAAATTTAGGTAGTAGTTCTTCTTTGTCGTTTATGGTTATTTCCAATAAATTGACCATAACTTTATTCTTAAACTCCTCGTTGATAATCTTGACCGTTTCCAACAAATGCTCGTTAAAGCCGCTTACGTTGGTGCGTATTTTAATATCCTCGCCCACATTATTATCCGTTTCCAAATAAGCCGCAAAAATATAATGATAATTGCCATCGGTTTGGGCTTCAGCTTCACAATCGATGATAAAAGCGCGCGCAGAAGGTAAGTTAGCTTTGATATTGAAATGTTTATCGTCGTCGGTTTCGTCCGTGGCGGCAGCAAACCATTGCTTGAGCGCGGGCGGTACTTCCACTTTGGCTATGGCATAATTGAACAAACAAGCCGTTTTCAGCCCTTGAGCGAGTTGGGACACGGTAGCGGGTTGCTGTTTTATCTTAAAAGCCGTATGCTGGCAAAGCTGGTTTAGTCTCCAACGCTGGGCGCGCCCCAACTGGTACTGTTCGGATAACAAGCTCACCCTTGCGAACAAATTGGGTAAAATTAGCCCCTCTTGGTCGCTCAACTGCACAACCAAATTGGTTACATAATCTATCAGTTGCAATAATTTCTGGGTCGGGTTGGGTTCTTCTGCTTGCATAATCTCCTCAAACTGCGAATAATTATGTATAGTAAGATTGTAATGTTTACTCACGATAAAATTTTGGATAAAAATAAAAAAATATTTAAAAAACAGTAGCGACTTATTGATACAAAGTAGTATCTTTGCGCTATAATTAAGTAATTAGACAATATAAAAGTAATTTTTACGCTTTAGCAAAAACTTGGGTTTTGGAAATTTTCTTAACGGCTTACGCCTGAAAATTTCTTTTTCTTCGTACTTTTTGCAGGCGCAAAAAGTACCAAAAACGCCTTGTTTCTATAAACTTGTTCGCTCCGCTGCGCTTCGTCTCACTTCAGACAGTATAGAAACTCAACGGATTGGTGTAGTTACGCGCTCCGCGCGATTTTTTACTTTATTTTTGTCTACTTACTTATAGCAATATAAACGTAATAATTAAATTTTAATCGATAATTTTTTGATAATAGCTTGCAATGCAGCCAGAATTTTGGTATTTGTCAATGAAAGAGATAATGGACGCGTTTGTACAACGCGAGTTTAAAAAATCTATAGAATTAATACGCAGCTTTTTGGCTTTATTTAGCTTAGAATGGTGCAAAAACAACCAACTAAATGAAACCCAATTCAATGATTTATTAGATACCGCTTTATTGTTGCGGGGTTTAGGACAATTTGGCACAATAGAATATAACTATTATTATCAAAACACAATAGAAAGGTTTGAAATAGCGGTCAAAACCTACACCCAACCGCGCGAGGGCAAGCCCGAAGGGTTGCACGCCGCTATAGAAAGTTTGAAACTGTTGTGCGACGGGATTTGGGTGGGCGCGTGTTATTTAGAAGAGAAAGAGTTGCGTTTAGACCATTCACCGATTATGTTAAGTTTCGAGCTGAAAGAAGAGGGCATAATCAAACTATTCGGTTGGACAGACAGCCCTGAGTACGGAACGCCCGAACACGAGGAAGAACAAGCAGCAATAGCCGAACTGAAAGCTGATTTTGAGCGATTGTTTGCCCAACGCAAAGCCAACAAAACTGATATATTGACCCAAGCGCGCCAACTAATCGACCAACAAGCCTATCAAGAAGCGTTGCAGTTGCTACAAAAAGCGATAAAAAAAGACAGCAGCATCCAAAAAGAGGCTTTTTTATTGCAAGCAGATATTTATCAACAACTCAACCAACCCAGCCAATTGATAGATTGTTTGATGAAATGCTTGGTTTTGGGTTTGCCCAAATCTGCCATACGCGCCCGCGTGAGAGCAGCTTGCGATGAAATTTTGCAATCTGAAAAAGTAAAATCTGCACCAGAAGAGCTAAAACGTTGGCAAGAATTTAGAGCTGATTTTTAACCCGTTTGTTATACGAAAATATAGCATTTTGGTTATAAAAATGGCAAAACAATCATAAATTCACAATTTAGGGGCAAAAAACGACATTTTTTTTGGTCAAAATCAACTATTGCGCTTTTTTATTCGCAAAAAAGCAATATATTGCGGCATCGTTTCTATGCTATCTTAAATTTTGTTTGTTTTATACTCAATTATTATCTATGGCGCTATCAATACAATCACCCATTTACTTAGCCTGTTTTTTATTGGCTACTGTATTCAATTTAAACTTGGGCTTAGCCCAAAATTATAGCCTTGATAACCTCAATCGGCTCGTCAACGAGTCAGAAGAAGGCAAAACCTATTATACCATAAAAGTAGCAGCCAACACTCCGGGCGCTATACGCGAAGCAGTAGGTTATCAAATTAAGCTATGTCCGCCACGCTTTCGCGAATACTATGATACTATAGTTATAGCTCCAGCCCTCAACGGAAATTTGGACACCAGCAACTACTTTATCCAAACAGAAATTTTGGTATTGCGTGAGCCTGCTATGCAATGGAAAGCTGCCGAAATTTCCAAACTTTGTATCCCCAACACCAAAACCAGCACTCAAGGGGTTTGTTTGCTCAAAACTACCTACAAATACGAAATCGTACACACGCGTTTTTATCCATACAAAAATATATTGGATACGCAAAATACAGATTTTGTCATCCCTGCCGAGCTAAAAATTGTAAAACGTTACGAGTTGTTGGAACCTACCCGCATTTCTCACCACCCGCTCAACGAAAAAGTAGAGCTAAAAATGGGAGAAAAACTTATCGTTATCACAGAAGGTTATTACAACCCCTGGAGCGAAGCCACTTGCCCTTATGGGGTGTTTAATGACCCAGATGTGCGCAAAATACAACAAGCGTTAATCAAGGAAGGGTATAAATTGAAAGAAACAGGCGATTATGACGAACCAACCAAACGAATGCTCACACAATTTCAATTAGACCACCAACTACCAGACGAAGGCATCAATACCGCTACGCTAAAAAGATTGGGCATAGAGCCTGAAAAATTAATTCAAATTGTAGATTAGCAGATAAAAAAAACTGATAAACAAAATCATCCGCTGAAATTTGGGTAGATTAAACCAACTTTATACAAAGGCTTGCTTAACAGCAGGCTTTTTTTATGAAATCATTTTTGCTAACTAAACTTTCTAAACTTAGCAACCTTTTAGCGCATATTTTCGTTTAAAGAACGTTTGTATAAATTAAACCGAATGAAAAAATTATTTATTTTAGACGCGCACGCGTTGATTTATAGGGCGCATTACGCGCTGGTGAAGCGTCCGTTGATAAACAGTCAAGGGCTGAATGTATCAGCTATTTACGGGTTTATGAACACCGTTTTGGATATTTTGCAAAAAGATACCCCCAGCCATTTGATAGTCGCTTTTGATTTGGATATGCCCACTTTCCGCCACCAAATTTTTAGCGAGTACAAAGCAGGGCGCGAAGCCCAACCTGAAGACATCAGCGCGGCTATTCCGATTATTAAATCCATTCTACCCCATTTTGGGATACAAGTAGCCGCTTGCGAGGGTTATGAAGCAGATGACGTGGTGGGAACGCTCACTTTGCAGTCGGAAGAAGCGGGTTTTCAGAACTTTATGGTTAGCCCCGACAAAGATTATTCGCAATTGGTGAGTGAAAACACCTTTTTGTTAAAACCAGCCCATTTTGGGAACGAAATCAGCCAGTTGGGGGTGAAAGAGGTGTTGGCAAATTGGGAGATAAAAAACATATCGCAGGTTATAGACTTTTTAGCCTTACAGGGCGATGCTGTAGATAATATAGCGGGGGTGAAAGGTATCGGGAAAAAGACAGCCCAGCAGTTGCTCACCGATTTTGACAGTATAGAAGATATTTACAACAATTTGGATAAAATTAAACCCAAAACGCGCGAATTGTTGGAAACGAACAAAGAAAACGCTTTTCTATCCAAAAAATTAGCAGCTATAGACCGCCACGTGCCGATTAGTTTTGATGAAAACGCTTGCGAGTTGCGCGAATGGAACAAAGAGGAGATTTTAACCCTGTTCAAAAAGTACGAGTTTAGAAGCCTAACAGAGCGATTTTTGAAACTACACGCGCAAAAATTCCCCCATTTACAAAAAAGCGCAGAAAACAACAGCGCACAAAAAAACCGAGCCAGTTTACAAACGGATTTATTCGGGAACGTGGTAGAAATGCCCCAAGTTGCGGTGAAAATTCCCACTCCAGAATCTCAAATGGGGGCAAAAAACATCAGCAACACACCCCATAATTACCAAATTGCTAAAACTTTGGCAGAATGTCAACAATTGGCAGAATTATTATCCCAACAAGCCGCCTTCGCCTTTGACACCGAAACAACGGGATTGAACGCACACGCGGACGAGTTGGTGGGTTTGTCGTTCAGTTTTGCAGCGAATGAGGGTTGGTATGTGCCTTTACCTGCGGATAGAAACGCGTGTTTGGAGATTTTGCGCGTGTTTGCACCAGTTTGGGAGAGCGAAAAAATACTCAAAATTGGCCAAAATATCAAATTTGATATGTTATTCCTGCGCCAATATGGGTTCAAAATCGGGGGTAAAATAGCCGATACAATGTTGATGCACTATATTTTGGAGCCAGAAAAACGCCATAATTTAGATTATTTATCGGAAACTTATCTCAACTATTCGCCCGTCGCCATAGAAACGCTAATTGGCAAAAAGGGGAAAAATCAGCTCACGATGCGCGATATTCCCTTAGAAAAAATAGCCGAATATGCAGCCGAAGATGCGGATTTAGCTTGGCAATTATACCATTATTTTGATAAAAAATTATTGGGCAAGCAGCGCGATTTGTACGAGCAGGTAGAAGCACCTTTAGTGTCTGTGCTGGTAGAAATGGAATACATAGGGGTAAAAATAGACGCTAATTTTCTAAACCAATACAGCACGGTGTTGAACCAAGAGCTAAAAGAGATGGAAAAAGCCATTTATGCCGTATCAGGAAGCCCATTCAACCTCAACTCACCCGCACAAGTGGGAGAAATTCTATTCGGCAGGTTGCAAATTCCCTACCGTTGGAAAAAAACCTCCAAAACGGGACAATACTCCACCGATGAGGAAAAAATGCACGAGTTGGCTGAAGAATATCCGATTATTCAACAGATTTTGAGCTACAGACAGTTGGCGAAATTGCAATCTACTTACGTGGAAGCCTTGCCTTTGTTGGTCAAACCCCAAACGGGGCGTGTACATAGCTCTTTCAACCAAGCCCTAACCGTTACGGGCAGGTTAAGTTCTCAAAATCCCAACTTACAGAACATTCCCATCCGCTCCGACAAGGGCAAAGAAATCCGCAAAGCGTTTGTAGCTGCTGATAAAGAACATATTTTAATCGCGGCTGACTATTCCCAGATAGAATTGCGCTTGTTGGCGGCTATGTCGCGGGATGAGGCTATGGTAACAGCTTTTCAACAAAATTTGGATATTCACACCGCTACCGCCGCGCTGATTTTTGGGGTAGAAATTGCTGAAGTAACCAAAAAACAACGCTATGCGGCGAAAACGGTTAACTTTTCAATCATCTATGGCGCGGGCGCAACCAATTTATCCCGCCAATTGGAGATAAAAAGGCAAGAAGCAGCCGAATTGATAGAAAATTACTACCAAAAATACGCTGGGCTTAAAAAATTTATGGACGACACCATAGAACAAGCTAGACAGAAAAATTATGTGGAAACCCTTTGCGGTAGAAGGCGATATTTGCGCGATTTGGACTCTCAAAACTCACTAATGCGCAGCCACGCCGAACGCAACGCCGTCAATACGCCCATACAAGGCACAGCAGCCGATATGATAAAAATAGCGATGATAAATATCCACCGCGATTTGGAAAAAGCGGGGTTGAAAACTAAACTAATTCTGCAAGTACACGATGAGTTGCTGTTTGATGCGCCCGTATCGGAGTTGGAAACGGTGCTGCCATTGATAGAAAAAAATATGAAAAACGCACTCCCCAACCTTTCCGTGCCTATAGAAGTGAGCATCGACAAGGGTGAAAATTGGTTGGAAGCACACTAAAATATCCGCACAGCATAAACCTTTTTTTGTTATGAAAATATGGGGCGTTTTAAACATTTTGTCTATACTAATATCCGTTATTGGTATGTTATTGGTGGTCAATTCCAGCAGCGGCTACAGCCTAAGGGAAGAAATGTTCGGTTTTGCGCTGTTGTTTAGCTTCGGCAATTTTGCTTTGGGCTGGCGATTGTTGCGCGGCTGGACGAATTACAAAGAGAAAAAACAAAGCGATATTTTGGACGATTTATAAAAAAAAACGCTACTTCTGTACGAGGTAGCGTTTTTTTTATTAAAGTTGTTTTGTAATCAAAACGGAATAAAACCTAACGGATAAATTATACAGAATTGAAAAAGTAAGTGTGTAATAAAACGTGCCGCGCGGAGCGCGTAACTGCACTAATCCGTTGAGTTTCAGGGAGGGCTTCGCCGTTCTACACTGTTTGAAGTGAGACGAAGCGCAGCTTTAGCAAGCGGAGCGAACAAGTTTGTAGAACGGCGAAGCCCTCCCTGAAACAAGGCGTTTTTGGTACTTTTTGCGCCTGCAAAAAGTACGAAGCAAAAAATTTTTTAGGCGTAAGCCGTTAAAAAAATTTCAAAACACAAGTTTTTATAATTACTATCTTTAATAATTTACGCTATCATTACACACTTACTTTTTAAATTCCCTATTAGCCCTTCAAAAACTTACCCACATTAGCCACCACCTCCCATATTTTATCAACAACAGTTTTTTCGGTCTGTATGGGCGGATTGAAATTTATTTTTTGTAATTTTTGTTCGTGATACTTGCACGCAGAAAAACGGGTAACCCATATTATAGCTGTCAACATAGCAATTAAAAACCCAGCCACAAACAAACATAAAGGGAACAAATTGGATAAGTTGGAAAAAAAATCGCCACCGTATTGCCCATCAAAAGCTTTCTTCCAAGAGATTAGATTGATAAAAGACCAACCCCCCATCCACACCCCTAAACCCAAACTCAACACAGAAGCCCAACCATAGAATTTTGCCCGTTTTCTTTTCTCCGCAAGAGCAACTAAATCAGTTTCTATCTGGGCAAAAAACTGCTGGGTTGGGTCTAAATTTAACCCCGCTTTGCACAAATCTACTGCGCGGTTCAAATATTCTATTTTAGAACTGTCTATGTATAAATGTTTGTAACAATCCGCCAATAGTAGGTGCAATTTTACGTTGAAAGGCTCTAATTGAAGCGATTTTTCCAAATAAAACACCGCTTGTGTCCAATTTCCCGCCTGATGATAAGCCTCCCCCTGCTGTGTCCAACGCCCGCAAGTTTGCTTTATAGCCTGTATTTCGGCTGAGGTTAGCCCCACGCTTTGTACGGATTGGGCAAAATCTTTCTCTGTGAGCTGGTCAAAACGGGTATCTTTCCACATTTCTACCGCTATTAGGTATTTTTCTATGATAACTTCCTGCTGCATATAATTTTTTTGGGGGCTAAAATTAAATTAAAATCTATATTTGTGCGCCAAAATAGAATTTTTGTTGTATTTTTATAAACACAAAATTAGCTTTTTTAGAACCAATTTAAACCCTTTTTTAGACGAAAAGGCGTTTTTTAATGACTAACTGGAGTTACGCTTCAGCTATTTGTTTGATAAAAATTAAATACAAAAGCTAAATTTTCGCCGTGCGACGCCAAAACCAGCGTATGTTGCGGAAAGACGACCAACCGAGCGCAGCGAGGGCAGCAGCTTTTTTGCATAGCAAAAAACGTCGGCTTGTAGCGACGGTTTTGCGCTTTTTGCGCAATGAAATGAAGCAAAATAAGCAAAAACGCCTTTTTGGCGTTGGCTTTTTTGGTACTTTTTTGCCATCAAAAAAGTACGAAAGATAAATTTTTTAGGCGTAAGCCGTTAAAAAAAAATTTCAAAACACAAGTTTTTATAATTAATGTTTTAAATAATTTATGCTACTATCACACACTTACTTTCTAAATTCAGTATTATACCATTTTTAACAATGAAGTTGTTTAGTAAGAATTTTTCTACATTTTCAATTAAAAAAAATAACTATTTATGTATTTTAAGCAACAGACTAAAGTCTGTTGTAATCGTTTTTTTGTCTTTCAACGGGTTAAAACCCGTTGGTATTGATTGATAAAACTATATAACGCGCGGGACTTTAGTCCCAAAAGCGCGAAAAA
>JAAFIM010000094.1 GCA_013297745.1 Chitinophagales bacterium | reverse complement strand
CCAAAAAATACCCTTTTTTGACAAAAATGTTTACTGACGCAGAAGCTAATCTTTTGCGCCAAGCCAAAGAAATTTGTCAGGTCTTGGCCACTTTCACAGATAATGCCACAGGCGACAATAATCAATTTAAAGCGCAAACTGTGGCTTTTAAAAAGCCTAACCCTGACCCAATACCTGACCCTGATGACGATGACCCGAATACGATTAAAGAAAGTTTATTTTTGCAAGTATTGTTAGGTTCTAAAAATGGACCGTATGAAGGATACCTTGTTGAACTTAGAACGTCTTTGAGTAGCATTACCGCACCCAGCGAAACAATTTCACTAACAAATATTCAGAGTCATGCGACTAAAAAAAGTCAAAATGCTTTTAGCCCAATAGGTAAAGTTTTTTGGGATAACGTCATAATACTTTGTGGAGATTCAAATAATACAACAAAAGGAACTTTTGCTGCTGCCCTATCTCAACAAATCAATGGTTACACAAAGTCATTTTTAGAAAATCACTATGCAAAAAATGTAAAAAGTTACAAAAAAGATGCGCAACCTTATGGAGATGTAGATGCAGCTGACTTAGCAGCAGACATACCTACAGACACTACATTTATAGAAACAGCAGCTGATGCGTATGAGAAGGAGGCGAAAGCTAAGGCAGAAGCGTATCAGAATGAGGAGGAAGCTAAAATTAACAATCAAAATGTAGAAACTAATAAAGATGCCTTTGTGCAGTATACTAGTGATTTTTTGAACGAGCTTGTTTTAGGTTTAAAAACTTGCGAACAAGAAAATTATACTATTGATATTCCAAAAATTTTGACCACGTGGCGAGTTGGACTTGAAATTAAGGTCAAAGGGAATTTCCAACCTTTTCTACCTTTACTCAAAAGTATCGAAAGTTTGGGAAAAACAACAACGGCTAACGCTTTTTATGCTGCAGTAAAAAGCACAATAGAAAAAGAATTTTCGCTGGAAAAACTAAAACTCATGGCACCACAGTGTGCGGATTGTGATTTTAAAAATATGTTGCCATTGGAACGGGCAAAACAGTATGTACAAGTGGTGCTTAATGAGAAGAATGTATTGCAAGATGCTTTTGTAAAAATTTGGATTGACAGACAAATAGAATGGATAAATTCCATACCTGAAGATGCCAACGAATTTACAGGTTTTTCTATCAAAAAGCTAAAAGAGCTAGAATCAGATTTCCAAAATGCTAAGTTTTGGTTTAAAGATTTTAAATCTGCCTTGGATAAAACAACCAAAGATAGCATCAGCACCAGCGAATTAAAGTTATTACTCAACTCCGTGCGCAAAGATGCAGCCGCACTGGAAAAAGAATTTTCTAATTGTCTAGAAGAGCAAAAAAACAATACCAAAAATTTTGTTGATTCTTTGTCTCTTTTCTTGCCAGCTGGGAAGGTTTTCTTGCTGTCTGCCAATTATAAACCCACCACCATAAAGGTGAAAGTTAATCCTACACCAGCAGAACTTTCAAGTGGAATTAAAGAACCAAGTTCAATGGCGATTAGCTATAGAATAGATTTATCAAGTTTGGGCACTGAGGTAAATGTCATCACAGATATGCTGATTCCTATGGTATTGGAAGATAATGTTGTATTTGGCCGCTCATTTTTTAGACCAGATTTGAAAATGGGAGATGATGTAAATATTTCACCAATTATAATACGGGGCATAGGTACATCTGACAGCATCAAAGTTACTAATGTTGTACACACTCCACCCAAAGGTGTTGCTAATGGCGATAATTATGTTTCTTTAATTACTTTTAGATGGTTATTTGAATTGCCTTCCATGGAATTTAGTATCGAAAGAACAAATAACGACGGAACAACATTTTTAGGTGATTGGATGATGACTACTGGTTCAGTTGCTTTGGGTACTGGTGCTGGAATGTTGGCTGTGCCTGGTGCTGGTTGGTTGGCTGGTGGAATAGTGGGTGGCTTAGGCATAATAAATTACTTAGGGGGAAGCTTAATTAATAAATTTTTAGCAGACCCTGTGACGACTAGTACAACGAGAGTTATACCTGCTTCAAAATTAGCATTAGATTTTACTGTGGAATTTTTGTCCAGTTGGTTTTGGGTAGGTAGTGTAGATATGCTACAACAATGGATAGGAACACCGCAATTTTTGTCTGCAAATGTATGGAATACAACGAGTAGTGATGATGTAATGTCTATAACAGGACAACAAGTGAGTCCAAAATTAGAACTTGTTTCTACAAAATAGAGTTTTTGTACTTTTTTGTGTCTGTGGTCTACAAATCATTATAACCGCGACGTTTCAACAAAAAAACCTTTCTCTTGTAACGGAGGAAGGTTTTTTTTATTTATACCCATAATTTTTTATCAAAACTGCTTATCTTTGCACATAAAAACATCAATCTATGCGCCATTTATTTATTCCTATCTTGTTGCTGTGCTTTAGCAACTCACTTTTTGCTCAAAATATACATACCAATCTTTTGCGCCAAGCCAAAGAAATTTATTTTGCCCTCAAAAATGAAGCCGCAGGCGACAATAATCAGTTTAAAGCGCAAACTGTGGCTTTTAAAAAGCCTAACCCAGACCTAAGCCCTGACCCTGATGACGATGACCCGAATACGATTAAAGAAAGTTTATTTTTGCAAGTATTGTTAGGCTCTAAAAATGGACCGTATGAAGGATACCTTGTTGAACTTAGAAAGTCTTTGAGTAGCATTACCACACCCAGCGAAACAATTTCACTAACAAATATTCAGAGTCATGCGACTAAAAAAAGTCAAAATGCTTTTAGCCCAATAGGTAAAGTTTTTTGGGATAACGTCATAATACTTTGTGGAGATTCAAATAATACAACAAAAGGAACTTTTGCTGCTGCCCTATCTCAACAAATCAATGGTTACACAAAGTCATTTTTAGAAAATCACTATGCAAAAAATGTAAAAAGTTACAAAAAAGATGCGCAACCTTATGGAGATGTAGATGCAGCTGACTTAGCAGCAGACATACCTACAGACACTACATTTATAGAAACAGCAGCTGATGCGTATGAGAAGGAGGCGAAAGCTAAGGCAGAAGCGTATCAGAATGAGGAGGAAGCTAAAATTAACAATCAAAATGTAGAAACTAATAAAGATGCCTTTGTGCAGTATACTAGTGATTTTTTGAACGAGCTTGTTTTAGGTTTAAAAACTTGCGAACAAGAAAATTATACTATTGATATTCCAAAAATTTTGACCACGTGGCGGACTGGGCTTGAAATTAAGGTCAAAAGGAATTTCCAACCTTTTCTACCTTTACTCAAAAGTATCGAAAGTTTGGGAAAAACAACAACGGCTAACGCTTTTTATGCTGCAGTAAAAAGCACAATAGAAAAAGAATTCTCGCTGGAAAAACTAAAACTTATGGCACCAGAGTGTGCGGATTGTAATTTTGGAAAAATGCTACCATTGGCACGAGCAAAACAGTATGTACAAGTGGTGCTTAATGAGAAGGATGTTTTGCAAGATGCTTTTGTCAAATTTTGGCTGAAAATACAAAACGAATGGATAGCTGCCATATCTAAAACGAATGATAAAATTAGTCATTTTTCTGTCAAAAAGCTAAAAGAGCTAGAACCAGACTTTCAAAATGCCAAGTTTTGGTTTAAAGATTTTAAATCTGCTCTGGATAAAATAACTAAAACGACGATAAGCGGGCAAGAATTAATCGATTTGCTACAACAAAAAACAGTTTGGAAAGACACAGAACAGTTAGAACTAGAATTTTCCAAATTTTTGGGAGAGCAAAAAGCAGATATTAAAAACTTTGTTACTTCTTTACCCATTTTAATCCCCACAAGTAACTTTTTTTTGCTGTACGCTAACTATAAACCCTAATTTAAAACTGATATTTTCCAACAAAAAAACCTTTCTCTTGTAACGGAGGAAGGTTTTTTGTTTATAGGTGTAGATTTTTTACAGCAAATTTTTTATTTATAAAAAAAGTTTTATTTTTGCGCTGAATTTTACACTTACTATAATTTTTTATACCAATGCTTAACCCCAAGATTAAAAAACTATCCGAATTAAAGTTTAAAGACATAGACCCTAAAGCGGTTAAATTATTCGGAAAAAAAGCCAAAAGTAAAGAAACAGCTTTACCCTTTTTCATCAAAACAGATTATCAATACGATGAGAAAAATAACGCGCCTTTGTTCTTATTTGGCAAAATTAAACATTTAAAGGCTGAACTCAAGCCGATGAAAGGAGCTACCGAACAGCACGGTTTGGCCTTTGTGGAGTACGAAAACAAACTCTCCGTACTCTGTATTATCCCCACAAGGGGCAAATTGTGCGACAGAGAAGCCATCCTCAAACGAGCGATGAAAGAGACTTTTGGCACCAAATGGGCAGGTTTTAGGATATTAGAACCCATATCGGAAAAAGATGCAGAAGTTATGGAAGCCCAAGCCGATGCTTTAGCCGAAAATATGGGCGATGTGGTAGATGATGGCGACGATGACGATAACGAGACCAACACTACCAGCGAAAAAGCCAGCCCCGAAAAGCCAGCCCAGCGCGTAGCCAGCCCGCAGCAAATCGCCAAATTGACTGAAAAATTGGAGGGCGTAAATCAAGATTTAGCCGATTTGGTGAAAAAAACTAACGTGCTGATGTCTTTGGATGCCCTGTACACCAAAATTGATAATGCCGAACAGATGGCTTTGCGCTACGAGGAGATGATGGACGAATGGGATATAGAAACTGGTCGCCCTGTGGAGGAGTTGAAGAAGATAAAGGTTCAAATCAATAACTTGCGCAAAAACGCTAAAAATATAGTGGATATAGCCGAGTTAGACCCCAGTATCCCCGAAGAATGGCCTGACGATTTGGAACTGCCCCTCAAAGCACAAAATGAGCTCAAGAATAAAATAGAGCGCAACATAGAAAGCAACCCTTTGGACGGCGATATATTACCTAACTTAGCTGCTGTAGAAAAAAATCTAAAAGCTATCTACACCAAAGCAAGGGAGTTGACTGATGCCAAAACCAAAGCCCAAATTCAAAAAACCATAGAAGAAGAGGTTAAAAAACTAATCATTCTTCGCCAAGAAGTAGAACGCGAGCGCGAGCAAGCACTCAAAAAAATGGAAAAAGGAGATGACGAAATCATAAAATCGCATCTTAATACTTTGCAAGCCTTGATAGAAGAAATGCAGAATGAAAAAGTAAAAATAGAAAAACAAAAACAATTAGAGGCTTAAAACTAAATCTATGCGCACTATCCTTTTTTTCTTGTTGCTCATTTGCATTAATCCACTTTTTTCACAAAACCAACCACACAACACAAATATGAACGATAAACAAAAAGCTTTTATGGAGGCTTACGATGCCCTAAAAAGCTATGCCAAAAAATACCCTTTTTTGACAAAAATGTTTACTGACGCAGAAGCTAATCTTTTGCGCCAAGCCAAAGAAATTTGTCAGGTCTTGGCCACTTTCACAGATAATGCCACAGGCGACAATAATCAATTCAAAGCGCAAACTGTGGCTTTTAAAAAGCCTAACCCTGACCCAATACCTGATGACGATGACCCGAATACGATAAAGGAATCAAAATTTGTATCTGCTGTACTTGATTTGTTGATTAAACTTCAAACAAAACTCCAATCTCTTGTGGGTGATGAACGAAAAATCTCAATAGCCGCTATAAAAAACACTTTATCGACTGTAATGTCAGCTAAAACTCCTCTTGGTGTAGAGTTGAAAAAAAGGTTAGAAGACGCACTAACGCCAGAAAATGATACAATTAAAAACTTAGCTGCTGCGTGGCTGGTAATTGTTAAGAGCTATGATACTAACACTCTGACCACCCACTACAATGTAAAAGAAAACAAAGCTGCTTATCGAGAGAAGAAAGATGATAAAGAGCTCTGGCCTGAACATCTATTTGGGGACATACCTACGGATACATCATTCATTACTGCAGCTGTGATTCAAACTATAACAACTGAAGAATTTGTAGCAAAAGTTTCGCAATTCGTATCTCGGCTAAAAAACGGTTTGGCTTTATACCAAAATGAAACTTTTGTAGTAGATAATCAGAAAATGTTGTCAAATTGGCGTGGTAATTTGGCAGAGGATAAAAAGCTAGTATTTGCTAACCTATTTGATGCTGTAGAAAGTCTAGGGGCAGGACCAACTATAAAAAGTATTTTTCAAGTTGTGCAAAATGAACAAAATAATAACTATAATGCTGTAAAATTGCGGGAACTGGCGGACACTTACAAAGATTGTGTGTATCTTAAAAATTTGTCGGATGATTTGGGAACGGTTTTAGCAGAAACTGCTATCAACTACAAGTATGAACTGAATAATCAAAATATGTTGGTTATTAAGGCGTGGGCGTCAGATAATTTATCAATTGTGGGGCAAAGTGGTACAAATAAAAATGTAATATTATCAGCTGCTCTAAAACAAAGCCTTAAGGAACAAGCGAAAAATTGGGCAAAACAACCTTTGCCAGCCGAAATTGCTAAACGATGGGAGCAATCCATTACTGCTGATAAAAATATGCTGCAAGAGGATTTGATTATCAGCCTAGTGAATGTCATAAAAGAATGCAAAGAAGACCAAATAGTTCTAAATAATCAGAATGTGGCTTTGCAAAATCATCCGCTCATTGCAAGCTTAGGAAATTTACTTTTATTAATAGAGCAAGCTGATTCTATCGGAATACAGCAAAAGTTTGTAAAAATTTGGATTGACAGACAAACGGAGTGGATAAATTCCATATCGGGAGCTGCTAAGGAATTAACAGGCTTTTCTACCAAAAAGCTAAAAGAGCTAGAACCAGATTTTCAAAATGCTAAGTTTTGGTTTGAAGGCTTTAAAACTGCTTTGAGCAAAATTTCCAAGGACAGCATCAGCGCTAGCGAACTAAATTTGTTACTCAACTCCTTGAGCAAAGGCGCAGCCGCATTGGAAACAGAATTTTCTAAGTGTATAGAAGAGCAGAAAACTAACATCAAAAATTTTGTTGATTCTTTGTCTCTTTTCTTGCCAGCTGGGAATGTTTTCTTACTATCTGCCAACTATAAATCCACTATTATAAAGGTAAATCCAACTCCAGCAGAAGTGGAAAACGGCGTAAAGAGTGCTGAGGAGAGTTTTACGTTTAGCGAAGTAATAAGAATTTCAAGTAATCTTTCTACAGCAGCATTCAAAATTGGTATTGATATACCAATGAAACTAACCCAACGTAAATTTAGAGCTGCCAACAAGAAACTGTATCCCCATTTTTGCGCTACCGAAGGAGCACAAGCAAGCGTTTTAGCAAATAATGGGGCGATGGAGGTCTCCGTTTCAAAAATAGCAGTAACTCCAAAGGATGAACCAACAGACATTCTAAACCCTTACTATGCAAAAATATCAATCGAATTAGCAATCGCATTTCCAGGTATGGAAGTCACAGAAGAAGCAAGTGAAAGTGGTCCCTCAAATTGGGTGTGGTCAACACTTGCAGGAGGGGGTGGGGTTGCTACTACTCTTGCCCTTGCTTCAAATCCTATTGGATGGAAAATTGCTATAGTAGGCGGGATAGCTACTATTATAGGGGGAACTCTGCTTGGTTACAGTACGTCAGTCGCTAAAGGAAAAACTTGGGTTTTTCCCCCTGTAACTAGTACTTTGTATATTGAGGCAGTTTTAGAATCTAGATTGAATACTGTTAGAGCTTCAAACGTAAATATTTATGTACGCTCTCAAGACTACAAGGCGGTGGGGATTGTAAGTGAGCCAGACAATGCAATAAATTTAACTTCGGTATCTATAAGTCAAGTATCTGCAAAAACATTAGAATTTACAGAGCCCTTCTAGTTTATTAAACTAAGTGTGAGCCTCAACAAAAAAACCTTTCTCCACACATAGAGAAAGGTTTTTTTGTTTATATCCACAATTTTTTATCAAAACTGCTTATCTTTGCCACCAAAAAACATCAATCTATGCGCTACTTATTTATTCCTATCTTGTTGCTGTGCTTTAGCAACTCGCTTTTTGCTCAAAATATACACACTAATCTTTTGCGCCAAGCCAAAGAAATTTATTTCGCACTCAAAAATGAAGTAGCTTTTAGCACCAATAAAGACAAAGGCAAGAATATCAAAGTTTGGAAGTTGACACAAGAACAATTAGTTACTTTGTCTGATTTTGTAGATACACTAGTACGCGCACACAACTTAAAGTTACAGGCTGACTTTATTGTTGAGCAGCAAATCCCAATTGGTAGTAATTTATCATATTCCCAACGCACTACGCTTATTTTATTAAACAATGTATTGGTTGAAGCACAAGAACAATACAAAGAATTGGAAAAAGCGTTTTTTGAGACATTCGCAAATCTTAAATTTGCTAATTGGTCGCTTTTTATGAACATTGACAAACTTGAGCAGGAGTTGCTAACAAAATGGTGGAAAGACCCCAAACAATACATAAATCCTTTTGTAGATGGAACGCACATGAATTATTTTCTTCAGTATAAAAACGATAGGGATGCAGCCGTTGAAATTCGGGAATTATCGGATACAGATTTTGAGTACGAATGGAAACGATGTATGAGATATTGGAACGATTTTGAGTCGCTCAAACAAAATCACTTGAGTCTGAATAACATCGCAAGGGGAACTATTATTTCTATTCCTATGGAGAAAGCTGAATTTAGCGCATTAAATAATTGGTTTGCGTTGCTGATAGACTGCGAAATGCATATTCAAAAGCAAAGTGTGGTGGATAGCCAGAAAATTAAAGAAGTCGCACAAATGAAAGCCTTAGGGGAAGAACTTTTGGGGGCATTAGATTTTATCCCAGATGGCGGATTTACAAACAATGAGGAGCTAAAACACTCAAAAAGAGTAGAGATGATTAGCCCTGCCACGAGGCTGGCTATGGTTATTGATGCTGATTATTTATACGAAGCCAAACTTAAGTTTATAGCTGCTGCTTCTGTTACTTATCAATACAGCAAAGAGCCTCATAAAGGGATATTTTTTGGTGGGCGCTTCCAAGTCAATTCTGTAGAGAAAGTAACAAACAGCATAGGCGCTTCGCGTGGGCTATTCCGCCCAATTTTATTGCCGCCCGATACTGAGGGGACAATAAAGGTAGATTTGCGATGCAATTATTTGGAACGATGGAATTTGCCAAATAAATCAAAAGAAGAAAGTTCAGACCCTGTATCGGAAAGGAGTTGGTTTGATACTACACAAATTAGCGATTTTTCATACACCATTAAATTTAAAGTGGAGGACGGCAGCGTGGAGACAGAACCAATAGAAGCTATTGCGCAAAATGTGGCAGACTCAAATACCTACGCTGCCATAAATACCCCGACTGGCAAAACAAATAAAGAAGGGTACGACGCTAAAGTTATATTGCAAGTCTTATATCAAAGGGGTAGTATTTCTAGGGGCATTTCTATTGGAGCGAGCGGCGGCATAGACTTTGTTGTTAAGGGGGATATTTCTATTGATAGCTCACAGGAAAATACTCTAGCTGAGGCTGAAAAACATCCACCTGTACAACTGATTTTGTTGTTGACACCTACCGCCCGAAGCACCGATGTTCCTTCAGTAAAACTGCAAGAGATGTTCATAAAAGATGATACTGCAAAGATGGAAATCACTAACCAATTAAATGCTCTTGGTTCTGTAAAAGTCTTCTATGAAAAAGGCAAACACGAAACAAAAAATCAAATACAAGATAGCCAAAAAGAACTAGAGCAATGGCTCAACAAATTAGCTAATAATGAAATTTTAGTTGATGCGCTAAACAAAAAAGTTTTGGCTATAGAGGTGCAGGGTTATGCTAGCTCAGAAGGCAATGATGATATAAATTTATCACAAATGCGAGCAGAAAAAATGTCTAAACAAATTGAATTGTTTCTCAAAGACAGAGCGGCAAAAATTTTCTGGGCAGGACAAACTCACCCCGACAGCAAGGATGGGGACAAAGAAGAAACCCACAAAAAATATCGCTATGTAGAAATTAAACTGGATTGGAATTAGCATAATTCTGGACTTTCAAAAAATATAGCCACTTTTGTGTTGAAGTTGCTTTATTAGCAGATAAAAAATCCAATAAAAAAACCTTTCTCCGTTACAAGAGAAAGGTTTTTTTGTTTATATCCATAATTTTTTATCAAAATTGCTTATCTTTGCCACAAAAAAACAGCTATCTTTGCACCTGTAAATATGGAATTTAAAAACACTAAGTATTTATCCCTTAGTTTAATCTGCGCACTATTATTTTTGTCTTGTACAAAAAACAGAACCCCAAGAAAAAAAAGACTTGGAATGGAAAGGTTTAGAAAGCGAAGATAGTTTGGTAGCTGCCTTAACGATAGATATAGATAGCGATTTGCCAGTATATAAAAAATTGCAAAAAATGACCAATGCTAATAGGCGCGTAAATCTTGTACTTGTAGCAGGACTGCCCACCGACAAGGGGATTAAACATCTGCGATTTTGTTTTTTAGTTTGTCCTATACGTATGTTTTCATTCCAGCAATTGATAATTTGGGCGCATATCTCTCGCTATAATGAAGAATTTTATGGCGGATATCAACAATTCGTTAAAAGATATGAACGCTATCTGCAAGGGGAAATTACACGCGAAGAATTGTATTAGCTTCTAAATATACCAACAAAAAAACCTTTCTCCGCTTATAGAGAAAGATTTTTTATTTTTTACAAACTTTCTTTAAGAAAGCCTATAGCGCGTTTTTGTCGGGCAAAATCGGTCTTGTTGTATACCATACTCATAGTGCGGCGCAAATTCAACAACTCCGCTTTTATCTCTTTTACCAATATATCCCCTTGCAACGAGTAATTGCTGCTATTGGAGCGGTATTGTTGGCTTGCTGCCCACAAATCGCGGTGTTGAGTTTGCAAATTTTGCCAACTATTTAGCCCATATACTTGATTGGCCACAGGATTATTGGCTTCTTGTAGTTTGTTGATTAGCGTATCCATAGCGGCTTGGCGCAAACCGTTGTCTTTGGGCAACATATAACCTGTTTTATTTGGGGTGTTGTTGTTGCTTGTTAGCCCGTATTGGCTATATATGGTATCCCAGTCTACGCTTTGACCAAAATAATGTAGCTTCAGATAAGATTTGAGCGTGCTAAGCTGCTTGTCTATCTCTTTGTTGAGCAAAGATAAGCTGTTGGTGTTTGTTTTTAGGTCTATACTGTTTTGGCTGCTGTCTTGCAAGAGGCTTTTCAACCGCAAAGATTTTTGTTGCAATGCCGCTCCACTGCTGGCTGGTACTTGTATGTGGTTGAAATTGTTTTGCCAATTTGCTCCTACTTCTATCCCCAACTGTGCTGTAGCAATTTTGCGACTGGGTATTTCGCTTTTTGATTTCTTTTTGTTGAGGCTATCGTCTGTAGCGTCCACGTTCTTTTCGTTTTTCATACGGCTAATGTTTTGTGATTAAAAAAATGTTTATTTTGTTCTACAAATTTGATGCCAACGCTGTTTTTTTATGCTGTGACTAACAAAAAAAATATCAATATCGTTCCTATTAAATCAATAAATAAAAAAAATAATTTAAAAAAAGTTGCGAAAATTTTGGGTTTTGATATGGAAGTTGTTTAGTAATTAAAATCGCCTAAAAAAAATTATGTGCGTACTCAATAGCGTGGGGTTTTACACCCCACGCACACAAAATATAATAAAAAAAATGATATATTTTATTAAAAATTTATTGCTTTTTATTGCCGCGCGGGGTATAAAACCCCACGCTATTGAGCGCAAATGGCTTATAATTTTTAATTACTAAACAAATTTATATTTTTTTAAATGGCTTACGCCTAAAAATTATTTCTTTCGCGCTTTTTGTAGGCGCAAAAAATACTTTAGTCTGTTGCTTACAAGATTAAAACGGATATTTTTTATTAAAAGTTGCATCAAGTTGAGCGTAAGCAATACTTTGCGCACTAATAAATTATAATTATATTAGCATTTTATAGTCAGTCGGCTGCGAACCTCGCCTTATGCGCACAAAATGATAGTCGGTAAGTTGCGAACCTCGCCTTATGCGCACAAAATGATAGTCGGTAAGTTGCGAACCTCGCCTTATGCGCACAAAATGATAGTCGGTAAGTTGCGAACCTTGCCTTATGCGCACAAAATGATAGTCGGTAAGTTGCGAACCTCGCCTTATGCGCACAAAATGATAGTCGGTAAGTTGCGAACCTCACCTTATGCGCACAAAATGATAGTTGGTCGGCTGCGTGTTTGATAATCGCTAAAAATGGATAGGGCAGGGCGGCAATTAACTTGTGTATAAACGAAAAAAAATACGCTATAGTATAGGGCGTAACTACTAAAAATAATTACCTTTGCGGGCTTTTATCTTCAATCACTATTTTATGGACATCAATTTGTATAGTTATTGTATCAACAACAACCTGTTTAATGATACTTTTTTGAGGGGTGTTTTTTTGGATTTGTACAAAGATACCCGTTATCAAGAAGCGTACGCGGCGCTGAAGGTTTTGTTTGATGCAGAAAAATTCAAGCAGCTCAACGAAGCCACTTTAGAACAAGAATGGATTTGGCCTGTGCTGAAATGCTTGGGGTTTGAAGCGGCTTATCAGATGAGCAAAAAAATACAAGGGCGTACTGTCAAGCCCGATTTTGTGCTATTCGGCAACGCTGCCGATAAAGATGCGCATTTTGTATCCGATAAATCTACCAACGAGGGTATTTTATTGGTCTGCGAAAGCAAAGCCTACGAGGTCAAGCTGGATAGTCAAAAATTGAAAAGGGACGAAAATCCCCACTTTCAGTTGATAGATTATTTGCAGGTGCTTAAGGTAGATATAGGGCTATTGACCAACGGCAAACAGTGGCGTTTTTATGACCTCAAAGAAAACCGCGCCAACAAAACCTTTTATGAAATAGATTTAGAGGCTATTTTTGCCCGCGACGATGAGGCAGCTTTTCGCTACTTTTATGATATATTTAGGGTAGAAAACTTTATAAAAGCCGAAAACCAAGATACTGTAGCGCATTTATTGCTGGCCGAAAACGATAAAGCCAAGTTGGCTGTAGAAGAAGAGCTAAAAGCGGTTATCTATGGTCAAGATTCGTTGGTAGAAGCCTTTGGCGCGGCTTTGCATAGTCGTTTAAAAATAGATAATAAATCGGCTGGCTTGAGCGATATTTATAAAAATACGGTTACCTTTGCGTTTAGGCTTTTATTTGTGGCTTATTTTGAGGATAAGTTTTACAACGAGTTGTTTGCTCACCCTTTTTATAAACAAAAATCATTGCGTTATCTGCTCACCCGATTGACCCAGCTTGATAATGAAGTTTTGTACCCGCCTACACTATACAACGCTTGGGACGAGCTGCAAAAGATATGGGAAACTTTGGACAAAGGTAATGAAAATTTAGATTTAGCGTTACTCAACGGGGGTTTATTTGCTGAAGAAAACGCGCCTTTGCTCAAGACTGCCAAAGTATTGAACAATAGACAGCTTAAAAATGTTTTGGTACAGTTATTGACCAACAAAGAAAATAAGCAAATTAGCCGCGATTTTCGCAGTTTGTCTGTACAACATTTAGGCAATATATACGAAGGGCTTTTAGAATTTGAGTTTAGAGAAGCTTTTGAGGATTTATATTATCTTATATTCAGCGAAAGCGGCAAGATAAACGAGGGCTTTTATGACCGTTACGATTATCAACAGTTTGTCAAAAACAAAAAGATAAGCATCAGTTATGAGCGGCTATATGCGCGCGGTAGTTTTTATTTCTCTGACCAATCCAATAGCCGCAAATCTACCGCTTCTTATTATACGCCCGTAGAATTTACCCGCTTTATGTCCGCTCAAGCTATAGAACAGGCTTTGCAGGAGGACAAAAAC
>JAAFIM010000093.1 GCA_013297745.1 Chitinophagales bacterium | reverse complement strand
CAAACGATATTTATTTACGGTTATGGTTTTCGTTGCCATACGTGGTGCGGTAGAGATGTTGCATTGCAACGTCTCTACAATACGTACAATACGCCGCAATTTATTTACAAATACGCCGCAAACGATATTTATTTACGGTTATGGTTTTCATTGCATTATTGCCATACGTGGCGCGGTGCGGTAGAGACAAGGCATGCCTTGTCTCTACAATACGTACAATACGCCGCAATTTATTTATGTCGTCTATTTACAAATACTTCTTTAATACCGCCTGCTTACTTTCTCCTGCCTTATCAATCTGCGCCTTATGCGCAAGGATTTGTTTCTCCAATTCCTCAATCTCTCCAATTAACTGCTCTTGCACCTCCATAGGTGGAACGGGAATTTTGATAGGCAGAATATTTTGAACTGATAATCCAGGCTGTGCTGTTCCTGTTGAATATTGGTTTAAATTTAATGCTCTTAATTGATAATAAAGCCAATTTATATTAAAATTCAAATTCGGTGTTACAACAATAGCGTGTTCAGTTGCGTGGAATTTATCTTTTACTTTGTGGACGTTCCCGCATAAAGCACCTTGCCGACCTATTAGACAATATTGTCCTACGTGGGTAAATGTTTTTGTGTATCCACGCAAACCATTGCCTCCATAACAAGGGTATAAATTTTTATCGTCTTGTTTATCGTTAATTTCAGATGCAGATACAAATTTCCCCGCTTGCATTTTACATATTTCATTCAGTTTTTGCATAACCCAGCCACCATTATAAACACTTTCCACTTTCTCCTCTATTTCCCGCTCTGCTTTTTCTACTGCTGCTTTTGCGTATTCAGTAGCTTGGTCTATAGCTTCGCATTCGCTTACTATTTTTTGCTGCACATCAAGCGGCGGAACAGGAATTTTAAGGTTGTTTAAATAGCTAGTATTAACACTTGCTTGATTAATTGCTTTTTGTGCTTGTTGTCTTATTTCATTTACTAAATCAAAATGTTTTAATATTTCCGCAGCATATTTTGGAAGTATTATTGTAGAATTTGGCCTAAATTTTAGTAAATTTATTCCGTGTATAATTTTTTCATCAATACTAAAAATAGCCGTTTTTGCCAAATGCGCAACACTATTAATATGACTAAACAAAATATCGCCTTTTTGTAAAAAATCGTCTTCTTTTACATCATCGTTAGTCCATTTTATAGCATTTGGATTAAAAACGCCTTTTGCTATTGTTTCAATTCTAGAGACTTTATGTTTTCCAATTTCATCAATTTGATGGACTGTTTTCCCATTTTTAATTTCTATAAAAGCATCTTCAACTTTTATTAACTGCCATTTAGTCTCTATAGGCTTCATATTTTTAGGCGTAAGAGAAAGGTTTTTATTAAAATCAGTTCTGCTAAAATCCAACAAATCCACCAGATTAGTATAGTTTAGCAAGCCAGTCAAATTTTCGGGTATTGATGAAGGAGTTTTTCCGTTAAAATTTTGCGCAATCCAATAGCTTATTTTGCTGCTATCGTTTGCATCGTTGGGGTTGAAAAGTGGGGTTTGAATATCATAAACCGTTTCGCCATTGTTGTACTTTATCCCTTCTTGTCCTTTTGCGCCGTTCCATTCATAACCTAAAAACTGTTTTTGTTCTTTGTTATCCGCAGGACTTTTGACGATAAGCACTTTTTGGGGATTGGCATAAGCCAGCATAAAATAAAACAATTTATTTTGTTCTACTTTGCGCACATAATCAAACAACATTTTATTAAGTTTTTGGGCTTGTTGGTCAGCAGTTAGCTTTTTAAAATCAGTTTTTTTATGTAAATTAACCACTTCAGTACTTTTGTCAAAAGCAGCTTTATACTCTTTAAAAATATCGTATTCCCACAATTTGGCTGTGCTATCAAACTTTTCAAAAATTAGCACGCTTTGATAATCTTCAAAAGGCACATCTATATGCGCGCAATACTTTTTGAGCGTGGGTAAGTCTTGATATATGCCGCCATTGCTCGCTATTTCATTGGCTGCATCTTCAAAGAAATCTAAAGTTCTGTTGGCAAAATGTTCGGCTTGTTCTGGGTTTTCTGCTTTTCTTTTCAGAAATAAAACTACAGTATTAGTACCCGTTTTGCCAAACGTACCGCTACCGAGTTCTACTATACTCACAAAATTAAAGTACTTTAATAAAATTTCCCTTGTCTGTACGTGCATAGCGTCCGAGTTAGATAAAATAGAAGTTGGCACGATAATACCAGCTACACCCTCACGAGCTAATAACTGTTTGGCACGTTCCAAAAAGAAACACTGTATATTATTTGAACTTAGGCGTTCTTCGCTAAACAATTCATAAGTCTTAACCTCTTTTTCATCATTTTGCGCTAATACTCGCAAAAAATCATCTACAGCAAAAGGCGGATTAGCCACCAGCACATCAAAACTTTGTTTAGTTAGTTTTTCGTGGCTGCCCAAAGCGTCCGTATCTATAACGGTAATATCTTTCTGCCCGTACATACAAGCCGAAACTGTAGCTACTTTAGCCAAACGGTCTTCTTTTTCTATCCCAAAAATATGCTTGTAGTGTTCGTTTAACGCGTTTTCAGCTTTGTATTTTTCTATAATTGGCTTTGCCGCTATAGCGTATTCGGTCAAAAAATGCCCAGAGCCACAAGCATAATCAATTACTTTAAGCGGTTCAGTTTTTTGGCTAATTTTCTGCTCCAAAGGCAAAGAAGCTACCACAAATTTACAGATAGGAATAGGGGTAAAGAATTGCCCTTCACTTTGTTTAATCCCATTATCTAAAAAATGTTCAAACATATCGCCTAAAAACTGGTTTTGCGTTTGAGAAGTTAGGCGCACACTTTGCCACATTTGGATAATATCAATTAGAATTTTAGCATTTTTATCAAATCCTTTGGGGTTATGCACTTTGATAAACTCAAAATCTAAACCTTTGTAGAATTTAAGTTCTCTAAAAATCTCCTTAATGCGCGTTTTGGTAGCGTTGCGGTTTGTTTTGGTAGTCCAAAAAGCTTTATCTATTTCTTCATTACTGACGTATAAAATATCCTCATTCAAAAACTTTTTCATTCCCGCTTGATACAAACCCTGCAATCTATCCACCAAATCATAATAATTGTCGTAAGCAATTCCTTTCCAACGAAATTTAAGGTCAGTTTTATGCTCTGTTTCATCTATTATTTTGCAGAGGAATAAATTAACCAACACATCAAAAGCATTTTCGCGTCTTGATACGTTATGTTTTCTCAAAATTGTTCTAAAAGTATGATACAAACCTTTTTTATCAATAGAATTTAAAGGTTGGGTATCTTCAGCCAGCGTGTATTTGTTTTTACCGATTTGATAAGGTTGTATGCTATCCTCAAAAATTCCCGCTTCAGTACTTTCCAATTGATAAGTAGTTTTCCAAACCTCATAGCGTTCTTTTACATCTTTGGCTTTTTCAAAAGAGTTTAAAGCTGTGTCTTTGTTCAATATGTTTTTATTATCTTTATGCAAAATAATCTGTTGAGAGATAACCACTTGATTTGTTTTCTCATCAAAATCTGAAGCGTAAAGGCACAAAAACGAAGTTTCTTGTATTTGCTGCGCATAACTAAACAACTGCCCGCCATCTTGTTGGGTTTCTTTCCAAGCCTTTCTAAACTCATTACCTGCTGTTTTACATTCTATCAATAATAAAGGCATACCTTCTTGATTTTTTACCAAAATATCGGCGCGGCCGCCACTTGCGCCCCGTCCAAGTTTCCATTTTGGCTCAAGTTCTATATGTTCGGGTTTATAACCCTTAACCAACAATCTATGTACAGCCTCAAAAACCACAAAATTTTCATCATCCGAAAAATTACAAGTTTGGCGGCTATGGATTACCAAACCCTTCGCTTCTGGGTATTTCAATTCTTTTGTTTTAAAGTCTGCTTCCAAATAAAACGCGCCCCCCTCAAATTCTTTTCTCCATATATTTTCTTCAGCCTCTACAAATCCCAAGTTAGCCAATAGTTGTTTAAAATTTTCAATAGTTATCATTTTACAAGATTGAAGTTAGTTGTTTATATTTTTGTTTAAAAATCAAACGCAAAGGTATAAACTTTTTTTATATTGTTATACAAAATAAACAAAAAGTACTAATAAAAAAATAATTTAGGGCTTATACCAACTGGTATGTACCGATAAAAAAATAATTTAGGGCTTATACCAACTGGTATGTACCGATAAAAAAATAATTTAGGGCTTATACCAACTGGTATGTACCGACAAAAAAATAATTTAGGGCTTATACCAACTGGTATGTACCGATAAATAAAAATTTGAGGGCTTATACCAACTGGTATATATGGGTTGAAATAAAATTTTAGGGCTTATACCAACTGGTATGTACTAATAAATAAATTTTTTAGGGCTTATACCAACTGGTATGTATGGGTTGAAATAAAACTTTAGGGCTTATACCAACTGGTATGTACTAATTTCAACAAAAAAACAACAACATATTAAAAAATAATTATTTAATTTGGAACTAAATACAATATAAATTGTTAATTTTGCGTTTAGTTTTTAGAATGTAGGCAAAGTTGGCATCAAATTTGCTATTGTACAAAAACAATTTATTATCATTTTTTATTTAATCAAAATCATTTTCTTTGTATGAAAACACCGAATAAAAAAAGCGAAACACCAGCCCGCAAAATAAGCACGGCTTTATTGGGCGAAGAAGTAGCCAAAAATTGGGATTTGCAATTTAGACATTTGCAAATATCTAATTTTAACGCCAGCACTATGCAAGCTGAAGCTACACAATTGCGCAATTTATTGACCAGCAGCAACGACAATAGCAACGAGCTAAAAAGAAATACTGCCGATTTGCAAGCACTTAATAAACTGATAAACACAGCTTTAAGCACGCTAAAAAGTCATATTAAAATTATTGCTTGGCAAAGCAATATCTTGCAATCTGAATATGCAAAATACGGTTTGTTAAAAATAGGAGCTTCTTATAAATTTCCTGTGGATAACAGTTTTCGGCAAGTAGCTTTGCAAACTTTAATCAGTAAGCTGCAAGAAGCCAATAATCCTATAGCTAATCAAGCACAAGGGCTTAATTTTTGGACAGATTTGCAAACTCGCCACGCTGCATTATGGAACAACAGCAATCAATTGCGTTCTAATACAAGCCAATTGGCTCAGCAAACAGACGTTTTGACCGAAAAAGTAAGAAACGATTTGAAGCGAGTAAAAAAAATGTTGGAAATAGAATACACAGGGGCAGATTTGAAACGCCAAAAACGGACTATAGGTTTTTTGAAAGAAAGTTTGTAATAAAAAAAAGTCCCCTCTCCGTATAGAAAGGGGACTTTTTAGCATATACGCAAAGAACGTACAAAGTTAGCGGGTTAAATTATGGAGTTGTTTAGTATGATTTTTATCTTTTAATTTCTCTATGTTGTGCGGGAAAAACCGAAGAGGCAGCAAAGCTGCATCAAGCTGCGCGTAAGCGAAAGTCCCAGCACAATTGATATTTAGGATTTTTTCGCGCTTTTGGGGCTACTTCGTAGAACCGCAAAGCGAACCCCCGCGCGTTTTATACTTTTATCGGTCAATACCAACGGGTTTTAACCCGTTGAAGGACAAAAAAACAATTGCAACAGACTTTAGTCTGTTGCTTAAAAGGCATAAACAGTTATTTTTCTTGATTGAAAATGTAAAAAAATTCATTATCAATAAAATGCGTAGCTGTAGCGATATTATCTGCCAAATTATTTTCGCCCGTCAAATGCAAAGCAATTGGTTCGCGCTTAAACCAAGTAATTTGTCGTTTGGCATAATTGCGGCTGTGTTGTTTTATTTTTTCTATAGCCTCTTGACGGGTTAATTTATGTGCAAAAAAATCAAACCATTCGCTATAACCTACCGTTTGTAGGGCGGTCAAATCCCGCAAAGGGTACAAACTCAACGCTTCGGCTTCCAACCCTGCCGCTATCATCAAATCTACCCGTTGGTTAATCCTTGAGTATAAATTTTCCCTTTCGTAGTTGATATTTATTAGATAAGTGGAAAAATTACGGGCTTGAGGTACAAAAGTTTTGAATGAAGAAAAAGGTTTTTGGCTGCTTATACAAACCGATAAGGCTCGCAACAGACGGCGCGGATTATCCAAATCTATATTATAGTAAGTGTCAGGGTCAGCCGTTTTAAGTTCAGCTTGCAACGCAGCCAAGCCTTCAGTAGCCAAACGTTGTTCCAATTGGTTGATAACTTGCAAATCTACAGCAGGCATAGGGTCTAAACCTTGACTAAGGGCGCGCAAAAATAAACCAGAACCGCCTACAGCAAATAATATGTCGTGGTTTTGAAACAAATTATCTAATAAAATTAACCCCTCGCGTTCAAAATCAGCCACTGTGTAATTATCTTTTATACTTTTGTGGTTGATAAAATGATGAGGCGCAGCCGCCAACTCTTGAGGGCTGGGTTTGGCCGTGCCAATTTCCATCTCTTGATAAAATTGTCGCCCGTCAAAAGAAATAATTTGACTTTGATAAATTTTCGCCAACTCAATAGCTAAAGCAGTTTTGCCCGTAGCCGTTGCGCCAACTATAGCAATTAAAGTTTTCAAAATAGTAATTAGTGGTTAGTGGTTAGTGATTAGTTATTAGTGGTTAGTGATTAGTGGTTAGTTGCTACAAAAAATCTTGCTACTTGCTACTTGCTACAAAAAATCTTGCTACAAACAAAAAAACCTATTCCATCCCCGACTGTGTTTTATTAGAAAAAATTTTTGCTCTTGCCAACTCGTATTTATCGCAGCCCGCTTCATCAAAAGCGTTCATAATAACCAATTTTAAACTATCGCCTTGACGGAAAGTGAGTAAATTTTGTTCATAGTTGGAAATTTCTTCAAACTTAGCCAACGCTTCAGCACGACATTCCCTAAACGTATCGCGCAAAGTATTTAGCTTTTTTTCATATTTTTCCTCTATTTTTTCCTTTTGGGCATCACTCATATTGTTATTAAAAGACATTTCTTTTTCTTCATATAAAAGAAAAAATTTCTGCCCACAATTGCAAACTTCGCGCCCATAAATTTCAGCAGCAGACCATATAGCTGGATTGATTATACTGTTGCTATCAGGTTCAGGCGTGGGTAAATTTTGTATCACTGTGTCATTATTTAAACCATCTTGGCGGTTGGGTTCGGGATTAGGCGCGCTATTTTGACAAGCTGCCAAAAGCCCCAATAAAAAAAAGAAAGGAATTGTACGCATCAGCAAAAGATGAGGATTAGGATTAGACGCAAAAAAATTATTTCAATAAATCGGGGCGGCGGGCTTGAGTTCTCAAAAAAGATTGTTCATCTCGCCACTCTTCAATTTTTTGGGTATGTCCAGACAATAAAATATCGGGAACTTTCCAACCTCTAAATTCGGCTGGGCGGGTATAAACAGGAGGCGCTAACAAATTATCTTGAAAAGAATCAAACAAAGCTGAAGTTTCATCGTTTAACACCTGCGGGATAAGCCGACCTATAGCATCTACCAACACAGCAGCAGCCAATTCGCCCCCCGAAAGTACATAATCGCCTATAGAAATTTCCATAGTGATAAAATGTTCTCTTATGCGTTGGTCTATCCCTTTGTAATGCCCACAGATTAGCAATAAATTGTTTTTGAGCGATAATTGATTGCAAATGGATTGTTTTAATTGCGTGCCGTCAGGGGTTAAATATATAATTTCATCATATTGACGTTCAGATTGCAATTTTTCTATAGCAGCAACTATAGGTTCTATCATCAAAACCATACCAGCACCGCCGCCAAATTGATAGTCGTCTATACTTTTTTGTTTATGGTTGCTATAATCGCGTATGTCGTGGCTGTGGATTTCTAATATACCTTTTTCTTGCGCGCGACGCATAATAGAATGAGAAAAAGGGCTTTCTAATAAACTCGGCACTGCCGATAAAATATCTATTCGCATAAAGTATGAGTGAAAGGTGAGAAGTAAGAGGTGGATGGTGAGAGATGGGGAGTGAGAGGTGGGGAGTGAGAGATGGGGAGTGAGAGGCGAGAGGTGGGGAGTGAGAGGCGAGGAGTAGGTTGTTAATTAAATTATTTTTAATACTTAATTAGCGGTTGTTGTTTTTATAAAATCACTAACAACTAATCACTAATAACTAACAACTAACAACTAATCACTAATAACTAATCACTAATAACTAACCATTGTTGTGTGTTTTGGCTATTGCCTTGTAATAAAACGGTTTGATTACCTATATATTTTTGGATTAAATCTGGGCTACAGTGGCGCAAAGTTATCAATTTCAGCCCTTCAGTAACGGTGAGGCTAAAATACGGGGGCAAAATTGTTTTTAAAACATTCAATTTATCCGCTTCTGTATTCACACTCACCCAAAACCCTAAAGCAGAATGTTGAGACATATTGGTTTTGAGCTGGCTTTTGGATAAGAGTTGGAAAACTTTTGCTAATTTTTGCTCGTCCATAAATTCCATATCCAACGATTCTAATTTTAATAAGGTTTGATTGGGTTTTACCACTACTACAGGGGGCAAGTTGAGCGAATTATTGGGGGCAGTTTGTTTACAAATCAAAGTACCTTCGTGGGATTGGTGGATAAACGAGCGTACCCGCAAAGGAATTTGTTTGGCTTGCAGCGGTTGCAGCGTTTTGGGGTGTATAACTTGCGCGCCATAATAGGTCATTTCTATAGCCTCTTCATAGGAAAGATTAGGTAACAACACCGCATCATCAAACAAACGAGGGTCAGCAGTGAGTACGCCCAATACGTCTTTCCAAATAACCATTTCGGCGGCATTGAGGCAGTAAGAAAAAATAGCGGCGGTATAATCCGAACCTTCGCGCGCTAAAGTTGTGCTGCAATTGTCGTCAGTAGAGCCGATAAAACCTTGAGTGATAACCAATTTTTTGCCCATTAACGGGCTTATTTTTTGGGTAACCAATTGTTGAGTTTGCGCCCAATTGACGTTAGCAGCGCGATAATTGTCGTCAGTCCGCAACACATCGCGCACATCTACCCATACATTATCTATGCCTTGCGTTATCAAAAATTCAGAAATTATTTTGCTAGAAAGCAGCTCGCCCAAGCATATAATTTGGTCATAATAATAATTAAATTCGCGCAAGGGTGGATTTTCCAAAATCCATTCTACATCTATAAACATATCCTCAAGTTCGGTAACTACGGCTTGCGACAAACCCAATTCTGTACACAACAGCAAATGTTTTTCTTTGATTTCTTCCAATAATTGAAAAGCGGTTGGATTTTGTTGCTCAAAAAAGCTAATAATAACCTTTTCCAAAGCATTGGTGGTTTTGCCCAAAGCAGAAATTACAATCAAACCAATATCTTGGCTATGTTTTTGTATAATAGAACCAACATTTTGCATACTAGCTGCATCTTGTATAGACGCGCCCCCAAATTTAAACACTTTCATAACAAATTTTTGTATTGTAAAAGCTAAAATGCTTATTTTAAAGTTAAAAAAATCCTAATTCGCTGCAAATTTGCGCATTTTTTATAAATTATTTACAATATCTATGTAATTTTGCAGCCCTTGCAGCGTTAAAAAGTCGTCTTAATCAAAAAAAGTTAAAAAAGTATCAAATCTAAGCATTTATTATGGAGTTGTTTAGTATGATTTTTATCTTTTAATTTCTCTATGTTGTGCGGGAAAAACCGAAGAGGCAGCAAAGCTGCATCAAGCTGCGCGTAAGCGAAAGTCCCAGCACAATTGATATTTAGGATTTTTTCGCGCTTTTGGGGCTAAAGCCCCGCGCGTTTTATACTTTTATCGGTCAATACCAACGGGTTTTAACCCGTTGAAGGACAAAAAAACAATTGCAACAGACTTTAGTCTGTTGCTTAAAAGGCATAAACAGTTATTTTTCTTGATTGAAAATGTAAAAAAATTCTTACTAAACATCTCTTATATGAAAAACAGTATTTTTTGGCTGATAAAAACCCCAATTTTATTGGCTTGTTGTATGTATCTCTGCGTTCCTATCCTTTCCGCCCAAAAGGCAAAAAATACCAAAGCAGCGGATAAAAATTTGGAAACTATTTATTTAGAAAATCCATCTTTTGAAGACTTTCCACGCGCGGGGCAGTCGCCTGCTGGTTGGGCTGATTGTGGTTCGCCTGTAGAAACCCCCCCCGATGTACAACCTTTTGGCGGATTTAGGGTTACGAAAGCTGCCCAACACGGCAGTACTTATTTGGGGTTGGTCACCCGCGACAACAATACTTGGGAAAGTGTTTCGCAGCCGCTCAGCAAAGCGATAAAAAAAGGAATTTGCTATAATTTTAGCATATTTGCTGCCCGTTCTGAAATATACGAAAGCGCAACCAAAAAAAATCCGCTTAGTCCAACCAATTTTGATAAATCTGTAACCGTGCGCGTATGGGCTGGCAATAGCACTTGCGAGCGCAAAGAGATGTTGGCGCAGTCTGAGGTGGTGGGTGGTTTGGAATGGAAACAAATCAACCTAAAATTTACCCCTAAAAATGGCGATTATCAATATATCACTATAGAGGCTTATTATAAAACCCCCACTTTAGTACCTTATAATGGGAATATATTATTGGATAATGCCTCGCCTATAGTGGCTTGTGATGCGCCAGAAACGCCCGATAATGTGCTGGCTAATAATGATAATCCGAACAAAAATCCTGATAAAAACCCGAATAAAACGGATGTTAAAACAGACCCCAAAACGGTAACTTCGCCCAGTGTCAAAGTTGATACAGCAAAAAAAGACCCTGTTAATGTGGTGGTGAAAGAAGAGAATAAAGGCGATTTTAAAGAAGATTTGCAAGCCAAAGACCTCAAAATAGGGCATACGTTTAGGTTGCAAAATTTATATTTTAAAGCCGATTCTATCAATTTTACCAGCCAATCGGAGAGAACCGTTACCGAATTGTTCAACTTTCTGAAAAAGAACGCTAACGTAGTGGTAGAAATTGGCGGGCATACCAACGGGCTTCCTGACCACGATTATTGCGATAAATTAAGCAATTCAAGGGCGCAAAAAGTAACCGATTTTTTGCTCAAAAAGGGGATTTCACCCAACCAAATCAAATATAAAGGTTATGGCAAACGCAAACCGCTCGAAAGCAACGATACAGAAGTTGGCCGCCAACGCAATCAGCGCGTAGAGGTCAAAATTTTGGAGATTAAATAAAGAATATTACAGACCGTAAATTTTATCCTTATCTTGGTAGAATTTGCGGTCTATTTTTTTTAAAACAATTTTTTTATATGAAATTAGCCTTATTGATAACATTTATATTGCTCTCAACTTTTGCCCAAGCGCAAAGTCTGAAAAAAAGATTAGAAAATCTTAAAGGCAATTGGCAAGGCAAACTAACTTATTTAGATTATACGACAGCCCAGCCTTTTGTGATGGATGCCAATCTGGAGATATTGCAGCTTAATCTATCCGATACTTTTTTATTTAAAAACAGTTATCCCAAAGAACCACAAGCTAATTCGGTGGATACCATTATCGTTGCCAAAAATGGAAAACGATTGAGTAAAAATAAAGTCATAGCCATCAAAGGTAAAGACCCAGTACACGGGATTGAAATTATAACCCAAGAAAATGGCTTGGATGGAAACGATAACAAACCTGCTATAATTCAACACATTTATAAAATAGGTCTTTTAAACTTTGATATTATAAAAGAGGTTAAATTTAAAGGTACAACCAAATTTATACAAAGAAGCGCTTATAATTATCTAAAAAAATAAATATGAGTTGGAAATTTACTGGACTAATAACAGATGTGGGTGCTAATCAGTCAGATTCTTTACTTTTAGATGATTTAGAAATTATTTTTTGTGAATCGGCTTCAGGATTTACATTCAATAATGCCATAAAAGCAGATTCTAATATCTATGCGTTGAGTGCTATGGCTAAAAACACCTTTTTATTGAATACATTTTTGGGTTATGAATATAGTTTTGAGCCTGCGACGCTTTATGAAGCAGACCAAAAATTGGAAATTCTTTCGCAAAAAATGAATATACTTGTTTTTATATTTGACGGCAGAGGAGATTTTTACAGTTTTAGTTATTTTAGCCAAGGCAAAAGGCTAAGAACTTGGGCAATTAACGCAGGGGAATTGTATATCAATGAGGGGGCTGTATTAGATATTGAAAAACTAACCAATAGTTTAGAGGTAATCAATGGAGAATTGCCAGAAGTATTTCATTTTACAGCCCAAGAAAATTATCTTATTAATGTAATAGAAAACTTTGCACAATTAAATTTCCAAAATGAATTACAAAATGAAGCCCCAAATTTTACATTTTATAGGTAGTTTAAACCTTTTTTTATGCTTATATTTATGTTTTGTGCCTAGTGCTGATACTCAAGCACAAAAACAGCCTTCGACCCAATTTGTTGATGTTGAGTTTGAGTTTGATTCCACAGTTACCACGCTTATTTATGGAAAAAAGTATTATTTTGCGGCTCAATATTTTATAGCTAAAGATGATATACAAGCTGAGGTGAAAGCACAAATACAGTGCAAAACTATTTCAGTATTTGGTACAATTGTCGAGATGAGAGGCAAAACTATGGTAAATTCACAAGGGCATAAAATAGCGGCTAAAGATGTTTATAAGGTAATAGCAGGTGCTAAGATAAAAATAGCCACAGAAAAAAGTCAGTAGCAGCTATTGCAGATATTTATTTTGAAATATCTAATCAGGAAACTAAATTTATTAAAAAAAGCACAAGGTTTTATACGCCTTGTGCTTTTTTAATTTTATAAAGTGTGTTAATTATTTAGTTGGTACATCAGCCTGTTTGCTAAAATCTACATTAAACATTAGATTGATAATAAACCCGTTGTTGTACTGAAAAATATGCTTATTATTGACAGTACGGCCTAGTTGTACAATTTGGTTTAGGTAGCCAGCTTCTATCTTAAGCAACGCGTTTAATTTGTACCCCAACAATAAACCAAAGCGATTTTGGTCAAAAACATTAGCATTTACATTTTTGCCAAAACCGATAAAAACTTCACCATAAGCTGCCGCGTAAAGGGTATGGTCGCTCATTTTGTTGTGATTAAGCGGCATTTGCGCCCTGAACATATACCGCAAGCGATTGGCGAATAAAAAAGTATCTTCTTTTACCAAATTGGGGTTGGTGTATTTGCCCAACCAACGCTGCTCGAGCATAAATCGGTGGGAGAGTTCTACCCGTTCTATTTTGTCGGTAAGGGTAAGCATCTGGTAGGTTCTATGCTCAGTGAATTGTTTTCCGTAGCTGTTGATTGGGGTTTGGCTATAAGGATAAGTTTCTGCCCAAGCATAACCGACGCGCGCCTGTACTTTGGGATGTAGTTGATAGTTTATCCCCGTTCGCAAAAGGCTTTGTTCCCAATGGCGGATAAAATGGGTTCTGCGCCATTGATATTCTGTGTGCAAACTCCATTTTTTGGCAAATTTGAACGTGCCGAAGTAATTGTACCAACCGATTTGGTTGTGTTCGGAAACGCGGTTGTTGGTTTGTGCTGATGTGGTAATGGCGGCTAAAAATAACCAGCAACAGATACAGGTAGAGAATTTTATGAAGCTGTTCATATTAAAAAAATTAAGAAGTTACAAGTAGGATAAAAAACAGCTGGGTATTTTTATGGGTAGATTTTAACAAAAAAATAATAATCAAAACGACAGAATGGGCGGATTATTTGCTTAGCCCTTCCAAAGCTTCTTTGATATGGTTGGTGGCAAACAACTGTGATTGAAAAAAATGTTTTAAAGTTTTTTCTTTGTCAAAAATATAGGTAGCTCGCCCAGCCAATAAGCCAAAAAGATTGGCTTTGACCCCAAATAAATTTCTGGCGAGTTTGTTGTCGTCTGCCAATAAATCAAAAGGTAAGCGGTGTTTTTGGGCAAATTCTTTGTGAGAGCTTACGCTATCCGCGCTAATCCCCAAAACTACCGCATCTAAGTTTCTAAATGCTTCAAATTGGTCTCTAAATTCGCAAACTTCAGCCGTACAGCCTGGAGTATTGTCTTTGGGGTAAAAAAATACCACCACGGGGCGATTTTCCCAAGCGGGATTTTGGCTATTGATAAGCTCTCCGTTTTGATTCTTCAACTCAAATTTTGGCAATTTATCGCCGATTTTTAAACTCATTTTTTATAAAATTAATTACTGACCTTTCGCAGTATAAAAATTAGGAAAATAAAAAAAAATAACAGTATAAAAAAACTATGAAAAATCCAGAGTTATTAGACATTTACAGT
>JAAFIM010000092.1 GCA_013297745.1 Chitinophagales bacterium | reverse complement strand
GTTTGAAGTGAGACGGAGCGTAGCTTTAGCAAGCGGAGCGAACAAGTTTGTAGAACGGCGAAGCCCTCCCCTGAAACAAGGCGTTTTTGGTACTTTTTGCGCCTGCAAAAAGTACGAAGAAAAAGAAATTTTTAGGCGCAAGCCGTTAAGAAAATTTCCAAAACCCAAGTTTTTACTGAAGCGTAAAAATTACTTCCATTTTGTTCAGTTACTTAACTGACCTTTCGCAGTTAAAAAATTTGGTGGATTGAAAAAAATAACAGTGTGCGCTCAATAGCGTGGGGTTTTACACCCCACGCACAAAAATGGTAAAAAATGTTATATTTTCTATTTTTTTATGGAAAATTTATCAGCGCGCGGGGTATAAAACCCCACGCTATTGAGCGCATATAGGAAAATTTAACTGCAAAAAGCTAATTGTAAAAAAAATGAAAAATATACTGCGAAAGGTCAGTTACTTAAAACTAAAAAAACGAAAAATAAATCTGTGCGTATCTGTAAAATCCGTCAAATCCGTGAGCTAACTTTAATACTAAACAACTTCTTTTTTAAAAAAGTCTCCAAATACTAAGCTGATAATCCATAATTCAAAAAAAAAGATTATTTTTGCGCCCGTTAAAATTTATAAAAAGACAGATAGAAATAAAATATGTCGAAAAGCCCAGTAATTATATTGAGTTTTGCTAATCAATTGGATGGTTATTTGTCCAATTTGAAGTTAGAAAGTGCGGCTTTAAACAAAGCTTTGAGCAATTTGCATCAGCAAGGGATTGTAGAAGTGTATAGAGAAGAAAGTGCTACAGCTAATTTATTATTTGATGCATTTAGTAATTATAGAACAAGAGCTATAATTTTTCATTATGCGGGACACGCCAATGGAGAGCGGATTTATTTGGAAGACAACACAGGCGAAGCGGCTGGTTTGGCTGCTTTGTTGGCTCAAATGCCTAATTTACAGTTGGTGTTTCTCAACGGCTGTGCTACTATGGGACAGGTCAAAACGCTATTTAATAACGGTATCAAAGCGGTTATCGCTACCGCTGTGCCTATAGACGACCAAAAAGCGAGATTGTTTTCCGAAAAATTTTATATTATGTTGGCTGCTGGCGCGAGTATAAAAATCGCTTTTGAAAGTGCAACAGCCTATATCAAATTGACTTTTGGGGGTGAGTTTGCTGCCGCTATATTTAGAAAAGACGAAATTGCCAACTTTGACGACAACAACCAAATGCCTTGGGGTTTGTTTTTGAACACAGAAAAAGACCCAGAAGTTTTGTTAAAATGGTCTTTGCCTACTCAAGCCGCCCCGCAAGTAGCCCGCCCAACTGAAGAGTATATCGTCAATGCTTATTTATTGTCGGTAATGTCGTCTATGTTGGATTATGACCAAGAGTTGGAAAAAGTAATTTATGATACCAATGGCGAATTGAAAGACGACAGAGAGATTTTTGCGGCAATTATAGAACATTTTCCTTGGATTATTGGCGTGCAGTTGCGTTTGTTGGGCACCAAAGACGATAATTTAGACAGTCCCAGCGTCGAACGTTTTAAGCAGTTGATTAGCGCGTATTCGGTGACTATGCAATTTATATATTTTGTCGCTTTGTCTCAACTATGGGAAGAGTGCCGCCAACAAAAAATAACGGTTGCTTCTTTGCACGCCAATCTCAATTTTATCAATCCACAAGATTTTTTCTATTTGGATTACAATCAGTTGTTTTTGGATGCTGTGGATAGTTTGCGAAAAGCCAACTGCACCTTATTTATCAAAGAATTGGATGTTTTTGTCAATAATTTACACGATACCCAACACGAGCTGTTTGCTGCCGTTCAGCATCTACAAATTGCCAAACAGCGCATTAATCAACAGGAAATAGATAAATTGAATATCATCCAAACTTGCGCTGATGCTGAATATGCTTTAGCTATATTTTTGGGTGAGTTGGCTTTCTTTGTTAATTATGATTTATTGACGGTTAGGAATATACAAGTGGTTAATTTTAGATATGGCGAAGCTCGTTTTGAACATTTTATTGGCAAATTGAGCGCTAAAGTGGGAGATTTGACCGTAGGCGCTACCAATAATAAAGCCATCAAACCCCGCAATTTTCCCAATTTTCTCAATAACGCTTCAGTTGTATTAGCCAAAAATATACAAGACCCCAATACTTATCTCAATTTGTCCCCTTTTATTGTGGATAAAAATGCTTTTGGGGTGAGTATGACCGAAGACAAAGCCTCTGCGCAGCAGTTGTATATTTATGCTTATCGCGAAGAGGCAGAATATAAATACTTTTCTACCCTGCACAGCATCTATAAAGTACAAGAGCGCGCTTTAGACCAATTTCTCACCAATGAGGGCGCAGTGGTAGAAAGTGAAAGCGAAGATAGCCGCAGTAGCCGATTAAGGAATAAATTGCTCAATAGGCTAAAACGCAACGCCACAGAAGTTGTTGAAGAGGCGGTTCAATCCCCTTATGCGGTGCTAAAACATCAATTTCAAATTTTTGCTCAAGACCTTTCCTAACCTCCAGCCGATTTATTTTCAATTATGATAAAAAGTCCTTTCAAATTTTTGGATTATTATAAAAAAGAAGACCGAGAGATATTTTTTGGCCGCGATGCTGAAACGTTGGAATTGTACGACCGTATCTATGAAACCAACTTGGTGCTGCTTTATGGTGCTTCTGGAACGGGCAAAACCAGCCTTATCAACTGTGGATTGAGCAATGAGTTTGAACCCACAGATTGGCTGCCTGTTTTTATCCGCCGACAAGGCAATTTTATTGATTCATTGTCTATCGCTATAGAAAAAGTTTCTGTCAAAAAAAATGATAAAGATACCCCGCTAAGGGAACGTTTGCGTTCTTTGTATTTAGATTATTTCAAACCCGTTTATTTGATTTTTGACCAATTTGAGGAGATTTTTATATTAGGGGACAAATCCGAACAAAAATGGTTTTTTGAGATATTGGATGTTATGCTGAAAATTGAAAATATCAAGGTTATTTTAAGCATGCGGGAAGAATATCTGGCTTTTTTGTCCGAATATGAAGCTGTTACCCCCAATATCATGGATAATCGCCTTCGGGTGGAAAAAATGAACAGCAAAAACCTCTACCAAGTAATCACGGGTACAGCCGAACATTTTGAAATACAGATGGAGGATAAATCCCAAGTGACGGATAAAATTATAGAACGCTTGCGGGACAAAAATCACGAGGTAGATTTGGCTACTTTGCAGGTGTTTATGGATAGAATGTATCGTTTGGATGTGGAAAGACGCGGACACGCGGGCAAAGATGTTTGTTTTGATGCAGATTTGGTGGAAAAAATGGGTTCTTTGGAGGATGTGTTGGCTTTGTTTTTGGACGAACAGTTGGCTGTATTAGAGGATGAGCTAATCAAGCAAGGACATACCCAAAAAAATATGCCCTTGGATATTTTATTCAGTTTGGTTACGGACACAGGCACCAAACAACCTATGGATGTGCAGGTTATTAAGCGTCAATTGAGCGTAGCTAAACAAATTCCTGATAAAGTGATTGATTATTGCGTAGCGCGTTTTAGAGAAATGCGTATTATTAGAGATTTGGGCTAGGCCAACCCATCCAATCTCATTTCCCCCCAAATAATAATTTTTACCTATGCGAATAGAACTATTCCACGATTTATTGGCTAAAAAAATTTACGAAAAAGCTAGCCAAGAAGACCGCGACCAAGCAAGAGCGCGTAATATCATTAACTTCAAATTTAATTTGTATCAAAAAATACCCAATATGTTTTTGACCGGAAAAGAGTTGGCTTTAGTCACCCCTTATATTCCCAAATTAGATTTAAGCGTAGCCCAAAATGATTTTATACAAACTTCCAAAGATAGGATAAAATGGCATTATCGCAGAAAGTACCTCATTTATACGGTTATTGCGGTGAGTGCTTTGTTCTTTGCTTTTATGAAAATTTTTGAAAAAGAGCATAAAGCGCGCTTGGACAATGAGTTGTTGGCGCATAATTCTATCAAAGATATTTACAGCCTCACCCAATATATAAGCAGTGTCAAGTCCATTGAGGATTTGCGCACGCTCAAAATAATGAGTGAAACGTTACAAAATAATACTTTAAATAATTCTAACGCGCTCAACTTATTAATACAAAGCAATACAGATAGCAACCAAATTACGACCGCCAAAGATACGGGCGATTATATTCTGAATACGCAGTTATCCACTGTTTGTGTAGCGGGGCAGGTCAAAAATCAAAAAAATAAGCCTTTATCCAATTGTCAAATTCAAATGGGCGAAATGAGCTTGTTGACTGACCAAAATGGGCGTTATACTTTTTATATATTGACCGATACTAGCCTTTTGCCCCAAGAAATGTTGCTCACAGCCACCCATCCCAATTGCGAAATAGAACAGTTGAGCGTATTTCCCCGCCAAACCAACAGCCAATCTTTTGATTTTGTACTTAAACCCAAAACTAAATGATTGATTTGTGGCGTTTGTTGTTATTTTTACCCTTTTATGAACAAAGCCACGCTTTCTATGTGCGAAGTGTGGGGGAATTGGTCAACTAAACTATACTTTTGTATTTTATACCCCGCTTCTGCCAATGTCGCCGCATCGCGGGCTTGAGTAGAGGGGTTGCAGGAAACATATACTATAGCTGGAGCGTTCAAAGCGATTACTTTTAGTAAGGTTTTGGGGGCAATACCAGCTCTTGGGGGGTCTAATACAACGACCCCTATTTTATTTTTATACTGGGGGTATTCGTTCAAAAACTTGCCTGCATCGGCGGCGTAAAAATCTATATTCGTGCGCCCGTTCTCTTTGGCGTTTTGTTTGGCATCGGCTATGGCTTCGGGGATAATATCCACTCCAATAACTTGTTTTACCTTAGCGCTACGGGTGAGTAGTTGGGCGATTGTACCCGTGCCGCAGAATAAATCCATAGCTACAGGGCTAATTTTTTCCCGCTCTAAGGCGATATTTACATAATCTATAGCTTTTTTGTACAATAATTCGGCGCATAAGGGGTTGGTTTGGAAAAAACTTTGCATACTGATATTGAACCTAAGCCCCAATACGCTTTCTTGTATCTTTGTTTTGCCCGCCCAAACGCTCACTTTTTGCAAATCTTGTCTGCCCGTGTCGCCTATTTCGTCGTTAATGGTGTGTAATATGCCCGCCAAACGCTTGCCCAATATACTTTGGACTAATTCAACAAACCCTTTTTTATCAAATCGTTCCAAATCGGCTGAAGTGGTGATTAAATTCATCAAAATTTCGTCATCGCAGACACTTTTCCGCACGGATAAAAATCTAAAAAAGCCCTCGCTCTTAGCTGGGTTCCAAGCGGGCAAACCCGATTGTTCGCAAAAAGCGCGTATTTTGTACAAATTGGCTTCCCATTGCGCATCAAACAGCCCAGAATCGCCATCCAATTGCTCCACTGACCACCATTGCCCCTTTTTTTTGAACCCCAAAGCAAACCCTACACTTTCCTCGCCCGTTTCCAAGTCGGCTATTAAAGTGGAAAAAGAATACTCCATCTTGTTCCGATAGTGCCAAACGCTGGGGCTGGCTACGTACTCATCGTATAAACTGGCGATTTCTATCCCGCTCAATCTTCTGAACATTTCCAAGGTGGAAACTTTTTTATAATTTATCTGCTCGCTTATCGGCAAACGGGCAAAAGGCGCGCCCGCTATGCGCTGGTAGGGAATTTCCACCTCTTGAGGGCTTCTTTTTACCACTTTGATAAGTTTGGCTTCGGCATAATTTTTCTTTTTCTTAATTATCCTAACCTCTACCTCTTGCTGGGGCAAAGCGTCTTGGATAAAAATGATAAATTGCCCCTGTTCGGTCTCTAATTTGGCTACTGCTTGCCCCCCAAAAGCTAATTCGGCTATGGTTACGGTGAGTATGTCTCCTGTTTTCATCGCTGTTTTTTGGATAAAATTTAGTGTTTAAAATATCAATCCCCTCATTTCGGGGCAAAAATATCCCTTTTTTTTATATTTTTATCTTTTTGCGCAAAGTTGCTAACCTAAAAACGCGTTGGCTGCTTTTTTTTTGCTCATTTTTCCCCCTTAATTGTTTTTTTTAATCTAATTTTTCCCCCCTATGGACTACTTTTTAGTTTTTATTATTATATTCGTGGCGGTTTTTGTTGGGGCTGCTTTCGGGTTTGGCGATGCTATGGTGGCTATGCCCTTATTAACGTTAGTTTTGGGCTTATCGGTTACCGCGCCTTTGGTCAATTTGGTTTCTTGCTTGAGTAGTTTTATCGTTTGTAGCCAATCTTGGCGAGATGCAAAAATCCGCGCTGTTATTCACCTGCTTATTGCTGCTTTGATAGTCGCGCCTTTGGGGGCTTATTTACCCAATTTAATCCCTGAACAGGTTTTAAAACTTATTTTGGCTGGGTTTATTTTTTCATTTGCAGCGTATAATCTTTTATTTGCCAACCGCGCGTTTCCCAAGATTAAAAATGTGCTTTGGGCTTATCTATTCGGGGCATTATCGGGCTTGTTTGGGGGAGCTTACAATATCTCTGGCCCTCCTGTGGTTATTTATGGGGTGTTCAAACAGTGGTCGGCATTGGCTTTTCGCGCTTCTTTACAACTTTTTTTCTTGGTGCTTTCTTTGTTGGTGTTCAGTACCCGTTTGTATCAGGATAAATTTTCTGCGGATATATTCAATTATTTTTTAGCGGCTGTACCCGCTATTTTTTTAGCTGTCGTGGTTGGCAATTGGCTTAATTCCAAAATCACCAAACCCGAACTTTTTAAACCCGTTTTAAACAGTTTATTGCTTTTATTGTCTTTTGCTTTATTGTTATAATCGTAATGAAAAAAATATACTTTTTAGTTTCCAACGACCTCAACACAGACCAGAGAATGATACGCATTTGTACCTCTTTACAATCGCGGGGTTACAACTGTGAGTTGGTTGGGCGTCAATTACCACAATCTCAACCCTTGCATCAGCAGCCTTTTGCCCAGCATCGGTTCAAATGTTTTTTCAATAAGGGCAAATTTTTCTACTTAGAACTCAACCTTAGGTTATTTTTTTTCTTATTGTTCCGAAAATACGATGCTGTTTGCGCCATAGATTTAGACACCATATTACCCGCTTATTACGTGGCAAAATGGAGGGGCAAAAAATTCATTTACGACGCGCACGAGTATTTTACCGAAGTGCCTGAAGTAATAAATAGACCTTTTACCAAAAAAATATGGGAATGGGTAGCCGCTCGCACCATCCCCAACAGCAAATACGCCTACACCGTTTGCCAAAGTTTGGCGGATATATTTTTAGCCCGATACAAAACGAGTTTTGAGGTGATAAGAAACGTTCCTTTTGCCGCTAATTCGCCCACGGTTATAAACCCTATAGAAAATTATCCCCCCCAACCGTTTATTTTATTATATCAGGGGGTTTTGAACGAGGGGCGGGGTTTGGCGGAATTGATTGAGGTAATGCCCGAACTGCAAAATGTGCTACTTTGGATAGCGGGAGAGGGGGATTTATCCGCCGAGTTGAGGGCTTTGGTGAAGGAGAAAAATCTACAGGATAAGGTTTTGTTTTTGGGTAAAATCGCCCCCGCTTCGCTCAAAGAAAAAACGGCTGCAGCGCATCTGGGGGTTAATCTGTTGGAGAATAAAAGTTTCAATTATTACTACTCTTTGGCTAATAAATGCTTTGATTACATACAAGCCCAAAAGCCCGCACTTAATATGGATTTCCCTGAATATCAACGGATTAACAGCGAGTATAAAACCAGCTTATTATTGCCCGATTTACACCCTTATACAATTTTAGACGCAATAGAAACGCTGCAACACGATGCTCATTTATACGCTGAATTGCAAAAAAATTGCGCTGAAGCTGCTCAAGTTTATACTTGGGAGCGCGAACAACTCAAATTATTCGCCTTTTACGAGCGCGTATTTCAATAAAAAAAAGCCTGTTAGTATCCATTACTAACGGGCTTTTTTGTTGTGAAAATTTCAACTACACCAATTTAATCTGCTCATCTTCGGGCAAAAACGTATTAACAAAGGCTTGGTCTTTGGGGTCTAAGTTCATAAACAGCCGCTCGTTGCGCCCTTTGTTGATAATTTTTTGCGCCCGTTCCAAAGAAGATTTTACCTGACGGGCTATACCCAACTTTTGTTCTGGGCTGGTGTCGTCGCTGGCGAGGCATATTAAGCTCAATTTGAACCCGTTATCTATTTTCAGCCCGCGTTCTTTTCTTACTTTTTCGTTCATAGTTATCAATTTTGGGGCAAATATAAGCTGTTTTTTTTACCCGTGCAAATTATTTTTTTTAGATACTAACAGCCGCGTTTAGCAACTCTGTTAAAATATGCGGATTGGTTACCAAAATATAACTTTTGCGAAAATCGTATTTTCTAAAAATTTTCAAAAATGCAAAAAATGCTAACTCCGCCAACATTTTCGCTGGAACTCGGAAACGTTCGGGACTTTCAAAGCTTGAGTCTGCACGTACAGAATGGCAGTTTGCACCTTCAGAACGCTTGTCTGTGGGTACAGAATGGCAGTTTTTACTTTCATAATTAGGTTCTGCACGTGCAGACAATAGTTTGTAACTTTCAAACCTCTATTCTGTATATTACCAGCGCGTTTTGCACCTTCAAAACCCCATTCTGTAGGTGCAGATGATAGCTTTGAAGGTTCAAAATATAATTCTGTGGGTGCAGATTAAGGGTTTGAAAGTGTAGAGCCACTATTTATAAGGGTTTTGGCGTTTTGTGGTGTTTTGAACTATTTTTAAATAGAATATGGGTTTTTAGGTAACTTTTGGATATAAAAAAAGCCTTTGAATAAAAAATGTTTGATAAAATTTAGTTAGCCAAAAATAAATAATAATAACAATATGCGTATTCAATAGCGTGGGGTTTTACACCCCACGCGTAAAAAGAAAACCAAAAGATACATTCATTATATTTTTTTATAAATTTTTTATCCCCGCGTGGGGTGTAAAACCCCACGCTATTTAAATACAAACGGTCGTACCAAAACGTCTCTACTCTAAACCCATATATGAATTATGAACGTCAAAAATAATCAAAAACACCCACAAAAAAAATTTATCCCTATTTTGTAGATTTCATCTTTTTTGCCCACGCAATACAAATTTTTACCCGCCAAAAACGCGCTTATATTATTTTCTTTTGTCCCCGCATTTCATACGGGGCTACCATTATTAAACCCTTTCAAGGTTTCAATACAGCAACCCCAACGGGGTTGAATAATAGTAACCCCACGCCGCCGCGTGAGGACAAGAAGATAAAAAAAGCACATTCCAGTAGGACAAAAACGGGTATAAAAAAACCCTAAGCTGTCGCAAAGGGTCAAAAAATGGGTTAAAAATAATTCTGAACGGATAAAAACGGGTCATTTTTATACGCTATGGCGTTGTTGTATATATTGACCACGTGTTCGTAAGGCAAAATTTGATAGCAGAGATGTTTAGTAAATTGCGATAAAGGCAAAACAATGCAATAATAACACAAGACGCACTCAATAGCGTGGGGTTTTACACCCCACGCGGGGATAAATAACAATAAATTACCAATAAAATATACCGTTTTTTATTTGATTTTTGTGCGCGGGGTATAAAACCCCACGCTATTGAGCCTATTCAGCGTTTTTTTTACTAAACATCTATAGCGTTAATAAATAAAAGCGTTTTGCAAAGGTACAACGATTCTTTACGAATCCAAAATATCCCCATTTTTTTCCCTTTTTTGTATATTTTTTTAAGTTTAAACAGTTTTTTTTAAAAAAAAGCTACCTTTGCAAACTATTTAAGAAAAAGTATCGTTTAAAGGGCTGTAATTTAATCTATTGTTTTAAATTTGCCAATCAGCTTTAGGCTTGAGTTGAGCTACAAACCCCCTTTATTCCAATGACCGCAGACCTCTGGTTTTATTTGGGTAATCCGTTTGATAACGTTACCAAAAACAGTTTTACGCTGATGAACTTAATGGCTACCGACCACCACGATAAGCTATTCGGCAAGGCGCAAACAGACCCGCAAATTTTGGATGTGTACAATAATTTTGTGGGCGCATACAACAATTTTAAAAATTTGTTTGTAGAAACGTTGGAATTATCGGGCAAATACCAAGCGCAAACGCAAATGGTAGAAGAAAAATTGGCTGAATTGTCCAATAAGAAAATCCGCCGTTGGGATATTGCTATACAGCAATTTTTTGAGGACGATAGCCCAGAGTATAAATCTTTGCTGCCCAGTTTTCGCGTTCCTTTCCAAAATGGCGCGTATGAAGAGCGGATAAAAGAGGTTAAAGCTTTATGGCGAAAAGTGGCACAATTTGCCCAACTCAATACTGTGGAAGCCGATGTCAAACAGTTTGCTATAGAGCTGGAAAATTTGCGCACCAAACAGCAGGGTTTTGAACAAGCAGAGCGGGAATTAAGCCAAAATTTGGAGTTGGCAAGGATAGAGTTGGCGGCGCAAATGATGATAGTGTTTTGCAAACTGAAAATTATCTACATTTACGACCTCAAAAAGGTGGAAACTTTTTACGATTTGCAATATATCCGCCGCCCATCTACAGACTCGGACAAAGAAAAATAAATAATGGAAGGGGACAAAGGCAAGAAAAAAGGCAAAAAGGTCATTATTGCTACCAATCCGCCAACGGCAAAATAAACTTGCAAAATAATGCGGGTGGTTTTTTGCCCATTTTATTCACAATAATTCATTTCTACGCTTATTTTGTTGGTAAAAAATAGGCGTAGATTTTATTTTTTAAAAGTATGGCATATCAAAAACTTATTTTATTATCTATTTTTTTTGCCGCAATAGGCGCGTGTTCGTACCCAGAAAAAATCACCGACGGCAAAACTGCTTACGATAGAAGACAGTACGCGGTGGCTATAGATATGTTGCCCAAAGAGTATAATAAAGCTAAAAATAGAACCGAAAAAGCGGCTATAGCCTATATGTTGGGGGAAAGTTTTAGACGCAATAATAAACCCAAAGAGGCTGCCGAATGGTATCAAAAAGCAGCAGATGACCGTTATGGCAAAGACGAACAACTACAAGTAGCGCGTATGAACCAATATCAAGAACAGTACGATGCAGCCAGCCAAGCGTATAAAAGCGCGGGGCAGCAGTTGGGCGATGTCAATTATTACCGCGAACAAATGCAGGCTTGCAAATCGGCTAAAACGTGGTTGGCGCAGAAAGATAGCACAGGGTATAAATTGGAAAGTTTGGTATTGAATACTAAAGATAACGATTTTGCTCCAGCTTTGTACGCAAACGATACGTTGGTGTTTTCATCAGATAGAAAGAGCGAAAAGGATAAGAAAAACTATAAATGGACAGATAAACCCTTTTTTGATTTATACGCCAGCACAGGCACAAAGTCTGAAGCGCGGCAATGGGCGGCGGGTTTTAACCAAAAATTTCACCAAGGTACGCCCAATTTTAACAAAGATTATACTGAAGTTTTTTACTGCAATTGTGGTAGCGATGCCAACGAGCCTATAGATTATTGCCAAATATGGACAGCCAAAAAAGAGGGCAACAAATGGGCTGAACCTACTCAAGTAAAATTGGGCGAACCACAAGCTAATTTTATGCACCCTTTTTTGGTAGAATTGGATAACGGGGGAAGATTGTTGTATTTTGCCTCTAACTCCAAACAGGGTTATGGCGGTTACGATTTATACAGTTCGGTATGGTTGGTAGCTGAACAAAAATGGGCTGTACCGCGCAATCTCGGCAGCGCAATCAATAGCAAATACAATGAAGCCTTTCCTTTCGTAGAACAAGATACGTTATATTTTAGCTCTGACGGTTGGGCGGGTATGGGCGGTTTGGATATTTTCAAAGCGGAAAAATCGGCTAATTCTGGTGCTTGGAAAAATGTGCAGAACTTGCGCGCGCCTATGAACTCGGGCGGGGATGATTTTGGTATAATCGTTCAACCCAATCCTAACCCAGCCGATACTATGGTGCTAAAAGTGGGGTTTGTAACCTCAAATAGACAAGGTGGGCGCGGCGGCGATGATATTTACAGCTTTGTAAAAAAGCGGATTATTACCGCACCGCCAGCAGATACGCCCAAAATTGTGGATACATTACCCAAAAAGCCCCAATTTGTTATCCGTTTGGAGGGCGTAGTGAAAGAAAAACGGTACAAAAATCCCAATAATCCAAATAGTGAAGTGGATGGGTTGCAGCCTTTGCTCGCTGCATCGGTGCAAACCAGCAATGAAGACACCGTTTTTACCTTTGGGGTAGAAGATGAGGGCGTTTTTAACCTGAATTTGACTGCTAACAAAGTTTATACTTTCCGCGCCAGCAAAGAGGGCTATTTCAACCAGGATAAAAGCATCAGTACGCAGGGGATTATCATAGATTCGTTGAAAGCGGACACGGTTATACGGGTAGAGTTGGTGTTAGAAAAGATTTTTGCTAATCAAGAAATCGTTTTGGAGAATATCTACTATGATTACGATAAGGCAAATATCCGCGACGATGCCAAACCCACTTTGGACGAGTTGGCGAGCGTGTTGAAAAAGAACCCGCAGATTAAAATACAGTTGGCATCACATACAGATTGCAGGGGCGCAGCCGATTATAACCAAAAATTATCCCAACGGAGGGCAGAATCTGCTGTTTTGTACCTTACGGAAAAAGGTATAGCACAGGAAAAGATGACAGCCAAAGGTTATGGAGAAGCCAGCCCTTCCACCACTTGTAAATGCGAAACCTGTAGCGAAGACGAGCATCAAAAGAATAGAAGAACCACTTTTATGGTGCTGGAATAGCTAATTTTATCGTTTTCACAAAATAAAAAACCTCCGCCCAACGTTAAAAGGCGGAGGTTCGTTTTAAAAGCGCGACCGTTTATTTATCAGAGATATTTAGTAAATTTTGATGCGAAAAAAATAACGCAATAATAAGATAAAACGTGCTTAATAGCGTGGGGTTTTACACCCCACGCGAAGATAAATAACAATAAATTTTTAATAAAATATACCATTTTTTTTATTTGATTTTGTGCGTGGGGTATAAAACCCCACGCTATTGAGCACGCCTAGCGTTTTTTTATCAAACATTTTTATCATCAATTAAAAATAAAATTATGTATAAAACAATTCTACCCTTATGTTTTTTGCTCTCAGCGGGACTTGCAAAAGCTCAAAACCAAAGTTCGGGCGATACGACCCAGTATTCTTTGGCTTTGCCCTCGCTGCGGCTAACTCCCGATGCGCGTTTTAGTGGTATGTGTAATGTGGGGATTGCTATGCCAGCCGACCCTAACTCGATGCACTTTAACCCTTCTAACATTGTATTCAGCAAACAAAAATTCAACTTTGGTTTATCTTACGCCCCCAATTTTTCCTCGCCTGAAGAATTTATTAATTATTTTTCTTTATTTGGAAAATTAGGTAAGAAAAACGCGTTGGGTGCAAGTGTGCGTTTTGCGGCAGATTCTATGCTGGTCGATACAGCCAAAGCGCGCCAACAAGCCAGCAATTATCTCCAAAAACAACTTAATCGGAATATGGAGTTGGGTTTTGCCTTTGCGCATAAATTCGGGGAGGGATTTTCGGCTGCCGTGAGCGGTAAGTATATTATGTCCAGTTTTGCAGCGTGGAAAGATAGTTCGGGTGCAGCAATTTTATCCCCAAGTGCGGCTTTAGCGATGGATTTGTCGGCTACTTACCAGCGCAAGTTTAAAATTGGCACGCCCCACGAGGGTTTGGAAACCAACGGCGAGTTTAGAGCGGCTTTATCCGTTACTAACATAGGCACTAAATTGGAATATGGCGCAAACGGGTTGAATGCGCAAAGCTACCAAGCCAATTTGCCCACTAATATGGGATTGGGGTTGGGTTTTACCTATACCGTGAATAAAGATTTGGCTTTTTCGGTGGGGGGAGATTTCAACAAATTGTTAGTGCCGCAAGTTTCAAACATAGATATAAACGGCGATAGCATACCCGATTATCAACAAATGGACGCGTTTGAGGCGATGTTGTCCTCTTTGCAAGATTCGCCAGACGGATTTTTGGGCGAGTTGAAAACGATGGTTTATTCTATAGGGGCAGAATTGAAGTATAAAAAACGCCTATCTTTCCGCTTGGGACATCAGGGGAAGGATTTAATCCAAGATTTGGAAAATCGCTTGGCAGCAGGGTTTGGTTTTCACATCAATGTATTCACCATAAACGCTTCTTTTGCTAGAGAAATAGGCACGAGCAATACAAGAGGCGGCAATGTTAATTTGTCCGTGTTGATTGATTTGTCCAATTTGGGCAAAAAAAAGGATAAATAGTTGATTATAAAGTTTTAATTTATACACTCCCTCGCTTAATCTCTGTATAAAAGGGCTAAAGCGGGGGATGTTTTTTTATAACAAACCTTTGAATATGAACGATAATCCTATTTTAGACGATAATTTTTATCAAGATAATCAAAACGGTAATCCACAAAACTTTAAATTAGAGATGTTTAGTAAGAATTTTTTTACATTTTCAATCAAGAAAAATAACTGTTTATGCCTTTTAAGCAACAGACTAAAGTCTGTTGCAATTGTTTTTTTGTCCTTCAACGGGTTAAAACCCGT
>JAAFIM010000091.1 GCA_013297745.1 Chitinophagales bacterium | reverse complement strand
ATGTCGCGGAAAGACGACCAACCGAGCAAAGCGAGGGCAGTAGCTTTTTTGCAACGCAAAAAACGTCGGCTTGTAGCGACGGTTTTGCGCTTATCTTTGAAAAAGATATAAGCAAAAACGCCTTTTTGGCGTTGGCTTTTTTGGTACTTTTTTGCCATCAAAAAAGTACGGAAAATAAATTTTTTAGGCGCAAGCCGTTAAAAAAAATTTCTACCCGATTTAACTTATAGCTATTTTGTACTAAAATTAAACCTCAAGCGTAACTCCAGTTTATAAAATAAAAAAAGTTATAAAATAAAAAAAGCAGCCTTTTTCAAAGCTGCTGATGGATTGAAAGTGTGCTACTACGCCAAAAACCTGATGACCTCGCTCCGGTGCCCATGTTCCTATCGTACTTTAATAAGTGCTGAATTGATTTATACAAACCAATTAGGCGGTGGTTCTACTCGGTATTAAAGCATACGCCCTAATGTCGGTTACTCATTATAAGATGGCTGCTCTTAAGCCTACTTGCTGTCAATCACGGGTTTTAAACCGAATAGAAACGGCAGAAGTTCCCTAACTTGCATTTTTTTCATCTTTTTTTTAATTTTTTAAACATAACAACACATAAAAACATGCGAAAACATTTTTTCAAAACATTGGCCTTGGCCTGTTTGCCCTTTGTTGCATTCGCGCAAGCAGAAGTAGAATGGGCTAAAACTTATCAAGGTAATAAGACGGATAAGGCTTTTGGGGTAACGGCTGCGCCTAAGGGCGGTTTGGCTGTTTTGGGGCGGGAAACATTATCCGTTACGGACAAAAATGGGGAAAAGCTTTGGGAAACTAAACTTCCGCACTTAGCCAAAGACCACAACACGGTTATTACGCTAAAATCTGGGGGCTATTTGCTTACAGGCTCCACCCACTCGAAAAATGGCGATGCTGAACTTATCCTCACCCGCATAGATGATAAGGGTAAAATTAGTTTGCAAAAAACCTACAGCGACCCAGATTATACTCTTGGTTATTGCGTAACAGAAACTTCAGATGGCAATTATATCATCGGTGGTTGGCGTTATAACGATACTGAAGATGGGGCTTATGTGGTTAAAATTGACCCAAGTGGTAAAGTGCTTTGGGATAAATTCTACGACAAAGTAAAAGGGGAGGAGTATTTTACTAAAGTAACTCCAGACAAAAATGGCGGGGCTGTGTTCGTGGGTTCTACCACCAAAGGGTTTAGAGATTCTTGGGTGGCTGCTGTGGATAAAAATGGAAATATACAATGGCAAAATAATTATGGCGACCCAAAAGCGCACGAGGAAGCTTATAATATAGAAGCTATCAAGGATGGTTATATTATTGTATCTTCTGCCTCTGTGAAAAAAGGAGACAAACAAGCTTATAATGCATCTGTTATGAAAATAGATTTGAAAGGCAAACAAATCTGGGAAAAAACTTACGGAGCAGAAGGTTTATGCGAATTTTATGGAATAGCACCTACTTTGGACGGCAATTTTATCCTTGCTGGTACACACTCCAAAACCACCAAATCAGATGCCAACGTTTGGTTGATGCAAATAGACAAAAATGGTGAGCAAAAATGGGAAAGTTTCTATGGCGGCTCCAACGAGGACGAAGTTAGCTCAATCTGCTTGACCTCTGACGGGATGTTTGCTACTGCTGGTTTTACCGAGTATATGGTGGGCGAGGCAGATGATGAAGATGATGCTTCTTTTGTGAGTAATGTTTGGGCGTTAAAATTTAAAGAGCCTTTAGATGTTGATTTGGGCGATTTGGATTTGAATTTAGACGATTTGGAGTTGGATTTGAATTTAGACCTTAATTTAGATGATGTCAATTGGGAAGAACTTTTCGCAGAGATAGAAGAACGGCCTATTTTGCCCAAAGTTTGGGTGGTTTTGGTGGGCGTTTCTGATTATTCAGCAGCCAAAAACGCAGAAGGTTGGTCAGACTTACGCTATTGTCATACCGATGCTAAGTTGATTTATGATTTTGTAACCAGCCCCAAAGGTGGTTCTTTGCCCAAAGAGCAGATAAAAATGCTAACCAATAGCGAAGCGACAAAAGCTAATGTGTTAAAAACTTGCAAAGAAATATATGCTAAAGCATTCCCTCAGGATTTAATTATTTTTTACTTCTCTGGACACGGCGGACCTAATGTATTCGCAGCCCACGACGAAGTGATAGAACACAGCGCATTACAAGACATTATCAATAATAGCAAAGCGGGCAAACGTTTATGTATAGCTGATGCTTGTTATTCTGGCTCTTGGAATGCCAATAAAACAGCTTCCAAAAATCCATTAACTGATGAGCAGATGAAAGAGGTTTACTATGACCGCTTGCGTTCTGTTAGCAATAATATGGCTTTATTGATGTCTTCTTCCAAAAATCAACCTTCACTAGAATTGGGTGCGCCTCACCAACAAAGTTTATTCACCTTAGCCCTTATTCAAGGATTGGGGGGAGAAGCGGACGAAGATGGGGACAAAGTGGTTTCTATCCAAGAGTTGTTTATTTACGTGAAAATTTTGGTCAATGATTATTCTCGCGGATTAGGGTCAGCACAAACCCCACAATTACAGGGCTTTTTTGATTCTGGTATGCCTGTTGGCGTGGTTAGATAGATTAGCTTCAATACTTTTAGCGCAAGTGGGAAACTACTTGCGTTATTTTTTTTGTTTTGTTTAGCCATTTTCTATTTTTTTGTTAATTTTGCCCCCTAAATTATTTATAATGGACTTAATTCAAGCCTGCCAACAGCTACAATATATCAGCCGACAAGCTGGCAATGCTATTTTACAAATTTTTGATAATCAATCCCTTTGGGGGTTGGAAATTAAATCGGATGACTCGCCCCTAACGGCGGCCGATACCCTTTCCAACCAAATTATTTGCGATTTTTTAGAAAAACAATACCCTCAAATTCCGATAATTTCTGAAGAAAATGCAGAGGTTGATTTTTCTATAAGAAAAAATTTTGATTATTTTTGGCTTATTGACCCTTTGGATGGTACTAAAGAGTTTGTGGCGCGCAATCCTGATTTTAGTGTAAATATAGCCCTAATTTATCAAAAAGAGGTGGTGGCTTCGGCTGTATTTTTGCCCGTATCCGACAAAATGTATTGGGCAAGTCTAAATAATGGCGCGTTTTTGACCGAAAAACAAAATACCGTCCGCTTGCAAACCGCCACTTTTTCCCTCCAGCAACCCCAACTTCGGGTTGCGCGCTCGCGTATGCACCACAACCAGCCCACGCAAAATTTTATAGCACAATTAATTGAACCACAAGAGGTTATAATCGGCGCATCGCTCAAGTTTTTGCAAATTGCAGAGGGCAATATAGACCTTTATCCGCGTTTAGGCTCACAAATGAAAGAATGGGATGTTGCCGCCAATCAGATTATTGTGGAAGAGGCGGGCGGGCAACTAATTGATTTGCAAACGGGGGAAAAAATGCGTTATAATAACCCCCAATTACAGGTTAATCCTTTCTTAGTTTTGGGCGCAGGGGAACATTCAGCTGCTATCCAATCTTTCACGGTTGCAAATAATGGTTAAAATTAATTAACTTATGAAAATTTTATACGCAACTTATTGGGGGGTAAATGAGGGTTTGAGCGTGGCAACTTCACAGCCTAATTTGCGCTTGCTTTGCGCGCACGAAAAGGTGGAAAAAGTGGATTATGTTACTGTAGAACGCAATCCCAATGTTATAAAACCGATAGAAAATGCCCTTAATTCGCCTAAAATAATTTGGAAACCTCTATATTCTAAAAATTACAAAATACACTTTTTTAACAAAATAAACGATATATTTTTAATCAGAAAGTTTTTGTTAAATTTGGTAAAAAATAATGATTACGAAATTATAATTTTTCGCGGGGCTATAATGGCTATGTTCGCGTATTGGGTCAAAAAACGCACAAAAGCCAAAGTTGGTTTGGAGTCTTACGAACCGCACGCAGCTTATATGCTGGAGTCTGGGGTTTGGAAATCAAATAGTTTGTTTTATAAAGTGCAGTTGTATTATGAAAATTTGATAAAACAGTCAGCAGATTTTCTAACTACAGTTACCGAAAATTATAAACTGCATTTAGTTGATAATGAACAGATTGAACCCGAAAAAATAAACGTTTCGCCCTGTTGGGTGCAGTTGGATAAGTTCCAATTCAATCCTCAAAAACGGGCTGAAATTCGCCAAAATTTGGGTTGGCAAAATGCAACGGTGGGGATTTATGTGGGCAAATTTGGTAGTATTTATTACGACGACGAAGCCTTTAACTTGTTTAAAGCAGCTTTTGATTTTTTCCCTAATTTTCGCTTAATTTTACTCTCGCCTGATGATGCTAATCTGTTGAAAATCAAACTTCAGCGGGTGAATATATCTTTGGAAAAAACTTTGATAAAATTAGCCGCACACGAAGAAATTCCCCATTTTTTATCCGCTGCTGACTTCGCTTTTTCCCCGATTAAGGTCGCGCCCGTTCGCCGTTTTTGTTCGCCGATTAAGGATGGCGAGTATTGGGCTTGTGGGCTGCCCATAATTATCCCTGATGGGGTGGGCGACGATTCCGATATTATCAAAAAAGAGGGCGGCGGGGCTGTTATTGACATTGACGACCCCAAAAGTGTGCAAATTGGGCTGGAAACGGTGGCAAAAATTATCACAAACGAGCATTATCGCGAAGAAATTAGGGCTATAGCGGTTCGTCATCGGGACAAAAATTGGCAAGAAAACGCTTACTCGGATTTATTGAATGGTTAATTTTTTTTATTTTTATAAAATATATAATGAAAACATCTTTTTTGGCTATTTTCTCCACTTTTTTTATCCTACACACAGCCAGCAAAGCGCAAGTTTTGTTGCCTTTGCAAGAGCTGGAAAAATCTAATAATTGTCCCAGCGTTGAGTTTGCAATTTCACAGGGGGACAAAGCGGTAAAAATTAGCCTTTATTCGCCCTCCGAAACTTTTTCTGAACGGATAGGTTTGGTTAAAAATCTGCAAATGTTAGTCGCTAATCGGTTGTATTTGAAGTATTTACCCGCAAGCTTTTCCCAAAATACTCAATTGCAGTGGTTGGAGTTGCGTTTCAACTGGATTGCTACTTTACCCGAATTTATGGGCGATTTTCCCAATTTGCAGCGGTTGGATTTGCGCAATAATTGGTTTGAAAAAATGCCGCAAATGTTGTTTAGGTTGCCCAAAATTGCCTATTTGGATATTAGTGAGAATAAAATTGATACTTTATCCAATGATTTGCTTAACTGTTTGAATTTAAACCATTTGGATATTAGCAACAACAAATTAAAACAAATACCAGATAGTTTGGGTAAGTTAACTGATTTGAAGTTTTTGGATTTTTCTTACAATCAGTTGGAAAAAATGCCAGCTAATTTATCCGCGTTGCAACAACTAACCTATTTAGACATAGGCTTTAATCCGCTCAAGGATAGCTCGAAAATTGCCGCCAATTTAGCCCGTTTTCCTTTATTACAGTCTTTGGGCTTGGGTGGATTGGGGTTGAAAAAATTACCAGAACAGCTTTTTTTGCTCAAAAATTTGCAGTATTTATACCTTAACGCGAATAAATTGGAACGCATTTCTGGCAAAATTGGCGATTTGCGCGCTTTGCGCCGGTTGGATTTGAGCGATAATTTTTTGGACAGTTTGCCCGCAAGTTTGGGGCGTTTGGATAGCTTGGAATGGTTGAATTTGGAAAAAAATGGACTTTCTGTGGTCTCGGATAGTTTGGGTAAACTAAGCCAGTTAAAAATGCTAATTTTGGGGGTTAATAAATTTACCGCTTTGCCCGCAAGTTTGGCTAAACTGGAAAAATTGGAGGAATTATCTATTCAAAATACCCTGCTAAAAACCTTTCCTGCTGAATACAAAAAACTGAAAATCAATAAATTGCATTTAGGTTTTAATAAGGTTTTAGACCAAGATAAAACTTATCCCATCGTCGGGCAAATGGCTAATTTGACCTATTTATCTTTGCGCGCTTGTAGGTTCAAAAAGTTGTCGGCTACTGTAGAAAAATTACAAAATTTGTCCGAATTGGATTTATATGACAACCAATTGTCGGAATTACCCGCTTCTTTATCCAAATTGAAAAGTTTAAAAATTTTGCGTTTGGGTTCAAATGAGTTAAAATCCATACCCGAAAATATAGGCGAATTGCAAGGTTTGGAGTTGTTGGATTTGGCTTACAACGAATTGAGAACTTTGCCAGAGGGAATTTTTAACCTCAAACAGCTCAAATTTTTATCCATTGCTGGCAATCCTTTGCCCAAAGACTTGATAGAAAAGTTGAAATTGGCTTTGCCTGATACAAAAATTCAGTAAATTTAATTGACAATAAAATATATTATGGGTAAAAAATTGTATGATTATATTTTTGCAATAATTTTTTTTTTATGTTTTAACCCCTGTTTTGCTCAAGACATTGTGGCGAAAGACAGTTTAATCAATCCCGAAAACCAACCCATAAATAATCAAGTAAATAATCAAGATAGCATTTTTACTCAAGTCGACAAATCGCCTTTGTTTATGGGTTGTGCTGACGAGTTGAGCAGCCAAACACAACAAGAAGCTTGTTCTTTGCAAAAAATAGCCAATTTTTTGTCCCAAAACTTGGTTTATCCAGACAGCGCTAAAGCCAAAAAAACGGCTGGTTTGGTGCTGCTTCGCTTTGTGGTGGATACAAACGGCAAAATTAGCCAAACCGAACTGTTGCGAGATTTGGGAGAAGGCTGCGGAAAAGAGGCTTTGCGGGTGTTGTTGTTGATGCCCAATTTTAGCCCAGCGATAAAAGAGGGGAAAAAAGTAGCTTGTTATATGACTTTGCCTGTACGCTTTCGCGAATTGGATACAAAAAGCCCCAACGAAGTTTTTAGCTTGCATTGGGGCGCGATATATGGGGATAAAGTTGGCAGGGAAGATATACGCCCGCTGCTAAATCAAGCCGTAGAAGCTAGGGATTTGGAGGGGAATATATTGAAAATCAAACATTTAGAAGTTCATTATGTGTATAAAAATCGGGTAAAAAAGGAGAAAGTTTATGCAGCTAAATTGAATAAAGCACAGCAAAAACTTATTTCTACAGCCAAAAAAGGCAGTTTTTTGGTTTTTGTTTGCAAAGCAGAAACGGGTAAAAATTTTGAGTTGGTAGAAATTGTCCGCGAGTTTGAGTTATTGGACTAATTTTAAGCAAAACCTCAACGTATTTCTTGCCCAATCAGCAATAAACGCAATAAATTCAAGGCTGTGCTGGTGGTCATTTCTATATTTCTATTTCTGTCCGAACCCAATTGAAGTTTTTTGCTATAGACTTGCTCTTTATTGGCTATAGCTAGCCAAATTGTACCCACTGGTTTATCAGGACGTCCGCCATCGGGGCCTGCTATTCCCGAAACAGCTATAGCGTAGTCTGTATTCAATAATTTGCGAGCACCTACAGCCATTTCTTTCACACAAGCCTCACTTACCGCACCATATTCATCTAACGTTTGTTTGGAAACGCCCAAAACCTGTTCTTTTATTGGGTTGCTATAAGCCACCACCGAGCCCAAAAAATATTGGGAACTACCAGCTACTGAAGTTAATCTTTTGGCTATATTGCCCCCTGTACAACTTTCTGCTGTAGATAAGGTTAGATTTTGGCTGCGCAATAATTTGCCCACTTCTGCTTCTATACTGGTGTCGCCTTCGCCAAAAACAAGCGTACCTAATATATTTTTCATGGTACTAATATGTGTATTCAGCTCACTTTTAAGCAAGTCAGTATCTTGTCCTTTGGCGGTTAGTCTCAAACGAACTTTGCCCAAAATGGTATCTGGTAAATAGGCTAATTTAATATGCGCTGGCAATTGTTCTGTTTCTAATTTTTCCAACATATCAGACAGGTCAGTTTCGCCTTTTCCCATCGTTTGTAGGGTGAAGTGTTGGATAGCTGGCATTTGAAACTTAGCTTTGAGGCGGGGCAATACCTCATTTTGCATTAAGTACTGCATTTCACGAGGCACTCCGGGCATAGATACCACTATTTTACCATTTTTCTCAAACCACATACCTGAAGCTGTGCCCACTTTGTTAATCAAAACCGTTGCGCCAACGGGCATAAAGGATTGGATTTTATATCGGTCGTCAGTTTGGCGTCCAAATTCAGCAAATAAACGGACGATGTTGTCAAAACTTGCTTGGTGAAAAGCTAATTCCAACCCCAATAATTCTGCTAAAGTGGTTTTGGTAATATCGTCTTTGGTGGGGCCTAACCCTCCTGTCATCAATATAATATCCGCAACTTCTAAGGCTTGTCCGACCGCATTTTGTATGCTTTCGCGTTGGTCTGAAACGGTTTTCATCTCTTCTACAGCCAAGCCGTATTCATTGAGATAATTTGCCATTGTGGCTGCGTTGCTGTTGATAATTTGACCAATCAAAATCTCGTCGCCTATATTGATGATATGAACTTTCATCTTTGTGGTTGTTTATTGGGTTTAAATTATTTTTTGATAAAAAACGCTATTTATAACAAAAAAAAAGGCTAAGCGTTTAAAAAAGTGCTTAAAAAATGTTAATTTCTATTAAAAAAGTTGGAAAAAAATAAAATACGGTTTGTTTTATGATTATAAGCATTAGCTTTGCGCTCATTTTATACCCAAAAAAATTTTTATAAAAAAAACACATTCAAATAATTCAAAAAAAGTATGAATCAGACATTTCAGCGGCTCAATATGATTATGGGCTGGGTTACGTTCGGGATAGCAGCGTTGGTGTATGCGCTGACGGCCGAACCGACGGGGAGTTTGTGGGATTGTGGCGAGTTTGTATCTGCTGCGCATAAGTTGCAGGTTGTTCACCCGCCAGGGGCGCCTTTATTCTTGATGGTGGGGCGTTTGTTTGCTATAGTGGGCGAAACTTTTTCGAGCGACCCTCAAACTATAGCCTATATGATAAATTTATCTTCAGGTATTTGCACCGCTTTTTTGGTATTGTTTATTTTCTGGAGTACAACCATTTTATCCAAACTAGCCTTAGTGGGGCGTTATGGTGAGATTGAGAACGTGGGGCAAATGTGGGCTATACTAGGTTCTGGATTGGCGGCGGGTTTGGCTAGTACTTTTGCCACTTCGGTTTGGTTTTCGGCGGTAGAGGGTGAGGTTTATGCGATGTCTTCTTTTTTTACCGGGTTGGTATTATGGGCAGGCTTGCGTTGGTTTATATCTGAAGATACAAAAGCTGACCGTTGGTTGGTGTTTATATCTTATATGGTGGGTTTGTCTATAGGGGTTCACTTATTGAGTTTATTGATAATACCTTTTGTTGCTTTATTATACTATTATAAAAACTACACCAATACAGAAGATAAATTATTTCCTTTTTTGGGTACTTTAATAGCGGGGGCTACAGGCTCTGCAATTTTGGTATTTGTTCAATATTTTATCATCCCGCGAGTACCTGCGATAGCAGCGGCGGTGGATTATTTCTTTGTCAACAGTTTTGGTTTGGGGGTTGGTGTAGGTATGTTGACTTTCGCCCTTGTGTTGGCTTTGGGGATGGGGGTAGCGATATGGTTGGCAACTAAAGAAAATAAATACCTTGCCCAATTGGCTTTGACTTCTGTAGCTATGGTATTAATCGGATTTTCTACCTATGGGATGATAGTTATCCGCGCCAATACCAATTTGCCTATCAATATGAACGCGCCAGCAGACCCTTATAGTTTGTTGTCGTATCTCAACCGCGAGCAATATGGGGATAGACCCTTGTTTTATGGACCGCATTTTAATGCGCAACCGCCTGCTGGGGGTGACCGTTACAAAGATGGGGGGAATGTATATCGCCCAGTGACGGATGCCAAAGGCAAAACACGTTATGAGGTGGTGGACAAAAAAACCGAGCCAGTTTATAATCCCAAAGATATGATGTTGTTCCCTCGTTTGGGGCACATGGATAGAGTTCCCCAATATATGGGTTGGTTGAAACATTCTAATGAAGTAGAGGCTGAATTTCGTGCTTGTGTGATGCAAAACGGGGGCAATCAGCAGGCTTGCGGGGCTTTGAATCCCAATAATCCCAACGCTTATAGGGCTTGGTTGGCGCGTAAGAAAAAGCCTACCCAAGTGGAAAATATAGGCTTCTTTTTGAACTACCAAGTTGGGCATATGTACGTGCGTTATTTTATGTGGAATTTTGTTGGTAGACAAAACGCGCAACAAAATTTTCACACAGATAGCCGCAAATACCAAGTTGGTAATTGGTTGAGTGGTATCGGTTTTATCGATGAATTATATACCCATCAGCAATCTAATCTACCAAAATATATATCAGAGGACAAAAGCCGCAATACGTATTATTTCTTGCCGTTGATTTTTGGTTTTATGGGTATGTTTTTCCATTTTAGCAAACGTCCTAAAGAAGCTTTTGCGATTTTTGCCCTATTTATACTCACAGGATTGGCTATTATTATGTTTTTAAATCAGCCTCCTCAAGAGCCAAGAGAGCGCGATTATGCTTTTGCAGGCTCTATATTTACCTTTTGTATTTGGATAGGGATGGCAATTCCCCTTTTGTACGAAACGATGCATAAGTCAATGGGGCACGCTGCTGCGGCTGTGTTGTCTGCTTGTATGGTTTTGACCGCGCCTATTATTATGGGTTATCAAAATTGGGATGACCATAGCCGCGCTGGGCATTATGGAGCGCGTGATTATGCTATCAATTTCTTAGAGTCTTGTGCGCCTAATGCTATTTTATTCACTTATGGCGATAATGATACTTATCCGCTTTGGTATGCTCAAGAGGTTGAAGGGATTCGTACCGATGTGCGGGTGGTCAATTTTAGCTTGTTGGCTGTGGATTGGTATATCAATCAACTCCGTTATAAGGTTAATAAATCTGAACGGGTCAAAATGACCATTAGCCCAGATGCTTACAGGGGAAAAAATCGCAATTTTGCGCCTTTTTCTAAAACTGCTGCCAATAGCGGTGCAATGAATTTGGCTTCATTAATCAAATTTATTGGAGAACCACATCCTTTGCCTGAATATGGTAGCAATGCCCAATCTCACGTGCCTACCAAATCCGTATTTATACCCATTGATAAAGCAAAATTGCGGGCTAACGGTTCTATTCCAGCTTCTGTTCCCGATAGTTTAGTGGCTGATACTATGTATTTTGGGGTAGATGGCGAGTATTTGGTGAAAGATGAAATTGCTTTGTTGGATATTATTGCCAGCAACGGTTGGGAGCGGCCTATTTATTTTGCGGTGACTTGTCGCCCCGAAAAGGTGATGGGGTTGAAAGATTACTTGCAAATGGAGGGTATGGCTTTGCGTATCGTGCCTTACAAAACCCTTAGCGCGCCTGATATGTTGATGAATATGGGCAGGGTAGATGTTGATGCTATGTTTACCAATGTGACCGAAAAATTCCGTTGGGGAGGCTTTGATAAAAAAGATATGTTTGTGGACGAAAGTTATATGCCTAGTGTGCAGACGACCCAATATGGTATGATGCGTTTGGCTACAGAACTGATGCGTCTCAACCAGCAAGATAAAGCGGTGAAAGTAGCCGACAAATTCTTTGAAGGGTTTCCGAATATGAACTTTCCTTTCGCAGAAAGCCGAATTATTACCCGTGACGGCAAAACTGTATTGATGCAAATGCTAAGTGTTTATTATATGTCAGCCCAAGAGTCCAAAGCCAAAGTGCATATACAGACGCTCGCTGAAGGCTTGATAGATAAACAAACATTTTTTGCTGGACTTTCAGGCACAGATTTAATCACTTTTGAAGAAGATAGCCAAATGAACCTGTTTTTGATGGAAAATTTACTCAATTTTGTATCTATAGGCAAAGATGCTGACTTATTGAAAGAGTTGGAAGCGAAGTTCGCACCGTTTAAAGTAGCGTTGAAACCAGCACCCAATCCCATCCCACAGGATAAACTAACTCCCACAGATACTAGCAAAAAATAATTTACTTGGTGGATTTATCCATACTCAAACCTCTTGTTGCTGCTAACAAGAGGTTTTTTTTATTTTTAAGCTATATTTTTATCAACAAATTTGCACAGTATAAAAAAAACGGTTACCTTGCAGCCGATTATTAAAACTAACTAATTTCTAACCTTTATCTAATCCTAATCATGGCAGAAAAAAAAGAACGTGTAAAAGAACCCGTTGGACCTCAAAGTATGGGTGGTGAGACAAGCGAAAACGGACAACAAGAAAGCCAAAAGCCAGCTAATCAGCTTAAAAATGCTGGACAAAATCAAGCCGCACAAGCCAATAGCAAAGACAAAAAACAGCCATCTGTGGGTGCTTTGCTTTTGAAAAAACCCGAAGCCGCTTCTGGCGGGGCTGAGAAAGCATAAGGCAAAAACTTATTCTGTGGCAAAATAGCCTCTTGTTGTGATACAGGAGGCTATTTTTTTTATATATTTTTAGTTTTTAAACGGTTTTTTAAAAAAAAACTTGCACAGGTTAAAAAAATCAATTATCTTGCGCGCAAATTCTTAAAAAATTAAATTTTCTCACCTTTATTTATTCTCTATTATGGCAGAAAAAAAAGACCCCCAAAAATTAGCCGAAGCGCAGAGTATGGGTAGCGATATGGCGCAAAAAACACCAAATCAACAACCAGCAGACCAACTTAAAAACGCTGGACAAAATCAAGCCGCAAAAGCAAATAGCAAAACCCAACAAACACCAGCCGAAAGTAGCGAAAGGGTGGTAAAAAGTGCTAGCCAAGACGAAACTTTAGATTAATTAATTTTGTAATCTTTAACCCCATTTTTTAAAATATGCAACTCTATTCTAAAAAAGGAAAAGGCGGTACCCAAGATGAAACTTTAGACTAATCAGCTAAGTTTCTTAACCTCTAAAATCTATAATTATGCCTGAACAGCTAAGAGATAACGCTCAACCTGAGCCACAACAAAATATAAATGCCCCAGCCCCCAACCAAGCGGTCAAAACTGAAGTTGCTCCCGAAACCAAAGGGGCTGGACTTCGTGGGCTAAAAAATGCGGGTAAAGGAAAACTGGAAAATGGGGGACAAAATAAAGCCACTCAATCCGTAGCCGAACAGCCCAAAACAAACAGCAAAACCGCAGATACCAAAACCGCTAATGCTGCCGAAAAACAAAAAGAGGGGGAAAAAGAAAATAATGCTACCCAATCCAATACAAATATAGAGCAAGAGGAGGCCAATGCCGCTAGTGCGGATACATCCGTGCCTGCTGTGCAAATAGCCGCCAAATCCCCCAATTTTGAAAATTTAAAAAAATTGCTGGGGGATAAATTGCCAACTGGATTTAGACAAAAAATTAATCTTACCCAATGGCAGTTGATTTGCCCCACTTCTATAGAAGGTGCCAATTCAGCCCAAGAAGCTTTGAATAAAACAGTGGCCGCTATGTCCAGCCACGATAGCAGCGCTACTTTTAATGCCAAAATTGCAGCTTACGAACAAATCGCAAAAGAAGCGAATGCTGCCATTAGCCAAATTAACGGCATTCTGCCCCAGCTTGCCCAACGCCCAGCCGCCCAAAAAGCAGTCCAAGATTTTATAGCCGCTTTATCTAATCTGATAACTCAAGCCCAAAAGCAGCAAAAAGAATTACAAGACGCTTTTGCCGAAGTTACGGAGAAAGCTACAGACAAATCCATATTGGAAGATGAACAATTTATGCAATTTTTGACCCAAAAGGGCAAAGACTTCCAAATCGCTGAACCTATGGCTTGTCTGAATGCGCATGTCAAAGGTGATATGAAATCCGAAGAGTTTTTCTATGCTTTTATCGTCTCCAAAAAAGTAATTGATAAGCGTAAAAAAGAAAAATCTTTGCCCAAAGCTGATGGGGTGGAGTTAAAACAGGGCATTTATAAAAAATTGTGGGAACAATATCAAAAAAATCCCAAGAAAATTAACTATGATAAAGCTATTAAAGATATAGCTAGTTTTGTAGCTAATGATGCGGTCAAAACCACCGTTAAAAAACACATTCAAGAGCAAGGACTTTAGCTAAGTTTTATCAAAATAAAAAACCTATCTTCTCGCGAGGATAGGTTTTTTTTATAAGATTAATTTTTCTGCCCTTTGGCTCTAACCTGCTTTTTTTCAGGCTGTGCATAAGTAGGATTGTCCTTATCCACGCGGTAAAGCTCTAAACCTGCTGGGGCTGGATAATCAAATACAAATTCATCATTTTTATCATAAAAAGCGGTGAAAAGACGCATCAAATTAGGGCTTAATTCGCCATTGAAATCAAAACCTTGCAATTTTTCTGATATATTGCGTTGGCAATGGTCATCGTCTTTTAATATCAAAAAATTTTCATTATCTTTAGCTACCACATAATTGGTGCAACCTTTACTTGTCACCAAATCTTTGGGGCGCAAGTCAGCAAAGGGCTTAGATTTTTTCCATTCTAAACTATAATTATTTTCTGCTTCATCAACAGGAACAAATAGGGTAAGCACAAATGTATCGCGGTTTTCTTTGGTTAGTTTAAAAAAACCTTGCGACAAAGCTTTTTCAGGAGAGCCATGTTTGAACCAACCGATATAAAGCCAATATTCGCCTTTTCGTTCTGGCCAAATGGGTATGGCAATCATTTCCTGGTGTATGGCAAGTAAAGGATTGGTGGCTGTATCTGCTTGTTTTTTGCTTGTAAATTCGCCCAATAAGCTATAATATAATCGCTCTTGCTTGTTTTCGAGCTGTCGGATTTCGGCGGCGGTTTTAGTGTTGGATAAGTAGTTATCTTTAGGTTTTTTGCGTTGAGCA
>JAAFIM010000090.1 GCA_013297745.1 Chitinophagales bacterium | reverse complement strand
GTGTAAAAATTACTTCTATTTTGTTCAGTTACTTTGTTGTTTCTCGAATTTGATTTCCACTGAATAAAGACTGTAGCCTGTATTGCATTTGATTGATATTTTTAAACCTTTTTTGCTGTTTTCTTGCCCAATTTAACTGCCATCTAATTAAACATTTGTTTTAAAGACTCCCAAAGTTTGCGTTTTTTATTCGTATCGGCTTTAATAATAGCCAAACTTTCGCAAAGCAAAAATTGATGCTGTGGGGCTATAAATTGAAGGGTATAAAAAGGAATGTCAAACTGCCAACCCATACTAATACCCGTACGGGCAAAAACTAACCAATTTTTTACCTGATGTTGGCTAGCAAAAGCAGCCCAAGAAAAAGGAGTATGCAGCGGCAATTCTACAAGAAGCACAGTTTCCAAACTGGGTATATTCACCGCTTGTAAAATTTTGGTTAAAAAATCGCGTTCTGCTTCATCAGCAAAAGGCGGCAATATAACCACAGTTTGAGCTTGTTGGTTGCCTTGGCTAGCAAATTGGTTTTCGGCTAAGCGATAAAAGCTAAAATTATAAAAATCTTTGCTGGGAAAATCTGTGTCCATCTGTTAATTTTGGGTATGAATGTATCTTATAAAATAAAAACGTTGCAAAAATAAACAATTATTCCAACAACCATACAAAAAATAAAAATTTTATAGCAATATAAAATAAAATTACATAAATATATTCGCTTTACACCCAAAAAATAGACTTATTTTGCAATTTTATTCTGTTTTTAGCTTTTTTAAAACTTTTTTACCCATAAAATGTTCTATTTTTGTATCAAATAAAAAAAATAATGCTATTTTTGCCCCCGCAACCTACTTTAATCGTGTCAAGGGGCGCCAATCAAACATTCTTTTAACAAAATCACTGTTCAACGTTATGCAATTTCCCACCAAAATCAACCTGTGCAAGCACTCCCGTCTGTCAGAAACTAACTTTGACGATTTGCCATTTGGAAAAACTTTTTCTGACCATATGTTTATAGCCGAATATGCTAATGGGCAATGGGGAAATTGTGAAATCAACCCTTACGGCAATATAGAAATGACCCCAGCCAATATGGCTTTACATTATGGTCAAGCTATTTTTGAGGGGATGAAAGCCAATATCAACAATAAAACGGGCGAAGCGATGATATTTAGACCAGATTTACACCTGCTAAGAATCAACCGCTCCTTAGAGAGAATGGGGATGCCCGAAATGCCAGCCGATTTATTTTATCAATCTTTGCATCAGTTGTTGGCTATAGATAAAAATTGGATTCCAACCAAAGAAGGCGCTTCTTTATATTTGCGCCCTGTGGTATTTGCTACCGACGAATTTTTGGGGGTGCGCGCTTCCGAAACTTACAAATATGTATTGCTCACTGGACCTACCAATGCTTATTACAACAAACCGATAAAATTGTTGGTAGCGGATAAATATGTGCGTGCTTTCCCCGGTGGAACAGGTTTTGCCAAATGTGCGGGCAATTACGCCGCCACTATCAAACCCGCAAGAGAAGCAAGAGAGCAAGGTTTTGACCAAATTTTGTGGGTAGATGGGCTTGAGTATAGTTATTTGCAAGAATGTGGCACAATGAATATATTCGCGGTAATTGGCGATACAGTCATCACCCCCACCGCTACAGAAACCATTTTGGCTGGCATCACCCGCGATAGCTTAATTGCTTTATTGACCCATAAAGGTTATAAAATAGAAGAACGCCCAATTACCATTCAAGAACTTATAACCGCGCAAGAATCTGGCGAATTAAAAGAAATGTTTGGTTCTGGTACAGCCGCTGTAGTTTCCCACGTGATAGAATTTGCCTACAAAGGTGTGCATTACCAACTACCCAGCGCAGACAATCGCCCTGTAGGTAGTATGCTCAAAAAATGGTTGGAAGACATCAGACAAGGCGAAAGTGAAGATATTTTAAATTGGTTGGTACCTGTACAGTCAGCAGTAGCCACTAATTAATATAATTCATACCATAAAACTAAAAACCTCTTGGCTAATAAGCGAAGAGGTTTTTTTGTTTAGCAAACTCACAACTTTAATTTTTAAACTTACAACTTTGATTTTCAAAACAGCAACTTTAATACGTAAACTTACAACTTTGATTTTCAAAACAGCAACTTTGATATATAAAATTACAACTTTGATTTGCAAACTTACAACTTTAATTTTCAAAACAGCAACTTTAATTTTCAAAACAGCAACTTTAATTTTCAAAACAGCAACTTTAATTTTCAAAACAGCAACTTTAATTTTCAAAACAGCAACTTTAATTTTTAAAACAGCAACTTTAATTTTCAAAACAGCAACTTTAATTTTCAAAACAGCAACTTTAATTTTCAAAACAGCAACTTTAATTTTTAAAACAGCAACTTTGATTTTCAAAACAGCAACTTTAATTTTCAAAACAGCAACTTTGATTTTTAAAACAGCAACTTTGATTTTTAAAATTTTCAAAACAGTTTTATTCTTTACACAAAAAAACCTCTCCGCTATAAGCAAAGAGGTTTTTTTTATTCCGAAGTTATTTAGTATTCAAAACATTATTTTATTTACACACAGCATCAGCAAATTTCAACGCTTCAGAGATTTTCTCCATACCTTCATCCATTTGCGCTTTATTGATGATAAGCGGGGGCGCAACAAAAACATAGTTCCAGCGTACAAGGGTAAATAAACCCAACTCTTTGAGTTTGGCATTCACTTGCGCCATAGCTCCCCAATCTTGAGGTTTGCAATTCCATTGCGCTGTGGGTTCTTTCGTTTCGCGATTTTTGACCAACTCAAAACAACCCAATAAGCCTGTATTGCGCCAATCACCTATAGAAGGATGTCGTTTGGCTAATTCTACCGCCCATTCGTCGGCATAACGCCCCATAACAGCAGCATTTTCTACCAATTTTTCTTCTTGATAAGCAGTAATCACCGCCAAAGCAGCAGCACAGGTTACAGGGTGAGCAGAATAAGTAAGCCCCAAAGGCATCATTTTGTCGTTGAAAGTGGCAGATATTTTATCCGAAACCATCAAGCCCCCCAAAGGCAAATAAGCCCCAGTCAAACCTTTGGCCATACACATCATATCAGGGGCAACCTCGTGGTGGTCTATACCAAACCAGCGGCCTGTACGCCCAAAACCGCTCATTACTTCATCCGCAATCAACAAGATATTGTATTTATCACACAATTCACGCACCCCGCGCAGATAGAAAGGGGGATATTTGATACAACCAGAACTACCAGATTCGCCCTCCAATAAAATAGCGGCTATATTTTCGGGATTTTCGTACAAAATAGTCCATTCTAAGTTGCGGAGGGCAGCCTTACCACATTCTTCGGGCGAATTAGTATTCCACATACAGCGATAACTATAGGGATTTTCTACGTGTACGATATTGGGAACGGCTTGGCTATCCACAGCAAAACGGCGCGGGTCGCCCCCGACAGAGATTGCCCCGTAAGTTGCGCCGTGATAAGCGCGATATTGAGCGATAATTTTGTGTTTGCCCGTATAAATACGCGCCAATTTTATAGCATTTTCTATAGCTTCAGAACCAGCCAAGGTAAAAAGTGTTTTATTCAAACCTTCAGGGCTAATTTCTGCCAATTTTTCTCCCAACAAGCCCCTTACATCCGTCACCATAGAACAAGTCACAAAGCTAACCTTTTCCATTTGTTGGCGAACAGCTTCAGTAATCGCTGGGTGTCCGTGCCCTAAATTATTGCTAATCAATTGAGAAGAAAAATCGAGATACTGTTTGCCACTTTTATCATAAAAATAAACCCCTTTGGCAGTATCTACGTGTATGGGTGCCAGCCCTGCTTGTTTTGACCAAGAGAAAAAAGTATGGTCAAAATTGAGCTGCAAAAGTGCAGCCGTTTCATTTTTGGTTAATGTTTGCACGCTTGAAAAGATATTTTATGGATTATAATAGATATATTTTGAAATCATTTTAAAAAACGAGGTGCAAAGATAATAAATGTTGTTAATTTTGCGCCCGATTTGATTTTTTTAACCTAAATTTTAAGGAGATTATTTAATTATTGAAACGGTGAAAGATTATTTAAAGCTACATTTTATCATTTTATTGTGGGGATTTACCGCTATATCAGGCAAATGGCTAACTTTATCGGCTTTGGTGGTGGTTTTGTACAGAACCGTTTTGGCAGCTTTAGGCACAGGGATTTTGATAGCTTGGCGAGGGTTAAAATTTAGCCAACTACAACCGGGCATTATTTGGAAACTCTTACTAACTGGGTTATTAGTGGCTGCACATTGGGCTTGTTTTTTTTGGTCAGCGCGAGTATCCAATGTTTCTATTTGCTTGGTGGGATTGGCGGGCACAGCTTTTTGGACTTCTATTTTTGAGCCCTTAATCAATCGCACGGGGTGGAAAATCACCGAATTATTGTTAGGTTTGCTTATGCTGGGTGCTATGTCGTTGTTAGCCCATTTTGAGCCCCAATATACACTTGGTTTATTGTTAGGCTTAATTTCTGGATTAGCTGCTGCCTTATTTACCATTTTCAACGGACGATTTACAGCTTCCAATCCGCCTTTATTTATTACCTTTTTTGAAATGATAGGCGCAGCTATTTTTACCGCTATTTTTACCTACTGGTTTGTGTATATGGGATTTGAACCATTGCAGTACAGCCCCAATATCAACAACAACGAATACGCTTGGTATACTGACGCAGCCAATTTGTTTTTTTTGGCTATAATTTGCACCGTCTATGCTTATGCCACTTCAGTGGAATTATTGAGAAGGATACCAGCCTTTGTGGTTAATTTATCGGTCAATTTAGAGCCTGTGTATGGGATAGTGTTGGCTGCTTTTATTTTTGAGGAATGGTATATGTTGAGTATTGAATTTTATATTTGCGCAAGTTTAATCATTAGCGCTGTGCTTGTACACCCTTTTTTAGCCAACTGGGAACAAAAATGGCGCAAAACGAATTAATATATTTATCAACGTTATGTTTTAATTTTTTTCTATTTGCTTTTTATAACCAACAGATTTGTAATAATGAATAAAGAACATTTATGGTGTACAATAGCAATAGCTGATGTACAGCGCGTAGCGCAAGAAACAGTAGGACGCGAATTAAGCCGCACAGAATTGGAGCATTTGCAAGCTCAACTTAATGACAATTTGGATTGGTACAACACCATTAGCCAAGCTGTACAACAATTGGATGAGCCAAGTGCCAATTAATACCGCCCTACCCTATCATTTTTCACCCCCTAATGTTATTCAGATTTAATAAAAGTCTAGTTTTATACTTCAACAAAAAGTCCCTAAATAGGGGGCTTTTTTTATTTATAAAAAATTATACAACAAAATGTGTATCTAACCGAATAAAATTACTATCTTTGCATTGCCTAAGTATAAATTGGGGTTCAAACCCAAAAATCTGCATATTTATACCAATAATACAAAATTAAAATTTATTGCGCTTATAATATTCTTAAAATTATGTTAAAAAAAATCATTTTGCTCACAACCATTGCCGCAGCTTTAGCATCTAATCAAGCGCGCGCACAAGGGCTGGGCAGCGTCAACATACAAAACAGCCCCTTGCAGTTGGAAGTTGGCCGCAACAGCCCCATTTTAGCTGTCATACCAGCCAAAAGCCAAGTAGAATTATTGGCGTATGAGCTTGATAAAAGCGAAAATCGCTGCCAAGAATCGCGACACTATCTCCAAAATAATTTATACATCAAAGTCAGCTATAATGGGCTTACGGGATTTATACCCGCATATTTTTTGAGCGAAAGTGAAGCCTTAAATAGGTTGAAAACGATGGCTTTCCCCAACAACAACCCCACAAGCGGTAAAGTAGAAAAGGAAAAAGAAAATAATAAAGACAGCAAACCTTCAGGCAAGGACAAAGGCAAAAAAACCAAGTAACTGGAGTTACGCTTGAGCTATTTTGTGATAAAAGTCAAGTTAAAAAGCTAAATTTTCGCCGTGCGACGCCAAAACCAGCGTATGTCGCGGAAAGACGACCAACCGAGCAAAGCGAGGGCAGTAGCTTTTTTGCAACGCAAAAAACGTCGGCTTGTAGCGACGGTTTTGCGCTTATCTTTGAAAAAGATATAAGCAAAAACGCCTTTTTCCTGACGGGAGCCCTTCGGGGTTGGCGTTGGCTTTTTTGGTTACTTTTTTGCCATCAAAAAAGTAATAAAAATAAATTTTTTAGGCGCAAGCCGTTAAAAAAAATTTCTACCCGATTTAACTTATAGCTATTTTGTACTAAAATCAAACCTCAAGTGTAACTACAATAAGTAACATTTATATTTTAATTTTTTTTAAATAAAACACCAACTAAAAAATGGGTATTTTACAAAAAGTCGGCTTCTATAGCCTGTTAATGCTGCTGGCTTTATCGGGTTGTGACCATCGTCCCAATCCTATTAGTCACAATCCCGCCCACGATGCCTACATTAGCGCACATACAACGGGAGAGATTTCTAAAAAATCACCTATCGTCTTAGAATTTGCTGACGAAGTGGTCAAAAATACAGCTGAAGCCATCCCCAAGGGTTTGTTCAGCATCAGCCCCAATATAGAAGGCAATTTGAGTTGGCAAGACAAACGTAGTCTATTGTTTGTGCCCAACCATAGTTTCGTATCGGGAGAAATTTATACCGCCACCGTTCAGCTGGATAAAGTACTAGCCAATATACCAGCCGAACTCGCTACGTTTAAATTCCAATTTCGGGCAAAACCCCAATTTGTAAATGTAAGCCCTTTGGCAGCTACTGTAAGTGGCGAAAAAGGCGAATTGATGCGCTTGCAAGGTAAATTGAGCACCAGAGATGCAGAAAATATAGAAGCCATAGAACAGATATTTACCGCTTTTGTAGGAAATAAAAACTTGAAAATCAATTGGGAACACTTGGATAATTTTACCCATATTTTTACCATTGATAGCGTAAGCAAACAAGAACAACGCAGCCAAGTATTGTGGAAATGGAACGGCAAAGCTATACAAACCAATAATAGCGGAGAGTTGAATTTTCCTATCCCCTCAAACGGCGAATTTATACTCAATAACAGCTATAAATTTCAAAATCCAGAACAACACATCGTATTGGAGTTTTCAGAGCAATTAGACCCTAACCAAAGTTTGGATGGTTTGATAAAATTGGGCGGCAAGCCGCTAAAATTTGCTATGTCAGGCAATCAAATTAAGGTTTATACCCAAAACAAACTCAAAGGAAGCTATAAATTAGAGATTTTGGCGGGTATAAAAGGACTTTCTGGCAAAATTCTAGCCGAACCACAAACTGAAGATATTAATTTTTCGGACGCCAAACCAGAACTCAAATGGATAGGAAAAGGGAATATCATCCCCCGCTCCAATACTATGCCGATTATATTCCAAACCGTCAACCTTTCCGCTATTGATATCCGCGTGATAAAGATAAAAGAAACCAACGTGGTGCAGTTTTTCCAAGTGAATAAAATCGACGGCAACCAAGAGCTAAAACGGGTTGGAACTGAAGTATTGAGAAAGAAAATTGATTTTAGCAACAACAAAGAGTTGAATTTGGGCGACTGGACTACTCACTCTTTGGATTTAGCTACTTTATTAGAACCAGAACAGGGCGCGATTTACGAGATTGCTATAGGTTTTAGAAAATCTTACTCTTTATACAGCTGCACAACCAACCGAGATGTGGACGGCAACGAACTAAAAGACGAGGAAAAAGATATGTTGGCTTTGGGCGCAGATTGGGACAAACCCACTTTGGACGATAGCTATTGGGATTATTATGAGGAAGATTACGAATATGAAGATTTGCAAAACCCTTGTGCTAAATACTACTACAACTCGGATAAAAGCATCAGACGGAATGTATTAGGTTCGGATTTGGGGATTATGGCCAAAAGGGGCGATAATGGCAACTTGTTCGTAGTCAACAACTTACAAACTACAGAACCTATGTCGGGAGTGGATTTGGAGTTGTACGATTTCCACCACAACGTTATCGCCAATTTCAAAACAGATGCAAGCGGTTTTGCTAAAATAGATATAGCCAACTTGAGCAACCCCAAACCGTTTTTATTGGTAGCCAAATCGGGCAAACAGCGCGGATATTTGCGCTTGGACGACGGTGCGAGTTTGTCTATGAGCCGTTTTGATGTGCAAGGCGCAAAATACGAAAAAGGTCTAAAAGGGTTTATCTATGGAGAAAGAGGTGTTTGGAGACCAGGAGATGAGTTATTTTTGAACTTTATACTAGAAGACAAGGATAAAACTTTGCCAGCCAATCACCCAGTATTGTTTGAACTTAAAGATTCCAAAGGCGGCTTAGTCGCCAAAAAAACCGCTACCAACGGGGTAAATGGTTTCTATAATTTCACCTGCCGCACGGATGAAAACGCAGTAACGGGCAATTATACCGCCACGATAAAAGTAGGTGGGGCAACTTTTACCAAAACGGTTAAAATAGAGGCGATTAAACCCAATCGGTTGAAATTAAATTTAGATTTTGGTACAACCACCGCCTTGAATGCCACCAATATGGGCAAAACTACCCTCAAAGCTAGTTGGCTCACAGGCGCTGTAGCCCGCAATTTGAAAACAGAAGTACAAATGGGGCTTAAAGCTAGCAGCCCTAAATTTGAAAAATTTATAGGGTTTGAATTTAGCGATTTGGCTAGAGAATTAGATACAGAAAATCAGGTGGTGTTTGAAGGCAAGCTAAATGAAAATGGCGAAGCGAATTTCACCCCCAAAATTAACCTTAAAAACATACAAGCACCAAGCGTTTTGACCGCTAACTTTATCACTCAAGTGTACGAAGAAGGCGGCGATTTCAGCATCGACCAGTTTAGCGTGCCTTTCCACGCATACAATAATTATGTGGGTATATCCATACCCAAAGGGGATGAAAAACGCGATATGTTATTGACCGACATCAAACATAATATACAGATTGCCACCGTCGATATAAACGGCAACCCTGTAGATAAAAGCAAAATTGATGTTACCTTGTACAAATTAGATTGGCGTTGGTGGTTTGAACAAAGCAAAAATGAAGTGTCAGCCTACCAAGGTAAAGTAAGCGCTCAAGAGATACAAAAAGGCAGCATCAGCACCAAAAACGGCGTAGGCAGTTGGCAAATGGAGGTCAAATATCCCGACTGGGGGCGTTATTTGGTTCGCGCTTGCGACGGCACAGGCCACTGCGCGAGCAAAGTCGTTTATATTGATTGGCCAGGTTGGGCTGGACGCTCTAACGAAAAAGACCCAGAAGGCGCAACCGCTTTGAATTTCACCGCCGACAAAACCAAATATAATGTGGGTGAAACGGTAACGTTGAATATACCTACAGGTTTTGCTGGGCGCGCTTTGGTGAGTATAGAAAATAACAGCAAAATTTTAGCTGCACAGTGGATAAACGCCACCAAAGGCACCACCACATTCACCTTTACCGCTACCAAAGAAATGTCGCCTAATGTGTATGCGCACGTTACCCTATTGCAACCCCACGCACAGACCAAAAACGATTTGCCGATTAGAATGTATGGCATAATCCCCATCCAAATAGAAGACCCCAATACCAGACTAAACCCTACTATTGATATAGCTGCTGAACTAGAACCGCTTAAAGATTTTACCGTTAATGTGGCTGAACGCAATGGCGGGGCTATGTCTTACACGGTAGCTATTGTTGATGAAGGTTTATTGGATATTACCAAATTTAAAACCCCATCCCCTTGGGAAACTTTCTACCAAAGAATGGCTTTAGGGGTAAAAACTTGGGATATGTACAACGAAGTTTTGGGCGCGTATGGCGGACAGGTCAAAAGTTTGCTTGCCATAGGCGGGGACGATGCGGTTATCAACAACGCAGCCAAAAAACAAGACCGTTTCAAACCTGTAGTATTATATGCTGGACCTTTTAGCTTGGCCAAAGGGGAGAAAAAAGCCCATACGTTCAAAATGCCCAACTATGTGGGTTCTGTGCGGGTGATGGTAATCGCTGGGCAAGATGGTTCTTACGGTTCTGCCGAAAAAACTGCCCCTGTCAAACAGCCGCTTATGGTGTTGGCGACTTTGCCTAGAGTTATCGCCCCCGATGAAAAAATACAGTTGCCTGTGAATGTTTTCGCGATGAAAGAGGGTATCAGCAACGTAGAAATTAGCGTGCAAACCAACGATTTTTTTGAAATATCAGACAACGGCAAAAAAACCATCCCTATCCAATCTATGTCGGATGCTATGGCTTATTTTGAGCTAAAAGCTAAATCCAAAGTAGGAATAGGTTCGGTAAAAGTAATGGTTAAAAGTGGCAATTTCCAATCTTATTACGAAACAGAAATACAGGTTAGAAACCCAAACCCAGCCATTGCCAACATCAGCCCAGCCACCACGCTAGAAGACAAACAAATTTGGACACAAAGCTACAACCCGAACGGAATCGCGGGTACAAATTCAGCCACTTTGGAAGTTTCGGCTATTCCAGCTATCAATTTGCAAAGCAGGCTAAAATACTTGGTCAAATACCCTTACGGATGTGTGGAACAAACCACCTCAAGCGCATTCCCGCAGTTATTTGTAGGGCAGTTTTTGGAGTTGAAAGATGAGATGAAAGCCGATATTGATAAAAATGTGAAAGCAGCTATCAACAAATTGCAAAAATTTCAAACCAGCAGCGGCGGGTTTCTATATTGGACAGGCGCAAACGGTGCAGATAACTGGGCGACAAGCTATGTGGGACATTTTCTAATTTTAGCACAAAAATCGGGATATAGCCTTCCTTCTGGGATGTTGGATAAATTTATAGAACACCAAACCAGCACAGCAGCAGCCTATAACCCTAGCAACGCAAGCACAGATAAATATACTGCTTATGCCAACGACTTGAGTCAAACTTATCGATTATTTACCCTTGCTTTGGCAGGCCGCCCAGAAATGGGGGCTATGAACAGATTCAGAACAAGCCGCAGCAATAATTTAGATATTAATTCACGTTATTATTTGGCAGCAGCCTATAGCCTTGCTGGGCAAAAAGATGTAGCCAAAACCATCACTGTAGGGGCTATTTTGGATGTTGCAGCCATCAAATCAAACGAAGCAGCCCGTACTTATGGCTCACAATATCGCGACCAAGCCTTATTGCTTTATACCCTCTCTCTACTAGACGAGCGCGCACAAGCCAGCAATTTGGTGAAAGCAGTAGCCAGTAAATTAGGAAGTACGGATTGGCTATCTACGCAAGAAACCGCTTTTGGGTTGATAGCTATGGCGCAATATACCAACAAAGAAAGCAACACCAACTTTGCATTTGAGTACAAAATCGGCGATGGCAGTTGGGTGAAAGTGGCTAGCGGCAAACCTATCTTCCAAACACCTTTGGACGGGGAAAAATCTGCAAAAATTGAGGTTAAAAATATGGCAGGGGCAGCACTTTACCCACGCCTTATTGGCGAGGGCGTACCAGCAGCAGGCAACGAAACAGAAGCCAGCAACGGTATCAGTTTAACCGTCAAATACTTAGACCAGAATGGTAAAGATTTGAATGTAAAATCCATAGCCCAAAGTACCAATTTTATCGCTGTTGCTACTATTAAAAATACAAGCGGCAATGATTTGAGTGAATTAGCCTTAAATCAAATCTTCCCTTCTGGTTGGGAAATTCTGAATATGCGTTTACTCAATACTAGTGTAGCGGGTGGTGATACACCAGATTTTCAAGACCAACGCGACGACAGAGTATATACTTTCTTTGATTTGAAAAAAGGAGAAAGCAAGATATTCAAATTAGCCTTAAATGCTACTTATTGGGGGCGTTATTACCTACCTTCTGCTACCGTAGAATGTATGTACGACAAAACCTACCAAGCCCGTTTGAAAGGGGATTGGGTAGAAGTGGTGAAAAAATAAGCTGATTTTCAACGTTTTAAACAAAAAGGTTTGCTTTCGAGCAAGCCTTTTTTTATTTTTTTACAAAAAATTAACATTAAAAGCAAAAAAATGCACACATTATTAAAAAAATGCTTACCTTTGCATCACAAAACCGTAACATTATACGTTATGTACATCGTATACTTATTTTAAATTATATTAAATTTTAACCTTTATGAATATTTTTAACAAAGTAGGGCTGTTTATAGCCTTTCTGTTTTTGGGCACTGTAGTTTCCGCTCAAACCACACAGCCTGACCCTGCTGTTATCCAAAAATTACACGATTTACAGTTTCCCATTGATGTAGCCAAAGCCTACAACGATACGGAAGCTATAAATAAAGCTCAAGCTGTTTACAACGAATATGCCGCCCTACATTTGCTAGAAGCGCGTATTGTGGCTGACCAAAAAGAACAGGCTGAAGCCGCTCGAAATCTTAGCCCTGCTGAATACGACGCTTGGAAATCCAACAAATACAACCCTCAAAATCAAAATAGATAAATAATGAAAAACATTTTCTACATTTTATTCTTCCTTTCGCTAACGGCAACGCATATATTTGCGCAATGTCCACCCAACAATCCCCCCAATGCGGGACCAGATTTAACCTCGGCTGCTTGTGGTAGCCCTGTGAATATATCGGCAGTTCCTATTTATAACGTAAGTTTCACGGTAGCCTCCACGCCTTGTGTTGCATTACCCACAGGCGGCACAAACGCTTTCCCTACAACTTGCGACGACTGTGTTACAGGGCAAGTTCCTATTGGTTTCCCATTCAATTTTTTTGGAACTACTTACACCACAGCTGTTATCCAATCTAATGGTATTGTAGGATTTGGTCCTTTTACATTCACGGGTTTCTCTGCTTTTGCTATACCCGCTGGTGGCAATCCCAATAACTACATCGCTGGTTTATACACAGACATAGATATTAGATTTGGGGGAACTATCAATTACCAAACTATTGGTACAGCTCCCAATCGCCAATTTATAGTGAGTTATAACAACGTAGTACCTTATAATGGTGGTAGTGCGCCCCCTGCTGGTATGACCGCTTCTTTTCAGATTATTCTAAACGAGAATGGTTCATTTCAGACCAGAATCAGCCAATATTCAGCAAGTTGGAGTGCAACCACTTCAGGGGTTGTAGCCACTCAAGGTGCCGAAAACAATACAGGAACTGTAGCTATAGCCACTCCAGGTAGAAATTCACAAGATTTTAGAGGCATTCTCGCTGGTAGCCCAAGCTGCAACACCTTCTCTCCTTTGAACTGTACTTTTCTGCGCTGGCAACAAGGAGCTACTGTAATTAGCAACACCCCCAACGCAACAGTATCACCATCAGGAACAACCACTTATACCTCGTATTGGACTTGCCCTTCAGGTACTTGTACGGATGATTTGGTGGTAAATGTGCCTGGTATCAATGTTACCGTAAACCCGACTGCTGTAAATAATTGCGGACCACAAACTACCAATATAACAGCATCAGGTGCAACTTCTTATGCTTGGAGTAATGGCACGAATACAGCTGTTAATACGGTTAACCCAGCCACAACGACTGTTTATACGGTTACTGGTACCACTGGGAGTTGTTCGTCTGTAGCTTCTACCACCGTAACGGTTAACACCTTGACCATCTCTTGCCCTTCCAACATTACAGTACCAGAATGTAACCCTGTAGCTACTTTTGCAACGCCCACAGCACTTGATGTTTGTGCGCCTAACTGTGTGCAAACGCCTTTATCTACTGTCCTATCTAATTTTAATTCTACTGGCACCGCAATCACCAGCTCCATCAGCAACAGGTTTAATTTTGCACTAGATGGCACAGGTGGGGCTACTGGGGTAGATATAGGCGATGGCGGAAGCGATATGTACGATGGTGGTAACTCTCTAAACACCAACTTGGCGTCCGCTATTCCTTATACTGGTGGTGTGGTTACAGCCAATGCTAACTTTGGTGTAGGGGGCAGTTATTTTACCCAAAAAGTGGATAATATGTTCGTAATGGTTGCCAATATCAACAATATCAACTCATTCAGCATCACAGGTAACAATGGCGCAGATGGTAGCGGCGTAGCAAATGGATTTACCTTTAATATCACAGTAGGTTGCCAAACTTATAATGTTTTTGTAAAACGGGTAAATGGCGCTTTTGACCCTTCTATCAACCAGATTTTCATCATACCTAGCAATCCTTCTGCCACACATAGTTTTTCTACTAATACAGACGACAGCCAACACACTTTGTCTGGTATTTCAGCAACGACAAGACTTTACTACCTATTGGTGGCGGGGTCTAACGGATATGCTTATACAAATACTGAAATCCAAAATATGGTGCAGACATTTTTGACCCAAGTAAATGCTGCTACTGGTAGTGGAACATTCCCACCAGCTACAGTCACACAAATCGCAGGATTGCCAAGTGGTTCAGCCTTCCCTGTAGGAACAAACACCGTTACATTTAGAGCAACTAGTACCACAGGCGCTAACGTAACTTGCAACACTACTATAGTGGTAACTCCCAACGCTACCTTTACCACTCAACCTACTAACCGCACCGCTTGCGCGGGCGATGTATTAACTTTTGCTACGGCAGTTACGAATGGGGCTTCTTTCCAATGGGAGTATCGCTCTTCTGCTGCTGGTGTATTTGGGGATATAACCAACGGAGTTGGGAATGCTCCTGGTTATTTGAATACGGTTTCAGGCGCAACCACCAATACTTTAACCTTGCCTTTGATGACTATAGCCAACGCAGCTTCAGGTATGCAGGTTAGACTACGCGTTACAAGTTCTAACGGTTGTGTAGTTTATTCTAATATCGCCACTATTACCGTTAATGCTTTGCCAACTCCAGCAGTTACTGGTACAAACGTCATCTGTAATGGTCAATCTACAACTTTAACCGCTACTGGCGGCACAAGCTATGTTTGGTCTTCTGGTCAAAATACGCCTACAGCTACAGTTTCGCCAACTACAACCACCACTTACACAGTTACCGCGACTGATGCAAACGGTTGTACTGCTACCGCTAACCGCACCGTTACTGTTAATGCTTTGCCAACTCCTGCAGTTACTGGTACAAACGTCATC
>JAAFIM010000009.1 GCA_013297745.1 Chitinophagales bacterium | reverse complement strand
GATGTTTCACCGCGTGGGGTATAAAACCCCACGCTCTCGCTTATTTTTATAACGAAAAACACATTATTTTTATAATTATAGTGCTTAATAGCTCTTATTACACACTCACTTTTTAAATTCAGTATAAAATTATATTTTTATTGATTTCCCTTTGCTGCGCCACGGCCGTTTTCGCCCAAGACGAGCAAACAAATGCAGAAATCAGCAAATTGGCGAAAGAAAATGCTCAAGCCTATTGCGAATGTCCGCACATTCATTTACTTTTTTCCCTATCAGAAGAATTGGGAGAAAAGAAACTAACCATTGAAGAATATAAAGAAAATGGTAAATTTGCCATAGCACAAATAGCCGAATGTACGCAGCCTTTTGCGAAAAAAATACAAGCTTTAACTATAGAAGAGTATGAATTTTTTTCAAAAGAAGCTCAAAAATACAGATTAGAATTTTGTGCTGTAGCTGTAGAAAAATACAAGCAATCAAAGTAATTTTCCATTATTTGGACACTTTCCAAGCTCTTTCTTTGCGAAAGGGCTTTTTTTTTCAACTAAAATAATTTTTTTTGCGTTTTTAGTTTTGTTTTTCGCGTTTTTATCAAAAAAATAAGCATCTTTTACTTACTTTTGCAGCATTAAACCAAGCAAAATATATTATGAACATAAAAAATATCTGTTTATCCGCGATTTGCGCACTTGCTATAGGCAGTCAAGCCCAAGCCCAATTGGTCAATACCAACTTTGGACAAAATAGGCTACAACACGAAAGTTATAAATGGTATCGTTACGAATCGCCCCATTTTGCGATTTCTTTTCCCGAAGAGTTGGAAGAAATGGCTCAATATGTGGTAGAAACTGCCGAAGAAGATTATACTGAATTAAAATCTATATTGGAATACGACACCCGCAATAAGATAGAAATTATCATTTATGCAGACTATAGCGATTATTTGCAAAATAATATAGGACTGTATACCCAAATCGTCAATAATGGCAATACCAATAAATTATTTTCGCATAAAATTCTAACTTATTTTAATGGAAGCCACTCGCATCTACGCGAGCAAGTAAGAACAGGCACAGCAAGGGCTTTGGTCAATAGAATGATTTATGGGGGCAATTTGCAAGAAATTGTACAAAATGCGGTTTTATTACAATTGCCAATTTGGTTTACTGAAGGTATAATCGCTTATGCTACAGAAGAATGGAACGAAGAAAAAGACGATGCTTTGCGCGAAGCCTTTTTGGGGGGAAAATATGGCGATTTTATAGAATTATCCAAGTACAAACCTACTTTGGCGGGGCAATCTATGTTTCATTATATTAGTCAAAAAAGCGGTTCAAGTGCTGTGTCTAATTTGGTATATTTGTCGCGTACATACAGAAGCGCAGAAACGGGATTCACTTATGTATTTGGTACAAGTTTTTACGCTGTGGCTGCTGAGTGGTTTGAATTTTATCAAAAACGATATAACGCAGATAATGAAAATCGCAAAATTCCGAGCAAAGGCGAACTAACCGTAGATACCAAACATAAAGCCGTAGTAGGCCAAACCCGCATCAGCCCCGACGGCAAACACGCCGCTTATGTTAGCCAATATCAAGGACAACAATATATTTGGTTGCATCATATAGCCGACAACAAAGCCAGCATTATTTGGCAAACAGGGTTAAAAGATTTAGCCAACAATACAGTTCCCGATTATCCAAGAATTGCTTTTTCGCAAAATAGCACAACGCTTATTTTCAGCAACAACGATAAAAACCAACTGCAATTATACGTTTATAACCTATCTGATAAGAAAATTGGGCGCAAAGTTAATATCAAAGGTTTGGAATCTATCCATTCAATGGACGCGTTCAACAACCAAGAAATCGTAACAACAGCTACTCAAGAAGGTCGTTCTGATGTGTATCTTATCAACACCCAGACGGGCAAAACCCAAGCGCTAACTAACGATTTGTGGGACGACGTGGAAGTTGCTACAGCCAAATTGGGCGGCGCGAATGGGATTTTGTTCACTTCTACCCGCAACAACAACAATTTGAACCCCACTCCAGTTAAGTTTGTGGACAACAACCGCAAAACTGACTTGTTTTTTCTCAATACCGACAAAAAATTGCCTTTAATTCGCCTAACCAACACCCGCTATGTAGAAGAAACTGCCCCGCTTGCTTTCAATGGCAATAGTTTTGGATTTATCAGCAACGAAAGCGGAATTTTGAACCGATACGTGGGCGGTTTGGACACTTTGGTAGATTATTATAACGAAGTTTTTGTGCTAAAAAATAAAACCAGCCTCACTTTCCACCAAGACAGCGCGAAAATTGGTTTGGACGAAACCCAAGTAGATAGCCAATATCGCGTGGCTGTTTATAAATATGTGGGCAAATCTGAAGCCAATACAGACTACAGCCGCTCAATTTTGGAACACAGTTATTCTGCTACAAGCAATAAAATTTTAGATTTGATATTTTATGAAGATGCTTTTAGAATTTTCGTACGCGATTTTGCCAATGATAGAAAAGAAACCCCAGCCATCAGCAAGTATAGAATGTATTTTAATGATTACTTTAACATACAAACCCAACGCAATAACGAAAGGTTAGACAATAACCAAAATCGCAACGACAAAGAACCCCAAAAATTGGAAAATGAACCCGATACCAGCAGCAAAAAACCCGAAAATATAGTTGATACTTCTCGCATTGATATTGATAATTATTTATTTCAAAGCGAGTTTGGCGAGGTAGAAAAACCCAAAGCCACGATTAAAGACAGTTTGCCGCCCAACAATAAACCCCAACCTACAATTTTGGTGGAAGGTGAAAATGGAAACATTAATCAAGAAGCACCCAAAGAAAAACCTATACCCATAGTTGCAGATGACAAAAGATTGAAATTTCATAAATACGACAGCCAACAAAAGATATTGTATCGCAATTTATTTAGAGCTGATGGATTTGCATTTCAGGTGGATAATACCCCTTTATTTGGTGGTTTGGATTTATATCTCAACAATAGATACAGATTTACACCTTTGAGCTTGTTGAGTAAAGTCAATTTTTCAGATATTTTTGAAAACTACAGGATAGAAATTGGTGTGCGTATTCCCTTGACTTTCAATGGTTTTGATTGTTATTTTGTGTTGGACGACAGAAAAGGTAAGTTAGATAAAAAATACTCATTTTATCGCCGCAGCCGTGTGGATGATTTCAATTTGGTGGATACTTCCAACGGCACTACTTTGCCCGTCAAGGGTAGAAATTTGAAATATCTTGCCCAATTCGAGCTGAAATATCCCATTGACCGTTATCGTTCTGTGCGTGGGCAAGCCACTATACAAAATGACCGAGTAGCCATTATAGCGCAAGAAATTAATAGTTTATTGGTTCCTGTTTTGACCCGTACAAAAGCTTGGTTTAGAGGCGAATATGTATTTGACAACACAGTAGAAATGTCCCTAAACTTGAGAAAAGGTACTCGTTTTAAAGCTTATTTGGATATTTTCAAGCCTTTTGAGATAACAACCAATCCCGATTTTCGTTTTGATTTTTCTGGCGGGATAACCAGCAGTATAGGTTTTGACTACAGACGATATTTTTCTTTGGACAACAAAACAATTTTCGCTGTGCGTGCAGCAGGAGCGACTTCGTTAGGGCAACAAAAACTATTATACTCGCTTGGTGGGATAGAAAATGGAATTTTTGCCCAAACAAACGACAACATACCTTTGCCCCAAACTGGCGAATTTGCCTATCAGACTTTGGCAGCGCCTTTGCGTGGTTTTGCCAATAACATCAGAAATGGAAGTTCATTTATGGTCATCAACGCTGAATTGCGCATACCAGTCATTCGTTATTTGGCAGGTAGAACACGCTCTAATTTTTTGCGTACTTTACAAATTATACCCTTTTTTGATATAGGCACAGCTTGGCACGGTTCATCGCCTTTCTCCAAAGACAATCCGTTAAATACCAGCATTATAGATAGAGGTTCAGGCACAGCTGTTTCTCCTATTCGGGTGCGCGTCGAGTACTATCGCCAACCTATAGTTATGGCTTTTGGCACAGGGATACGCACTATGATATCTGGACATTTATTGAGAATAGACGTAGGTTTTGGTATAGAAACTGGCTTAATACAAGTGCCAAATGTACATTTGGGATTAGGCACAGATTTTTAACAGTAAGCATCAGGAATAATTTATTGGTGATTAAAAACTTACACCTTTGCAACGATATTTTTAATTTTTTTCTTATAAACCCCGTGTTTCACACGGGGCAATTGCCGTTCAACCCCTTCGGGGTTGGCAAATATGAACCCTGAAAGGGTTCAAGCTAAGATATGAAATATCTCATCTATTTAATCATTTTATCCTTTATTAGTTGTGTGGATTGTGTTTGCCCAGCTAGATATTCATATGCGCGTTGGTATTCTATAAGAATAGGAATGGATAGCCAAACGGTTAAAAATATATTGGGAGAACCCAGCCGCCGCCTAAAACCATTGGATACATTAGACTTAATGATGCCACCTATTTGGATTTATAAACGGGACTCTGTAGAAAATGTTGGTGAGTTTTGTCTGTGTCGTAGTGCTAAATATATAAATTGGGATGAAAATTGGCAAGTACAAGAAATAGAAGAAGATAATTCAACTGAAAGTTTTACCCTTGCTAAAGATTAGCTAATGTCTTTTATGAAAAAAGTAAAAATCAAAAGCCAAATTTTTAAAAAAGCTATTGATTTGAGAGCTATTAACACAGTCCAAGCCGACTTAGTTATAATTTCGCTGATACTGTTGATATGCCTGTACTTTCTAACTGAAAATAAGACACCAAGCAACTTTTACGAACTGTAAAGGCTGCTTTTTTTTATGCTATTTTATTTCAAAATATAGAATTAGCGCTACAAATTTTTTAAAAAAGTTACTTTATTAGCAAAAATAGCTACTTTTGCGGCTTAATTGTATTCCATACTTATGAAAATAGCCATACTCAATACTTACACCAATGGAGGCGCAGGCATAGCTTGTATGCGGTTGGCAGCAGCTTTACGCGCAGGTGGGCATCAAGTCAGTGTTTTGACAGCAGAAAACAAAAGTCAAAAAGCAGATATACAAACAGTAATGAGTTATACGCGTTGGCGATTTAATTTTATGGCCGAACGACTACGCTGGTGGCAGCACGAAGCCAATAAAGAAGTCCGTTTTGCTTTTTCTTTAGCCAATTGGGGCAAAGATATTAGCCAACACCCAGCCATTCAGGAGGCGGACATTATTCATTTGCATTGGATAAATCAAGGTTTTTTATCTTTGGAAAACCTAAAACAATTGGCTATTTTGGGCAAACCTATAGTTTGGACGTTGCACGATATGTGGGCTTTTACTGGCGGTTGCCATTATGCGAGCGAATGTCAAAATTATCTACAACAATGCGGCAATTGCTTTTATACCAAAAACCCTCAAGCCAAAGATATTTCTAATCAAATTTTTGAACAAAAACGGCAAATTTATAGCCATTTCAAAAACTTAAATATAGTAGCTTGTAGCGCTTGGTTGGCAGATTTGGCTCGTCAAAGCCCTCTACTCAAAAACGCCGATATTCACAATATCCCCAATCCCATAGATACAGACTTGTTCAAACCTATAGATAAAACTATAGCCAAACAACAACTGGGTTTGCCTACAGATAAAAAGTTAATTTTGTTTGTAGCCGCCAATGTCAATGACAAACGCAAGGGTTTTGAATGGCTACAAAAAAGTTTGGAATTGCTAAAACAAGAACAAAACCACGCCCAACTGGCTTTGCTTATTATGGGGAAAATAGACACGGATATTTTAGATAAATTGCCTTTGCCTGTGCATTATTTGGGCTCACTTAGCCAAACTGAACAAATTGTGCGAGCCTACAGCGCAGCTGACGTGTTTGCTATGCCTTCTTTGGAAGATAATTTGCCCAACACCATAATGGAAAGTTTGGCTTGTGGTACTCCAGTGTTGGCTTTTCGTATAGGCGGCATACCAGAAATGATTATCCACCAACAAACGGGCTATTTGGCAGAACCACAACAAGCCTTAGATTTTAAAAATGGGCTAAATTGGATTTTAAACCCCAATAACAGCGATAAAATAACAACAGCAGCAAGAAATTTTGTATTAGAAAATTATAATTTCAAGCATATAAATTTGGCTTATACCCATATTTACCAACAATCATTGTCTAAATAGATAGTTTTAAACAACAAATGAAAACAATTTTAAATATACCTATATTGGGTACAATCATTTTATTTTTTTACAGGCTCAAAATTTTGGCTGGTTTTCAGTGGGCATACAACTGGTTGATGCTAAAATGGTTATTTGCTTCGCGCGAAACAACCAACTTTACCTTTGATTTGGACGACTATCAAAGAGCTTATTTAGTGGATTTTGTAGCAGTCGTAACCCATAAATCGGTTGAAGAAATTGCTGCGTATATGCGAGAGCTAGAACAAGACCAAGCCTTAGCCCAACATATAGAAAAACTAACCCAACAGCATCCAGAGCGTTATAAAGCTGACCGTGTGATTCGTTTTGGCAAACGATTGGCTTGGTACGCAATGGTGCGCGCCCTAAAACCAAAAACGGTAATAGAAACGGGAGTAGATAAAGGTTTGGGCGCTGTGGTGCTGACTGCTGCTTTGCTCAAAAACAAATCAGAAGGACATTTGGGTCGTTATTTTGGCACAGATATTAATCCTAAAGCAGGTTATTTATTGCAAGCTCCTTATAGCGAAGTAGGCGAAATTTTATTTGGCGATTCTGTCAATTCCTTAGAAAAATTTGGCGAAAAAATAGATATATTCATCAATGATAGCGACCATTCCGCCGACTACGAAATGCGCGAATATCAAACGGTAAAAGATAAGTTGGCTGCAAATGCCTATATTTTGGGCGACAATAGCGACGTTACTGATAAACTGCACGAGTTTTCTAGACAACAAAATCGTCGTTTTTTATTTTATAAAGAAGTAGCCAAAAATCATTGGTATCAAGGCGGCGGCGTGGGCGTGTCTTGGTAAAAATTGCCTATTTATTATATTTTTTTTAGTATAAATTTTTATTTTTATGTTATCAGCTTATGAAAATTTGCCTATCTTAATCATCGGCGATGTTATTTTAGACCATTATTTGGTCGGAAAAGTAGAGCGAATTTCTCCCGAAGCGCCAGTTTTGGTGGTCAATCACGAGCAAGAAGAATACAGATTGGGCGGAGCAGCCAATGTAGCCCTTAATATCAAAGCTTTGGGCGCAAATCCTATTTTGATGAGCGTAATCGGCCACGATAGCGCAGGCGAAGAGTTGAAACAATTACTAACAAAACATGAGATTGATTTTAGCTATTTGCAAATAAGCAATAAACGCACAACTAGCCTAAAAACGCGTATCTTGGCTAGACAACAACAACTTTTGCGTTATGACAGAGAAAGTACAGAAGCCATCGACGAAAGCCAAACCGAAGAAATAATAGCTGCTACTCAACAATTATTGGCAGAAAATAAAGCTAAAGCCATAGTTTTTCAAGATTATAATAAAGGTGTTTTACAACCAAATTTAATTAGGGAAATTATCAAATTAGCCAAACAATATAATATACCAACTATAACTGACCCCAAAAAACATAACTTTTGGGACTATAAAGGCGTAACTTTATTCAAACCCAACTTGAGAGAAATTAATGAAGCTTTAGCCACTAATTTATCCGAAAAACAAATAAATATAGAAAATTTGCAACAGGCAGCCAACCAATTGCAAACTCGCCTCGTTAATGAATGGACTTGTATAACCTTAGGCGCCAAAGGTATTTTTATACAAAAAGATAACTTTGCCCAACACTTCCCTACTCAAGAACGCTCCGTAGCTGATGTTTGTGGAGCTGGTGATACTGTAGTTAGCGTATTGGCTTTGGGATTGGCTGCTGCTCAAGATATGCGCCAAGTAGCACAACTCGCCAATTTGGCTGGAGGGCAAGTTTGCGAGAAAATAGGTGTGGTGGCTGTTGATAAAACCCAATTAAACCAAGAACTTACTGTTGCGAATATCAATAAATTGTAATTTTTTTGTCTAAAATCAAAAAAAATTTGTTGGTATCAAAACATTAGCTTAATTTTGCGGTTGCATTGGCTTAAATGCCATTTTTTACAAATTGTATTTCTTTAAATTTATTAATAAACATTTTTATTTTTTGCTTTATGATTAAAAATCTGAAACAAACTACCTTAGCATTTTCGCTGCTTATGGGCTTAGCCACAGGCGCAAATGCACAAGTTATTTGGGGCGCAGGCTCTGGTAATTCTAGCAATGAGGATATTGGCGAATTTACTTCTACCAACGGTACTTTAGCTGGTGCAGGCTGGACTAATCTTGCTGCTCATCCTTGGACTTATACAACTAATGGTCAGTCTGCTGGTGCAGCCTCTATTAGTCAGGTAAATGCTGGCACTGGTGCTTGGTTAAATTCTCCCACATTGGCTACTGGTGCTGCTATGTTTGATAGTGATTCGTTAGACATAGCTGGCATAGCCCGACAAAGTGGTGTAATAGAATCTCCAAGCATAGACCTAAGCGCTCAAGCTTTAGCAGGCACCCCATTAAACATTCGTTTCTATACCTCATACTTAGATTTTACTTCTGATAGTATGCACGTAGAATTTTCTTCTACTGGTGGCGCTACTTGGAATGCAATTGATATACGCCCTCTTGGTAATGGTGGTGGAGTTCGTGCAAACTATAGAGGCTGGATTAATGTAAACATCACACCTTTTCTTGTTGGTGCATCTACTGACTGTAGAATTCGCTTCCGCTTCCTCGATAATGCTTATTTTTGGGCTATTGATGATGTAAGCATACAAGTTGCTGACCCATTTGATATTGCTATAGCTACTCCAGGTGCAGGCAATACTTTAGGTGATGCTTTCACTACTGCGCAAATTTCTAACTATTACTACCAACCCCTCTCACAAGTAAGCGCTCGCGAATATTATTATGCAGCCCGCGTGACCAATAGAGGCGTTCAAGACATTATCAATGCTGGCGCAAGATTGCACATTAAAATAGATATGGATAATGCTGGTACTTGGACAAATATGTATATGGACTCTATAGGTATTGATACTGTGCCTGCTGGTGCTAATGTAGATGTATCTGATTCTATAGCTTGGTTGCCTACTATGCCTGGTGCTTATCGCGCAACTTACTATGTAAGACACAATGGCAGTGACGCTTCTACTAGCAACGATACTATAGTTCGTAGGTTCAATATCTCTAACAACGACTATTTTAGTAAAGTACCAAGAAGCGCTACTGACGGATTCCCAAGCGCTATAGGGGCAAGTTTCCCTGGTACTGCTGCTGGCAATAAAATTTCTGAATTTGAATATGGCAGTATGTTCTTCTTCCCTATGGGTATGAACTATCGCTTAGATTCTGTTACCTTCCGCGCTTATATACAAAGTGTAGCTCCTGGTTTCACTGGTGGTGAAGTATCTGTACGCGTAAGCGAATTTAATGAATCTGGTAATGATGGTGTTTTGGATGACACTGCTGTACCAAATAACCCTGAATTAAGCATAGTTGGTATTGGCTCAGACACTTTGGGTATTCCAGCTCCTCCAGCCACCTCTGCATTTCTAAGAGGTAGCGCAGTAGTACTTGACGGAAATACATTGGCACCTTTTATGTTCCAAAACAACAAAGTGTATTTGGTTTCTTTAGCTCAAAGTAATACTGATGATGGTTTAAATAATGGAAGCGGTCAATTCACTGGATACTGGTATGGCAGCTTTGATATTAACTATGCTCTAAATGCTGGTACTGACCCGTTGATAGCTCCTTCTCCTGTACGCGTAGCTGAAGTAACTGGTGCAGGTGCGCCTGTAAGTCACGACTGGAACTGGATTGGCTTTGGTGCTGACCAAGTGCCTTCTATAGCATTGAATATGACTTTGGTCAATACAGTACAAGAAACAGTATCAAGTGGTGTAGCTATGAACGTATTCCCTAATCCTACCAATGGTTTATTGAATGTGCAAGTAGATACAAAAACAGCTACTGATATCCAATACATTATGACGGATGCAAGCGGTCGCATTGTTCGTATGCAAACCAACAAAAATGTAGTTAGCGAAATCGCTACTTTTGACGTTCAAAACTTGCCTGCTGGCGTGTATTTTATGAGCATCAAAACAAACAGTGGCGTAAGCACACAACGTTTTGTAAAACAATAATTCTACTAAAAAAGACTGCTTTATAAATGCGTAAGGCAGTCTTTTTTTTATCTTTTGTATTAAAAAAAATAAATTTCAAAATTATGTCACTACACAATTCTACAAAAAAAACATTGAGTTTTGCTGCTGCTTGTTTATTAGCGGTAAGCGGACTTTCTGCTCAAGGCGTACTTTGGGGCGCGGGCAGCACCGACCCTCATATTGATTCTGTTGGGCGTTTTGCTTCTCCCAATGGGACACTAACCTCTTTAGGTTGGACAACCAATAGCGTTTATTGTACTAATCTAAACGGACAACCCAGCAACTCTGCTGCTTGGACTCGCGATAGCTCTTGTGCCACCGCATTGTGGTCTATTTCTTTGACAGGAAAAGGCGCAGGCTGGAGTTCAGGTGGGACTACAGTAGGGCTTATGCAATCTGCTTCGGTAGCTGATGGCATAGCTATTTTTGATACGGATTTCTTGGATAATGGCGGACAATTAGCACCTAATGGCCAACCAGTATTTGGTGCTGGTACTACGCCTAATGGGTACGTTGACCCTGGTGGCAATCGCTTGGGTGTAGAGGGTTATATGACAAGCCCTTCTATAGACCTAACAGGACAAGCAGGACAATCTATAGTATTGGAAATGAACAGTAGATTACGTTGGTTACCTGGTTATCAAACTATGTTCCGTCGCCTAGCTGTATCTATTGATGGCGGCTTGACTTGGATGACCTATGATGTAAATGGTTCTAATTCACACCCCCCAGCAAACAACCTTGAAGTTATAGACATTTCTTCTTCATTTACCAACGCAGCTATAGCAGCTAATCCTAATGCTGACTTAGCTAACTGTATGATTCGCTTCCACATGGCTGGCGGTTACTACTATTGGATGATTGACGATGTCAAAATCAAAGAAAAACCTGCTTATGACTTGGGTATTTCTCCGCTTGGCGCAGGCAATACTTTGGGCGATGACTTCACTGTATTCCGCGTTTCCAACAACCGTTACCAACCTTTCGTACAAATAGATTCTTCTGAATATCAATTTGGTGCTAAAGTGGTCAATAAAGGTGCGCAAACAATTCCTATGTCTGCCAATCCGCGCTTAAACATTGAAATCGTAGAAACAGGTACAACCACGCCTATTATACACAGTCAATCCCTAATGTTAGGCCAAGATTTGGGTGCAGACTCTTCTGTTACTTTGACCGAACAGCTAACTTGGTTGCCTGACGATTCGCTATCTTATGATGTGAGATATTTCGTACAACACGATAATCCAGATGGCTCAACTGCTAATGATAGCTCTTTTGCTACATTTGAAGTTACTCGCAACTATTTTTCAAAATGCCGCCGCAATGCTACAGATGGCTATCCTGTAGGTGCAAGAACAATTTTCCCTGCTGCTGGCGCTGGCAATTTAGTTTCTGAATTTGAATATGGTAGTATGTTCTTCTTCCCTCAAGGAGCTTCTCAAAATACCAAAATTGATTCAGTCGGTTTCCGTGTATTTTGGTCTAACTCTACCTTACAAAGAATTACTAGTGCGATTGTCAATGTTTCCATTCACCAATTCAATGATGGCGATGCTAGTGGTACCTTATCTGATGCTTCAGAATTAACTCTTATAGGCATTGGCTCTGATACTATCAATAAAGTGGCTAACTCTTATGTAATTGCTAAAGCTGATATATTTGATGTAAACACTCTAACTGCTGGCCTCCCTGTACTTGATGGCGGTGTTTACTTAGTAACTTTAAATGTGACTGGTGCCAATAACGTTGCGCCAAACCCTCCCGCCTTAGAGACAGCACAAGATTCATTATACACACCTTTCTTCGCTGCTGACCAATTGAATTATGGTATAAATGCTTCAGTAGTAGATGGCGTTAATCCTTCTCCTGTGCGTGTAGCTCAAATTAGTGCAGCCAACAACGCTCCTGTTTCCAACGATTGGAACTGGGTAGGCTTTGGTGCTGATTTACAACCTTCTATTGGTTTCTGGATTTCTGGCGACTTCTTGATAGGTGTAGAAGAGCAAGGCGCTGCTGCTGACGTAAGTAGCTTTAATGTATTCCCTAATCCTACAAAAGATGTATTGAACATTAACGTAGAATTAAAAGAAGCATCAAATGTTAATTATATTTTGAGTGGTGTAAACGGTCAAGTTATACGTATGGTTACACATAAAAACGTTCAGTCTGAAGTTATGACTTTCAACGTAGCAGAATTGCCTGCTGGTGTTTATTTTGTTAGCATCAAAACTGAAAAAGGTTTTTCTACTCAACGTTTTATAAAAGAATAATTTTTTTAAAGTTATACGACTTTTAGAAGCGGCTTTCCACGAGGGAAGTCGCTTTTTTTTTATGTAGTTTTTTAGAAAAATACCAATAAAAAAACCCCAAACCTTTCGGAGTGGAGTTTTTGGGATTATACTAAAATAAAAATTACAAAATTGTAATTTCGCTTTCATCAGTTTCTGTACCAACAACGGCTTCAGTTTCAGGAGCTGCAGTTTTGCTACGGCTGCTTAATTCTGTTAGCGTTTTGCGCATATCATCTAATTTTACATTTTTAGAATCAATACGCTCTTGGATAAGTTTGGCACGCACTTCGCGAAGTTGGGTTTCCAATTGACTGCTATCAGGAGAAGCAATTTTTTTGTTTTGGATATCCAATTCTTGTTGGTCGCGACTTATAGATTCTTCCATTTTTTGGATAGCCTCTTGCAAACCTTCTATACGACGGCTAAGACGAACTTCAGGGCTGCCTGTATTTTGGCTATTGTTGTTGGTGGTTGTGCTTACACCGCTTCTTTTGCCTTTAACGATTTTGAACGATTCGTCGATTCTATTCCAAAGGTCAGAACGAAGGCTGCGAGTAAGTTTTAAGTTTTTGAATTCTTTTTGAATTTGTTTCAATTCTTCAAACAAACGGCTGGTTTCGGTTGTACCCAATTGGCTTTCGATGTTTTCCAAACGCGCAACTGTATCGTCGTAATTTTTCTTAGCTTCTGTTTCAAAAGCTGTGTCTTCTACCGAACGCAATTGTTTCATTTGGGCGAAAATAGCGTTGGTACGCTCGCGCAATAAATCGGCGTGTTCGCGGAACAAATTTTGTTCGTTGATTTGGCTTTGCACTTTATCCCAAAAGCTTTTCATAGTATCCCAAGAAGCTTTGTCATAAAACTCCAATTTGTTGATATTCTCGTGCAATTCTTCCAATTCGGCCAAATAGGCGCGGTATAATTTGGTAGAAAGTACGATGAATAACCATTCGGTTTGGCTGCGTTTAAGCAATTCTTCTTTTTCGGGGCGCAAAGAATCTGGTAACAAATTGCTGCTAGCCGATAGGTCTTGTACGAACTTCACGGCAGATTCAGGGAAAGCTACTGCTTCACCTTTGCGCCAGTGGTTCATCAATTGGTCGCTGAACTCTTGGCTTGCGTTTTCGCCACCAAACACCCAAGCCGTAACCTTGTTTTCATCGGGGTGTAGTTCTAATGCTAAAAGTACTTTTTCTTCGGGTTGTTCGTTGGTAGTCTGAATAGCCCACAACACGAGTTTTGTTTTCATAAACAATGCTTTTGGTAGTTTTTTTCTAAAACAAATAAACAATAATTGTACAAGCCATTTTGGAATGACGGCGCAAAGATAGCCTTTTTTTTGATAGGCCAATCTTTTTCATAAAAAAAATAAAAAAAATTGATTTATTTTTCTGTAGCCCTTGCTATTGGTTTCATTTTCAGAATGAAGTGTTATCAGTTTTTACAGTAGGGAACTAAAAAATCTCGCTTCGTCAAGCGCTAGGATTATTTAGTTGCATCAGAGAAAAAATATGGACGCCCGAAATAAAATTATTCTCATCTATTTTCGCGAATAGAAGGCATACGCATTATTGATTGGGGTGAAATTGTCCATCTACAATTTTACCAACAATAATATTTATTGTTAATCCATAGCAATGAGAAAGTTCTGCTAGCTGGTTGCTTCTCAATAGGTTTCTACGCTTTACCGAATTTTGCCCCACAAGTATAATATTGAACTCGTTAAACGAGGTTATCTGTAGCAGTCTTTCTAACCAATTTAAAGCAAAGTCTAAACTTTTATTTATATCAGAGGAGAACTTAATCTCAAATCCTATTTTATAATTAGGGTTTTGTCTTTCAATTAAAGCATCTATTCTGTAGTGTGTTAACCTAGTACCAATCTCAACATTTGTTTCTAAATTATCGTTAAAATACTCTCGTTGAAGCCAATCATAAACAATGTTTTCTACCATCTGGTAATTATTATGCTCATCTATACTTTCTGCTAACAAAGTATCAGATTTTAAAGCTCTTGCTAGATTGAACTCAATTGTAATCTTGTTTGTTTTTTTTATAGTTGAAAGGGTGGGATGTAGTTTAGCTTGCTCTCTATTCTCACAAAAATCTTTAAAATTATATGTGACGAAAATTAAAGTATCATCACTATTTTTTTCATTTATAAAATCCAAGGCACTATACAAAATTAAAGCATCAGCAGCATTATTCTTGTCATTATGGAAAGGTGCTATCTGTTTTTCAAGTGCAAGGTCAATGGTGTATATTTTTAGGGCATCAGAAATAGAGATTTTGTTTTTTATTTTGTGTAAAAATGCGGTTACGTTTTCTATGTGTCGCTCTTGTTTTTTTATGTGGCTATTTATTTTTTCATTTCCACTATTAAGAATTGGTAATAGAAGGCTACTATCCATAAATTTGCACTCTCTGAGATTTTTTTCATTATTAGTTTTTACGTTCGTTAACTCTTTAATTAACTCTTGAGTATCTATTAAATTTCTATTCCACTCAGATATAATTATATCGTTTATTAGGAGAGTAAATTCGCGTTTACGAATTTTAGTCTTTAAATCATTAAACGTTCTTATATGCGTGTCGTTAAACATACTATCATAATATGAATCTGACTTTTTTTTAGAAATTTTTGCAGTATTGTAGCCATTTGCAAGATAAATCCAAGCATTAGTATCTAAAAGTAAATATTTCATAGAAATTTGTTTTAAAAAAGTTGCGATAAACTCAAGCTGAGCCTTTTATCGCCACAAAAATAAAACCAATTTCCCAAACGGCCAAATTTTTCAACAAAAAAGTTATAAAAAAATAAAAAAAGTTACAAAAGCATAGATTTTACACCTTTGTAACCTTGATTTTTAAATATCATCGTTTTCTTTTTCGTAGCCTTCGTAATAATAGGATTGTTCTATACCTTTGAAGATAATTTCCCTATTATTGATGTCATCGGTCAAATTAGCGGATAACAAAGTCCTCAATTCCAAGTCATTAATAGGGCTGCGTTCCATTGCTTGCAAATACAGGGTTTTATCCACAAATTGCCAATTGACTACCTTTTTTAGTCTGGTTTTGAGTATTAAATCCAACCAAATGCGCATTGTTCTGCCATTGCCTTCCATAAAAGGGTGTACAATGTTCATTTCCACATACTTAGCGATAATTTCATTGAAAGTATTTTCAGGCATTTGCTCTACTTTTACCAAAATTTCTTTTAGATACAAAGCCGTTGCAAACCTAAAACCGCCTTTGGAGATGTTATGCGCTCTAATTTTACCCGCAAAGTCGTAAAGCCCGCCAAATAAAAAAATATGTATTTGTTGCAATCCTTTTGTTGTGCCTACCTCTATTTTGTCAATTTCGCCACTTTCAAACAAACGGTAAGCATTTTCTAAGCTTTTTTTATCTATATTTTTCATTTTTTTATGCGTTATTGATTTATAATTCGCAACTTTATTCCCAATTTTTTAAACAAAAAAAGGTTTTTCATATTATTTTTTTAGTGTATAAAATTTGTCTTTTTCCCAGTTTATTGGATTAGTAAAAATATAATTTTGAATAGTTTCAAAGGATTGGGCATTGCGGATAATATGGTCATAAAAACGAGATTGCCATCCAAATTCATATTCTAATCTGTTGGCTGCGATTGTGGTGAGAAACTAAGGCTTGTATCTGTGTATATATTCGTATTATTTACGTTTTCATTCAAAATCAAAATTCCGTGAATATGATTAGGCATTACCACAAACTCACCCAATTCTATATTTTTTGTATGTTTTACGATTTCATACCACATCAAATTAGCAATCACACCAACGTTTGATAAAATCATTTTTCCATTAACCACATCGCCAAAATAATGAATCCTGTCTTTGGTACAAATGGTTATAAAATAAGCCCCTTCGCTGGCATAATCCCACGTCTGCAAGCGAGCAGATGCTATTCTATATTTGTTTTTATACAAATCCATTTTTGTTAAATTTAGGTTTAATTTAATTTATTGTTTTTCCGTTGGATACGTTATAAATGTTCGTTGGATACGTTATAAATGTTCGTTGGATGCGTTATAAACGTTCGTTGGGTGCGTTATAAATGTTCGTTGGATGCGTTATAAATGTTCGTTGGATGCGTTATAAACGTTCGTTGGGTGCGTTATAAATGTTCGTTGGATGCGTTATAAACGTTCGTTGGATGCGTTATAAACGTTCATCCGTAGAGACAAGGCATGCCTTGTCTCTACAATATACAATATACAATACATAATATACAACAACATTTAAAAAATTACGAAAAAACAAAAAAAAGGCAATTATTATTTTTGTCTGATGTAAATATGCCTTATATTATTTAGCCCTGTATCTCTGGCGTCAATTTCAAACGCTTTGGTATTTTCTATCAAAGGCAATAATTTTGGAAAACCATAATTTCTTGGGTCAAAATCTGCTTTCTTTTTGAGTAGAAAACTTCCTAAATTGGCTAATGAAGTCCAACCGTTATCATCCGCCAAATCATTGACACTTTCTGTGATTAGGGTTATTATCTCGGCATCAACTTTACTAATTGGTTCTTCCTTTTGTTTGGTCGTAGATTTGGTAACATTATTATTTATGCTACTCCCTGCCTTGAGAATTTCAAGATAAATAAATTTATCACAAGCCGCAATAAAAGGTTGTGGGGTCTTTTTTTCTCCAAAACCAATCACTTTCATCCCCGCCTCTCTAAGCCTTGTGGCCAATCTCGTAAAATCGCTATCGCTGGACACAATACAAAAACCGTTCACTTTGTCCGCGTACAAAATATCCATCGCATCAATAATCAACGCGCTATCGCTGGAATTTTTGCCCGTAGTGTAGCTATATTGCTGAATGGGCGTAATTGCATTTTTCAACAACACATCTTTCCAGCCAGAAACCGTTTGTTTTGTCCAATCCGCATAAATTCGTTTTATTGTGGGCGTTCCATTTTTTGAAATTTCCTCCAACATTTCTTTTATGTTGGCATACGGCACGTTATCTGCATCAATTAAAACTGCAAGTTTATCTTCTAACATAGTTTATATTTTTTTTAGTGTTTTGATAAATTAAGTACAATTACCCGCCACAAAAGTAACGCCAAGTTTCCAAAAGTCCAAATTTTCTAAGAAAAAAAGTTATTGGATTACTCTAAAAGTTAAATTAATTCTTGGTTTAATCTCGCGCGCAGTTTTTGGAATTTGGTGTTCCCAAAAATGCTGAGTGCTGCCTTTCATCAATAAAAAAGAGCCCGAAGTGAGCGCAATATCTACTCTGCCCAAGTCTTTTTTTGTCAAATGTCTTAACTGAAATGGGCGCGTTTCGCCAAAACTAACCGAACCTATCACTGGGTTTTGTCCTAATTCTTTTTCGTCGTCAGAGTGCCAACTCATACTATCTTTTCCCTTGCGGTAGAAATTGAGTAAAACGCTGGTAAAATGAATTTGTGCTTCTTTTTCAATTCTATTTTTAATAAAAAGCAACTCTTCAGTCCAAGGCTGTGGATGCATCAAAATTCCCGAATACTTATACGATTTACCACTTTCGCCATACCAAGCCGTGAGACGGGGCAAATCTATTTTTTTGCCATACAATTTTATCTGGTCTTGTTGCCAAAGTATTTTTTCGGTGAGTGCTTGATACAATTTTTCACTTTCTTGCTCGGTAAAAAACCGCTCAAAAAGGGTTATATCGGCATCAGGTAAATCAAATTTTTGAATGTTGGGTTGATGCGCGGAAGCAAAAGGTTCTATTTGATTGAATAAATCCATACGCTAATTTTTTGGCTGTTTGATAGATTAAACTTGAGTAAAAATTTAATACAAAAATAAAACAATTTCGCCAAACCACCAAATAAAAAAAGGTTACTGAAGTGTGGATTCTACACTTCAGTAACCTTTTTGTTTGCGGCGGGTACAAATCGTTTAGATAGCATCCGCTATGGGGAAATCAATTTCTAGATTGGTCAAGTTATGAATATAGTTGCTTATAATTTTATCGCCAACGATAATCACGACATCAATCATATTGGCTTCTGTATAGCCAGCGTTGAAGAATATTTCTTTGGCTGCGGTGGTGGCTTTGCCGCGATTTTCAACTACAGATGCTGTAAATTTTGCTAGAGCATCCAATTTGCTGTTGAAGGAGGCTGAACCTTTGCGAATTTCTAAAATTTGTTCTTCACTCAAACCATACATTTTGCCAATAACTGTGTGCGCGGACTGGCAATAACGGCAACCGTTTATTTGGCTGGTTACTAAATTTACGACTTCTCTTTCTTTACCTGATAAAGTGCTTTTGCGATTTTGAAGCGCAAGATAGTCGCCCAAAGCAGTCTCATTTTTAGCATAATAAGCGTAGAGATTGGGGACAAAACCTAAATTTTTTTTGAGATTATCAAAAATCACTTGATTGGCGGCAGATACTTCTGCTTTGGTGGGGACTGTAAAAGTTCCTTCTGTTGCTGTGTTCATATCACTTTGTGTTTTAAAATTTTCTTTTGTCATTATTGACGCTGCAAAGGTACGACGGGCAACAGTTTCTGGCCAATGAAGTAGATTAGGAAAAAACATTGAACTAGTTCAACTTATTTTCGCTTTACTTTATTGTTCCTTATTTTAGATAAAAATTCGGTTGTCATTCCCAAAAATGAGGCTAAAACATACTGCGGCAATCGCTGCAATACCTGCGGATATTTTTCTATAAAAAGGTCATAACGCTCTTCTGCCGTTTGGGTGAGATTAGAAATGAGCCTGCGCTGCTGAAAAGCTAAACCGCGTTCTGCCATTATGCGAAAAATAGTCTCAAATTTATGATTAGCCTTTTTCAATTCCTGTTCTTTTTCAAAATCGAGCTGCAAAACAATGCTATCTTCCAACGCCATCACAAACATAGTGGCAGGCTGTTGATAAATATAACTGTTGTAATCCGTAATCCACCAATTTTCAATAGCAAAAGAAATGGTATAATCGTTGCCATCGTCGCCCACCACAAAAGCGCGAAATGCGCCCTCCAGCACAAAATATCTTTTTTTAGCCGTAAAACTTGGTTGTACAACGTATTGCCTTTTTTTAACTTTAGTCTCTACAAATACTGATGCGAATAATTCGGCTTCTTGTTGGGAAAGCGGAACGAGTTTTTGTGCGTAATCAATAATTTTGCTATTCATTTTAGAGATATAGAATTGATTTTTAATAGATTGTCTATATTTTCAATTTTAATAAATAAGGTTACAAAAATATAAATCAGCAAATCGCATAATTCATACCCTTGTAACCTTAATATAAAAAAATATCAGTTTTTAGTCGCGTACTTGTAGCTGAAAGCCATTGCCGTGAATGTTGACAATTTCTACTTTTTCGTCATTTTTGAGATATTTGCGCAATTTGGTGATAAAAACGTCCATACTGCGAGCGGTAAAATAGTTATCTTCGCCCCAAATTTCTTTGAGTGCGTGGCTGCGGCTTAGTACTTCGTTGCGGTGTTGGCAGAATAAATGCAGCAATTCGGCTTCTTTGGGCGATAATTTTTCGCTTTGTCCGTCTTTATCCACCAACGTGCGCAAAGGCACATTAAAAGAATAAGTCCCAATGGAAATATCTTTTAAATCCAATTTGTTTTTTTCCGAAAATTTGCTCGTGCGTTTGAGAATGGCTTGTATCCGCAACAAAAATTCTTCGCTCGAAAAAGGTTTGGTGATATAATCGTCCGCGCCCGCTTTGAAGCCTTGTATAATGTCCTCTTTCATCACTTTGGCGGTCAAAAACACAATGGGCGTTTCTGCATCAGTCTTGCGCACATCTTCTGCCAAGCTAAATCCATCCTTGCGGGGCATCATCACATCAAAAATACAAAGGTCAAATTTTCCCTTTTTGAACGCCTCCAAACCTTCGACGCCGTCGTGCGCCAGCGTTACCTCAAAATCGTTCATTTCCAAATAAGAAGAAAGCACTTCCGCGAAATTGGTTTCGTCATCTACCAATAAAATTTTGGCGTTTGTGTCCATATTTTTTAGTTATTAGTTGTTAGTTATTAGTGATTGGTTGTTGTAAAGTGTATATTTTTAACCAAATTATTTTTTTAAATTATGAATTATTTAAACGAAAATGCAAGCAGTTTTTTACAGCAGCATATTGCGGAAATTATCAAAAAATATAAGTATGAAGATATGATAAAAAACCGCTTTGATTATATGTGGTTGATGCAAGACCAGCCTCAAGAAGCTGTACAGTCGGCTCAAAAAGCCAAAGATAAGCAAAAAAAATTCAATCAATACTTATCCGCTGGTTGGGTGGCTGCTGCATTTTGGGCAAAGGGTATTTTTGAACAATGGAACGCTCAAGATGATGTAAGCCAACAAAATAGAATGTTTTTTATAGTCGCGATGGGTGTTTTTACGATTATAAATTGTATCTATTTGGCGGTGAATTATGCGATAAAAAAGCCTTTTCGTTACAAACAAATTGCTTATTATTTGAGTGTGGATTACTTGATAATCAGTGAGTTGCAAAACAACAAAGAGATTAAAACCGATTTTATAAAAATAGCAGATATGAGCGCGACCAAAATAGAAACTAATTATTTAGCTGTATATTTGGATAATTTGAACCCTTTGCTTGTGTATGGTGTTGGGTTGGAAAATCTGCAAATTTTTATAGAAAAACACTTGGAAAAGTAAAGCAAATATGAAACATTTAAGCGGTAATGCACGCGACTTTTTGAAAGAACGCCTAGCTGGAATTATCAAAAAATATAATAAATACAACTATCGCGAACCTATTAGCAACCACTTTGAATATATGTGGGCTATGCAAGACGTGAGCGATGAAGCGATAAAAAAAGCCGAAGAACATCCCGAAAAAAATAAAGAAATAACCGAGTTTGTAATGAGCTTTGGCTGTCTTTCTACTGTGATGATTATAAGTATTATTATACAACTGATTTCTAGCAGTCTAACAGAAAACAGACTTGACCAAAAAAATGCTTTTATAACACTAATAGTAGCTTTTTCAATTATTTTTCTTGCGGTTCTCTATTTTCGAAGAAATTCTCGCCTTTACAAAGCCCTTCAATATCAACAAGTTGCATATTATTTGAGCATAGATTATTTGATAATCAGCGAGTTGCCAACCAAAAAGATACAAAGGGATAAAATTATAAAAATTAAAGATATTTCAGCTACCCAAATAGCAGAGGGGCATTTAGCCGTGTATTTGGATAGCCTACAACCTATACTTGTGTATTGTTTAAATCCAAAAGAAATTAAGGATTTTATAGAAATTGGTTTAGCCAAACAAGTTAAAATTTAATTGTTTCGCAATCTACTTCTTTGGTGTGTTTGGAAATTTCGCCAAAAGTGCAATTTGGTAATTTTCCTTTGAAGCCATAACACTGCCCTTCTTCCGCGCCCTCGTAAGTGCTTTCTGTACATTGACCTTTGCTAAAAGTAATCGTGGCTGTATTTGGACCTGATTCCATAGTAAAAATACCTTCTTTGCTGCCATTGTCATAACTGCCTGTGTATTTGGCACTTACGAAATCCCAAATTTTCTCTTGGTCAAAATCTTCCATTTTTTCTGTACTTTCGATTTCAAACTTACCGCTCAAAGTTTCTTGATTTTGGCTAACAACAGCTTCATAATAGCCGCTATAAGTTAAATCGGGTTCTGCATCAATACCAAATTTTTTGCTCACTTCGGCACTTGGCATTTTGGTAATTGTTTTTTTCTCTTTCACAGGCGCAGGCACGTTGGCTGGTGTGGGTGTAGTGGTGTTGTTTTTGCAAGCGGTTAAACAACAAAACACCAAAGCTGCATAAATTATTTTTTGCATGGCTAAAAGGATTTTTGGATTATAAAAAAAAATTTTGAAAAAACAAAATTATTGACATTCTATTTCTTGGGCGTTACTAATAGCCTCTTCAAAAGTACCATTTTTCAATTTGCCTCTAAAAAATGTACAAAAACCCGCTTCTGTAGTTTTATAAAAGCCATCTATACATTTTCCATTGCTAAAATTAAGACTTGCAGTATCGCTTGCTTCATAAAAATCTCTTCGCATAGAAAAAACGCCATCTTTTTGCCCATTATTGTAACTACCTTTGTATTCGGCTACGGTAAATAATTCCGCATCTTCAGGTTTTAACTGTTGTTCATCACTTTTGAGCGCAAAAGTACCCACCAAAATTTCTTTATTTAGACTATCTGTAATGGCTTCATAATAGCCGCTATAAGTGAGTTGAAGCACGCCGTCAATACCAAATTTTTGGCTTACTTCGGCAGCAGACATTTTAGTAACTGTCTTTTTTTCTTTTGTCGGTGCGGGCGGAACTTGGTTGCTTGTGTTGTTTTTGCAAGCCGTTAGGCAACAAATAGCGATAGCAGCGTAGATTATTTTTTGCATTGCTAAAAGGATTTTTGGAGTTATAAAAAAAATTTGAAACAAATTAAACCCTAAAACGGTAGAAAAGTATAAAAATTATAATTATGCAAACACTTTCATACCAACAAATTATAGATAAAATACAAAATTTTTGCGCTTATCAAGAACGTTCTACTCAAGAAGTCAAACAAAAGCTAAAAGATTTGGGCGCAGAGGTGGAAGATATAAATAAAATTTTGGAGTATTTGCGCGAATTTAATTTTATCAACGAAGAGCGATTTACTGCAGCTTTTGCACGGGGCAAATTTAGGTTCAAACGCTGGGGGCGGATTAAAATCAGGCAAGAATTGCGTATGAAAGGGGTAAATAGCGACCTTATTGAGCAAGTTTTGTTGGATGAATTGGGCGATGATGCCGCGTACGAACAAACTTTATTAGAATTATTGGCAGCCAAATCGCGAGTTATCAAAGATAAAGAACCTTTCAAACGCAACCAAAAATTGGCGCAAGCGGCTTTAAGCAGAGGTTTTGAATCCAATATAGTATGGAAAGCGATTAAAAATTTCAACCCCAAAGGTAAAAATATAGACGATGATAGCGATTTTGAGGCTTATGAAGATGATTTTTGACGCGCCTTGATAAAAACTAACCAAGTCAAAAACATAGCCAAAGCCAAGAGCAAAAATAATAAAATGGAAGTTCCCAAAAACTGCAAATAATAAGCCAAAACGATAAACAATAAATTAGCAATCACCAATATAACTGTAGATTGTCGATGCGAAAAACCAATTTCCAACAATAAATGATGAATATGGGTTTTATCGGGCTGAAAAGGAGATTTGCGCCGTACAGCCCGCAGCGTAAACACCCGCAAAGTATCAAATAAAGGCACTATCAAAATCGCCACAGCCACAGCAGGCACAGATTGTATAGACCAATTATTTTGCCAAATTTTATTCGCTTCTATAAACTGTATGGACAAAATCGCCATAGTCAAACCCACCAACAAACTGCCCGTGTCGCCCATAAAAATACGCGCTGGGCGCAACACAAAATTATAATGCAAAAACGCTAACAAAGCACCAGATAAAGCAGCCGCCAATATCGCTAAATCCATTTTTCCAAATAGATAAAACCAAGCCCCAAAAGCCATACAAGCCAATAAACCAATACTAGCTGCCAATCCGTCTATTCCATCTATCAGGTTTAAAGCGTTGATAATCAACAATATCACAAAAATACTAAGTGGAATACTCAACCATATTGGAATTTCGTGCAGTCCAAAAATACCGTACAAACTCGTCAGGCGAATATCAGCTTTATAAACCAACAAAACAGCAGCTATAATCTCCCCCGCAAATTTTTTGAACGCCGTTAGCGGAACTAAATCGTCTTTTGCACCAATTAGAAAAATAATAATATAAGCGCATAAAATATATTGGGAATTATTAGTTTGTCCAAAACTCGCCCAAAAAGTGAAAGAAAACAACAGCCCAGCAAACATAGCCACGCCGCCCAAAGTCGGAATGGGGGTTTGGTGAGAACGCCGTTCATCTATCTTATCAAATAAATGCTTAATTCGCGAAATTTTGATAATAGAAGGAATGGAAAAAAAAGTAACCGCCAACGCAGTAATCACCGCGCCTATAAGGTCTGTATAAGGCATTTTGATAAAAAAAACAATCAAAAAATAATTTTAACGCACAGTTTTGGCAAAAAACACTAATTTTGCGGCGCAAAGTTATTATATTTAATCTCATTTATTTACAAAAATCAACTGACTATGCGTTTTTTGCAAGCTGTTTTGCTAATTTGTAGTTTTTTATCCCAACAAAAGGCCTTTTCCCAATCCGAAAATAGTTTTGTTATTCAGAATTTGACCGTGCATATTGGCAATGGTAGCGTTATTGACAACGGTTTTATCGTGGTGGAAAAAGGAAAAATTGCAGCCGTAGGCGCAACCGCCAATTTTGATAAAAACAAATATCCCAACGCTATAGATGGGCAACGCCAGCATTTATACCCTTCACTTATCGCGCCCAATACGCAATTGGGTTTGGTGGAAGTGGAAGCTGTGCGCGCTACTCGCGATTTTGCTGAAGTTGGACATTTTAATCCCAATATCCGCTCGCTTATTGCTTACAACACAGACTCGGAAATTTTGCCCACAGTGCGCAGCAATGGCGTTCTTATCGCTCAAACCGTGCCTCAAGGCGGGCGTATTTCTGGACAATCGAGTATGGTCAAATTAGAAGCCTTTTCTTGGGAAGATGCAGTTTTGGCTGCTGATAATGGCGTTCATTTAAACTTTCCCAACCGTTTTCACTACACGGGCTGGTGGGCAGAACCGGGCAAAACACAAGGACACAAAGGCTATAGCAAAGATGTTACGGCTATCAAAATGTATTTTGACGAAGCTGTAGCTTATTCACAAAACCCCAACCCCAATCCCAAAAATTTGAAATTTGAGGCGATGAAAGCGGTTTTGAATAAAAAGAAAAAATTATTCGTACACGCCGACGAAGCTCGCGCTATGTTGGACGCTATAGAAGTGTTGCAGCCGTATAATGTAGATATTGTTTTTGTGGGTGCGTTGGAAAGCTATTTGATAGCCGATGTATTGAAAAAAAATAATATACCTGTAGTGTATATGGGAACTCACGAATTACCTAGCAATGCGGATATGGATATAGACCAAATGTACAAAACGCCTTTCTTGTTGCAACAGGCTGGAGTTCGCTACTGTTTGGGCTTAGGCGGCGGTTCTTGGCAAATGCGCAACTTGCCCTTTATCGCTGGCAATACTGTGGCTTATGGCGTAAGCAAAGAAGAAGCGTTGAAATCTGTAACCCTTTCCGCTGCTCAAATTTTGGGTATTGATGCTCAAGTTGGTAGTTTGGAAGTGGGCAAAGATGCAACTTTCGTCATCAGTCGCGGCGATATTCTAGATATGCAATCTTCAGTGATTACTGACGCTTATATCAACGGCAAAAAAGTAAATTTGGATAATAAACAAAGCCGTTTGTACGAAAAATACAAATCTAAATACAAAATAAAATAAAACGAAAAATCCCTTTTCCGAGTTGGAGAAGGGATTTTTTTTATACTAAAATTTACAAGGCACATACTTTTTCAACTGCTCAGAATTTACATTGTTGGGATGCAGAGACCAATCAAATAATTTTTTATCTATTTTATCGCATTTTTCTACCGAAATAGCTTCCCAAGTACTAAAACTACTTTTTTCTGCTAAAACCGCACCCTTTATTTTCTGATTGTTATTAAATAAACCGCCAGGGCTAATTTTATCAGGCAATTTATCCGTTATCCAAAAAAAACAAGTGTCAGTTTTTCCTTTGTAATCATATATATGATAGTACATTTTACAAACGTAGCCGCAAATTATTTTTGTTTCGTTAGTAGCTACAATATCCAATGCTGGTGGGCTAAAATTTCCTTGTTTATGAGCATAAGTAAAACCCGCGTCATAATTTATCCACTTATAATTACCTTCTTTTTTGATAGTATTTTCTTTTTGCTTGGCCACTGGCGCAGAATATGAATATGCAAATTTTTTGGTAGTAATAACCACCTTTTGTTCATATATAAATTCTGGTATCATTTCGAAAATTAAAGCGTGGTTAATATCATTACTTGCAGGAATGGTATTTTTGAGCGAAACTTTACCCTCATAAGTAATAATTTGTGCTATAGCTTTTTGAGCCAATAACAAAGAGAAGACGAATATATATTTTATCATCTTATTTGACATTATTATAAGCCATACACCTATAAGATGTATGGCTATTATTTAATTATAAAGTAAAGTAAGTACTCCAAATCACGTTTTCAACTTGCGCAAGTGTTTCAGCATCAAGTTCAGGAGATTCTAAATTAGAAGGCGAAACTGATACAGAACCATCACAATAGACTGTAAAATCATAAGAATAAGAAGCATAAGATGGAGGGAACATCACTACAACAGTTCCTGTCGCCCCAAAAGGCATAGTTGCTCCTTTACCTTTGCATTGTGTAACTTCCACACTTGTAACTTGAATGATAGGATTTCCTTGAGGTTCTTGTGCTATATTTACAGCAGTTGAAGCTTCAGGAATAATAGTTGCAATTTGCGGCGCAAAATTAAAAGAAAGTGCAGCCGCAAGAATGAAATTCAACATTTTGAAAAAATTAAAAGGTTTGAAAAAGGTTCAAAAAATGCCTTTTATCTAGAAAAAAGCAGCAAAAATGCTAAAATTAGCCCTCAAAAGCTATTTTCCGAATTATTGCAAGTCATCAGAAGCTAACTTTTATCTGCGCAGAATTTTGAGTTTTAATTTTGTATTTTGACAATGCAAAGTTAAGTTGATAATTTTGTACTGCCAAATTTATTTTATTAAAAATAGGTCGAAAAGTAAAAAAAAGTAGTTTTTTGACAAAAAAAACACAAAATAAAGACTTTTCTATTTGAAAAAAAAAAAAAAATGATGCTTAAAAAGTGTTTTTTAATAACTAATCACAAGTATAAAAAAATCCCTTCTCCAGCTCGGAAAAGGGATTTTTTTTTATATGTGAAAACTATGGCTTAGGCTTATCTTCATCTTGGGCTATTGGTTGTTCTTGTTCTATTTGTTTTATCAAATCAGTGGGCTGTACTCCCAAAAATTTGGCTAATTCCAATACATTAGCTTTTATAGGCTCAAATTTATTGGATAAGATATTAGAAAGTTGAGTTTTGCTGATACCCAAAGCTGCTGCTAATTCAGATAAGTTTTTGATTTGCTTTTTTGCCATGATTTCTAAAATTTTTAGTTTATTTAGCGGCAAAATTAGTATTTTTTTGTGATTAAATGATTATTTTTTAATTTTTTTGTGAATTTTTTTAAATTTTTTGTGAATTTTTATTTTCATCAATCAATTTCTGTAACTCACTTCGCCATTCGTTAGGATTATACCAAAAGCAACCAACACAGCCTTTTTCATCATTTTCTGATATATTACTATCCCAGTTTTCTGTGCCTTGATACCAAAATTTCAGTCCTGGAAAGCAGCCGCGTTTTTTTGTTTCCACACATTTTTCACAAGCACGGGATTTCAGCAAATTGTTGCTTCTATTGAGCAAAATAAACCTTTTTTCAATTTCTGCCACATTCATTTCGGGAGAATTTTCAGGTTCATCACCAGCCCAGCGAATTTGAGGAAATTTATGGTCAATTTCAAGTTCTTTGCTTGGTAATTCTCGCAACAAAAATGCTTCCATATTTTTGTAATGCTTTTTTATTTTTTCGGCCAATTTGGCGGGCATATTTGCGCGTATGCTTGTATCTTCTGCAATTGACAAAGAATTTAATTTTCTGTGTACAGTTTTGGTTTGACAATGCTTGCAAAACATAGATTTATAAAAATTATCTTTTTCGTCTTTTGCTAAATCTAAACCTTGCTGCCGCCAAATTTGCCAAGTTTTGGCTTGTGCAGATTTTAATTCGTGGCGAGTGCAATGCCATTGCAAATCCTTCATAACCTCATAATCTTGCCAAGAAGTTGTACCTTCTTTAAATGGGTTTTTATTTTCCATAATTATAATTTTTATTTTTTAAATAAAAAAATGTATTCGTGTTTAAACACATAAAAGCCCCCAACTAATGCCCGATAACGCCAAAGTTCTTTTTGATTGGCTTTAGCTTTGGTATCTTCAAAATTTTTAACAATAGTAGATTTTAGCGTTAAGCCTCTTTTCTGTACTTCTTGCATCGTATAAAAAGCAAGTGGAATCCACTCTCCGCCTTTGTACTTATCGCTAATAACTACCACCAAATAACGACCTTTATCCAAAATGGGTAAAACATTATCTACAGCTTGCCCAAACATTTGTAGAAAATCCTCAATAGTAGCAGCATTTGACATATCGCGCTGGTCATCGCTAAATTTAATAATATCCCAATAAGGTGGATGCATTATTACCATTTGCACAGAAGAAATACCAATTTTTTCTAATTCATTTTGATAATTTACTGTTGTGCAATCTGCGTTGATAATTTCTGTTCGCCCATTAGCAAACATATCATTTTGCAAATTTTGTTGAGCTAAAGCTACCACTTTAGGCTGCAATTCCACCCCAATAGCATTTCTACCCAAACGTTGCGCTTCTATTAGCGTTGTACCGCTCCCTAAAAATGTATCTAAAACCCATTCACCTTTTTTTGTATAGCGTTTCATAAATTGGTTAGGGATTTGTGGCACAAAATTTCCCCAGTATTTGGCATTATGTGCGCCTGAGTTATCCCTTTTTTCTATAACCCAAAGTGAATCTGTTTGTATGTCTGTATACTCTTTCCAGCGATTTAAATTCAAGTCATTTATTTTACTTGTTTTAACCTCTGATATAGATTTTATAAGTCTTTTAGTGTAGTAATGGGCGCGTTCTAATGTTTGACTTTCAAGTATTTGGATAAGTTCGGATTGAAATAATTGTGTATTAAAAAAGATAGTTTCGCCTGCATTTATAGTTATATTTAAAACAGCTAAATCATCTGATTGGAAATTTGTGATACTTTTTTGTAATAATTTTATATTATTTTTAAGTATATTTATATCCGCCTGTTGAGCAGTTTCCGCCAAAAAATCAATTACTTTGTCTTGGTTTATTATCATAAAACAATATTGTTGATTGTTAATAAATTTTTGCAAATGTACATGAATGTTTATCAATAAAAAAATTTTTTTTGTTATATTTTTTATTCATGACGACCAACAAAAAATCCCTTTTCCGAACTGGAAAAGGGATTTTTTATTAAAACTTAGGTGCGAAAGACAATTTTATACCAAAAGGGATAGTATTGGGATTATTTAAGTGCGTAAGCCGCCAAATAAAATCCACGCGCAAAGCTTCAGCTATATTTTCTATACCAAAACCAATTTCTGCGTAAAAATTAGCTTGTTGCGAATCATTGGGCAAAGGCAAAAGATTTAAATTATTTTGGCTCACATTGCCGTAAAGTGCGTTGAAAGTAAAAATCTCTCTAAACTTCAACTTGCGAATTAATGGAATTTTATTCAAGAAAAAACCATCAAAATGGTGCGCAAACATCAACGAAGCGTAAGTATCGGAAATAAATTCAAATTCATTCATCAGATTGAAAGCGTTGCGATTGTACATATAAGAACCGTTGCCTTGGTGGATAGTCATCAACGGATAAGGCGCAGCTCCCCAAATTTTGGATGCGTTGATATTGTAACGGGTATAACCCAACTGCCAAGCCCAACGATGACGTACTCTAAAATCTAACTTGTGATTGGTCAAATTCTGCCCCATAAAATTATCCATATAACGGAAAGTATAATCTAACGCGAAAACGGGCAATTTTGAACCTAAAGAAATACGGCTGGCCGCTCCATTGCTAAAAAATAATTCCCCAGGATTCCAATTGGTCGTAACTTGCGCTTCAGATACAGAAAATTGGGATAAAATCTGCTGCCCGCCCGAACTAAAATCAAATCCATTGTCTGGAGTAGCATAATAAATTCTGTGTCTAGTAGCAAATCCATTGCTAAAACCTGGTATCCAAGCGCGATTGAAAGCCAATTCTGCCGTTTGCATCTTCATCAATTTGGTCAATGGCGTACGGCGTGTTAATGAAGAAATGATGTTGTCGTAAGTCATCAAACGGTTGATATTGCCAATTTGGGTATAATCGTAGCGATATTCAGCGCGTAAATTTTGCCAGCGATTTTTCTTATTTGGTATATTCCAAGAAAATACTCCGCCCGTTTTCCAAGCTTTGTCTAAAGTGCCATAAGCTATAAATCCGCTTAAACTCACTTGTGGGCTAAATGTGGCACGAGTACGCATACCCAACTTTAATCTTGTGCCTTCTACAGCGTTCCAACTCACAAACTCTAACGCGCGCCCAAATTCTACCTGTTTGAATGGGATGTGTTCTGTGGTCAGCATCATTATTCCCCCAAAAATCCGTTTGAAAGCGGGCGTAACTTTGATAGAATCTACCATTTTATAAACGCTTTTTTCGACGTGATTGATTGTTGTGGGGCGTATACTGTCCCAAATGGTGTCGTTGGCGTGGAATGCGCCTTTTTTCCAACCGTATTTATCCCCAGCCATCACCGAATCAGGCAAACTTTGATGAAGTGCTATATCATACGCTTCAAAAATTTTTCTACAAACCACACTTCTTGGTTGGCGACCTTTGCCCAATTTGAACACAGCCAAAACAATTTCTGTATTTTCATAATTGCGAAACCAAGTGCTATCTGCCAAACGGGTGTAAGTTTGTACTACTTTGTAGCGTTGTACGTGGTTGATGTTGGCATTTTGGGGAATTTCAAAACTTGCTTGTTCTATAGCATAAGTTGGCGCGTGTATCCAAGCTGTACCCGCAAAGGATAAATCTTGAGGAGATTTGCCCCAAAAATCCATTTTGTAATAAGTGTCTCCATTTTTCACCAAACTATCTGTGATAAAAAAACGATAAGTAATGTTGGCTGTGTTGGCAAAAGGGCTGATAAAAGACTTACCCATTACATCAATTACGTTTTTGTACAAATCTATTTCATACAATTGTACCCCCAAACCTTCAGAAATGCTTTGATTGGTTACCCCCGAAAAACGGTCGGCTAATATGGTTTCTTTGCGTTTTTTGGGTTCAGAACGCAAGTGAATTTCCGAAATGGTTTCTTTCATCAAACAAGGCAAAATTTCTACCTTTGCATTGCCTTCTTCAGGTATCATATAGCGTGGCACAAAATTTAGCTTGCTTTTTTTGCGCTTAAAAATGGGAAGTTGGCGCATAAAAGAAGATTTGTACCAATCAAATTGAGTTTTTGTATAATCTTTATAAGCTAAATATGGCGACTTAATTTTTTGATTTTCAGCTTTATGCGCTATAATTTGATGCCAAACTTCTAACGCAAAAGTGTCTTTGGGAATTTTTCCCTTGCGCGACGCGGTAACTGTAGCGGTTTGCAACACATTTTCGCGATTGTTGAGCAAAATATCCAAAGTTTGGGTTTTGTATCTGCTGATTCTCAACGTTTTGTCATCGTAACCCAAATAATTAAAAACCAAAGTATCCAATTTTTCTTCGGTTTCTATAGTGTAATTCCCGTCCATATCCGCGTTGATACCCGACAAACTGCCCAAAAAGTAAACATTAGCGAAAGAAAGCGGTTCTTTGGTTTTGGCATCGCGTATAACGCCCGACACTACAGTTTTGGGTTTGGCAGGCGGCGGGGCTGGATTTTGTGCCCATAATGAAGTTATAGCGAAACTCCAAAAAAGCAAAAAAATGTATTTCATAGGATTTTTTAATTCTTGTCGTTGGTTGTAAAAGTGTATTTTTCTATAGTTTGCTGCAAATTTCAAGCCAATTATTGATATATTTTGTTATCATTTTCTTAAACGTATGAAAATTAGATTTGGTAAGTCGTATTTTATCTCTTTTTTTTCATATTAATTATATCTTAATAAAATTTTATATTCTTTATATTCTAAAATACAAATTTAATTTTATATGAAATCAGATACTAAAAATATAATTCGCCTTTTGACTATAAAAAGAGTTTGGAATGTATTGAAAATATATTTGTCGTTTTTTTTGAGCCGTTGGACGAAAAAGCCCATTTTGTGGGGAAAACCCTTTTCTATAGCTATAGAACCGACCACAGCTTGCAATTTGCGCTGTCCAGAATGCCCAAGCGGTTTGCGCAGTTTTAGCCGAGACACAGGCAATCTGAAATCGGATTTTTTTCGCCAAATGATAGACCAATTACACAAAGAAGCGTTTTATCTAACTTTTTATTTTCAGGGTGAGCCTTATATCAACCCCAATTTTTTGGATATGGTCAAATACGCCCACGATAAGAAAATTTATACAGCGACTTCTACCAACGGACATTTTTTGAACGATAAAAACGCCAAAGCGACTATAGAATCGGGTTTGGATAGGATTATAATTTCTATAGATGGCACAACTCAAGAAACTTATGAAGCCTACAGAAAAAATGGCAAATTGGACAACGTATTGCAAGGTACGCGCAATTTGATAAAATGGAAACGCGAGCTAAAATCGGCTACGCCACATATTATTTTTCAATTTTTGGTGGTTGCACCCAACGAACATCAAATTCCAAAGGTTTATGAATTAGCCAAAGAGTTGGGCGTAGATGAGGTAAAGCTGAAAACAGCGCAAATTTATGATTATGAAAATGGAAACGAACTAATCCCCCAAAATCCCCGCTACTCGCGCTATCAACAACAAACAGACGGAAAATATAAAATTAAAAATCGCTGGCTCAATCATTGTTGGAAATTATGGCATTCTTGCGTTATTACTTGGGACGGTTGGGTTGTGCCCTGTTGTTTTGATAAAGATGCAGATTATAAAATGGGCGATTTAAAAAATGAAAACTTTGCAAATATTTGGCAATCAGCAGATTATAAAAAATTTAGAACACAAATTTTACAGGGGCGGGATAAAATAGACATTTGTCGCAATTGTACAGAAGGTTGCGAAGTGTGGACAAAACCCGAATAAAAAATGCTGGAACAGGGAATTAAAAAAGTTATAAGTAACTGAACAAAATGGAAGTAATTTTTACGCTTCAGTAAAAACTTGGGTTTTGGAAATTTTCTTAACGGCTTGCGCCTAAAAATTTCTTTTCTTCGTACTTTTTGCAGGCGCAAAAAGTACCAAAAACGCCTTGTTTCTACAAACTTGTTCGCTCCGCTTGCTAACGCTGCGCTCCGTCTCACTTCAAACAGTGTAGAAACTCAACGGATTGGTGTAGTTACGCGCTCCGCGCGATTTTTCACTTTGTTTTTGTCTACGTACTTATTTGAATTATTTTTGATAAAAAAAAGTAAAAATTACTATTTTTTTGCCAATTTTAAGATATTGGCACGCTTTTTGATGTTAATAGTTCGTTAAGATAATCAGCCAAAGGTGTTGCGCTCTACCAAAAATACCAAATAAAAAGCTGAATTGTTTTTAAATTTTTTTTACACTATTTCAAACCAAAAAAAAATCAATTCAAAACAATGCGTACACTTTTGTTCTCTCTTTTGCTACTTTGTAGCTTCGCTTTTACCCACACCCAAGTTGCTGCTCAAGACGTTACAACTATTAACTTTAAAGGTGAAGATGTTTTGGTAAATGGCACGCTTTTTTTCACGGGCTATATGAAAGGTGAAGAAGCGATGGTAGATTTATATGTTCAATACGATACCGACTTAGGTTTTTGCGTCATCACACGCGTGACCAAGCCCGACGAATTTGCGGGAAAAGTGAACGACAAAGAAATTGACGTTTATATGATGTTTTTGAGTGAAATCAATTTGGAGGAAGATGTACAAGCTGTCAAAGAGGATGGTTTTTATGTCATCACTATGTATCCTCACGAGGGCAAACAATTTACCCGCAAATCATACAAACGCCTAAAAGCTAAACCAGTAGATGAAAATGCAAATTTTGTAGAGTGGATATTCTACAGCAAAGCTGATGCTGACCGTTATGCGGAAGAATTATACAACTATATCATTGAGGCTCGTTAATCAAGAATAAATCCCAAAAGTCTCGTAGCTAAAAATATAGTTTTGTAGTAGAGTACAAAATATAGTTTTACATAAAAATAGTGTTGGTGCAAGCTAACACTATTTTTTTTATAAAAAAAACCCTCAATTTATAAAAATTGAGAGTTTTTGAAAATATAAAACGCGCGCGTGATTAATTACCGCCTTTGTTCATTTTATCTTTTTTAGCATCAGTAGCGTTGGTTTTATCGCCACTCATTTTATCTTTTTTAGCGTCGGTAGTTGTAGTTTTGTCGCCGCTCATTTTATCTTTTTTAGCATCTGTTGGGGTTGGGGTAGGAGTACCACCGCTAGTAGCACCACCAGTTGTTGCGCCACCAGTTGTAGTGGTGCCGCCAGTTGTAGTGGTTGGTTTTTTATCTTTGGCTGGTTTAGTTTTACCGCCTTTGGCTGGTTCTTCTACTACTTCAGGAGCAACAGTTTTGCTAGCCTCGAAAGCAGCTACAGCAGCAGATACAGCAGCAGCGCGGCACTCTACATCTTTTTTCATCAAGAAATCGTTAGACAAAGAATCAACGATTTTGGCTACTTGTTGTTCAGCAGTTTGTGTGCCACCGTCAAAGCTCATCATAGCACCGCCCAAAAAGAAAGCAGTAGCAACAAAGAAAAGGTTTTTTTTCATTTTAAGTTGTTGTTTTTTTTAAGTTTGAAAATTTTGGAAAAAATTAATTGGTTGCTGGCGTAGGAGCAGGATTAGCAGCAGCTATCGAATCAGCAGCAGCTTGTTGGTAAGCGGCTTTTTTGCCATCGCAATCAGAAGTTGCTTTAGTTTCCAATTCCGTTTTTTTCTTGTCAAAAGCAGCTGTTGCTTCAGCTTTAATTTGCTCAGGAGTTTTACCACCGCCACAGCTTACCATAGCCATAGACAACGTTAGCGCGAATACGCCCAAAAGAGTTTTTTTCATTTTAAAAAAATTGTTTTAGCTTGTTTTTTTGAATTATGAAAGTTGTTTAAATTAAAAACCTTACATTTGCGGGGCAAAATTAGGACTTTTTTTGAATTTATTATCATTTTAATTTTTTTTATCACATTTTTTTATCACATTTTTTTATTATGATGCAAATAAAGGCTTTTTTGGTTAAAAATATATGTTTATGGGCTATATTTTTTACTTTTTTAAATTTAATAGTTGCACAAGAACCTAACAACACCCAATTGCGCGACAACGAAACTTATGGCACGGCTACTATCAATGGCACTGTTGTGCGGATATTGGTCATTGACGGCGATACTTTGCCTGTTGTAGATTTTGACCCTATAGAAGTATCCCAAAAACGCAGCTTTTCTTCCCCTGACGAACGCCGTCGTTATCATCAATGGCGCAAGCACGCCGCCAAAGTCTATCCTTATGCAGCCGAAGCTATTCGTATACACAGGCAAATAGAAAGAGAAACAGCAGAAATGAAAAAAGGCAAACGCAAAAAGTATTCCAAATCGTTGGAAAAAGATTTGAAACCGCGATATGAAGAAGAATTGAAACGCCTCACCAAAACACAAGGCTATATTTTGATAAAAATGGTAGAACGCGAACTCAACAAACCTTTTTACGATGTCATCGCCCAATTGCGTGGCGAGTGGGAAGCGTTCAAATGGCAATCTATGGGCGTGTGGTATGGCTACAACCTACAACAAGGCTACAGCGCGCAAAAAGACCCCATTTTGGAATCTATTTTGCAAGACCTCAATATCTCTTACAAAGAAAATATGGACGAGATAAAAAAAGGTAGCCCCGAGAAAAAATAACCATTGCAATATAATACAGAATTTAAAAAGTGAGTGTGTAATAGCAGCATAAATTTTTTAAAATATTGGAGTTACGAGAGTATAGATTTTTTACAATAGCACGGGGTTTTATACCCCGTGCGGTAAATAAAAAAACCTTATTAGTGTTGGGTTTTACACCCAACACAACAAAAATATATTTCATAAAACTTTATTCTTGCGTTGGGTATAAAACCCAACGCTAATAAGATTCTTCACCACGTGGGGTATAAAACCCCACACTCTCGCTCATTTTTATAATTATAATGCTTAATAGCTCTTATTACACACTTATTTTTTAAATTCGGTATAAAACCCAAAAAGCCCTTACTAAATTTAGTAAGGGCTTTTTTATTGGGCACGACAAAAAAAGTACTTAGCGATTAAAATTGATTAATACGCCGCCTTGTATTCTGAACGGTTGTTGTGGCACTCTATTCATAGCTATATCATCAACAGCATTAATATGATAAAAACGTCTGTCTGTTAAGTTTTGTACATTCATAAAAACACTAACATTCAAGCGTTTTTTATCCAATTCGGCTACCGTGTAGCGTGTATATAAGTCAAAAACTACAAAAGCACGATTAGATTTACGTTCTGTAGGATTAGTCCCAGCAGATGAAGTACTTCTATACAACATATTGAGATAAGTATTCCAAGTTTTGTAGCGTAAGTTTAGCCCTGCTTTGATGCTGTGCATAGCCGTAAACTCCAAACCTGTAACCTCATTATTGATTGTATTCTTCATTTGCCCATTGGCAAAACTATAGGCTGCATTGGCTTTTATATCCATATTATCGTTAAAACGCCAGCGATATTCAGCCCTCGCTGTACCGCCATAAGCGAAAAAGTCTTCATTAGGCACTATAATACGCCCCACAGCTACTGTTTGATTGCTCACTGTATCCACAAAAGGCACATTAAAAACTAATTTACGATTTAGTAGATTTTGATACTGGTTATAAAAGCCGTTGACGACCAATAAAAAATCATTTTTGCTATACGAGATATTAAATTCAGCAGTGTTAGAACGAGCAGCCTTGAAATTTTCATTATCGCTATCTATATTTGCTCTGCCTACAGCATTGGAGGGCAGTTTCCAAAAACCAGCTTGTACTCCTGTTATTCTATCCAAGCTATCTTTGACCAAATTGAAAGAACCATAATGGGTAAGCATAGTTTGAGAACTTGGTATCAAATAGCCTGTGCCATAAAATAATTTCAATCGCCATTCCTTGTTGAGCTTATATACTACTCCTAATTTGCCGTTGAAAGCAGGATATATTTCTTTATCATTTTCGTACAAGTGCAAAGACTCTGTATAATCATAACGCAAACCAGCCAACAGATAAAGTTTGTTTTTATAATTCCATTGATATTGAGCATACGTGCCTATCTGCGCACGACGCTCAAAAAAAGCAACCTGTTTGATAGACAAGTCATTGCCCAAATAATCTGTAGTATCTGTTCCTAAATATACAAAATTTTGCTCTCCAAAATCTTGACCACTTTCCCACATTACAGGCAAATCCGCAGAATTAGCTAAAGTATAAGTATATTGGGCTGTATTGCCAAATGTTAGTTTTTGATTGGTCTTAATTTTATAGGTAAAAATACTTCTAAAAAAACCTGAAGACTCAAATCCATACTTATAAACGGGTCGATAATTAGAATAAAAATTTTGAAAACTTGATTTTGTGTTTAAGCGCACATTGCCCGCTTGCAAAATAGTGGTCAAATCCCATTTGGGTTGTATAATTTGGTGTTGTATATACAAATTGTCTTGGCTAGTGCCATAAATACGGTCGCGGCTTGGTGGAGCATATTCAAACCTATCCCCTAAAGTGGAACTGTGCGTTTCGTAATTGCTAATCCAACCCAATTCTAAATTTTTAATTTTAGTTTTCATATTGGCTGAAAACCCAGTAATAGGCAAATTGGTTTTTTGGGGGCTACCTTCCAATGTTCTGAATGTATTATTATCGCCCAAATTGGCCAATACTTGATTGTTGTTTACATAATTATTGTTGTAAATACTAAAATCATCTGCATAATACTGGGCGGGATTAGCCAGTTGGCTAGAATAATAAGAAAAAGCCCCAAAAATAGCTATGTCTTTTTTACCGTATCCGATAGTTAGACTATTATTTGTATTATCAAACATTCCATAACTAGCCATTAATTCGGCACCGTTCAATTTGTCCCCTTTTTTGGTAATCACATTAATAACGCCCGCAAAGGCATCAGCCCCATAAATTACAGCTGAAGCGCCAACTACAATTTCTACTTGTGCAGCGTGGCGTATCAAAAAATTTTGCGCTACTACAATATCAGTCCCTACAAAACTACTTATTCTAACCCCATCTTGCATAATTACCCAAGCCCCAGCACCCACAATACCGCGAGAAGAGACAACAGTTTGAGTGAGGCGGTCTGCATTTTCTTGCAACTCTATTTCTGGTATTTGTCGCAAAATATCTATCAAATGCACATAACCTCTTTGCTCTATCTCTTCGCTCGTGATAATATAACCTGTTAGCGGCGCATCAAATAAATTGTCAGCCGTGGCTGTCCCCGTTTTGGACTCAGCCAATTGTTTGGCTTGGAGAGAAGCATAAGTATAGACCAAATCTATAGAATCCGCATATATATTTTTTTTCTTTTTGCCTTTGTCCGAACTTAATCCGCGCCCATCATAATTGAGTTTGAAATAAGCCAAACGGGTAGCATTAGCTTTCATTTGCAAACCAATAATTTTTTGTGGTATGTGCATAGGCGACTGACAAAGCAAATCATAAGTACCTAGTTCCATAACATTGACCACAAAATTACCTTCGCCGTCTGTTAAGGTTCTACCAAATACTTTTTTGCCTTGCAATAAAATAACTTCAGCCCCAACTAAGTTTTCTCCTGTGGATTTATCTGTGGCTTTGCCCCGAACAGTGCCTTGTATAGCGTATAAATATCCTCCTGTGCTTAAAAATAAAGCAAAAAACAAGCAAAAAAATTTTCCCATCGCAAAAAAAATTTTATAAATAAATTAGATTGCAAAGATAATTATTGTTTTAACAATAGCACTATTATTTAATAAAAATTTATAAAAAAAATACCTTTAGCCATCACTAAAGGTATTAAAATTATTTTTTGTTAGTTTTTGGCGACTTATCTTTATTCGCACTTCTGAAAGCGGTCGGATTTTCTTCAGCACAACGCCCATACCATTCCAAAATTTTTTGCAACTCTTCTTCTGTGTATTCTTCTTCTGCAACTTTGCCCGAATGGTTTATTTTATTGGGTATTTGTGCATTGGGAGCAGATTTATCAGCTGTTTGCTGACTTTTTTCGTAATTTTTCAAATCTGTTTCTGAAGTGATTTTAACAACTTTTTTCTGCGTATTTGCAATTTGAGCAAAAGTAGGGGCGGCTAAAGCAGCAAGCAAGCCAGCAAACAAAATGTTTTTCATTGTATAAGAGTTAATTTAAAAAATTGAAATGTAGATAAAAAATTGCTAATTATTTGTTAAACAGCCTGCAAACATAAGGAGTTTTTTATAAAAAATATCTATTTTTGCAAAAAATATTTCTTTAGGCTTCATTCAAAAATCAAATCATATGTCCAAACAAGCCTTTATTAAAATTATTGTGTTGATGATATTTGCTTTAATAGGTATTGTATCTATGCAAATTTATTCTATAGTGTCGCGGCTAAGATTGAATTATGAAGCTTTTGACCACAATGTACACGCAGCTTTGACCCAAACAGTAGCCAAATTGGAACAAGCAGAACTCGCTCATCTCGGCAAAAGGTATCATATACCCAAACCCAGCATAAAAAACGACAATTTGTCTATGCCTATAGCTTTGGTGGATGAAATTTCTACCCACTTGTCGGTCGATACGGTGCGGGCTTCCAATACAGATATGCTGACAGCCGAACAACATTTTCCGCGACTAGAAGAACAATTTATAGCCAAAGAATCCCGCCGCACTTGGAAAAAAGGCAGCCAAGAGGCTTTTCAGATACATTTTGAGCGATTTTTTGTACATCACGGCATAGCGCAAGATATACCTGTAGAAAAAAGAGTAAGCCTCACTTTATTAGAGAATATTTTAAAAGCGGAACTGCTCACCAAAGGATTGAGTACCGAATACAGTTATGGCGTTTTTTCGCACAAAAAAAATGCTTTTATTTTTCAAAAATCTTATTGCGAAAAATCAAAAATTTTACCCAACTGCGCCAAAGACTACGCATACCAAGCACAATTGTTTCCCACCTCCCAAAACATATTAGCTACCTTACACGTCGATTTTCCCCACCGCAAAGCTTTTGTATGGACTAGCATTATTTTTTACCTATTGGGGACTATTTTATTCACCAGCACGATTATTTTTTGTTTTGCTTACACCATTCAGATTATTCTAAATCAGAAAAAAGTATCAGAAATGAAAAATGATTTTTTGAATAATATGACCCACGAGTTCAAAACGCCTATAGCTACTATTTCTTTGGCTTCGGATATGCTTAAAGGTTTGCACGCCAGCCAAAAAATTGACAAAATGGAACGTTTTATCAATATCATACGCGAAGAAAATAGCCGTATGAATAATCAGGTAGAAAAAGTACTGCAAATGGCGCGTATGGAAAAAAATGATTTAAAACTAAATATACAAAATCTTGATGCTCACGAATTTATAAATAAAGCTGTCAATACTTTGTCTTTGCAAGTAGAAAAACGAGATGGTAAAATACAGACTTTTTTGGAGGCTAAAAATCACAATATACAAGCTGACGAAACCCATTTTTTGAACGCAGTGCTTAATTTATTAGACAATGCCAACAAATACTCGCCACAAAGTCCTGATATTACCGTGCGCAGCCATAACGATGCAAAAGGTATATTTATTACTATTGAAGACAAAGGAACTGGTATCAACAAAGAGGGACAAAAGCATATTTTTGAAACTTTTTATCGCGTACCGACAGGCAACTTGCACAATATCAAAGGTTTTGGGTTGGGATTGAGTTATGTCAAAGGGATTGTAGAAGCCCACTACGGCCATATCTCCGTAAAAAGTGAGTTGGGCAAAGGTAGCGCATTTACCCTATTTTTTCCGTTCCAATATCCTGGCGAGCAAACTACAGCATAAAAAAAGCCCTTACTGCAATAGTAAGGGCTTTTTTATTTTGGTACAAATATATCAATGCAGATAGCCAACGATTATAAATTTTTAAAAACGGGTTTTCTTTTCTCCAAAAAGGCAGTTGCGCCCTCTTTGAAGTCGTTGGTACGCACACAAGAAGCAAATTCTGATATTTCGGTTTGATAACCATCTTTGCCATCTTGATAGTTTGCATTTACACATTCTATCACTTTGCTAATGGCCAAAGGAGCTTTAGTGGCTATTTTTTCAATAATTTCTGTAGCTTTGGCTACTTCTTCGCCAGCTGCAACGACGTGATTGGCCAATCCCAAACGGTGTGCTTCTTCTGCGCCTATCATATCGGCCGTCATCATCAACTCCAACGCTTTGGCTTTGCCCACCAATTGGCAAAGGCGTTGAGTGCCGCCATAGCCGGGGATTATACCCAAATTGACTTCGGGCTGACCAAATTTTGCTTTTTCGCCCGCTATCCGCAAATGACAAGCCATAGCCAACTCACAACCGCCGCCCAAGGCAAAACCATTGACAGCAGCAATCACAGGGCGGGGAAAACGCTCTATTTGAAAGAAAATATCTTGCCCATTTTGTGCCATTTCTAGCGCGCCTTGAGCATCCAATTGGGTAAATTCGGAAATATCAGCACCAGCTACAAACGATTTCGCGCCTGCGCCTGTGATAATTACCCCTTTGATTTGCGCCACATTGGGCAAAGCATCTCTAAAAAAATTAGCCAAATCGCGCATCGTTTGTTGATTGAGCGCATTTAGAGCTTCGGGGCGGTTAATAGTAACGGTCAAAACACCGTTTAGCTCACTGATGAGCAAGTTTTGATATGGATTCATTGCGGATTGAATAATTTTTTTGGTAAAAACAGCGCAAAGATAGTTTTGTTTCTATAAAATAGAAAAAAAATGATAAAAAAAAGCCTTCCATTGGGAAGACTTTTGCAATCAATAATTTAATTTTTACTGTTCGTGGTATTCTATCACTCGGCTCATTATGCGGGTTTTGCCGTTGAGATAGGTAGTTGTGCGCAAAATCCAATTGTTTTGGGCATCGTATTGATAGACATCTTTTTCTACAGAATAAGGTTTTTCTTCGCCCACTTGCAACTCTGAATACTCGCTTTGGTTGCCTTGCTCGTCGTAAGCAAAAGTTTTTTGAGCGTTGTATTCGCCATCTTCTGTATAAAATTTGGTTTCCAACAACTGCTTTTTGTCGTTATAGAAAAAATCTACTCGCCCAACGACTACAGTTAGCGTTTTGAGAGTGCCATTTTCGTTGTATTCAAATTTGAATGTGCCAATAACTTTCTTTTTGCTATCCATTTCTTTTTCCTCTTCCAATTGCCCAGCGTTGTTGTATTTACATTCAAAAATGCGCGCCAACTGCATACCTTTTTCAGTTTTGGTTTGGCTGCTTCGCCCTGTAGATTGGCCTTTGCTGTTGTACTTCCAGTCCCATTGTTCTACCAAAACATTCATTGGGTCAAAACTTTGCTTGGTCGCCAACTTACCGTCTTTGTCGTAATTATACACGTGGCGGCGGTTGCCTTCAGGATGATAAGTTTGCTCTTCCTTAATCGCACCTTTTGTACTAAATAAAGCTTTGCGGTTTAATTTTTTGCCTTCGCCCTCAACGATAATATATTCAGTGGTTTCTTTTACCGCGCCTTTCAAGTTTTCTTTTTCAGCATCTGTTTGCGCTTGGGTCAAAGATAAGAAACCCAAAAAGAAATAACAAAATGCTAAAATTTTATTTTTTTTCATATTAACGATTTTTTGTTGTAAAAAAATATATCGCCACTTGGGACGTTAAAAAAAAATAGGGTAACAAGCCTATTTCTACTCTTGCTTGATATTTTTATAAATGAGTAAAGCTTCGTCTTGTTTGACTCCTCTACTATTGGCACTTCTGAAATCATAATACGTTTCGCCTTGTGTGTAAAAATACCTAAAATTATACGCGTTGGGCAATTTTTCCCATTTGGTTTCATACACAAACCCAAAGCTATCATTAAGTATAACTTTAGAAAATTCGGGGCGGGCTTCTATTTCTTTTAGAGATTCGTCCTTAATTTTTTTGCGATTGGAAGTTCCCAAATTGACAGGCATAATCTGTAAATAATAACCTCTGGTAGCTATTACATATTCGGGTGTAAAGCCTTTTTTGGCTTCTACTTTGGCGTTGGCGGGAACTTTTATAGAAAAAGGTAGATTATAACTTTTCAAATCTAAAGTTTGTTCTATTTTTAGCTCAAAAGGTGGTTCTGGTATGGCGGCATTGCTATTGGGTTTATCTGCTTGGCAGGCATAAAACATAGATACCATTAAGAAAAAACCAATAAAAAGAATTTTGTTCATAAAAAAAGGCTTAAAATACAGCGTAAAATGTTTAAAAATAAGATGATTGGGCTGCAAAGGTAAAAAAAACCCTACATTTGCGGCTTATTTATACAAAAAAAATTAAAAAACCTTATCAAATTATCTAATCGTATGGAACTATCGACCCGCTATAATGCAGCCGAAACAGAAGCCAAATGGTATAAACATTGGCAAGAAAAGGGCTATTTCCACTCTACGCCCAACGAAAAAGAACCTTATACTATAGTATTGCCTCCGCCCAACGTAACAGGCGTTTTGCATATGGGGCATTTATTGAATATCACCATTCACGACGTATTGATACGCAAAGCGCGTTTGGACGGCAAAAACGCTTGCTGGGTGCCAGGTACAGACCACGCTTCTATAGCCACAGAGAATAAAGTTATTGATTTGCTCAAATCTCAAGGTATCAAAAAAAGCGATATTAGCCGCGAAGAGTTTTTGAAACACGCTTTTGCTTGGAAAGAAAAATATGGCGGTATAATCATAGAACAACTCAAGCTAATGGGCGCGTCTTGCGATTGGGAACGCACCCGTTTTACGATGGAAGACAAACTATCCAACGCCGTAACTTGGTCTTTTGTGGATTTGTACCGCAAAGGTTATATTTATAAAGGCTTGCGTATGTGCAATTGGGATTGCGAGGTAAAAACAGCTTTGGGCAACGAAGAGGTTATCCACTCGGAAGAAACTTCCAAACTATTTTTTATCAATTATCCTTTCGCAGAGGGAGACGGACACATTACTATAGCGACTACTCGCCCCGAAACGATAATGGCAGACGTAGCCATAGCCATTAATCCCAAAGATGAGCGTTATACGCATTTGGTTGGCAAAATGGTTAAAATTCCCCTGTTGGGCAAAGCCATTCCGATTATAGCAGATAGTTATGTAAAAATGGATTTTGGGACGGGCGCGCTCAAAATTACCCCAGCTCACGACCTCAACGACTTTGAAGTTGGCCGCCGCCACAATTTGGAAGTTATAGATATATTGAATGAAGACGGCACTTTAAACGAAAAAGCGCAGCTTTATGTTGGCAAAGACCGCTTTATTGTACGAAAAATTATAGCCAAAGATTTGGAAGCCGCAGGTTTTTTGGCAAAAACTGAAGAGCATTTGAATAAAGTTGGCCGTTCTGAACGGAATAAATCCATTATAGAACCGCGTTTGACTGAACAATGGTTTTTGAAAATGGATAAATTCGCTGCTTCTGCTTTGGCTGCTGTAGAAAATGGCGAAGTTAATTTCTTGCCAAAAGACTTTTTGAATATGTACCGCTCTTGGTTGCAGCCCGAAAATGTACGCGATTGGTGTATTTCTCGCCAATTGTGGTGGGGACAACAAATTCCCGCCTACTACACGCCCGACGGCAAAGTAGCTGTAGCCAATAGCAAAGAAGAAGCTTTAGCTGAACTCAACGCCAACGGTGGAACTTACCAACTCGCTGATTTGAAACAAGATGAAGATGTAGTAGATACTTGGTTTTCGTCTTGGTTGTGGCCTTTGTCTGTATTTGATGCGTTTGAAAAAGACGGCGACAAAACCGATTTCCGCTACTACTACCCTACCAATGTGTTGATTACGGGCTGGGATATTATGTTTTTCTGGGTAGCGCGGATGATAATGGCTGGTTACGAATGGGCTGGAGATTTGTTGGGCGAAGAATTGGCCAAACAAAAAGGCGTTTTCCCGTTCAAAGACGTTTATTTTACAGGAATGGTACGCGATAAATTAGGCCGTAAAATGTCCAAAAACTTGGGCAACTCTCCTGATAGTTTGGTTTTGATAGAAAAATACAGCGCGGATGGGGTTCGTTTTGGTATGTTGTCCTGTTCTTCTGTGGGCAATGATGTTATTTTTGACGCAGATTTTGACGGCGACCCGAAATTAAAATCTACCAAAATCAAAAACGAAAGCAAGGTTTGCGAAATAGGGCGTAATTTTACCAATAAATTGTGGAATGCTTTGCGTATGCTCAAAGGCTGCGAAACTACAGGAACGCCAACTCCTCAAACCAATCAACTCGCTATGCGCTGGTTGGATAATTTATTGCAAAAAACTATCGTTTCTATAGACCAAAGTTTTGCCCAATATCGCTTATCTGAAGCCTTGATGACTTTGTACAATTTCATTTGGGACGATTTTTGCTCTTGGTATTTGGAATGGATAAAACCCGCTTATCAAAGCCCAATGGATAAAGCGACTTATGATTTTAGTTTAGCAATTTTCAAAAAAATGCTGACTTTATTGCATCCATTTATGCCCTTTATTACTGAAGAACTTTGGGCTGCACTCAAAGAAAACCCCAACGAAACAGACTGTATTTTAAGCAGTTGGCCAAAAGCGGGAACTTTTGATAATCAACTTTTGGAGCAAATCCAACAACTACAACAAATCATTATCGGCGTGCGCGAGGTTCGCAATCAAAACCAACTTTCGCCCAAACAGTTGCTAAAAATTGTAGGCAAAGAAAGTGCAGAAACTAACCAATTGTTGAGTTTGGTTGGAGCAAAAGAGGCTTTGATAAAACTAGGATTTTTTGAAAGTTTGGAATTATCCAACCAAGAACAACCTTCTACGGTTTCTTTCTTAGCTGGCGCGATGCAATTCGCTGTAGTTTTGCAAAAAACCATCAACATAGAGGAAGAACGCAGCAAATTAGCCAAGGAGTTGGAATATGTGCGCGGTTTTGTGGCTACTATTGAGAAAAAATTATCTAATGATAAATTTGTACAAAATGCCAAACCCGAAGTTGTAGAATTTGAGCGTCGCAAATTAGCTGACAATTTATTGAAAATCAATTTATTAGAAGATAGTTTAGCCAAACTAAATTAACGAAAAAAGCCCTTACCAAATCGGTAAAGGGCTTTTTTTTATTAGCAAAATTTCTATTTAAACCGCAGAAAATTATTCAACAACCATTCGGCATCAGCCTCCAGCATAATATCTAATAATTTATCCGTTTTTTGTGCGAATAATTGAATATCGTCTATTGTGCCGATAAAAGCGTCCGTTTCGCTGCCTTTTTCGGTGATACCTTTGACCCCTTCGAGCATTTCTAAAAGCGGTTCCAACTCTTTGCGTTTGCGATGTTGTATAATTTGGCGAACAACTTTCAACATATTTTTTTCCGCAAAAAAGTACTCGCGGCGGTCGCCCGTTTTGAGTTTTTTATGAACTAAACCAATATCTATCAAGGCGCGTAAGTTGATATTAGCGTTGCCGCGCGAAATTTCTAATTGTTCCATCACCTGTTCTGCTGATAGTTCGGTAGGCGAACACAACAGCAACGCGTGAACTTGCGCCATAGTTCGGTTGATACCCCAATTGGAGCCAAAAGCACCCCAAGCGGCTATAAATTTTTGTTTGGCTTCATTGAGCTGCATAATTTGGAAAAAGTATATTTAATGAATAGCTTGTTTTTATAAAATTGGTTAGAAATCCAGCATCGCATAACCGATATTATCTTTTTGCGATTGGCGATAAGCTGCTGCTGTTTCTTTTATGGTTTGTTCCAACGGACGAAATTTAAAATCTATAGCTTTAATAATCGCCTCGCTCGAATAGGTAAAACTATTGCGGGTATTTTGCACCAATTCGCGCGTAAGCACGGGCTTTTTGCCAAAAAATTTGGATTTCAAATAATCAGCCCGCCAAGCAATTTCCCCCAACCAATCGGGCAAAGGGCGCGAAGGCGGCGCGCAATGGAGAGCGGCGGCTATTTGTGCAAAAAAATCTTTATAGGCTATATTGTGGTGTCCCAAAATAAACCGTTGGGCTTGAATTGGACTTTGCATCAGTTGATAAGCAGCTTCAGCCACATCGCGCACATCCACAAAAGCGGTTGCGCCGCGCGGGTGAAAATACATCCGATTAGCGACCAGATGAAAAAATTGTCCCGTGCCTTGTTGCCAAAAACCAGCACCCAAAATCATAGACGGGTTGATAATCACCGCATTAAGCCCCTCTTCTATCCCGCGCCAAACTTCACACTCGGCTTTAAATTTGGAAATGGCATAATGCGTATTTAGCGGACTATTTTCCCATTGAGCGGTTTCGGTATAATGATTTTGGTGTTTTTTGCGCCCCAAAGCGGCTATAGAACTCACGTGTAAAAATTTTTTGACTGAAGCGTCCAAAGCTGCATTGACCAAATTGGCTGTGCCTTCTGCGTTGGTTATCAACATTTGCGCTGCGTCTTGTGCGTGGAAAGAAACCAAAGCAGCCGAGTGATAAACTTCATCTACGCCCTGTAGCGCATCGTCCAGCAAATCCACATCGTTAATATCGCCCGTAATCCATTCTACTTTGTCGTGAAAAGCTTCTGTTAGTAATAAATTACTGTTTTTTCGGCGCAAAGCTCGCACTTGATAGCCTTTTTCTACCAATAGTTTTAATAAATACGCACCCACAAAACCGCTCGCGCCCGTCAAAAAAATTGTTTTCATAATCAAAATGAGTAATGGTAAAATAAAAAACTGTTAAAAAAAAGTTATTTGTAGGTACAAACATTTTTTCTTTGTAAGTCTTTGATTATCTTTGCAGTAAAATAAATAAAAGTATGAAAAGAATGGATTTTTTAAAATGGTTGGCTGCTCTACCTTTCATCGCCAACGGGGTAAAACTCAACGCATTACAAAATGAAGTTGCCCATAATTGGGAAAACAGCGATAAAATGCCGCTCTTATTTTTGGGACACGGCAGCCCTATGAATGCTATAGAAGAGAACGAATTTGCTTTTGGTTTTCGCCAATCTGTAGCTGGTTTGGAAAAACCAAAAGCAATTTTGTGTATTTCTGCGCATTGGGAAACTAAAGGCACGCGTATTACGGCTATGAACGAGCCGAAAACAATCCACGATTTTGGCGGTTTTCCCCCCGAATTATTCGCTGTGCAATATCCAGCCAAAGGCAACCCAGAATTAGCCAAATCTATACAAACGGATTTATCCCCCACTGCTGTAGGTTTGGATTACGATTGGGGACTTGACCACGGCAGCTGGAGCGTTATCAAACATTTATACCCCAAAGCTGATGTGCCTGTATTGCAGATGAGTTTGGATTATACCTTAAGCCCAGCCCAACATTATCAATTAGCCAAACAATTAGCACAATTGCGCCGCAAAGGGGTTTTAATCGTGGGAAGTGGCAATATCGTTCACAACTTGGGTGCTGTGGCTTGGGACAAGATGAAAGTTGATAATTACGCTTACGATTGGGCTACAGAAGCCAACGAATTGGTAAAAAATTGGATTCGCAAAAAAGAGCATCAGCCCCTTTGCGATTATCGCCAACAAGCCAAATCTTTGCAATATGCTATCCCCACTCCCGAACATTATCTGCCTTTGTTGTACGTTTTGGCTTTGCAAGAAGAAAATGAACAAGCCAATTTTTTCAATGATAAAGCTGTAGGTGGTTCGCTAACAATGACTTCAGTAAAAATAGAAAAGGCTTAGCGTATTTGCTGCAAAAGTACAACAGATTTTTGAATGTTAGGTTTTTAAAATAAAAAAAAGCTGTTAGGGAGACTAACAGCTTTTTGCATTTAATAATTTTTAGTTTTTTTCTATCACAATTTTGCGGGTTGTGTTGTGTTTGCCGCTCGTAATTTGCAAAACATAAGTACCAGCGTACAAGGTTTGTGTATCAAAAAAAGCGATTGTCTGCCCTGCGCTAATTTGGGTTTGTTGGATTTGGCGACCTGTCAAATCAAAAAGGCTAATCCGTACATTTTCAGTAACCAAACTACCAATTTGCACAGCTACCAAGTCCGAAGCGGGATTAGGGAAAACGTTGATATCCAAACCGTTAAACTCTGCTTCCGTTATAGAAACAGCAGGAACGTAAGTAGTCGTACTTTCTGTGATAGAAGTAACTTTTCTATTCGCATAAGTGCCATAATAAGTAGGCCCCACAGCGTAAGGATAGAAAGAATTATGATTGGCATCTACAGTCAAAAAATAAGCATAAGTACCGTTTGGATATTCTGGAGTTATGCAAAAACGACCGTTGTGTTCGTCCAAATAATCTTGGCTTGCGTTGCTCACAAACTCATAATCTTCTCTAAAATAACCCAAAGGATAAGTTGTACTCACCACAGGACCATCCGCTACATCCGTACCGTCGGCGTGATGTGTGCGGGCGGTTATATTTCTCAACTGATAACCACTTTTTATCCTCGTGATGCCGCCCGTGCCGTTGGTGTTGGCGTATCCATAAGCCCCATAAATCGGAAATCCGTCATAAGCAAAACCCAACAAAGGCGAATGTTGGCTGCTGTTGATAACATACAAACCGTCTGCGTCGTACAAATTGCAAACTGTAGAAAGTACGGTCATATCCAAATCAAACGCGCTTGGGTTTTGGTGGTGGTGATAATTGCCCATAGCTGGATGCCCTTTGGAACAATCAAAACCGCTACGTTCTGCCAAAACCGCATCTCTATTCCAAGCCATTGTTGTTCCCATTGGACAAGATGGGTTGCCTGGTCCTCCGCACAAAGCGTTGGTGGTGGTGTTCCAAGATACGCCATCTCTATAATCAAACAAAGCCACACCGTTTATAAACACGCCGATATTACCACCTGAAGTAGCTGTAGGCGTGCCTGTATTTTGGGTTGGGCTTAATGGAAATTTAAAAATAGCGTTTTGGGCTGTAGCATTAGAGGGATTGCCGTCCATAAAAGGCCCCGTTGGGTAAGCGGGTACGCCTTGAGTAGAAACATAAGCAAAATTGGTAGAATACTGCACAGTTTGGCAATTCACCAAAATTCCGTTGCTTTGGGCTGTAGAATTGCCCGAAGTGTAGTAAGTTCCCGTTTGGGTTGTGTTTTGCAACCAACTGGTGATAGCTGGGCTCAATTGGGCTTGCGTGCTGCCCAACGCCGCGAAAAGAAGAGAAGTTGTAATAACTTTTTTCATAGAAATTTTATAATTATTTGAAAAATTAAAAAAGCTGAATTATTTGTTTACTGTAGTTACGCTTGAGCTATTTTGTAATAAAAGTCAAGTTGGAAAGCTAAATATTCGCCGTGCGACGCCAAAACCAGCGTATGTCGCGGAAAGACGACCAACCGAGCGCAGCGAGGGCAGTAGCTTTTTTGCATAGCAAAAAACGTCGGCTTGTAGCGACGGTTTTGCGCTTTTTGCGCAATGAAATGAAGCAAAATAAGCAAAAACGCCTTTTTGGCGTTGGCTTTTTTGGTACTTTTTTGCCATCAAAAAAGTACGAAAGATAAATTTTTTAGGCGTAAGCCGTTAAAAAAATTTCTACCCAATTTAATTTTTAGTTTTTTTGTACTAAAATGAAGCCTCAAGCGTAACTTCAGTTATTTATCAATTCTTTAGGAAATTGATGTTTGGGGTTAAAAACAAATTTTGCATCATCTAAAGTCAGCAAAAAAGCGATAATATCCACTTTTTCATTAGCTGTGAGCGGCAACCCATTTGCTAAATTAGGATGTAAGTTTGTCGTTTTTTGTACGCCTTTTTGATAATGGGTCAAAACTTGGCTTAGTTTGCTAAAACGCCCGTCGTGCATATACGGATATGTATAACTTAAATTGCGCAAACTTGGAATTTTGAACAGAAAACTATCTTTCGCTTGCAGCGTAATCGCCCCTTTGCCGTAATCGCGTAAAGTCGTATCCAAAGGCAGCCCGTTGTTGGCAAAATCCAAATTTGTAAATAAAGGTTCTGTGTGGCAAGTATTGCAATGGGTTAAAAATAATTGATAACCTTTTTCCTCTTGTTCGGTAAAAATGGCTTTTTGTTGCTTAACTTGGTCGTATTTGCTATCAAAAGAGGTCAAACTCAACTGAAAAACAGCCAACGCTTTCAAAATTCGCTCGCTGCTAATCTCGTTGCTGCCGTAAGCCAATCTAAACAGTTCGGGATAAATGGGCGATTTTTGCAATTTCGCAACGACTTGAGATATATCGCTATCCATTTCCCGCTCGTCTTCAATCGGCGCAAGTGCTTGCATATCAAGATGTTGTATAGCTCCGTCCCACATAAAAGACGAATGCCAAGCCAAATTGAATAAAGCGGGCGCATTGCGGCGGCCGATTTGGTCTTTTATCCCGTGGCTCAAATTGTGGTCTGTGTGTGCGAAAGCATTGTAAGGCGAATGGCAAGAAGCGCAAGAAATCGTCCCGTCAGCCGACAAATTGGGGTCGTAGAACAAAAATCTACCCAAATTTATTTTCTCTTCTTTGTAATTATTTTCTTTAAAATTATACGCCGAAGCGGGAATATGTTGAGGATAGGGCAATTTTTGAGGTTGATAAGCCACACAGCCCAACAAAAAGACAACAGCTATAAAAATAATTATTGTTTTATACATTCTAATCTATCTTAAAACTATTGGCTATAATTTGAGACAAAACAACCGCTTTTTGATTTGGGCTCATTATTTCGTGCTGTTGGGATAAATTAACCTGTTCAAAAAATTTATCTATTTGTAATTTTACGTTCATATTCTGTTGATTTACAGTAAATTGTATTTTTTGAATAGCATAAAAATTGTTTAAAAACCCGCCCAAATGAAACTGGAAAAATTGGTTTCTGCTCGTACAAATTGGCGAATGTCCTTCCATTTTTAGGTTGATATAACCACTTTGCCAAGCCCAATACATACCCAAGCGCGGGTCTAAATCTCCACTTTTGGCACCTGAAGCGTTTGTTAAACTATCAATGCCCAGATTAAACTGTACAGCATCAAATTTTTTTTTGGTTTTGAACTTAATTTGCTGCGAATTGGGATTTTCTAAATCTATCAGTTTGTATTTTGGTAGCAATTTATACACAATTTTTCCCTTTTTCAACAAACAAATATCAGAAACATAAAACTGTAATTTTTCTATTTTTAGACTATCTTTATTGAAGTTGGAAAAGTAGTTTTTGGATAAAATTAGCGGTTCATTTTCCCAATTAATTTGAAAATTGAGTTGTTGTTGGGCAAAAATTCTAACGAAATTAGCCAATAAGAATAAAAAAACTAAGCATTTTTTCATCAAACTTTGACTGTTTTGGATTTAATAAGTTTAATTAAACGAAAAAAACGACCTTAAAAAAAGCCGTTTTTGTACTATTTTCACCCAAAATAAGGATTAAACCAAAGCGATAACTGAAATTTCCACGTGCGCATCTTTGGGCAAACGTCCCACTTGTACACATTCGCGAGCGGGTGCGGTTTGATTATCAAAATACTGCCCATAAATTTCATTCACTACAGCATAATCGTTCATATCGGTTAAAAAAATGGTTGCTTTGACCACTTTATCCCAATTAGAACCAGCAGCAGCCAACACAGCGGCTACATTTTGCATCACTTGGTGCGTTTCGGCGGCTATAGTTTCCTGCACCATTTGCCCTGTAGTGGGATTGAGTGGAATTTGACCAGACACAAAAACCAAACCATTGGCTATAATCGCTGGGCTATAAGGCGCGATAGGGCGCGGCGCGTTGGGAACGTGGATAATTTGTTTTGACATAAAATTGATAAGTATAGATAATTTTGAATTAAATTAAAAAACTCTGCAAAAGTAGAAAAAGTTAGCTATAAAAAAAGCGTTTTTATACAAAAAAAACCTACCTTTGCCCCGAAAATTCATTTATTGATAAAAATATAAAAATGAGCCACGAACTTTTTGATAAAATAGCCGAACTTAGAGCTGAATTGGAAGCGACCAATCCACAGAACGAAGCCGAATTGGAGCAGTTTAGAATCCGTTTTTTGGGTACAAAAAACGCGTTTAAAGACTTAACCCCACGCATCAAAGAGCTACCCAACGAAGAAAAAAAGAATTTTGGGATAAAAACTAACGAAGCACTACAAGCCGCACAAGCTAAGTTTGACCAATTGCAAAGCCAATTTGCGCGCCAAGAAAGCCAAGAAACCAACAAATTTGATTTAACCGCTAATGCTTACGGTTTGCCTTTGGGCAGTCGCCACCCGATTTCGTTGGTAATGAACGAAATGATAAGCATTTTTGAACGGATTGGTTTTACTGTAGCTGAAGAGCGCGAGATTGAAGACGATTGGCATAATTTTACCGCTTTGGGAACGCCAGCCGACCACCCAGCGCGGGATATGCAAGATACTTTTTATCTACTCAACGATGTGGAAGCCCTGTTGCGCACGCATACTTCTTCTGTACAAATTCGCGTAATGGGCAAACAAAAGCCGCCTATTCGCATCATAGCTCCAGGGCGCGTGTATAGAAACGAAACGATTTCTGCCCGCTCGCATTGTCAATTTCACCAAATAGAAGGACTTTTTGTAGCCGAAGGGGTTAGTTTCGCCGATTTGCGTCAAACGATTTACTTTTTTGCCAAAGAAATGTTCGGAGCTACCCAAATTCGTATGCGCCCTTCATATTTTCCTTTTACCGAACCATCGGCTGAAGTGGATGTGTATTGGGGTTTAAATTCAGACACAGATTATAGAATTACCAAAGGCACGGGCTGGTTGGAAATTTTGGGCTGTGGAATGATTGACCCTCAAGTGTTGGAAAACTGCGGTATTGATAGCCAAAAATATACAGGTTTTGCTTTCGGTATGGGTGTGGAGCGGATTGCTATGCTAAAATATCAAATTGACGACATACGACTGCTTTTTGAGAATGACGTGCGTTTGTTGCAACAATTCCAAAGTGCTGGTTATTAATCATTTTGAAGTTATCTTATGCAACAAAAAACCGATAAACGATTAGATTAAAAAGTTAAATTGATTAAAAACCTCTAAATTTCGACTTTTCATCATTTTTTTTGAAAAAAAGTTAGTTACTCTAAATAAAAGCACTACCTTTGCAGCCGCAAAAGTGGTGTTTTTGCTTTTTATGCGTTTCAATCCCTTAAAAAATGTCGGATTTATCCAAAAAAAACATACTTGCAAGGCTACAAAATGCATTGCAAAACAAAACAGCAAAACCATTTCCCACCATACAAAACAGCAAAGATATATTTGAAAATCAAACGATTGAACATTTAGATATATGTTTTGCTGAACAATTTGCGGCTGTAGGCGGGCAATTTTTTTATTGTGAAAATAGCCAAGAATTAGCTGCTCAACTTATGCAATTATTTAATCTAAAACAATGGAAAAAAATTGCGTGTTGGGAACCATTTTTGCAAGATTTTTTGCATCAATTAGCGTTTAATTTTAACAACGATGCCGCCACTTTATTGACTACGGATGTGGCTTTGACCTCGTGCAGAGCCTTGGTAGCACGTACAGGCAGTATAATTATAGACAGTTGGCAGAGCAAAGGACGCGGTATTTCTATAGTGCCGCCAGCACATATTGTTGTGGCTCGTGTTGGGCAAATTGTCGCCAATCTATCCGATATTTTGCCCCAAGCTGCCTTACAAAATAATCAATTGCCTTCAGTTTGGAGTATTATTACAGGCGCAAGCCGCACAGCAGATATAGAAAAAACCTTAGTAATGGGCGCACACGGACCCAAAGAAATTTATGTGTTTTTACTCGAATAAACAATCTCGCTACATAACCCTTATCATACGAAATTCTACAATTTTTTTTATAAATTTTTTCAAAATGAAAAATGTCTTATTAGTTTTTGCTTGCTTTTGCTTATCTTTCAATTTGTTAGCCTTTGGCAAACCTAATGCACCAGATTTAACGCAAATAAAAACGCTGTCTCCTCAAAAAATTTCAAAAACCGCTAAAAAATTATACAAACAACACAACCTCAACGAGGCCTATTTGTATTATTTGGCTTTGAGCCAAGTGCGCAGCAAACTCAACAGCACAGAAAATTATAGGCTAGGCAAAGCCGCTTTATTTGTGGGTGATTATCAAATAGCTGAACCACTTTTGCGTCGTGCTTCCAACAACAACAAAAATTTTCCGTTGGCTCGTTTTGAATATGCAAATGTATTGAAAAATACGGGTGAATTTCATTTGGCCATACAGCAATTTGAAATTTATATACAACAACACAGCAATGATGTCGCCAACGATTATTTAGCTATATCAAAAGAACATATCAAAACTTGCCAACAAGGTTTGCGCGACTTAGCTATTTTGCAACTCAATCGCCAACAAGCCAATTTAGTTAATTCCAAAGCTACAGGCCAGACTCGCGCTTTCACTCCTAGAGCCCAAAATGGTGCGCAATTTGCTGAATATGAAACTGAAAATGGAACTAGTATCAAAAAAGTGGACGAAAATGGTGAACTTGTAGATATGGAAACTTCTGTCGGTGACGAAGCCTTTCATTCTGCTGCCCCTTGTATTTCGCCTGACGGCACAACTATTTATTTTATGCGCCCCGAAACCAACGCTCAAGGGCTAAAAGAATATAAAATTTATAGCGCACAACGGAATATAAATGGCGACTTAGTTAATGTCCAACGTCTCGGTTCTGGTATCAACAAAATGGGACATTCTTCTATGCATCCAGCCGCAGCTATACAAGCTGATGGACAAGAAATTTTATATTTTTCTTCTACTATGGCAGGCGGCAATGGCGGTTATGATATTTGGTACGCTTACAAACTCAATAATGGCGATTTTTCCAACGCTTATCACTTGGGTATGCGCATCAACTCGTCAAATGATGAAATTACCCCTTTTTATTGGCAAGAAAACCAAGAACTATTTTTTAGTTCTAACAAACAAGCCGATTTGGATGGATTTAATGTGTATCAAATCACAGGCGAGCCTTACAAATGGGTAGAAGACCAGCCTATTTTATTGCCTGCGCCTATTAATTCAATTTATAACGATATTTTTTATCGCCAAGATGCCCAAAACATCTATATTACCACCAACCGCGTTAGCCAAAACAAAGAAGAAACGCTATTGATGCCAGCTACTTTGCGCTATAAAGTGGGCGAAACAGCAAATAAATAAACTGATATAACCAATCGAAATAAGAGAATAGCTTGTCTATTCTCTTTTTTTTGCCTCTTTTTTTTCAATTGGCATCATTTTTGTAATGCAGGCTACTGATTTTAAAACATTTTTTTTATAATATCCAACAAATTATAACATAGATATGAAACAATTACTTAGTTTGGCTTTTTTGATAGCCAGCGTTTTTCAAATGAGCAGTTGCGATGTGATACGCGGCGCTATCAACAATCCACAAAATACAACTTATAGATGCGTGCCAATGACCCAAGGTGAGTTTGGTCCCGCACATAGCCGCGTTACAGCCGAAACTTTTGATAAAGATAAAATGCGCGTGGCCAAACAAGTAACCACCAATGGCGGTTGCCTCACAGCCCAACAAATTTCGATGGTCACTTCAGCTTTCACTTTTGAAAATGATAAGTTGGATTATGCAAAATTTGCTTATCCTTATTGCGCCGACCCCAAAAATTATAGCATTCTCAACTCACAATTTACTTTCGATAGCAGCAAGCGCGAATTGGGTAAAATCACGGGTGTGAACTAAATCATTCCAATAAAAAAAGTCCTTTCCAAAACCAACGGAAAGGACTTTTTTTATTGATTTTCAGTTCTATTTTTCCAACCCCAATAACCTACACGTGGCTGTTTATAAGCATTTTGTTGATGAGACAATTCTAAAAACTCTTTATTTTGGCTCCATCGTTTGCCTTGTTTTTTTTCAATTTTTCTAATTTTGGTTTCAAAGTTTAATGTTTCTAAAAAAATATCTCTTTCCGCTTTCAAATAGTAGGCAGCCATTAACATATTTTCTATTGAAGGCCATTGCGCTTTATTTTTTCTTTTGAAAAAAAACTGTTTCTCCAAATGCTCAAAAATACTATTAAAACTTTGACCTTTGCTACGCGCCAAAGCCTCCACACAACGATGCAAAGCTATCCAACAATGCGAAGCGTCATTACCCCGCGCATAGCCAATAGCCAATTTATAACTACTTGCGAATTTACTCATATTTTTCTATTAAATTTTGAATAATTAAAATTTTCGGTATAAAATTTGTTTTTTATAGAATAAAAAACTTTAAAACGAATTTTATTCGGATATTATATTTAGTATTTTTAACCCAGCACAATGCTAATTAAATGATTATCAAATTTTAGCAAAAACACTAATCCAAATAAAATTCTGTTTTAAAACGATTATTCTAATCGGAACAAATTTTATTCTGTTTTATCTAAAAATTCTTTTGTAAAATGTTCAATGCGTTGTTCTTGTGCAAATTTTTGGGAATTGTAAGCTAGCGAATGATTTTTGGGAATAGACAAAGAATTCCATTTTTCTGCGCATAGTTTTCCTATGAAAACCATCTGCCCAATATGATACGGATAATGCGCCAACTGCCGATTTATGGCCTCAGCTACAGTGTGTCCTTGATTGCGAATGTAGATAATTTTACCCAAATCAGCTTCAGTAATAGAATTTATTGCCGCAAACAAGCAAGCCCAGCCTTCATTCCATTTTTCCAAAAGTTGTTGGCGGGTTACAAAATCATTTTCAAACTCTGCATCGCGGTCACGCCAAGTTTTTTCCCCATCTGTGGTCAAAAAATCCGTCCAACGCGACAACATATTCCCCCAAAGATGTTTAACTATGTTGGCGATGCTGTTGCTTTCGGAATTATATTGCCAAAATAAATGCTCATCAGCGAGTTGAGCGAAGGTTTTTTCCCCCAAAAGTTTGTAGTACTCAAACTGCTGGCGCACACTTTCTAAATAATTCATATTATTGATTGTATTTTTATTGATAAAATAGGGTTTATACGCAACTTAAAGCGCAAAGTTAGCATCTTTTAGCATATTCACAAAAAAAATGCTTATGCTATGAAAATTTTAATTCTTTTAATTTTTAATTTGTTGATTTTCAATAGTTTATTTGCTCAAATAGAAGATACAACGGTTTATCGTGTTGTACAACAAATGCCTATTATTATTGATTGTGCGGACGCTAACCAAAATTGGCAACAGCAACAAGCCTGCCACAACAACAAAATTTTAAACTTTTCCCCAAAATATCCAAAAAATGATTCTTGGCGTATGCGGAATAATCTCAATGCAAAAGTAATCGTTTATTTTATCGTAGAAAAAGATGGAGCAATTAGCAATTTAAAAGTCGTAAAAGGCGTAGATGATATTTTGGATGCGGAAGCCTTACATTGGGTTCGGGAGTTTGTTTCAACTTATCAATTTCGGGCTGGCTTCCAAAATGGGCAGTTTGTGCGCGTGGGCTACAATCTCCCAATTCAATTTAGAACCCGCTAATTGCAACTTTATCATAAAAATATACGTAATAAAGCAAAAAATTAAAATTCTGGTATAAATATGAGCTACGATGTACAATTGTGTAGAAAAGCTGCACAAAATCACCCTAATTTTTGGGAAGAGAATGAGCATAATAATTCAGTTTGCGCTTTTACCAAAAAAGAAATAAATATCCTGAAGGATAAACTATTGAGTTACGGATATTATCCCACCCGCCTTTATGAGGGTTTTCAATGTTATGAAAAGAAAGGATTTGCGAGCGTAACGGCTATGCTGACCAATAACGTACTTTATTTTACCGCCAAAGGAGATGATATTTTTGAAATTTCTATGGATTGCTCGGAAATGGTGGACGATAATTTTATAAAATATGACCCACAAGTGGGCGAATGGGAAGAAGCAGAATGGGAAGATGAAAATTAGCCAAATAAAAAAGCCTTTCCTGTGTGTAGGAAAAGCTTTTAATAACTGACCTTTCGCAGTTAAAAAATTTGGTAGATTGAAAAAAATAACAGTGTGCGCTCAATAGCGTGGGGTTTTACACCCCACGCACAAAAATGGTAAAAAATGTTATATTTTCTATTTTTTTATGGAAAATTTATCAGCGCGCGGGGTATAAAACCCCACGCTATTGAGCGCATATAGGAAAATTTAACTGCAAAAAGCTAATTGTAAAAAAAATGAAAAATATACTGCGAAAGGTCAGTTAATAAGTTGAAGTTAGTCTTTTTCGGGTGATTTTTTATCTCCTTTAAAACCTAAATCATCTTCATAATCTTCGTATTCGTCGTACGAATCATAAGCATCCGCTTCAGTTTTTTCCTCTTCGTCTTCTCCATCCAAATTAAGACTATCAAAATCCACATCAGCATATTCACTATCTTTGTGCATAGCCTCTTTGGTTTGTTGTTCTTGATATTCTGGGTCTAATTCTACTGTGGAGACTTCGTGTTGATAAACTTCGTCTAGACCTTGAGCTTGTGGCAAATCATCATCATCGCCTTCAGACGTATCTGAACCAAAATCATTGCGCAATGTGCCGCTTTCATCGTAATCATCGTCTTCTTCAATAATCTGTTTGGCTTCTTGCACGGTCATACGCACAAGATAGTAAATTTCTTCAGTTTCAAAAGGCAATGCTGAAACTTTTTTACCGTGTTGGTCAGTATAATAGACCAAATTTTCGGCGAACCCGCGAGGATATTTCAATTTAATTTGATTCAGAATATCTTCTGGCAGCGCATCATAATCTTTGACGATACGTTTTTTGTTGGAGGTTGGTTTTTTGTTCATAGCCTAACAAGGTGGTTGGAAGGAAAAAGGTTGTTTTATGATAATTTGAATTTAAAAATCTACATGCATTAAGTTTTTGAACTGTTGCAAACGCTCTTGAATATCAGCAGGCTGAATTTCTTGCAAACGTGTGGGTCCAAATTTTTCTACGCAAAAAGACGCAATAGCTGAACCGTGAATTAAAGCGCGGCGCATATTGGCAAAAGAAATATCGTCTGTTTTGGCTAAATAACCAATAAAACCACCAGCAAATGAATCACCTGCACCAGTTGGGTCAAAAACAGTTTCCAAAGGCATAGCAGGCGCAAAAAATGTTTGTCCTTCGTGAAAAAGCAAAGCACCGTGTTCGCCTTTTTTGATTACTACAGTTTTGGGTCCCATAGCGTGAATAGCTTTAGCAGCTTTGGGCAAGGCGTGTTCACCTGATAATTGGCGCGCTTCTTCGTCATTGACGGTAAGTACATCCACTTTGGCAATTACTTTTTTCAAGTCCTCCAAAGCAATATCCATCCAAAAATTCATAGTATCCATAACCACTAATTTAGGACGGCGAGTAATTTGGTTAATCACTTGCATTTGTACAGCAGGCGCAAAATTGCCGAGCATCAAATAATCCACTTCAGTATAAGCAGCAGGCAATTTGGGATTAAAATCCGCCAACACATTCAATTCGGTAGCCAACGTATCGCGGCTGTTCATATTGTTGTGGTAACGACCCGCCCAAAAAAAACTTTTTTCGCCTTTGCGTACCTCCAAACCTGTAGTATCAACACCACGCGCACGCAAAGCAGCCAATTCTGCCTCTGGATAATCATCGCCTATGATAGAAACCAATTTAATATCTTGATAAAAATGCGATGCAGCCCAAGCCACATAAGTACCAGCCCCGCCAATAATTCGCTCCGCTTTGCCAAAAGGGGTTTCTATGGTATCAAAAGCTACCGTACCCAAAACTAATAAACTCATATTGTATATTGAAATAGATAATAAAAGACTATATTTTGTGAGATATTTTAATGTTTAAAAAATCGGCTGCAAAAATACATAATTTTGTACAATCCCCAATTATTTTTTTTGAAAAAAAATTTTCTACATATTTTTTTCATCGTGGGAACTTTAACAGCTACTCACGGGTTATATGCTCGTACTCGCCAATAAGACAAAATAACGCGAAAATAATAATAATTAAAAAAAAATTTAGCGTTAGGAACTTTAGCAGCCACTCTCAGGTTATATGCTCGTACTCACCAACAAAACAAGGCTGCTTTTAAAAAAAACGAAAATTTTGAGCGTTTAAATTTTTACATTTTAGTTAGAAAAGTCGCATTTTATCAAAAAAATGTAGTTTTTTTAAATAAAAACAAAAAAAAGTGTATTTTTTTTGAAAAAAAATTTGGCCACTCCGCAAACTTGCTTTACCTTTGCAGCATCAAACAATTCAACCGAATTTAAATAATACAATTGCCCTTGTAGCTCAGTCGGTTAGAGCAACGGACTGTTAATCCGTAGGTCACTGGTTCGAGTCCAGTCGGGGGCGCCCAAAAGATTTGGAAAAAGTTGGAAAGTAAATTAAAGCCTTAGTGATGTAAATCGCTGAGGCTTTTTTCATAATCAAAAATTGCTAAAATATGTGGATTTTTATCTCTATCCTTGCCTTAATTATCAGCATAACGGTTGTATTTTTGCTAATCAATAGAAAAACAAGCGGAAAAATTCCACTCCATAGCAACCAAGCTTTGGCTGAATGTGAGGTAGAAATTTCCAAATGCAGCCACGAAATAGACGCACTTTGCGCTTATCAAATGCGGCTTTTGCAACCTTTTTGTTTTGCAGAAAAAACAGCCAAAACGGATAAAACGCTACTTTTTGAATTTTATAATCCCAACAGCAAGCAGCGTTTATTTTTCTATCGCGAAAATTTAAACCCAAACCGCGAAGCGGAAAATGAAACCGATATTTTGGAAAAATTAGCCAATTATCAAATACATTTGGATTTGGAACAGCAAAAAATCATCTTTTGGGAAAAACTTTTCAAACTGCGCAGCGATAAAAACCCACACGAAAAAATGTTAATCACCAAATATGGCGATTTGGAAGACGACTATAAAAATGCCACAGAATTAGCCGAATTCAAAACTTGGCTGCAAGAATTAAAAAAATTATGTTAATTTATTCGCTTTTGGCTTTGGCTGAAAGCGTTTTTTATTTGTTATAGATTGGTGGAAAAATTGTATCTTTGCCGTCCAAAAAACCTAATTTTATGCAACAAGATATTTTATCAACGTTTCTCAACCAAGCCGACCAAAAAGCATTTTCGCGCCGCCATCGCCAAACTATTCAGTTTAATATCAGTCGTTATGATGAAAAAGTGGCTATTGGCAAACAACAATTTGCCGATTTGGAAAAAGCGCGTCAATTGGCAAAAAATATAAAATGGCAAGCTATAGAAAATTTGCCGACTTTGTTATTGGAGTTTGAACGAAATTTCACAGCGCGCGGCGGCAAAGTTTTGTGGGCAGAAGACGCAGCCCAAGCCCGAATTTTGATAAAAAATATCTTAATAGAACAAAAAACGGATTTGGTCGTTAAATCAAAATCAATGATAACTGAAGAGATAGAATTGAACGATTTTTTGGCTGAACAAGATATTGAAGTGTTGGAAACTGATTTGGGCGAGTACATCGTTCAACTGCGGAATGAAACGCCTTATCATATTATAACTCCAGCAATGCACTTGAATAAAGCCGATGTAGCGGAGTTATTTCATCAAAAATTTGCTACTCCAGCCGACGCAACTCCAGCCCAAATTATGGCTTTTGTGCGGCAACAAATGCGGGCAAAATTCGCTCAAGCTCAAGTGGGAATTACGGGCGCAAATTTTATCATCGCCGACACAGGCAGCATCTTAATCACTGAAAATGAAGGAAATGCGCGTCTTACTTCTACCCTTCCGCCCGTGCATATTGCTTTGGTGGGGATTGAAAAAGTATTGCCTTCGGTACAAGATTTGGACGTATTTTTACCCCTTTTATCAACTTACGGCACGGGGCAACAATTGACAGTTTATAACACGCTGATTTCTGCACCGCAACAAAAAAATGAAAAAGACGGCGCGCAACAAATGTACGTTATTTTGATAGATAACGGCCGCTCGCGATTGGTAGCTGACCCCAAATTGCGGGAAAGTTTGTACTGTATTCGCTGCGGTTCTTGTTTGAATAATTGCCCTGTTTATAAAAATATAGGCGGACATACTTACGATGCGCCCTATCCTGGCCCTATTGGGGCTGTATTGATGCCGCATTTGGGCAATTTTGAGGAAAATGCGCATTTATCCAACGCTTCTTCGCTCTGTGGGGCTTGTACTGAATCTTGCCCTGTCAAAATCAATCTGCACGAACTTATTTTATATAATCGCCATTTGGAAACAGAAAAAAATCTAAAACCCACAGACGAGCAAAGAATGTGGAAAATGTGGGCTTGGTTGTCTTCCAAACGCTGGCTAATGAACACGCCCCGATTTGCCAAACGCTGGTTTGCCAAGCGATATTTGATGCCGCTATGGGGCGAAAGGCGCGTTTTTCCCCAATTTGAGGGCAAAACATTCAACCAACTTTGGAAAAAGGGCTTGGTCTAAATTCCATAAAATCCCAAAACAAAATAATATGGCTAAAATACGAAAAACCGAGTTGAAAAAATTTTTATCGCAACTTTCCAAAGAAGAATTGGAAACTGAAATAATGAATTTATTTGAAAAATACAGCCAAATTCAAGAACATTACACTCAAGATTTGGGCAGCGACGAGGATAGAAATCGTTTATTGAACGACTATAGGGAAAAAATGCGCAAATTATTCGGTAGCTTTCGCAAATTGCCTGTAATTTCACAAATGCGAAAAGTGATTGCAGAGTATAAAAAAATTAGCATTTTTCCTTATGAATTAGCAAAATTGATGTTTTATAGGATAGAATTATCGTTAGAACTATACGAAGAAATGGGATTTTTGCCTTCAGCTTTTCACAATTCTACCATTACCGCTTACGAAGACCTTTGCGAGTTGATAAAAAATAATCTTTTATTCGCTCAGTTTGAAAGAGAAATGGATATTTTAATCTGCAACAAAGGGCGAAAAACCAACTATTTGGGGCCTGACCTCGTTGAAGTTTATAATAGATATTGGAATAAACCCTTTCCCAAAAAGATAAAATATCACATTTCTTACCTTAACAATATCATCTAGAATATGGCTAAACTCAAAAAAACTGAATTCAAAAAGTACTTAGCCCAAATGACCAAAGAAGAAATGGCTGCTGAAATGCTCAAATTGTTTGAACGATACGAGCAAGTACAAAACCATTATACTCAAGACTTGGGCAGCGATGCAGCGCGGGAAACTTGTTTGGAAACGTATAAAAAGAAACTTAATGCTGCTATGAAATCTGTCGCTTCAGTTTCTCCAATAAAAATTCGCCAAATTATCAGCGAATTTAAACAAATTTCTGTTTTTCCCTACGACTTGGCGCGTTTGCTACTCCATAGAGCAAAATGTGCAATTGAACTTTTATTGAAAGACCATTGGAATGAACTATCCAGTAGTTTTTTTCAATCTAGTTATACATCCTTCAAAGAGTTTTGTATTTTAGTGCGGGATAATCTTTTATATGGATATTTTGATGCTGACATTGAAACCCTTTTTACTAGTCATACAGGCTATTACGAAATAGATTTTTTAATTAATTTAATAGAAGTTTATAACGAACACTACGGCAAAAATTTTCCCTATCAAGTAGAGTTTAATGGTAATTTTTCTACCTATAGTTGGGTATCAATAAATAACTCCCCAAAAAATTCATAATTTTTTTTATGCGAATAGTTTTAATTTGTGCAGTTTTGGCACAAGCAGCAGCCCTTCAGGCGCAAATTGGAGGCGATGCAGTTTATCAATTTTTGCGTTTATCCTCTTCTGCGCGCGCTACAGCTTTGGGCGGAAGTCTAATCGCTACAAAAGATGACGATGTGGCTTTGTCGTTGGCCAATCCCGCTTTATTGAACGCCACAATGGACAAACAGATTAGTTTTAATCAAACCATACACCCAGCAGGCGCAACTTTTGGATATTTGAGTTATGGACAAAATTTTGATAAAATCGGCACTTTCCAAGCTGGAGTTCAATACATCAATTACGGCAAATTTCAACAAACCGAACCAGACGGCAGCATAACGGGCGAATTTAGTGCGCGCGAATTGGCTCTGAACGTGGGCGGAAGTAGAGCTTTAAGCGACCGTTTGACTGTAGGCGCAAATTTAAAGTTTGTACAATCTCAATTGGCGAGTTATAAATCTGTGGGTTTGGCTGGCGATGTAGCGGCAATTTATGAAGATACAGCAGCGCGATTTGTGGCTGCGCTTACGTTTAGGAATTTTGGTAGTCAATTAACGACCTACAACAAAGATAAAAATTTTGAACCTTTGCCTTTTGAGATACAATTTGGCATTTCCAAGCGGTTAAAATATCTGCCTTTGCGCTTTTCTGTGATTGGCCAACAATTGCAGCGTTGGGCTATAGCTTACGACGACCCAGCCATTCGGGACAGAAATCAATTATTTAACGACACCGTTACGACCCGCCCAGGTTTTGGGGTTTTTGTGGATAATTTTTTCCGCCATTTAATTTTTAACGCTGAATTATCTTTGGGTAAAAAAGAGGTTTTGCGTTTGCGTTTGGGTTACAATTATTTGCACAGTGCAGAAATGCGCGTACAAGGTTTGCGCGGTTTGGCGGGATTTTCTACAGGTTTTGGGATTAAAATTTCCAAATTTCGCATAGATTATGGTTTAAACATTATGCACTTTGCGGGAATGGTGCATCATTTTACCTTTTCTACCAATTTAAACTCCTTTTTGAAGAAAAAATCGGCATAAAAAAAAGTCCTTTCCACAGCGGAGAGGACTTTTTTTATTTTAGAAGTTGTTTAGTATGCTTTTTTTATATTTTAATTTCTCTGTTTTGTGCGTGCGGGACTAAAGTCCCAGCACAATTGAGATTTAGGATTTTTTCGCGCTTTTGGGACTAAAGTCCCGCGCGTTATATAGTTTCATCAATCAATACCAACGGGTTTTAACCCGTTGAAAGGCAAAAAACGATTACAACAGACTTTAGTCTGTTGCTTGAAATACATAGCTGATTATTTTTCTTAATTGAAAATGTAGAAAAATTCTTACTAAACAACTTCTTAGTTATTTCACAGAAGCTTTAAACTGCGCCCAACCTGTATTATCAGCCATTGTGGTTTTGCAGCGCAATTTTTTGGCTAAATCGTTGATGTCTTTAACCCGATTTTTGGGGCTTGGGTGGGTAGAAAGGAAAGCGGGCGTGCCGCCAGCAGCTTTATTAGCAACTAATTTTTCAAAAAAACCAGCCGCGCCGTTGGAAGCATAACGCGTATCGCAAAGATATTCTACCGAATGTTCATCCGCATCTTTTTCGTGTCCGCGAGAAAAACTTAATTGGGTCAAACCAGCCGCTATTTCAGCCAATTGTCCGCCACCGCTACCAGCAGCCACTTGAGTAACGACCTGCAAACCGTAGGCTTTGGTCATCGCTTGAGTGGAATGGCGTTGGTCGGCGTGGGCGATTTCGTGTCCCAACACTCCAGCCAAGTGGTCGGCGTGTTCTAGATATTTTATCAAACCCGTATAAACACACATAAAACCGCCAGGAGCAGCAAACGCATTGAGCGTTTTATCGTCTTTTATAATGTGAAGTTCCCATTTGAATTGGCTGCGATAGCGAATTTTATCCGATTTTAGAATCTCATCGCGCATAGCATACAAATAATTATAGGCTTTTTCGTTACCTTGATAGGGCAAAACGGGATATTTGGACGGATTGGATAAAATTTCAGCTTTTAGTTTATCGCCCAATTGTTTGTCTTGTTGCAAAGTAAAGACATTCAGCCCCAAGCCATTTTTGCAAGCGGAAAAAGCTAACAACAAACAGAAAAAGAGGTATTTTCTCATAGAACAAAATTTTATTTGTATAAAATTGGATTAACGCAATAAAACGCGTTTTGCAGCATTATAAACATCTTTGGTATCTAAGCCATATTTTGCCAACAACTCGTCGGCTTTGCCGCTTTCGCCAAAAGTGTCATTTGTACCCACAAACTCCATAGGCGCAGGCAAATTTCGTGCCAATAATCCAGCTATACTTTCGCCCAATCCGCCGATGATATTGTGTTCTTCAGCCACAACCACGCGCTTAGTTTTGCGCACAGAAGCCAAAATAGCCGCTTCATCCAAAGGTTTAATCGTGTGTATATTTATCAATTCGCAGCTAATTCCCTCGCTTTCCAATTGGCGGGCAGCTTCTACAGCTTTCCAAACCAAATGCCCTGTTGCAAAAATAGAAACGTCCGCGCCTTCATTCAAAACCAACACTTTGCCAATTTCAAAAGGCATATTTTCGGTAAAAACTGGCCAACTCGGGCGACCAAAGCGCAAATAGACGGGATTATCCACAGCAGCTATAGCTATAGTAGCGCGGCGAGTTTGTTCGTAATCGCAGGGATTTATCACTATCATATTGGGCAACATTTTCATCATACCCATATCTTCCAAAATCTGATGCGTTGCGCCGTCCTCTCCCAAAGTCAAACCCGCGTGAGAAGCACAAATTTTTACATTTTTATGCGAATAGGCTATAGATTGGCGAATTTGGTCATATACGCGCCCCGTAGAAAAATTAGCAAAAGTCCCCGTATAAGGAATTTTGCCCGCTGTAGCCAAACCAGCCGCTATGCCCATCATATTGGCTTCAGCTATGCCCACTTGCACAAAACGCTGGGGAAAATGCTCAATAAATTTCTCCATTTTGAGCGAACCAATCAAATCTGCGCACAAAGCTACTACATTTGGATTTTGTTGTGCGACTTCGTAAAGCCCTTGCCCGAAACCGTCGCGGGTGGCTTTTTTTTGTGTGAATTTTATAGAGGATAAGGTCATTATTGATTTATTGTATTTAATTTTAAATAGCTCGTAAGCTTTCGTTATCGTGTCTGTGGGTAATTGCGCTACTTCAAAATAGGCTACAAAAGTATCTATAAAATTTTCGTACAAAAATGTAGCAAACAAAGAAAATCTTTTATCTTTCCCGATATTTTCCTTTAAAGTTTTGAAAAAACCACCAAATATAAGATTTAATTTATTCTCTTCTGAAACAGCAACGTGTTCATTATCAAAATAATTTTCAAGCGCATTGGCTAAATGTGTAATTAAATCATCAAAATATTTTTTTCTATTTAGTTTGACATTCGTAACATTTAAAAATTTATTGAGCATTTTTGTTGCGCGTTGTTGTTCGTATTGTCCTAAGCCATTTTGGGCTTTCATTTCAAAACATTTCGTTCCATTTTCAAAACTAAAATAGTTTTCAGGCTCATCAATTTCTGGGTGCAAAAAAAGGGGGCGTTCTTGTTTTAAAAACTTACAATTGGCATTAAAATAATCAAATGTTTGGTTCAACATTCCTTTTTTTAGCTCAATGTGGGTATTGGGAATTTTATCTTTTTCAGAATATAATGGAAACTCTTTATCTTTCGCATTATTGCATTTCAAACAAGTCGGAAATAAATTCGTCCATTCGTTGCCAAGCCACCAATAATGAGTTTTGGGGCGATAATGTTCCACCGTGAAAGTATTGTTATGGGTGGTGTCAGTAGCATTTATATCTAGCAATTTTTCTTCACAAAAACCACATTTTCCGTTATAGACTTTGAATAAAAACTCTTTAATCGGGTCGCTGTATTGCCTTGTATTCCATTTTTTATAGTTATTTTGAGCTTTTAAAATAGCGTTTTCAAACTCAATTTCACTTTGCGCAGCAATTAAAGCATCAAAAGCCTTTTTGGCTTCTTCATCTTCTGCAGGTTGAGGGCGAATTATTTTTATCATTTTTCAGCGTTTTTATTGGTTTCGTAATCTTTAGCTTTTTGCCGCAAACGCTCAAATAGACTTTTTCGAGATTCTAACTCCTCAAAATTAGTTTCTGTATGCAAATTTTCCAAACCCTCATTTGGAGCTGCTAAAATTTCATCACTTGCCAACCCAAATAATGGAGAGGTCAAAATCTGATTAGGCAACATATTTTTCACATCAATTTCCACCTTTTCGGCTTGTATATTACCTTCTTGGTCTTTTTGGACGTGGAAATAACAAGTATTTTCGGGCATACCCAACACAATCATAGGGCTGTGCGTGCTGACAATAAATTGTACTTTGGGCAAATATGTTTTCAATAAAGTGGGAAATTCGCGCTGCCATTTGGGGTGTAAATGCGCCTCCAATTCATCAATCAACACAATGCCCTGCAAATCTTCTACTTTTTCCACTTCTGGCTGCAAATCAAATAAACGAATCGCAATATCGCCCATTAAAGCAATTATTGTTTTTTGTCCCATTGATAATTCTAAAAAACTATACTCAACGCCAAAAATGTCTGTATATATCACTTTACTTCCTCGTAACTCCACACTTTTACATTCTGGAGTCATTTTAGCAAGCATTAAACAGACTTGTTTTACTAAGTCGTCAAATCCATCAAGACGTTTATTTTTTAACCAAGTTTCTATATTCAAGAGTGGTAGCGGGTCATTGCTTAATAAATGCTTTGTGCTGCTCGCCCTTAATGAGTCGCTGCTTATAGTATTGTGTTCACTTTGCAAAGTTACGCGAGAAGCAGAATAGCCGAGTAGGGAAATTTTTTCATTATTCTCTGTTTCTATAGCAAACTCCCTGTCAATCAGCCTATCGTCATAGCCCAGCACAAATTCTGGCTTATCGCGAGGTTTTATTTTACCCCGCATTGCAATGGCTTTATTATTTTTAAAACAAAGCGAAACGCTATTACCAACTATATCTTTCAGGATAATTGTTTTGCCTTGAGCATTATCGCCTAATAAAACTACAAATTGCGAATAATCGCCAAAATCAAGAGCTAAACTGTATGAAGGCCACAAACAAATTTGTCTAATATATTGGTATTGGGAAACAGCGGGTAATAAATAAATGTTATTTTGTAAAATATCTTTCAATTTTTCTACCCTTAATTTCATATTTTCTAATTCCCCTATAGTTTCTTCTTTTGTTGCGGCTCTGCGGTGAGGGGATATTAAATACAAGTATTTAAATAGATTAGTCTTAATTAAAAATAGTTCTAAAGGTTTTTCAAAGTTTAACATTCTAGAAATTTGAAAGTCCAATAAGGCTATCCGAAAAGGATTGTATCCAAAACCTGAAGGCAAGAGTGCTATAGAATCGCTTAAAATAGAAAACCTATCCATACAATTTTCTATATCTAGCAGATGTTTATCTACTATTTTCAAGATTTTTTCTTTTTCTTCTTCCAAATTTTCCATAATTCCTAAATTTTATTTTTTAATTTATATTCGCGCTATAAACCTATAAGGTTTTAAAAACCTTATAGGTTTGCGCGGTAAAAAAAACAGATATATAAAAATAAACATATCGGCCGCAAAGATAAGCTATTTTTCACAAAAATAAAAAAAGCCTCCCGAAGGAAGCTATAAATCAAAAAAACTTATAAAATCACCTTTCTAAAAGTGAGCGAAACGCGGCGACCGCGCGCAAGTCGTTGATTATCAATTGTATCATTTTTTATATTTTTGATGCCGTGCAACCAATTAAAGCGGGCTTCATCGCGTAAAATCAACAAACTACGCGGTTGTAAATATAAATTTTGGGTGTTGGATAGATTATTTTTTTCGTAAAAATTCATCGCACAAGCAGTTCCCAAACTCAAAGAAGCGATACAATTTTCAAAACAAGGTTCGCAATCAATATGCGCTGTTATGCCTTGACCAGCTTCGTATTCGTTGATAATCAACTGATTGAATAAAAAAGGGCTTAATTTTTGCTGTTGAATTTGTTGAGCTATAGCAGCCGCCCAATCGGGCAAATCGCCTATGTGCATCGTATAATCTACGTGGCGTTTTTTATAGTCGTATTTATACCCGTAATGTTGAACCCGCCGCTTTAAGTCGCCCAGCCATTCGGAACTATCAATAGCCGCCAATAGTTGATTTTCAACAGTTGGAGAGATAAAATTTTCTATGTAGGTCAGCCCATTTATATTCATAATAACAAAAAGAATGATTTATTTGTGATTAAAAATGAGCATCTTTGCAACGATATTTTTAATTTTTTTCTTCTAAACCCCGTGTTTCACACGGGGCAATTGGCGTTCAACCCCTTCGGGGTTGGCAAAATAAAACCCCAACGGGGTTTAACAGAAATAGCCCCGCGTTACAACGCGGGGACAATAAGCGAATAAAAGTAAGTTTTTTAACCACAAACAATTTATTTCACATAATACAGAATTTAAAAAGTAAGTGTGTATAAATTACGCAGGTTTCCGCCGTGCGACGCCAAAACCAGCGTATGTCGCGGAAAGACGACCAACCGAGCACAGCGAGGGCAGTAGCTTTTTTGCATAGCAAAAAACGTCGGCTTGTAGCGACGGTTTTGCGCTTATTTTCGTAGAAAATACAAGCAAAAACGCCTTTTTGGCGTTGGCTTTTTTGGTTACTTTTTTGCCATCAAAAAAGTAATAAAAATAAAAAATGTAGCGCATAGCGCAAATTTTTAACACACATCTACTTTTTCAATTTAGTATAATAACAAAAAAATTATCCAATAAACATATTGGCTAAGAATAAAAACACTAAAAACAACCACAAACCATCCAAAAAATGCCAATAAGTGCTTAATAATTCTAATTTTAATCGTTTATCGGGGTCAGAAAAATAAATTAACACACTTACAGGCTCTTTCATCCGCTTGTGAGCCGTATAAAGAAACAAAATTAAAAATGGAATACCGCCTGCTATGTGCGCAAAATGCAGCCCAGAAAGCGCGTATAAATACTGTTTGCCGTTGCCTATATTTTCGCCCAGCAGTTGGTCAGCAGCCAAAGTCCAAGCTCCAAATTGAGCAGCCATAAATAAAAAAGTGGTAAACAATGTGCCATATAAATTTCTTTGATAACCTGCCGTATCATCTGCTTCGTAACATTTGTTGGCTCTGCTAATAAACCAGCTACTCGCCAATAAAATAACCGAATTGACAATAAAAATAGGCGGCAAATACACCCCGCCTACCCCATTTTGGTTTCTTGTATAAATATAAGATATAGAAAGACTTAAAAAAGCAATTGTCAAACCAAAAAGCAGTAGATACAAATACATTTTGTTGGCTGGCAAAGAAATTAGAGAAACTTCGCGTTCATCTTGATAATTTTTTTTTGGCATAATTTTTGTAAAGTGAAATGATTGAAATTAAAAAAGTTAATTTTGCATCAAACATTACAAACACACATTTTATTAAAAAGTTTTACAAAAATTCTAAATTATGTTTTCATCGTTTTTATTTTTAACATTTTCGTTTTTAGCAAATTTTCAAACTGCCCAAGTTTCTAATTTTTCAGCGATTAACCAACAAGCCGCTTATTTTCACCAACCCGATTCTGGCGAGCTTAATTTTATCCCCACAGGCGGCAAGGGGCAAGTTTTGGAGTATAAATACTTTAGTTTGTCTTATTCGTTGGAGCATAAAAATCCAGAATGGGTGGCTTATTCATTGGACGAAATTCAGCGTTTGCAAGCCGACGAAACCAACGCAGCGCGCGAGTCTAGTTTTAGATTGGATAGCCGTTTGAAAGGCACAGCGACGCACCAAGATTATACCAATTCGGGTTTTGACCGTGGGCATTTGGTAGCTGCTGAAGATATGAGTTTTGAAACCACAGCCATATCAGAAAGTTTTTTTGTAACCAACATCAGCCCGCAAAATCCGAGTTTTAATCGCGGCATTTGGAAAGTATTGGAAGACAAAGTTAGGGCTTGGGCGTATTCCGAACATAAAGTTTATGTCGTAGCGGGTGGAATTTTAGATAAAAATTGCAAAAAAATCGGCTCAAAAGGGCTAACTATTCCAGATAAGTTTTTTAAAATCGTAATGGTTTATGAAGATGGGAATAAAAAAGCTATAGCTTTTATCTTTGATAATGCCAAAGCGACCAAAACGCTGAAAGAACACGCAACTTCTATAACTGAAGTAGAAAAATTGACAGGTTTTAACTTTTTTCCCGACTTGAGCGAAACAGAGCGCAAAGAATTGGAAGAAAATTTTGATGTTAATAAATGGAGTTTTTAAATTATCATTTTTTATAAAGTCTGCCCAAAAAGCAGGCTTTTTTTTATCAAAAAGTGCTACCTTTGCGCTTATTTTCATATCTAAACAACACAAAAATGTCTAAATTTTACCTTTTATTGTTATTCTGTTTGGCTTTTTTCGCCAGTTGCGATTTATTGGAACAAGAATTAAATAATAATTCCAACAACAATAACTCCAGCAATACAAACAACAATAACAATTCAAACAACAGCAATAACAACACAAGCTCTAAATTTGAATTTATTCCCACAGGCGGCAAAGGCCAAGAAAAAGCGTATAAATACTATACCGTTTCTTATGTTAGCAAGCACAAAAATCCTGAATGGGTAGCTTATTCGTTGGACAAAAAACAGCGCGAACAGGCTGAAAGTCAACAAATTGCGCGAGAATCTAATTTCAAAAAAGACCCCAACATTACCGAAACCGCTACCAATGAAGATTATGCAGGTTCGGGCTATGACAAAGGGCATTTAGTACCCGCAGAAGATATGAGTTTCAACGCTACGGCTATGGAAGAAAGTTTTTATTTGACCAATGTAAGCCCACAATTTCCGAGTTTTAATCGCGGTATTTGGAAATCTTTGGAGGATAAAGTGCGCAATTGGGCAGAAAGCGAAGGCAAAGTTTATGTGATAGCGGGTGGAATTTTGCCCCAGCGAGTTAGCCAAAAAATAGGCGATAATGTAACCGTGCCGACCACTTTTTTTAAAATCGTATTGGATTATAAAGGTAAAAAAGGCATAGCATTTTTATTCAAAAATGAAAAAGCAACCAAAACCTTAAAAGAATACGCCACTTCTATCCAAGACATAGAAAGCAAAACGGGGCTTAATTTTTTCCCAAGTCTCAACAGCAGCGAACAACAACAATTGGAACAGAATTTTGATGTTAATAAATGGCAATTCTAACCAAAGCCATAAAAAAAAACGCGTAACCCAACAATCAGGTTACGCGTTTTTTTATTTCGCAAAGAAAAAAATTAGAACTAAGCTCCCTCTTCCAAGGCAGTTTTGCGCACAGCTTCAGCCACGCGGTAAGCTACTTCTTCGTTGAGTGCTGGAGGTATAATCATATCGCGAGACGGGAAACGGATAGAATCCGCTATCGCATAAGCTGCCGCCAATTTCATTTTGGGCGTAATGCGTTTGGCTCTTGCATCCAAAGCACCTCTAAAAATACCAGGGAAACCTAAAACATTATTGACTTGATTGGGCATATCGCTGCGGCCTGTGCCAACTATAGCTGCGCCACCTTTTATCGCTTCTTCGGGTAGAATTTCGGGATTGGGATTAGCCAACGCCAACACTATAGCATCTTTGGCCATTGTAGAAATATCGGCTGCAGTCAATAAATTGGCTGAACTTACCCCAATGAATACATCAGCACCTTTCAACACCTCTTGCACCGTACCTTTTTTGTTGTTGGGGTTGGTGTAGTATAAAGTGGAGCGTTTGGCAGCGTTCAAATCGGGGCGGTCGGCATAAATTGCGCCTTTGGTATCGCACAAAATAATCTCTTTGACAGGCACGCAAGCGATATTATCTTTATTATCCACACAACGCAATAGGCGAGCAATAGCCACACCAGCAGAACCTGCACCGTTGATAACTATAGATAAATCTTCTAGTTTTTTGTCCAAAATTTTGCAAGCGTTGATAAGCGCAGCCAAAACCACTACAGCTGTACCGTGTTGGTCGTCGTGGAAAACGGGAATACCCAAATCCTGCAAACGCTCTTCTATCTCAAAACAGCGCGGCGCGGCTATATCTTCCAAATTGATACCACCAAAAACGGGTGCAATATTGCGGATAGTTTGGATAATTTGTTCTGTGTCTTGTGATTTAATACAAATCGGGAACGCGTCAATGCCCGCAAAACGGCGGAACAACATCGCTTTACCCTCCATAACGGGAATGGCAGCTTCTGCGCCGATATTACCCAAGCCCAACACAGCCGAACCATCAGAAACAATAGCTACAGTATTGCCCTTCATAGTGTATTCCCATACTTTTTCCACATTTTCGGCTATAGCCTGACAAGGGGCAGCTACTCCAGGCGAATAAACCAAAGCCAACTGCTCGGTTGTGCGCACATCCATTTTGTTGGTAACGCCCACTTTGCCTTTTAGGTAAGAATGGAGTTTTAACGATTCTTCGTAATAATTCATAACTGTTTGATAAATGTTATTTTGAAAACGTTTGAAATGCTTGTTAATAACTGACCTTTCGCAGTTAAAAAATTTGGTGGATTGAAAAAAATAACAGTGTGCGCTCAATAGCGTGGGGTTTTACACCCCACGCACAAAAATGGTAAAAAATGTTATATTTTCTATTTTTTTATGGAAAATTTATCAGCGCGCGGGGTATAAAACCCCACGCTATTGAGCGCATATAGGAAAATTTAACTGCAAAAAGCTAATTGTAAAAAAAATGAAAAATATACTGCGAAAGGTCAGTTAATAAAAAAAAATTAAGCCCAAAAGGGAATGTAGCTTACAAATTTTTTGGAAGTATTTTGGTTACTTTCGAGTTTTATTAGATTGGCTTCTAATGTAGCTTTTATAATACTAGAAATAGCTTGAATAGAAGGGTTATCTTTTTTGAAACGCTCTCTCAAACCAGCATTTGTCATTTTTTGATTGCTTGTGTACATCAAACAACAATATTGATAAGCTGCCCGTATTTTATCAGCTTTATCCATATTTTTTAGTGCTTGAGTTGCATACAATATAGCTATAGTTTGATTGGTAGTTTTTCTAAAATCAGGAGCAGGTAATTGCATAGCCACACATTCAGAAATTACTTTATCAATACCGCTACCCTTAACTTCACAGAAACCCATTCGGCGCAAAGCTTCAGCCAAATACCTGTTTCTAGTATTATTACTGTCTATAAATCGTTGAGTATCAATAAGTGGCTGGCCAGGATTACTAATTTCTATTCTATCCTCATAAATTTCTATAGTTGGAGAAGTGCCATTTTCCAAAAAGTCTTGATGCACAAGCGCATTAGCTACCAACTCGCGGATAGCCAAAAGCGGATACATTAAAACTTCTTTGCGCAAAGCTGTTTCTATAACTTCATTGGAAGGCAGCAAGGCGTTTAGAAAGCTTATTATACCCGAGAAGCCAGAACCATAACCTTTTTGACCAATTTGGTCTTTTTCAGTATTTAATTTATTTTTACCAGCGTATTTGATGATGCGTGCAGATTTGTGTTGCAAACCAAAATCAGCTAAATTTTTGGCAAATAACAAAGCGCCTAAGTTCGTTATATTATAATGTCCGTTGTCTTGCAAAATTAGCTTTTCGGATTTCATTTTTTCTATAACTCCTTGTTGTGTAGTGGGATAAGGTTGTTTTAGCAATAAATCAAAAATATCTTGCGTATATAATAGCGCCACAACATCAGCGGCTGATACTTTTTGTTTAGCTATTTGTAACTCAAATTCACTTGCTGGTCTTTGCCACAGTTTGCGTTCCTTCTCAGGATAATCCAACAGTGATTTTTTATGGCTACCAACCCTAACGTAACCTATGTTTTTAAAAAGTGTTGGTTGGCTAAATGCTGCTGGGACTTGAATAAGCGCCAAATATTTTCCGTGATATTCAAAAGAATACATTTGAAAATCTATCCTTGGCGACAATAATCTAGCAAGCCAGGGTTCTAACTCTTCATTGCCCTTTGCTTTTGCAGTTTTAGGGTTAAAAGTTGTGCCTACTATTTCTAATGTTTTATCTTGAATACCAAAAAATAAATATCCATATTTTTGACTATGCAAAGTCGCGCCATTAGAAAGTGCAGAAATATATTGACCAAGATTTTCAGGCTCTATACCATTTTCTTTAAATTCTGAATACTCACATTCAGAACCAAGCCGAATAAAGCGCTCCAAAATGGAAATACATTCTTCATTATTCATTTGAACTATGATTTTAAAATATGGAATTTTTTTACTCGCTATCGCTTGCCGAATCCGCTTCTACCTCTTCGTCGTCCTCATCTTCATCCACGAAAGACAAATTATTAAGCACCACATCCAAATCTTCATTTACGGGCGGGCTAACATATTCGCCTTGAGGATTTTGGGGTTGTTCGTGTAGAAATTTGATTTTGAACTGTTGATAATCAGCTTGAATGGTTGTGTCGTTGGGCGCAAGGTTCAAATAAGTTTCGTACGCTTCCACAGCCGCCGCCGTATCTTGAAAATGCTCCGTTAGTAAAATAATATATCTACGCAAACGCGCAGGTTGCAAAGGTTGAGAGCGCAACGATTTTTGATAATATAAACGCCCTTTTTGATAATCTTGCAAACTTTCCGTGTGCAATTCGGCCATTGCGCCGAGCAACAGCGCGCTATCGCCGTGCAATTGATGGTCTAAACCTTTTTGGTAAAACTCTAAAGCCTTTTCTACATCTTTATGCACCCGCCAAGCCATTGTACCGAGCAACTCCAAAGAAAATTCGTGGTGTTCGTTGATACTCAAAGCAACTTCAGCGTATTGTTGGGCTAAACCATATTCAGCCAATTGATAATGTCCATTTGCCAACTTACCGTAAATATCAGCAGAATAAGGTTCTACTTCTATAGCTTTATTGTACAAATCAATAGCAGTTTGATAAGCTTGATGCAAAGAAATTTGCAAATCTCCAGCTTGCAATAATGCGTATAAATGTGTGTTATTCAACTCGATACAAGTCTGATAATGCGATAAAGCTTGTTCAGAATTGCCCTGTTTTTCCAAAATACGCGCCAGCGAATAATGAGCTTCATCACTTCGAGAATTATACCGCAAAATTGTTTCAAAAATCTGCTGCGCTTCGCGTTCCAACTGAAACAACATATACAACTTGCGCCCTAAATCCAAATAAAACTCGGTATAAACAGCAAAAGAAGACAAAAGGTTGTCGTATTCGGACTTTATTTTGGCAAAAGCCGCGTAATTGCGCCGTTGCAAATCGGTATAATCTATCCCCGACCAAGGCAAGCAAGAAGAGATAGTTTCAAAAATAGCAAAATCCAAATTTAGCTGCTTGAGGTCTAAATAAGGGTATTTTTCTGCCAACAAAGCAGTAGATTTTTCTTTCAAATCTGGGTCTAATTGCAATTGGGAGAAAACAATCAGCGCAGGGCGCAACCATTCCAACGCTTTGACGTCTAAAAGTTGTGCAATTATAGCTAAAGCAGCTGTCTGTCGTTGCTCATCAGAAGATAATAAATCGGCTTGTAATTGTAGAATTTGAGGCTGCATTTTGAATAAAAATAACTATTTTGTGCTATATGACAAAAAATGATGCAAAAGTGTATAAAATTATTGAACAAAGAGATTTTAAATAAAAAAAAGTTCCAAAAAACGAAAAAAAAATAAAAAAAAATAAGTCATTCCAATAAAAGTCGTACCTTTGCGGCGACACTCAAAAAAATTGATTTTGAACACAACCCAATTATATATAAAAGGTTGGTTTTTATGGTTTTTCTGTGCTATTTCGGTCTTTACGATACAAGCACAAAACAATTTTTTGGCTAGCGATTTTTCACGTAGAAATATGTTGGATGAACCCACTGCTTTCAAAAAAGAAATAACCAACAACCCGCCCACCAATACGCCCACTAAAACTCTCAACAATACCGCCAATATAGTTAAGCCATATTTGTTTGAGGAGCAATTTATTGGACACCCAACCGCGTCTTTTGTTATCAAGTACGACAATAAGCCTATCGAATGGCAATATTACAGCCAAAATCCACTAAATATAGACAATAGCGAGAATCCTTTTTCTCTGCCCATATACACAGAACAAGCTACCAAACAAACCCCTAAATCTTCCAATTTAGAATACTTCAGTAAGACTTGGGCAGAAGTTACAGCTTTGGGCAATCCCAACGGTTCTACAGATACGCCAACTTGGATGGCATTAGCTTTTTTTGGAATTTTGGGCTTTGTAGCTGCACAACTCACCTTGCATAGAACAGAACTTTTCAATACTTTTCAAGCCTTTGCTAGCGCCACTGCGGCTGGTCAATCGTTTCGGGAAGATAAAAACTTTTTTTCTCCTGCCACTTTATTTGCCAACGCAACTTATGGGCTAACAATGGGAACATTTTTGTTCTTGGCTGCCCAACATTTTGGCGATGCACAACAATTCAATACTTTTTCTGCTTGGCTAATTTGTGTAATGGGCTCTTTGGGCTTGTATCTAAGCAAGCATTTGCAAGTTTGGGCTTTCAGTCATTGGTTGCCTGCACAAACTGAATTTAATTTTTACAATTTCACGATTACCAATACCAATAAAGTTGTTGGTATAGCTTTATTACCTTTAGTACTTTGTTTGGCTTACGCACCAGAAGCAGCACAAGAGATTTTATTTTACACTTCCTTTGCTTTATTGACTTCGGTTTATGGCTACAGAAGTGTGCGCGCAGCAAGCACAGCACTGGATTGCATAATCAGCAACTCGTTCCATTTTTTGATATATGTGCTTTGTATTGAAATTGCACCTATTTTGATTGGTCTAAAGATGTTGTCTATAATCTAAAAAAATTAACTTTTTCAACCCTCAACACTAACATGGCTTTGGATTCTGAAAGATTGCTCCCTGTAAAAAGTATATTGGTAACACAAGTAATGAATGAAGCTAATTTACTGCCTTACAATAAAATAGCAGAAAAGTACCAAATAAAAATCGATTACCGAGCTTTTACTGAAGTACGACCGCTACCAGTGAGAGAGTTTCGCCGCCAAAAAATTAATTTGGATGATTTTACCGCCATAATTTTTACCTCCAAAAATGCTGTGGATTATTTTTTTGGTCTTTGCGAAGAAATGCGTTATAAAACTTCAGAAGAAATTAAGTATTTTTGTGTCTCCGAAAACATAGCTTTTTATTTGCAAAAACACATTACATTCCGCAAACGCAAGGTATTTCACGGCAGCAACAAATTCGCTGATTTAATACCCACTTTATTAAAACATCGCAAAAAAGAAAAATTCTTAATCCCTTGTTCTAATGCAGGACAAAATGCTTATACTGACTTGTTGAAAGAAAGCGAATTTCAGTTTCAAGAAGCAGAAATGTTTCAAACAGCAAGCAGCGATATTAAAGATTTGGAAGATGTTTTTTATGATATTTTGGTATTTTTCAACCCGCTAAGCGTAAAAGCTTTATACGACAACTTTCCCGATTTCAAACAAAACAACACGCGCATAGCCGCTTTTGGGTCAGCAGCTGCCAAAGCCTTACAGGAACGTGGCTTATTGGTAGATATTGTACCCGACGAAAAATTGATGTCGATGACCAACGCTATAGAAACTTATATCAAGGCAGCCAATGCCAATTTGACCACAACCAAGCCCATAGACGCTGAACCCAAAATAAGCGAATAATAGCTTTAAAATCGATATTTTTGATATGACCAAAATCACAAACAGAACCATTCTTATCACAGGAGGCGCAGCTGGTATAGGCAAATTATTGGCAGCTCGCTGTTTGGCCGAACGCGCTTACAAAGTTATTCTTTGGGATATAGATGAAGCCAAATTGGAACAAACCAAAGCCGAATTGGAACAAGAAAATCATCGCGTTTCTACCTACAAAGTGGATATTTCCAACTTGGAAGAAATCAAAACCGTAGCTCAAACCGTACGCGATAATGAAGGTGTTGTTGATATTTTATTCAATAACGCTGGTATCGTTGTGGGCAAGCCTTTTGCAGAACATACGCATACAGATATTACCAAAACCATAGATATAAACGTGTCAGGTGTGATGCGTGTTGCACTTGAATTTTTGCAAGGTATGTTGCAGCAAAGCGAAGGGCATATTGTCAATATCGCTTCAGCGGCTGGACTTATCCCCAATCCCAATATGTCAGTTTATGCAGCTAGCAAATGGGCTGTAGTAGGTTGGTCTGAATCTTTGCGCTTGGAGATGGAACGCGACCACACAGGCGTACATATTACTACAGTGTTGCCAAGTTATATCAATACGGGTATGTTTGACGGGGTAAAAGCGCCTTTGCTTACGCCCATAATGGAACCTGATTATATTGTAGAAAAAATTATAGAAGGGGTCAAAAATAACGAAATTGTGTTGAAAGAACCTTTTATGGTCAAATCCCTGCCCATACTCAAAGGCTTGTTGCCCACTCGCGCTTTTGATTTTATAGCGGGCAAAGTCTTTGGCGTTTACAAAACTATGGATAAATTCGTAGGCAAAAAAACAGCCAAACGCCCAGCTAATAAAGAGTAGAAAAACCCGTATGCAATTTATATTTAATACTGATGATTTATATTTAGCTACTGCCCCAAATCCTTTATCTTGCACTTTAGCTGATATTGAACATTTTTTTTGTTTTAATGAACATAGAAAACAGATTTTTGAACAATATAAATGCTATTGTTATGATTTACAAAATACACTAAATGCTAATTTTTATCAGTATGTAGATGGAAGTTTTATTTCAAAAAAAGAACATCCAAACGATATAGATGTAGTTTCTTTTGCACCTACTCAAGGTTCTACCCAAGATGCCAAATTGACAAAATTTACTCCTTTTGAAGGAGTTAAAGAAAAATATGGGGATGTAGTGGATGCTTATCTAGTGTTTACAGGCACAAAAATAACAACAGAACAAGATATTTTTTGGAAAAAACAATTTTCGCAAGATAAAAATCAAACCAAAAAAAATTTTATTCTAGTTCATATTCCTTTTTTATAATTAGTAACTGACCTTTCGCAGTATAAAAATTAGGAAAATAAAAAAAAATAACAGTATAAAAAAACTATGAAAAATCCAGAGTTATTAGACATTTACAGTGACTATTTGTTGAGTTCGTTTCGCCATAC
>JAAFIM010000089.1 GCA_013297745.1 Chitinophagales bacterium | reverse complement strand
ACTTTAACGAATATCTGGCTTATTTGGATGCTTTGGTTATGGACGAACCCCAAACTGAAAGCCAAGTAGACACAGATACTACAGAATTTGATGTGAAACTGTTGCAAGTGGAAACAAATTTAAGTTTTAATTCTTTGCGCGCTCAATTAGTAGCTGATTTTGAAGCCCTTAATGAAGAAGGTTTTGCTACTTTGGAGGAAGTGCCAGCTGACCACTTTGTGCCTTCTTCTTCTTTGCGCTCTATTTTAAACGAAAATTTGGAGGCTAAAATTGGCAATTCCATTTTTGTATATTACAACCAAGATTGGTTGATTGAAATTACAGATGGCGATGTGGATACTCGCGATGAAATTAGAACTATTCGCAAAAATAATCCTAATGCCTTATCTGTAGATATTTATGCGTTGCCAAATGTAAAAATGCGCAATTTTAATACTGATTTGACATTCAACTCTAATGCAAGAGCAAAATGTGGACTAACAGATAATTTTGTAAATCTTGCAATGCTACCAGCTCCCGAATGTTCTAATTTTGATAGAACTTACTTAGCTATAGCTTTTCAACCTTCAGCAGATGGGTGTTATTATGAAGATTATGTTGGTTGTATTGATTGGACTTGGATATTTTCTGATGGATTTGTTGCAACTGCAACCACTTGTTCGCCCGCAGAGCATCAATTTACACGTACTTATCCAGGAGTAGGCAATTACTCTGTAACAGTAACTGCCAGAGTGTCAGGTTCTAACGTTATTATTGCACAAAATTCTATAGGTAATCATTTAGTTGGGAATTCTTGTTCAATGGGCGGACGCACATCTACAACTGTATGGGCTTACTCAGCTAGCAACAACCGCGCTTATTCTACTCAAGTGCGTAAGTATAGAGGTTTTGGATTTATCACAGGAGGGCGTTATTTTAATGCTACAACTAAAAGTTACAGAAGAAGCAACAGCGGTACTTTGTGGAGACACGACAGAGCAGAAAGATTAGCTGTTCAACTTTGGGGAGCTGGTAGGGGCGATGACTGTAATAATCCTTCATATGATGCAGGAGCATCTTGGCCAAATAATGCAAGAACAGCAGAAACCACTTTTTATATTGGTAAAAGAATGTCCAGCAATGGAGATGTTTATTCTAACCATAGATTGTGGGATAATAGTGTACAATATAGCCAAAATCGTACTTTAAATGTCTGCCCGTAGCTTAGTTGTATTTTTATATCTATTTATAGCTAGTAATATATTTGCGCAAACACAAAAACCATTTCTTAAAATAGGTTTAGAAACAAGCGCAGACTATTATTTTAATGCTGCTAATTTTACTAAGCAAGGTTATGCGCCCGCTTATCTTGATAATTCTTTTGGGTATCAAATCCAGCTAAAAATAAACCGTTATTTTGGTAGAAAAGGCTGGGGGGCGTATATTTCTGGTGTATCTGGGCAAATGCAGCAAGAATTTTATGCTGATGTTGATTTCACCAAATTAAGTACTCAACCTTACACTGGTGCTAAAATGCCTTTTAGTGTTGTGGGTAAAAACTATTCATATTTAGGTGTCGGATTTGGAGTTTCAAAATCTTGGCTTTTAAATGCTAAATGGTCAATAGATGCAGATTTAGGTTTTGAAGTGCGCAAGTTTAGAAAGTATCCATCTTCTTCATATGGGTATTTACTTGTAGGAACATTAGGCGATACAACAAAACCTCTTTTTAATTTTTCTCAGTATGCTATGATTCATTTTTTAGGGCAAGATTTTCCCACTTTACTAAATTTACAGTTGAAAACAAGCTACTGTATTTGGAAAAATCACCATATTTTTGCAAGTATTGGATTTAAACGCTACGCTTTGCTGCATAAGGGCGCGAGAGAATACACTTTTAAATTTTACAACGACCAACAAATAGAAGTGGGAGAAGCTGTTTATAAAGATTTCCAAACACAACTAAATTTTGGACTTGGTTACCAAATGACATTTTAAAAATACACTTTTAGTACATAAATCTCGGCTCACAAGGTCGGGATTTATTTCATTATCTTAATCCAATCAAAATCGTACATTAAATGTTTGTCCGTAATCTAATCTTTTTTGCGCTAATTATTTTTTTGCCATTATTAGCTAAATCTCAAACAACACTGCCCAAAAGGCAAGAAATGGTTTATGCTTTTAGTTTGGAAACATCAGGCGATTGGCTTTTACAAAAAAATGACATAAAAGCTACAGGATATTCTTGGCTGCGCAATAAAAATAGCTTTAACCCAAGCGTATCTATAAAATGTAATAGATATTTTGGTACAAAAGGCTGGGGCATTTATGCAGGTTTGGCTTTTGGTGAATACAAGGAAAGATATTACTTTGAGGTTGATTACGGTAAAATCTCAAGCACTTACTATGGGATTGTTACAGTTCCCCATAAGGACTTTCAAACGAGAAAAGATTTCAAAAGACAATATTTGGCTGTATCTATTGGAGCGTCAAAACGTTGGGAACTTGGTAAATGGTTTGTCAACTCAGACTTAGGTTTTAGAATACATAAATTTACTAAACAGCCCGAAAATATACGAGGCTTATACCTTAATTATGACCCAGATACCAGTGGCATAGATTTCATCTGGGTAACTTTTGGTATGGATTTTGCTCCTGAATTTTACCCGATAACAATAGAATGGCAGAATAAAATAGGCTATAATTTAGCTAAAAACCATCATCTGTTTTTTAATTTTGGATTTAGAAATTTTATAGTTCCAAAAGGCTACTTTACTCACGGTTTCGGTTTTTACAATGAAAATGAACAGCAAGTAGGCAAAGCAGAAGTTTATACATCGTTGCGCCAGCTAAATTTTGGACTTGGTTACCAAATGACATTTTAAAAATATACTTTTAGTACATAAATCTCGGCTCACAAGGTCGGGATTTTTTTTATTTGAAAACAATATCAGCCATTATAGCGTTAAAATAGGGTGAAAATTAATCCACACCGTGTTAAATTATGAACAAATCTGAACTGTTTAAACTTTTAGTATCGCTTATTTTACCGCTCGCTGTAGGCGCGGTCGCGGGTATATTCACTGCTGGAGCGGTTACGGGCTGGTATGTCAACTTAAACAAGCCCAGTTTCAACCCGCCCAATTGGATATTTGGGCCTGTATGGACGACTTTGTATATTCTTATGGGGATTTCGTTTTTTTTAATCTGGAAACTGGAAGCGAGCAAAGCGCGTAATTTAGCCATTTTAGCGTTTGTAATCCAATTGCTGTTTAATTTCGGTTGGAGTTTTTTCTTTTTTTATTTCCACACTATAGGGCTTGCTTTGGTAGAAATTATTTTATTGTGGATTTTTATCTTGGTTATGCTCGTTTTATTCTATAAAATTAAGCCGATAGCCTCTTATCTCAACATTCCGTATTTATTATGGGTATCTTTTGCCGCTGCGCTTAATGGGGCTTATTATATGCTCAATTAATCGTTTATTTTGAACATTTTTAGCTTTTTATTGTTAGGGCGGATTATATTTACTTACAAAATGGAACTCAATTTTAAAATGTACGGCAATCCGCTATCGCAGGAGTTGCTGATTTTACACGGTTTGTTCGGCACTTTGGATAATTGGCAAACTGTAGCTAAGGCTTTGTCCGAAAACTATTGTGTGTACGCGCTGGATATGCGCAATCACGGGCGTTCTCCCCACTCCGATGAGTTTAATTACGCGGTAATGGCTGCCGATGTGGTGGAATTTATCAGCGAAAAGGGCTTGCGCTCGCCGCATATTATCGGGCATTCTATGGGGGGGAAAGTGGCTATGCAGTTGGCTTTGTACTATCCCGATTATTTGGATAAGTTGGTGGTGGTGGATATAGCCCCCAAAACTTACGCTGGGCATCACGATGAGGTGTTTAAGGCTATGTTTGCTATCGATGTGGAAACGCTCAAATCGCGCGCCGAAGCTGAAGAGATTTTAAACCAACACGATTTAGATTGGGCGACTAAGCAGTTTATACTCAAAAACTTATCTATTAGCAAAGAAACTTCCCGATATGAATGGCGGGTGAATTTGCCCGTTATACATAAAAATTATGCGGAAATTTTATCCCATAATAACCAAAACCGCTTGTATCAGGGCGAAACTTTGTTCGTAAAGGGGGAAAAATCCAATTATATCCTACCCGAAGAGTGGAGTTTGTACCAACAACAATTCCCCCGCGCTGTGCTGAAAACGGTTTCCAACGCAGGGCATTGGGTTCACGCCGATAATCCCAGCGAGTTTATAACTATAGTCAGCGATTGGCTGGAGCAATAATGCGCTTTTTTTGCGCAAAAAGGGTTTAATTTAAAACCTTTTCCAACTTTTTTCCTTTTATAAAGACCTTGCCAATTTGGTAGGGTCTTTTTTTTAACCTTCATTTATCATAAAATATAAAAAATACCTGTATGTTTCTCAAACATCCGCGCTTGGTGCTGGCGGCTTTCATCTTATTTACCCTATTAGGTTCGCTATTGGCGATAAAAAGGGTTAAATTTAGCTTTGATTTGGAGGATTTTTTCCCCGACGGCGATGCTGATTTGGCATATTTCAACCAGTTTAGGCAGAAATTTGAACCTGATGACAACTTTTTATTGGTCGCTGTAGAGCGCAAAGAGGGGGTTTTTGACTCGCTTTTTTTGTCCCAATTGCTGGATTTTTCCATACAGGTAAAAAATATATCCTTTGAGACCGAACTCAACCCCAAAATGATAGCCGATAGTTTGCAAAAAGATAGCAATGTGTTGGTGCAAAGGGGCGAAAAATGGGTTTTAAAACCAATCATCAACAGCCAATCCCTGCTTCAGGTAGAATATCCGATAAAAACCCCCTTTTCTTTCGCGACTATTCCCGCCATACATTTGGAAGAACCCGCCAAATTTGAAAATGACAAGCGCAAAATTCTATCCGATGAGCGATTTGTCAACACGTTGATTAACAAAGATGCCACCACTTTGGTCGTTGCTACCAAAACCATCAACAATATACAGCAACCCGATGCGGAAAAACTGATTATACAACTGCACGAATTGTTGAAAAAATACCCTCTTTTATCCAATTATCACCTCTTGGGGCGGGCTAATTTTCAAAAAGAGATGGTGGAATATCAAAAATGGGAGTTCCTACAGGCTGCTTCTATCTCGGCGCTGTTGGTATTGCTCACTATGTACCTAATTTTCCGCCGAACTTGGGGGGTAATTATCTCTGTGGGGTCTATTCTGGCTGGCTTGGGGGTGTTTGTGGCTATGTTGGGGGTGTTGGGTACGCGCTTGGATACGATGGCTTTATTGTATCCTATAGTGATGATTATAGTGGCTACTTCGGATGTAATCCACGTTATGTCCAAATATACGGACGAACTGCACAAGGGCAGGGAGAAAATGGAGGCTATACGCATCACTTTGCGCGAAATTGGTATGTCTTTATTCCTTACTTCAGCCACTACTGCTATAGGTTTCGTCTCTTTATTGACGAGTAAAATACCCCCTATACGCGCTTTTGGGTTTAATGCGGCTTTGGGGGTAATGTTGGCTTATCTAACCGTGATTACTTTCACCGTTTCTATCCTTACTTTATTCAATAAAGAGCAAATAACCAAGCAAGCGACGGCTGAACAACCCTTTTGGGCTATGATAATGGGTTGGATAGATAGGGTTACATCCCAACACAAGGGGAAAGTTTTAGCAGTGATAGCCATTTCTTGCCTGATTTGTAGCTGGGGTGTTAGTAAAATTACCACTAATAACCAAATTTTGGGTTTGCTCCCGCGCGGGGCGGCTATTACCAACGATTTTGCCTTTTTTGAGCAACAGTTTAGCGGCTTCCGCCCTTTAGAGATAGCGGTAACTATCAAATCTCCCTACAATGCGGATTCGGCTATAGTGGTACAAAATATAGATAAGTTGGAAAAACAGCTCAAAACTTACCCCAAGCATATCCAATCTATCAGTTCTGTAACGATTTTGTACAAAACCCTGCACAGAGCTTTCAACAACGATAACAAAGATTTCTACACCCTGCCCGATAGTTTGGAGGATTTTTACAAATATCAACGCTTGGCTAAAAAGTTTGATAAGCAGGGAAATTTGAACGTTTTGGTGAGCAAAGATAACCAATTCGCGCGCGTATCTGCCCGTATTTTGGATGTGGGCGCGGATAGTGTGAAACTTATCACCAAATCTATAGATGAGTGGATAGCTGCCAACGTCGATACGACGATTATGACAATGCGCCAAACGGGTACGGGGATTATCGTGGATAAAAACTCCGAGTATGTGCGCGATTCGCTGCTTTGGGGTTTGTTGTTGGCTGTGGGTTTGATAGCGGTAATAATGGTGTTTTTGTACAAAAATCTAAAAATGGTGATAGTAGCCCTATTGCCGAATGCTATCCCTTTGCTATTTGCGGGGGCTTTGTTGGGCTTTTGCAACATACCTTTGGAGGGGGGAGTGGCTATAGTTTTTTCTATAATTTTCGGGATAGCGGTAGATGATACCATCCATTTTTTGGGGCGTTATAGATTGTTAAAAATAGAGGGCAAAACTACAGACGAGGCGGTAACGGTTACTTTGCAGGAAACGGGCAAGGCTATGGCTTTAACCACAATTATACTATTCTGCGGGTTTGTATCGCTGATGTTTTCGGTCAATCCCGCCGCTAATACTGTAGGTTTGTTGATAAGTAGCACTTTATTCACTGCGTTGTTGTGTGATTTATTTTTATTGCCTGTATTATTGCGTTTGTTTATAAAATAGTTGTTGATTGTTATTTTTACCCAATAAAAAAAGCTAACCTCAAACTTTGGGGTTAGCTTTTTTTCGCTGTGGCTATAATCGCTTATCGGCAATCAAAACGCTGGTCGGTGGTGATATTTCCGCCCATACCGTCGGGGGTAATTACCGTTTGGCGATAGTTGTCGCGTTCCAATTCTTCCAAATCATCGCCGCAAGCTTCTTGCGTAAGGGTTTGTCCAACCTGTTGTTGTCCGTTTTGGGTGATAGTTTGGGTTACAGTGCAAGTTTTACACTTGTTTTTGTTGCAAGCTGCGAAAGAGAGAGAGAATAAAACCGCTGCAAAGAGGCTAAATTTTTTCATTTTAGTAAATGATTTTGGTTTAAATTATAAAAAATATGTTTACAAATCCGCCTGTGGCAAATATCGTGCCAAAATTTTAAATTACCAAATTTTACCATAAATGTCCTATCTGACTAAACCGAAACTGCGGCTTTTATCCCCGCTTGAGGGTTGTAATTCAACAGTTTAATATCTTCATATTGGAACGAGAAAATATCCTGAATTTCTGGATTAAGTTGCAGTGTGGGCAAAGCCGTGGGGCTTCTTTGCAGTTGAATTTTTGCCTGTTCAAAATGGTTGTGGTATAAATGCACATCGCCAAAAGTATGCACAAAATCGCCCACTTGTAGCCCGCAAACTTGAGCTATTAGGTGGGTAAGCAACGAATAAGAGGCGAGATTGAACGGCACGCCCAAAAACACATCCCCACTGCGCTGGTAAAGTTGGCAACTTAGTTTATTATCACACACAAAAAACTGCGCCAAACAATGGCAAGGGGCTAAACTCATTTGGGGTATATCGCTCACATTCCACGCCGACAACAGCAAACGGCGGCTGTACGGATTGCTTTTAATTTGGGCGATTAGTTCGCTGATTTGGTCGGTTTGGCTGCCGTCGGGATTCGCCCAAGCCCGCCATTGTTTGCCGTAGATAGGACCCAATTCACCCTGTGCGTCTGCCCATTCGTCCCAAATTCTGACCCCGTTTTGTTGCAAATACGCCACGTTGGTATCTCCTTTTAGCAGCCAAAGGAGTTCATAAACCACACTTTTGAAATGTACTTTTTTGGTGGTGAGCAAAGGAAATCCTTGTGAAAGGTCGTGGCGGAGCTGATAACCAAACAAAGCTCGTGTTCCTGTGCCTGTTCTATCCATACGGTCGCTGCCTTTGGATAAAATTGTTTGTAATAATTCTAAATAAGCTTTCATTTTGATGAAAAAAAGGGTGTAAATGATAAAAAAAATAAAAAAAAGGGATATATTTGCGCCCAATTTATAAAAAATATAACATAAAAAACAACCAACAAATGGGTATTCAAAACATAATTTTTGGTATAATCGCGCTGCTAACTTTCTTTTTTGCGGGGAAAGCTTTTTTGCGCATTTGGAGAAATATCAACTTTGGCAAAGATGAAGCCACTCCAGCAGGACAACGCTCCGAACGGTTTAAAAATACATTATTGATTGCCTTTGGGCAGAAAAAAATGTTCGCACGGCCTATAGCGGCAACGCTGCACCTGTTTATTTATGCGGCTTTTTTGGTCACTCAAATTGAGCTGTTGGATATATTCGTGGATGGTATATTTGGCACTCACCGCTTTTTTTACCCATATTTGGGGGGATTTTACACTTTTATTATCTCTTTTATAGAGGTTTTATCCGTGTTGGCTTTGATAGCAACTATAGCCTTTATAGCGCGCCGTCATTTTATAAAATTGCCCAGATTTCAATCCCCTGAGCTAAAAGGTAGCCCCACACGAGACGCTTTAACCATTTTGGTGGCTGAAATTTTTCTGATAACTTTTATCTTTTTGATGAATACAGCCGATATGGCCAATGCCAACGGTGAATATGGCTTTTTGGTTAGTGGTTGGATATACGAAATATGGTATAGTTTGGGGGTTAAAAGTCCAGAAGCGTTTCATATCATAGAGCGAATTGGTTGGTGGGGGCATATTTTGATGGTTTTTGCTTATCTCAATTACCTGCCTTATTCCAAGCACTTGCATATTATATTCGCTTTCCCCAATACTTTTTATGCCAAAATCAACTCCAAAGGGGAAATGGAAAATATGCCCGATATTCAAAAAGAGGTGGCGAGTATGTTAGACCCCAATGCTGCTTTCAATGCCCCAACAGAAAATATGGAAATGCCCAAATTTGGTGCAAAAGATATTTTCGATTTGAGTTGGAAACAGATGTTGGCAGCTTATACTTGTACCGAATGTGGTCGCTGTACTTCCTCTTGCCCAGCCAATTTGACGGGTAAGGCACTTTCGCCCCGCAAAATTATGATGGATATGCGCGATAGAGCCGAAGAAGTGGCTATCAATATAGATGCGAATAAAACCGAGTTTATAAAAGCAGAGTTGAAAACCGAAACTTCTGTTCTAACCAAAGAAAATTACGACGACGGCAAAAATTTATTCTCTTATATCACCGAAGAGGAATTGCGCGCTTGTACCACTTGCAACGCTTGCGTAGAGGCTTGCCCCGTGTCAATTAGCCCTTTGGATATTATCGTAGAATTGCGCCGCAACCTGATTTTGGAACAATCCAAATCGCCTGAATCTTGGAATAGTATGTTTAATGCTATAGATAATAACGGCGCGCCTTGGGCTTTCCCTCGCGATGACCGCGACAAATGGATTGCAGAAGCGATGAAATAGGAAGTTAGGATATTAAGAAGTTAAGATATTAGGACTTTAAGAAGTTAAGACTTTAAGAAGTTAAGATATTAGGACTTTAAGAAGTTAAGACTTTAAGAAGTTAAGATATTAGGACTTTAAGAAGTTAAGACTTTAAGAAGTTAAGATATTAAGAAGTTAAGATATTAGGACTTTAAGAAGTTAAGATATTAAGACTTTAAGAAGTTAAGACTTTAAGAAGTTAAGACTTTAAGAAGTTAAGATATTAAATCCTGCAATCCTAGCGTCCTCTAATCCTAGCATCCTAAAATCCTAACATCCTGCAATCCTAGCGTCCTCTAATCCTAACGTCTTTCCCCCTAAAATCCCCTAAAATTCTAAAAAAATATGAGTAAACATAACGGTTTTGTGGTTGCCTTGGCTTGGCCTGCCAATATGTGCCGACAAGCTGGTGCTTGGTACGATGGCTTAATGAACCTTTTGGGCATTAGCAAAAACCACTATTATAGAGTCGGACACGCTGCTTTGGTGTTGGTAAAAGCAGAAACAGGCGAATGTTTTTATTTTGACTTCGGCCGCTATCACGCACCTTTCCACCACGGGCGGGTGAGAAGTGCAGAAACTGACCACGATTTAATCCTCCACACAAAAGCTATAGTTGAAAATATGCAAATTACCAATTTTGAAGAGTTGGTAACTGAATTAGCCAACAACCCAGCTTGCCACGGGGACGAAGCTATCCACGCCAGCTATTGCCCTATTAATTTTGAAAAAGCCTTTGCCAAAGCCAATGCTATGGAAGCAGCTAGCCCTTGGCGTTATGGGCCTTTTGTGTGGGAAGGTACAAACTGCTCGCGATTTGTGCGCACGGTAGCCTTAGCGGGCGAGCCGAGTTTTGGGTATAAACTCAAATTAGCTATACCGCCCACACTCACGCCCTCGCCCATACGCAATGTGCGTTGTTTGTCCAATGTTACGGTAAAATCGCCACATTTGGTATTTTCTCACTAATTTTTTCTTTACACTCATCTAATCTACAACCTATGGATATTTATAATACACTTCCCGCACCCGAACGCCATCCCGATATTCCCGTTACTGCGCATTGGTTGGCGGGCGAGGGGGCAGGTTCTTGGTACGATTTGAAACTTAATGGTACGAATTACGAAATGCAACGGTATTCACCACAAGGAAAGCTGGAGTGTGAAGGCTATTTTAACTTTGTACAAGGGGAAAAAAACACCAATTTTGACATACAACAGCCTTTTCAATTTACTTATACCAGTCATTGCAAACGGATTACTTTAGCCCAAAATAAACATAATTTTGTGATGTGGAATATGGCTTATAAGCAATAAAATTCCTTACTCCTAATAAATTTTTTGCTCCAATGGAATTAAAAACAATCCTTGATTCATATCAAGAAATTATTAAACAGAAAAACGCCGAGTTTGCGCAACAATTTAGTACCAAAATAACCGCCTTTAAACAAGATTTATTTATCCGTTTGCAAAAAGCTGCAAAAGGCGAGACACAAACTTTTAACGAAGGAGATACGCATCTGCTAACAGGGATAAAAAGCCTAGCCGATTTATTCAACGGCAAACTGCCAACCGTGCAAAAAACTATCGACTTAGTGATAGTGCAATTTGATATTTGGACTAAATTAATGGGGCTTACTGCTGTTTTAGGCAATCCGTCTGAAAAGCCCATTGTTGTTGCAAATCTATCTTTATCTGAAGATTCAATCAAAAAAATTGATAATAAGTTAGAAGATATTAGCAAGTGGTTAGCTAAAAACGAAAAGAAAACAGATGAAAAGACCAGCGCAATAAAGGCAGAGTTAGCAATTACTCGCCCAAATTTAGAAGCGGTAAAAACTGTATTGCGCAAAGGTATAGATTTGATTTTGCAAATGAACAATTTGTCAAAAATTGCATCCAAACTTCAACAGGAGGAAAGTGATTTGTCAAAAGCTACTGATTTGCTAAAAACGAGTAGCGAATTGAACAATCAACTTCAAAATGTTTCGCTAATAACAGCTCAAAAGGAGTTGAGCGCAGTGACAAAAAAATTAGAAATTTGGTGGCAAACGAATAAAAATTCTAAATTTGAAACTGTGGAGGATAAGCAAAAATTTGTTAATACAGTACAAGCTATCTACAGCCAAACTGCTGCTATAGATGCTATCCAAAAAAGCCAATATGTTAGCCCAGCAGGTAAAGCCAAAGCCATAGAATATAAAGCAATTTTGGAAAATGTGCAAAAAGAAATTATTGATATTGGCGACAAGCAAATAAATCTTACTTTTGAAGAACTGCCAAACACAAAAGAAAACGAAGGAATTGCTGGCTATTGCGCGTTTAAAACTGGTAAAAATGGTGAACCGACTATTGTGATAGCTTCTAAAGATAATTCGTTGAGCATAGTAGCACATGAGCTCTGCCACGCTGCTCAATTTAAGCGGGGAGAGTATGGTTTCAACCTAGTAAGCGGAAAACCAAAAGTATCTTCATTGCTTTATGATTTGTATGACGAAGTAGAAGCCTATAGGGTTACAATGGCTGTTGAATTAAATGAATTGAATGCTGATGCCATAGAATTGCCTAAAGATATTACCCCTGAATGGGTACAAGCGCACGGTAAAGCTTCTGGTTCGTATACACAATTAAAAAAGCAAAATCTAAGTTTAGATGTATCTTTGGCAGCGTCGGGATTTATTGGTTACATTCAAGATGAAATTTTTTTGGGCAAAGCTACAATCAAACGCGTTAAACAAGTAAATGCAGAAACACAATCTACAAGTGTTAAATTCTATTTCAACCAAATAGAAATATTGGATTTAGATTTGCATAGAAATATGACTATGCGAGAATACCTTTCAGCAACTATTAACGGCGTTAAAATTATAGATGTCTTTTCTCCTTTACTCAAAGTGAATTTATGAGAACAATAATTATTGTATTTTTCTCACTATGTTTTTTGTACATAAAAGCGCAAAATAATAATCCACCAATACGCAGTTATGATACTGCGCAAGTGGTGGGGTATTACACTTGGGGTTGGTACTCGCCATACAGTAGAATTTATAAGCGGCTTACTGTGCCTTATTATTCAGATAAAATGCCCTTTGAAAGTAATTTAGATTACTATCATAATATAAAATTAGTATTATTTAGTGATGGTGTATATAAATGTTATCATGAACATAGAGAAACTAATGATGCCGAAATTGAAGGCAATTATGAGTGGAAAGATAATAGTTTAGTTTTGCATATGCCAAATTTCGGTAGAGTAAAACACGCTGAAGGGGAAAAATACCTTTTGTTTTCAATTTCCGATGATAGAGCAGATGGCTGCACATATCCTTTTCGTTTTGATGAGTTAGTTTTTTCAGGGAATAGATTATCTTATTTCTACCAACCAGCCACTAGAGATTCTTTTTACATAGATTTGTTTTTATCACAGCAAGAAGATACGCTCAATAACAAGACAACCATTAAGTGCTTTAGAGAAGATAAGATTATTTTTGAAAAAACAGCTCCATTCCGCGATTCAGTGTGGCGTGTAGCTTTTTCTAAGGCTGTTCAAATAGATTCTTTTCACATTTCTACTTTTGCAACTTCTTCTCAGGAAGCGTTTAAAAATACTAATTTTACCTTTCCGCAAGATAGCAAAAAATATTCTATTTTTGTATTTTTGTTATATTCTGGAACTATGACTTATGCGAACGATATGAAATGGAATGCTCTCACCAAAAGTGGAGAAAAAGAGTTTATAAAAACATACGGGCTACCCACTTTTGAGGGGGACTTTTACTATAGAGATTGGTGTTATTTGCCTCATCCTTGGGTTTGGCCGATAAAACAAGAAAAGGTTTTTTATCCTTTGCTAGGTAATAAAAAAGCTTTAATTAGTACCCATTGGAAAGGCTTTCTAGATTTTGGGGCTATTTTGGTAAAAAGACCCATACCCAAACGAACAGGAGAGCGTAGGCACGATTATATTTTTGAGCATCCGATAAAAACTTTTCTAGAAAAAAACACTAAATAAAGACGTCGCGCCATTAATCGGGATAAAATTATAGATGTGTTTTTACCTTTTTTTTAAGTACAGTTATGAAACTAATCCTCTTTTTCTCCTTTTTTCTTATTTATTTGGGGCTGAACGCACAAAGCAATAGCCCACAAATACGCAGTTGCGATACGGCAAAAATTGTGGCTTATTATAAGGTAAAAGATAAGGATAAAGTCATAAAACAATTGGTTTGGTTGTCGCGCAACGTAATCAATCCGCTGCAAAGTCGTGGGTATTCTTTTGAAGAAGCGCTTGAGTATTCTTATCGTTACATAGATTTAGTGTTATTTAGCGATGGCGTATATGCTTGTTATTTTAATGGTGGTGCGATGAATAATATGATTGGGCATTATCATTGGGAAGAGCAGAGCTTAGTTTTACAAGTCCCGCATCTTGGACGCGAAAAACCAAGTGAGGTATTTTGTCAGTTTTGTAATAGTCCTTTTACTTTCAACGAATTAGTATTTTCAGAACAGCAGCTATTTTCTTTGTATCAACCAGCAGCAACTGATTCTTTTCACATAGATTTTTACATCAATAAAAAATATAAAATTTCAACCTTTTATAAGCCTGTAGAGATTAAGTGTTTTAGAAATGATAGCGTTTGTTTTCAACAAAAAGGCTTTTGGTGCGATTCTATGTGTAGATTGAGTTTTCATAAAAATTTTAAAATTGATTCTTTCCAAGTTACGGCAGCTTTTGGTTTTTTTTCAGATTGTGAATATGTGTTTAAAAATACTACTTTTTACTTTCCCGCTAATGGAGAAAACGTTTCTGTGGCTATTTTTAGGATTGAAACACCTTTACTATTTGCCAACTACCGCAATCTAGTAAAATGGGATAATTTGTATAAAACAACCCATCGACAGTTTATAAAAGTGTATGGATTGCCCACTTTTCGCGGCGATGAGGAGACTTTGGATTGTTGCCCATTGCCGCCTTTATGGTCTTGGCCTGTACAAAAAGAGAAAAAAATCTACGCTTTTACTGCTGATAAAGATATGTTAATTACCCAGCATTGGAAAGGCTATTTTGACTTTGCGCGTATTTTAGCCCGCCTGCCTATACCCCCAAAGGATAGTGAGTTTGCGACGCATCCTATAAAGCGTTTTTTGGATGTAGAACAGAATCAATTATCTACAATGCGTACAGACCGCTGCGATTAACCCAAACAAAATCCCCCAGCAAGCCAAAACTTGTTGGGGGATTTTATTCTAATCGGAACTATTTATCAAAACTGTTAACAGAGCATTAACATCTACTAATTTGGGCAGCCCGACACATCATTTTCAACTTGCAACACTATACTTGGGCAGCCCGACACATCATTTTCAACTTGCAACACTATACTTGGGCAGCCCGAAATATCATTTTCAACTTGCAACACTATACTTGGGCAGCCCGAAATATCATTTTCAACTTGCAACACTATAGTTGGGCAGCCCGAAATATCATTTTCAACTTGCAACACTATAGTTGGGCAGCCCGAAATATCATTTTTAACTTGCAACACTATACTTGGGCAGCCC
>JAAFIM010000088.1:1731-15341 GCA_013297745.1 Chitinophagales bacterium | reverse complement strand
GGTACTTTTTGCGCCTGCAAAAAGTACGAAGAAAAGAAATTTTTAGGCGCAAGCCGTTAAGAAAATTTCCAAAACCCAAGTTTTTACTGAAGCATAAAAATTACTTCTATTTTGTTCAGTTACTTATAAGAAAATTATTTTAACTGGAGTTACGCTTGAGGCTTTATTTTAGTATAAAAAAACTAAAAATTAAATAGGTTAGAAATTTTTTTGACGGCTTACGCCTAAAAAATTTATCTTTGTGCGCTGACGCGGAGGGCTTCGCCGTTCGTACTTTTTTGATGGCAAAAAAGTACCAAAAAAGCCAACGCCAACCCCGAAGGGCTCCCGTCAGGAAAAAGGCGTTTTTGCTTATATTTTTTTCAAAAATAAGCGCAAAACCGTCGCTACAAGCCGACGTTTTTTGCTACGCAAAAAAGCTACTGCCCTCGCTGCGCTCGGTTGGTCGTCTTTCCGCGACATACGCTGGTTTTGGCGTCGCACGGCGAAGATTTAGCTTTTGTGCTTAATTTTTATCAAACAAATAGCTGAAGCGTAACTCCAGATTTTAAATCAAATTATATTAATATCATTTTTTTACGTTTTTAGATAAAAAAAGTTACAAAAAACAAAAAAAACTATCTTTCTTAAAAAGATAGTTTTTTAAATTAGCGTGTATTCATCAGCGTTTCTATCTCGTCAGCTTCCAACGGGATATTTTTCATCAGGTTGAAATTTCCATCGGGCGTGATTAAAATATCGTCTTCCAATCTTATCCCTATGCCTTCTTCGGGGATATAAATTCCAGGCTCGCAAGTAAATACCATTCCTACCCCAAAATGCTCGCTGCGCAAGCACAAATCGTGTACATCCAATCCCAAATGGTGGGAAGTGCCGTGGGGGAAATAGCGTTTGTAGGCGGGATAGGCTGGGTTTTGTTTAGCAATCGTTTCTTTATCCAATAAACCCAACCCAATCAGTTCGGACTCCATAAATTTGCCCACTTCCGCGTTGTATGGTTCGTAATAATTTCCCGCAACTAACTGACTTTCAGCAAATTTTTTGACCCGTAAAACTGCGTTATAAACTGCTTTCTGTCTGGGGCTAAATCGCCCATTGACGGGAATTGTACGGCTCAAATCCGCCGCATAGTTGGCATATTCTGCGCCCACATCCAACAACAGCAAATCGCCATCGTTTAGCACGCGGCAGTTGTCGTTGTAGTGCAAAACGCAAGTATTCGCGCCCCCCGCTACTATCGGATTGTAAGCGTGTCCGCTAGCACCCCTGCGCAAGTATTCGTAAGTTATCAACGCTTCAACCTCGTACTCGTTTTGGTTGGGTGCAACGTTTTTTAACACACTCCTAAACGCCGCTTCGGTGATGTTGCAAGCTTTTTGCAACGTATCCACTTCAGTTTGATGCTTGTACATCCGCAGTTTTTTCATAATGGGCTGGCTGCGTTCCAACTGATGCAAAGGGTATTTTTGGCGAATTTCTGCCGCAAAACGCTCGTTTTTATCCCGTACTTCTGTGTGTGCGCGGTCGTTTTCATTCCCGTTGATATACACGTGGTCAGCCAAGCAGATTAAATCGTTCAATAAAATATCTTTACTGTCCAACCATTGCACGTTTCTAACCCCTGAAATTTGGGTTACTTGCTCTCTGTTGTATTTGTACCCTTCCCAAACGCGAATATAATCATTGGTGGCTTTTGTGAATACAATCTCTTGATAATCAGCACCTTTTGGGCAGTTGGGATAAATCACCAGGATACATTCTTCTTGGTCTAATCCAGATAGATAGAACAAATCCGCGTTTTGGCGAAGGGTGAAAGTGGTATCGCCGCTTCTTGGCTGCAAATCGTTGCTGTGAAAAATTGCTATAGAGTTGGGCTTCATCTCTGCCGCGAAATTTTCCCTATTTTTTTGGAAAAAATGGCTGGGCAATAGCTCGTATTTTGGCATATTTTTGCTAAAAATTATCAGTTATTAAATATAATAAGGCAAGCGTTGTTATTCATTATCCAATAATTCTTGGAAAAGATTGGCAAAATCGCCCCAATTCATCGCGCCTTTGTCCCCATTTTCTTTATCTTTCAACCGCACGGAAACGGTTTGGGTGTCGGCTTCTTTTTCCCCCACGATTATCATAATGGGAATTTTGCGCATTTCTGCATCGCGGATTTTTCTCCCTGTGGTTTCGGCGCGCTCGTCTATAGTGGCGCGTATGCCCTTGCTGTCCAAAAATTGGGCAACTTGTTGGCTATAGTCCAAAAACTTCTCCGAAATGGGCAAAATTATCGCTTGGTCTGGCGCTAACCAAAGAGGGAAACGCCCCGCTGTATGTTCTATTAGCACGGAAATGAACCTTTCCATAGAACCAAAAGGCGCGCGGTGTATCATCACGGGGCGGTGTGCTTGCCCGTCTGTGCCCGTGTAGGATAAATCAAACCTTTCGGGTAGGTTATAATCTACTTGTATAGTCCCCAACTGCCAAGAACGACCCAAAGCATCTTTGACCATAAAGTCCAATTTAGGACCATAAAAAGCCGCTTCGCCCAATTCTGTGGTGGTTTTCAACCCTTTTTCTGCTGCTGCTTCTATAATCGCGCGCTCGGCTGCTGCCCAATTCTCGTCCGAACCGATATATTTTTCGGGGGTGGCTGGGTCTCTTAGCGAAATTTGCGCGGTGTAATCTTTGAACCCCATTTTTTGGAAAACTAATAAAGTCAACTCCAACACGTTCAAAAACTCGCCTTTTACCTGCTCTACTGTACAGAATAAGTGCGCATCGTCTTGAGTGAATGAACGCACGCGGCTTAGTCCGTGCAATTCGCCCGCTTGTTCGTAGCGATAAACTGTGCCAAACTCGGCTATTCTTATCGGCAAATCTTTATAAGAGCGGGGTTTGTGGGCAAAAATTTCGCAGTGGTGGGGGCAATTCATCGGCTTGAGCAAAAAAGTTTCGCCCTCGCGGGGGGTATTGATGGGTTGGAATGAATCCTTGCCGTATTTTTCATAATGGCCAGAGGTTATATACAAATTTTTTCCCCCTATGTGTGGGGTTATAACCAACTGATAACCGCGTTTTTGCTGTTCTTTTTTCAAAAAATCCTCCAAACGGGTGCGCAACGCTGTACCTTTGGGCAACCAAATGGGCAAACCCGCTCCAACCCGCTCCGAGAACATAAACAGCTCTAACTCTGCGCCCAATTTGCGGTGGTCGCGTTTTTTGGCTTCTTCCAACAAGTGCAAGTATTCTTTCAACTCTTTATCTTTGGGGAAAGAAATCCCATAAATGCGGGTCATTGTGTTGCGGCTTTCATCCCCGCGCCAATATGCGCTGGCTATATTCAACAACTTAATCGCTTTTATCGGTTCTGTAGTTGGTAAATGTGAACCTTTGCACAAATCTATAAAATTGCCCTGTTGGTAGAAACTGATACTGCCATCTTGCAGATTTTCCAACAACTCTAATTTATACTGGTCGCCTTTTTTCTCAAAATACTCCACAGCGTACTGTTTGCTAACCTCTGTGCGAATGTACGGATTTTTTTGTTTGGCTAATTCCAACATTTTGGCTTCTATAGCGGGAAAATCGTGGCTGGATAAAACCCCTTTTTCGCCCATATCTACATCGTAATAGAAACCGTTGTCGATGGCGGGTCCAATCCCAAATTTTACCTTTGGGTATAAACTCTCCAATGCTTCAGCCAATAAGTGCGCCGTTGAGTGCCAAAATACTTTTTTGCCCTCCGTATCGTTGAAGGTCAATAATACCAAATTTGAAGATTCTTGAATGGGGCGGGTTGCATCGCAAACTTCCCCGTTGATTTTGGCGGCTACTACATTGCGTGCCAATCCCTCGCTGATAGACTTGGCTATTTCTAGCGGGGTGATGCCTGACGGATACTCGCGGACTGCGCCGTCGGGTAGGGTGATGTGGATAGACATAGTGAAAAGTTTTTAAATATGACTTAAAGCCGCTAATTGGCTCATTGAGGGCGCAAAATTAGCTTTTTCCCAACAGGTATTTAACCCAAAACGTTTCCTAATTTCATATTTTTATCAAAAAATATCAAAAAAAGTGCTAAAAAGGGTAAAAATTTAATTTTTTAACCCAAAAAGTTGGAAAAGGGCAAAAAAAAAGCCTCTTTTGGAGGCTGTAAATGAACGTTATTATTTTAAAACCCAAGCTTTGGGGCTGAATTTTTGTCTAATATCTTTTAAATGCTCTTTTAATTCGCTAGGCGAGCAGCTAATTTGTACCCCAATCCGCTCATAACCCGCGTAAGTGGTGGCCAAGTCTATAAAATAACCCTCTTTTTCCAAACGGCGGCGCATTCTTTTCGCATTTTTGGGGTCAGAAAACGCACCCACTACGATAACATAATCCCGCGAACCAGCAGAAGGTTCTTTTTTGGGGTTAGAATTATCGGTATTGGTATTAGAATTATTAGTATTGGTATTAGAATTGTCGGTGTTTGTATTAGAATTATCAGCGTTTGTATTGGAATTGTCGGTGTTTGTATTAGAATTGTCGGTGTTTGTATTGGAATTATCAGTATTGGTATTAGAATTATCAGTATTTGGGTTAGAATTGCTAATAGTATCCGCTACATTTGCATTTTGTGCGCTATCAGAATTTACAGAAAATACATTATTTACTGTAGTAGAATCTGTTTGTGCGATAGGGGGAAGTGTATTGTTATCTTGAGTTAGCTTTTTGTACAGAAAAAATGCGCCTGTTACTAGCCCAATTCCCAAAAAACCGAATAAAGCTATTTTATTGGCAGACCAACCAGTAGATTTTTTTGTTCTTTTCTCCGTTTTCAAATCTTCGGTGGACACCACAGGGGGCGGCAATTGGCTCTTTTCGCGGATAATAGGCACAGCGGCGAGCGTAGGCAAACCTGCGGAGGGTTTCCAAAAGTTGGTATCGGATTGTTTCAACTCCAATTTGGCATCATTATTAAAATATAGTAGCCCAACTTTCTCAAAATCTAACACTCGCGTTTCCAACAACTGTCCGCTAATAGATTCTATCCATTGATTGACAATATCTTGAGCCGTGTTGTGGTCAAAACCATTCGCCAACGCAAAAGCATTGATGAATATATTATCGTTATTGATTTGCTCTGGGTCAAAAATGAGCTGTTTTTTTGCTGGTGCGATTTGATTAACCCCAAAAAGTACCTGTGCGGGGCAATAATTGGCAACAAAAGCTCCAAAATAAGGCAGCACTAACTTATTGTGTTCATACAATAAGTTAGGAATTAACCCAAACAACTGTTCGTTAAAGTCTTTATAATCTAAATTCATAGTATTGGTTTATTTGCCTGCCCACATAAAATTATGGCGCAATAATTCCCCCATTTCGTTTTCAATTTCTAGCGTATAACTCCCCGTGGGTAGTTGGGACAAACTAACCTCGTAAATGGTGTTTTTATTCAATCCATCCAGATGGCTATCTTCAAACACGGGTTCGTCTTGTTCGGACAAAAGCCACATTTTTTGGGGAATACCAGCCAACTGTTCAAAATCTATCATTAAATTTTTTTGTTGTTCGCTAATTTTGAAAGTCCAAGTTTCTGGATTTTCTTCCATTGCAAGCTCAAAATTTGCCCAGTCTATTTCTGTTGGGGAGGTTTGATTGTCAATTTTGTCCACTTTAGCGGTAAGCCCATTGTTGTTGGTTTGTTGCGCTTGGCTATATTTAGAGCCTAAAAGTGCGAGCAGAAACCAGAAAAAATTCAACTTTATCGGCATCTGTTTGTTGTTATTTAGCAAGCTATGAGAATAATTTTAGACGGCATTTTGTTGTAGTACAGCAAAAAACAGGGCAATTATCTTAATTTTTTTGCGAATTATTTTTTTTTTTGCTTTTTTTATAAAAAAAACAACTTTTTCCGACCTTTTTAGCATTATTTTTACAAAACTTTACCAAAAATGGAAAATTTAGAGTATATTTGCCCCGATTTTTTTTCCGACAGTGACCATATTGCTGTACAGAATTTTATCCAATCTGCCTTGGATTTGGATGGGGATATAACGGCAAAAGCAGCGCATTTATTTTATAAAGTACGCGACGAAATCAAATACAATCCTTATCATGTGGTTTTGAAACCCGAAGCTTTGAAAGCGAGTGCTTTAGCGGTGCGAGATAATGGGTATTGTGTAGAAAAATCAAATCTCTATGTGGCTGCTTGCCGCGCTTTGGGTTTGCCTGCTCGGTTGAGTTTTGCCAATGTGCGCAACCATTTGGGTACATCCAAGTTGGAAACTTATCTAAAAACGGATACTTTGGTATTTCACGGTTCAGCCGAAATTTGGTTGAATGAACGCTGGGTAAAATTAACCCCTGTTTTTGACAAAAACCTTTGCGCCAAGTTGGGGGTTGAGCCGCTCGATTTTGACCCCGAGAATGGTTGTGTATTTCAGCAGTCGGACAAAAAAGGGCAACCATTTATGGAATATCTGCAAGATTATGGCAGTTTTGCGGTTTTGCCTTTTGAGTTGATGATTGGGGAGTGGAAACGGTTTTATCCCCATTTGTTTGACAAGCCTGTTCGTCAAGAAGGCATTATTTTTGAATTTTAACCTTTTTTTTATAATAATTAATTTTTGTAAACAATGAGCAATCAATTAGAAGAACTTAAGCAAAGGCTATTAGCTGTTATTGACGAATATAAAAAGCTAAAACCGCAAGCGGCTGCCAATACCACAACACCAGCCACCAATAACAAACCTGCTGAAACCAAACCAGCTGCTCCCGCTAATCCTGCTGCCAATGCGCAAGCTAAACCAGCAGATACTACAGCCAAACCAGCTACTGTAGTAGCGTCCAAAACCTTATCTGGTTCGGTAGGGGATAAAGGGCAAAATAAACCAGCTGATGTTTTGTTGGTGAAAACATTGTTGAATAAATTTACCCCTTCTTTCAACTTGTCTGACACCAAAACCAACACTTTGGTAGGACCTACCACTATAGGTGTTATCAAAAAATTTCAGCAAGAAAAAGCTGGATTGGCTAATCCTGATGGATTGATAAGTGTAGGGGGCAAAACATGGAAAGTCCTCAACGGCGAAACTCCAGCTACTGGAGCTACCACAACCCCAAATGAAACCCCAGCTGCTTCAGGTAAGGATTTTACCCATCCAGCTGCGGCTAGAGTAAATATCGCCTACAGTAGCGGCGGAAGTGCGCATCCGCTTAATGATAGAGCGACAAAATTGCTTAAAAGTATTTTGGCGTCTTGTAATATATTCTCTGCTACAGTCACCAGCACTAAACGCACTTTTGCAGACCAAGCGCGCATTATGCTACAGTACTATCCTACTTATGCCGCTATGTCTGGTTTGTATGGGGTTGAGACAGCTAATGCAGCTTTCAAACAAGGCAAAAGCCGCGCTCAGTTTGCGCAATGGCTGAAAGAAAGGTATACAAGAACAGGTAGAGGAAGCAACCATATACCCGGTTTTGCTATTGATGTAGTACCAGGTAGCAATCGGGCAGCTTATGCGGCAAAAGCTCAAGAGTTGAAGGGCAAAGGTACAGGTGTGGCTCACATTATTCCAAAAGGCGTAGGCGGGGAAAAAGTTGACCATATAGAATTTAGCTTTGAGGTGACTAACATCAAAGGAATACAATAACCCTTTTTTTGAAAATAAATTCTAATGCAAGACAAACAAAATTTGTTAGAGGACTTAAAAAAAAGACTTTTAGCTGTAATTGATGGCTATAAGACTACTTTTGGCAAAAATAAACCGACCGATAATGTTGATAATAATAGTCAACTTAAAACGGAGTTTAATAAAATAGCAGCTCAAGTCAAAACATTACAACAGTCTAAAGACCAAAATGAGCGTGAGCGAATAGCTTTTGAACTCGGCCAACTTATAGAAAATTGGGAGGATTTGTATAATGCAGCTAACGATTCCATGAAAAAAGAATCCGCTCAACTATCTAGCAGTATTCAGAAATTAAAAAAACAGCTTGGCGGGACTAAATCAGAAAGCAAAACTGAAACGCCAGCAGAAGCGACAACTGAAACGCCAGCAGAAGCGACAACTGAAACTCCAGCAGAAAGTACAACTGAAACTCCAGCAGAAAGTACAACTGAAACTCCAGCAGAAAGTACAACTGAAACTCCAGCGGAATCTAAAACTGAAACTCCAGCAGAAAGTACAACTGAAACTCCAGCAGAAAGTACAACTGAAACGCCCGCAGAAAGTACAACTGAAACGCCAGCAGAAAGTACAACTGAAACTCCAGCGGAATCTAAAACTGAAACGCCAGCAGAAAGTACAACTGAAACTCCAGCGGAATCTAAAACTGAAACGCCCGCAGAAAGTACAACTGAAACGCCAGCAGAAAGTACAACTGAAACGCCAGCGGAATCCAAAACTGAAACGCCAGCAGAAGCCAAAACAGAAACGCCAGCAGAAGCTAAAACTGAAGAAGCAAAACCTGTGGCTGTGGTTGCGTCTACAAGTTTAACCGCGTCAGTTGGTGAAAAGGGTACAAATAAACCTGAAGATGTTTTATTGATAAAAACGTTAATCAATAAGTTTATCAAAGCTTTTGATTTGAACGATGTACCCAATAGCACTAAAGTAGGCCCTACTACTGTAGGCGTTATCAAAAAATTTCAACAAGAAAAGGTGGGGCTAACCGCGCCTGATGGATTGGTAGAAGTAGGGGGCAAAACTTGGAAAGTCCTTAGTGGCGAAACTAAACCCGTTGAAGCTACTCCCGCTAATACCAATCCTGTAGGAGCAGGAGGCAATTTTAATGAAGCTATTCATAATGCTGCCAAGTCGCTACAAGGTATGGATACTTCTTCTGGACCTGATGGAGGAAATTTAGCTTGCGCTTGGGCGGTTACCAAAGTGCTGAAAAAAGCTGGTGTTGCGCCCATTGGTTCAAACACAAACTATGTGCCTTCCGTACTTGATGCGCTGAAAGGCGGCCGCGGCAGACCCATAACCAAAGCTGAGGTATTGCCTGGCGATATTGTTATCGCTTCTAATATCGGGCATATTGGCATTGCTATGTCTAATGGCGCGGGGCAAGTTTTGTCAAATTCCTCTTCGCGGAGAGCCTTCCGTTGGATGTCAGGACCTAATTTTGATGGTTATTATGGTAGTGGCTCTAGTACATTCTATCGTGTAATCAACTAATTTATTCGTTAAATCAAATAAAAAAATCCGTCTTACTTTGCAGTAGGGCGGATTTTTCGTTTATATCAATTAACCCTTTTTTCGCGGTTTTTTCTCCGCTTTGGGCTTTTCTTCTGCTTTGGCTTTTGGGTCTGCTACCGTTCCGCCCTGTTCTTTCACCAAATCTATAACTTGTTGCAAAGTTACGGTGGCGGCTTGTTCTGGGCTTAGTTTTTTGCCCTCTATCAAGAGTTTGAAATTGTTTTTGCCTTGGCGTATAAATGGACCCCAGCGACCATTTTCTATAGCCAAATCATAATCTGCCCATTGTTGGATATAACGGTTGGCTTCTTTATCCAATTTTTCCGCTATCAATGTGCAGGCTTGGGCTTCGGTGATGGTTTCAAAACTCAAATCGGCGCGTTTGGGGATAGAAATATAAGTATCGTTCCATTTTACAAAAGGTCCAAAACGTCCAGCTCCTTTTGTGATTGGTTTTTTCTCATAATAACCTATGGGCGCGTCGGCTGCCAATTTTTCCTGAATTTTGACCATTGCCGTTTCATAATCTACATCGTCGGGGTCGCTATCTTTGGGTAGATTAACGTAAGTTTCGCCATATTTTAGGTATAAACCGTATCTGCCCGTTCCCAAAGTGATGAGTTGATTATTGAACATACCCAAGTTTTTGGGCAATTTGAACAGTTCTAAAGCCTCTTCCAAGCTAATTTCTTCCAAAGATTGTTCTTCTTTGAGGTTAGCATATTGAGGTTTTTGATTTTCGGGAATTTCCCCCGTTGCACCAATTTGGGCGATTTTCCCATATTTTCCCATTCTCACCAAAACGGTTAAACCCGATTGGGGATGTTTGCCCAAAATGCGCTCGCCTGTGGCGCGTTCTGCCTCTTGAGCCACTGAAGCTACCAAAGTGTGGAAAGGTTTGTAAATTTCGTCCAAAGTTTGCACCCAATTATTCTTGCCCTCGCTGATAAGGTCTAATTTATGCTCTACGTTGGCGGTAAATTTATAATCCATTATCGTTTTGAAATGCTCGGATAGAAAATCTGTTACCAACAAGCCAATATCGCCCGCGAATAATTTTTGTTTTTCTACCCCTATAATTTCGCTTTTGGTTTGGCTGCTGATGGATTTGGCTGGTGGGCTAAAGGATAGAATTTTATACTCGCGTTTTGTACCCTCGCGGTTTTCTTTGCTCACATATCCGCGCGAATCTTCCATTATTTTGGAAATAATACTGGCGTAAGTTGAGGGTCTGCCTATGCTCAATTCCTCCAATTTTTTGACCAAACTCGCCTCTGTGTAGCGGGCTGGGGGGCGGGTATAGCGTTCTGTTGCGGACATTTCCTTGAGGGGAAGGTTTTGCCCAATGCGCACTGGGGGGAGCAAGGCGGTGTTTTCTTCCTCTTCGTTGGGTTCATCGTCTGAATCTTCGGTATAAACTTTCAAAAACCCGTCAAATTTAACCACTTCGCCTTCAGCTTGGAAAAATAGTTGCTTTTGGTTGGAAATGCTAACATCAATAAGGGTTCTTTCCAACTGCGCATCTGCCATTTGAGAGGCTATAGTGCGTTTCCAAATCAATTCATACAGGCGAACTTCATCGTGATTTCCCCCTGCGGTGGCTTTATCCATATAAGTGGGGCGGATAGCTTCGTGCGCCTCCTGTGCTGAAGCGGATTTGCTTTTATATTGGCGCGTTTGTACGTAATTTGCGCCGTAATTTTGGGTAACTGTAGCGGCTATATTCTGCAATGCTTCCTCACTCAACGAGGTAGAATCTGTACGCATATAGGTAATCAACCCCGCTTCGTACAAACCCTGTGCTACCGACATCGTTCTGGACACGGAAAAACCCAATTTTCGGCTGGCTTCTTGCTGCAAAGTAGAGGTTGTAAACGGTGCTGAAGGGCGGCGGAATGCGGGTTTTACCTGTATATTCGCCACTTGATAACTTGCGGGCAAACAACTGGTCAAAAACTGTTGCGCTTCTGCTTCTGTAGCGAAGTCTTTGCTTAAATTGGCGCGTAAAGCGACCACTTTTTTAGCCTCATTTTCTACCGAAAATATAGCTACTACTTTGAAAAAGGGTTGAGTTTGAAAATTCTTAATCTCGCGCTCTTTATCCACCACCAAACGCACCGCTACCGACTGCACCCGACCTGCCGACAAGCCCCCTTTTACCTTCTTCCAAAGCAATTCCGACAGTTCAAAACCCACCAATCTATCCAAAGCGCGGCGGGATTGTTGCGCATTGACCAAATTTATGTCTATAGTGCGGGGATTTTGTACCGCTTTTTGCAGTGCGGGTTTGGTTATTTCCCTAAAAGTTATCCTTTTGGTGGTTTTGACGTTCAAATTTAGCACTTCAGCCAAATGCCAAGCTATAGCTTCCCCCTCACGGTCTTCGTCCGTTGCCAACCAAACCTCTTCAGCCTTTTTTATCTGTTCTTTTAGCTCTTTGACCACTTTAAACTTTTCTGGGCTAATCTCGTAATTGAGTTTATACCCATTTTCCACCTCTATAGCGGATTTGCTTTTATCGCCTTTTATCAGGTCGCGTATATGCCCGTAGCTGGAACGCACGCTAAAATCTTTGCCGAGATATTTTTCTATAGTTTTAGCCTTAGCGGGCGATTCTACAATTAGTAGATTTTTACTCATTTGATTCGTTTGTTTATGATAGGGTACAAGAATAAAATTACAGCATTATACGCATATTTTTGCAATTTGGGCGCAAAATTATCCTTTTTTTTATAAAAAAATTGTTTTTCGGTTTTTTGTGAGAAAAAAAAGCCCCTAAGCTGAAGCAAAGGAGGCGGGAAGATATTTATTATTTGCGTGTAGTAAGTTTTAGCTCTAATTTTTCCAAAGTTTCTTTATCCATTTTCTTTTTTTGGATTGAGATGTTGAATAAAAGTAGATTTGATAAAAATCTAATGCAAAGATAGTATTTTTTCCCTAAAAAAAGCGATTTTGTAATTTATTCCTGAAAAAGCTTATCTTTGCGCTAAAATTTTTATTCTAATTAAAAAATATCTGATTATGGCACAAGTTATAGATGCAAAATTACCTTTTGATGACACTAATCCCCACATCAAAAAATTTACTGCTAACTTACTCAACCCGTTCAAACAGCGTTTATTTTTACTCACAAAAGTACCAGGCGCTTGGTTTATGGGGGTAAAAGTGCGCAGATTGGACGAAAAAGGCTGCTGTGTCGCGCTCAAATACAGTTGGTGGTCGCAAAACCCGTTCAAATCTATCTATTTTGCTGCTCAAGCTGCCGCCGCCGAACTTTCTACTGGTGCTATAGCTTTTATGGCTATAGAAGGGCGGGGCAAAATTTCTATGTTGGTGGCTGGAATGCAGGCTCAATTTATCAAAAAAGCGACCAAGCCCACCAATTTTGAGTGTGTAGAACCGCATAAAATTTTTGAAGCTGTGCAACGTGCCATAGAAACGGGCGAGGGACAAACCGTAAATGTAGAGTCCGTGGGGACGCAAGAGGATGGGGTGGTCGTTTCCAAATTTCAATTCACTTGGTCGTTTAAGGTCAAAGCATAGCTTTTCGCTAATTTTCTCCCAATTATCCGCCTATGATTATTAGAGACGAAATGTGGCAACTGAGTGATATCCAACAACAGTTGCTGATTACACAGATTAGCACCAATAAATTTGTTTTCCATTATCGGCAGGGGAGAGCTGGAGTGCTGAAAGATTTTGGGGTTAAAAACACGGGAAGAACGCTAAAACAGGCTGAAAAAATTTTAAAGTCTACAGCCCTACAACTCAAACAACAGGGGTATAAACTTGTAACTCAATTCGATTCGTCGCCCGTTGTGAGTTCTGTGCTTTTACCGCAGCCTAAAAAGTTGAATTTTTTACTCGCCGAGCCTTTAGATGATGATAACTTGTTGCAAATTATCCGCGCTCAGCTCAAAATGCCGATAGATGTTCAATTTTTGGGCAATTATATCCAAGAGATAGAACCTTTAGCGGATAATTTAGACAAACGGAAAGTTTTGAACCAAATCGCTACCCGTTATTATTTTCATTATTTTATAATAATAGCAGCGATTGTGTTGGTGGCTGCTTTGTTTTATATCCATCAAACAAAAGTTAGCCTTATCGTTATTTTAGCTGATTTATTGGCTATTGCTGGCTTTTCTATGTTTATTTGGTACAAAATTTCATCTTTTATCGCTTGCCAAACGGTGGAAAAGCTAAGTCTTAGGCATATTTACGCCGTTTCTGGGGGAGTATTGTACTACTTTACCTTTTTGTTGGATAATATAGAAAATTACAAGGAAAATAAACCGTTGAGAATGAAAAAACTTTACCTTTTTCATATTGACAAGCTGGAAAAGGTACAGAACGGGTTAATCCTTTCTGAAGGCGAAAAAAATTATGGACTGCTTTTAACCGCAAAAAATAGAAATGATTTGT
>JAAFIM010000088.1:0-1721 GCA_013297745.1 Chitinophagales bacterium | reverse complement strand
TTTATCCAAGAGCTAAAAAATGATGCTATTTTATAAACAAAAAGGACTTTTCTACTGCAGAAAAGCCCTTTTTTTATCCTCAAAAATATAAATTTGCGAAAAAAATACTCAATTGGCATTATCCACCAACTCGCATTGATACACTTCAGCAAAATATTGGCAGAATAAACGCTCAACTTCCTCAAAATCTAATTTATACCCCAACTCTTTATCTAAGGAGGTAACCTGTTTATCCACAATCCCGCAGGGGACGATATGGTTAAAATAGGATAAATCGGTATTGACATTAAACGCCAACCCGTGCATTGTTATCCATCGGCTCAAATGTACGCCTACAGCGGCAATTTTACGCGCTTTATTCGTTTCTGCATCTAACCAAACCCCAGAAAGCCCCGCAATTCGCCCTGTTGCTATCCCGTAGCGGGCACAAACCCGCATTACTGTTTCTTCCAAATAGCGGATATACCTGCCCACATCGGAGAAAAAGCAGTCCAAATCCAATATCGGATAAGCTACCAACTGCCCAAAACCGTGGTAAGTGATGTCGCCGCCTCGGTTGATTTTCACAAAAGTAGCCTGTAGCTCTTGCAAATACGCTTCATTCGCCAACAGATGGTTTTCGTCCCCGTTTCGTCCCAGCGTGTAGGTGTGTGGATGCTCGCAAGTGAGCATATAATGTAAGGGTTGAAGGGCGGGATTGTCGCGTCTTGCCAACTTGTTAGCTAAAACTTGGTTAAATAGTTGAGTTTGCAAATCCCAACCTGCTTGATAAGGGATTAGCCCCAAGTGTTTGTGTATGACTTCTTTGGTGTTCATATTATAAAAAAGGTTGCACTACGGCTTTTATATTCCCATAAAGGGGCGTTTTGTTCAAAAAATCCTGCGGACTTAACCATTCCAACGCTTCAATATCTTCTTCTGTTTGGGGGATAAGTTGGGTATCGCTGCTATACATTTGATACCAATGGCTTATTTTTAGCACCCTTCTATTTTTGTGCGCTTGCATAAAACTGTGGTAAGTGGTACAAATAAATTTTTGTAAATCTATATTTTGTATCCCTGTTTCTTCCTGAACTTCTCGCACAGCGGTTTGTTGGATAGATTCGCCCTTTTCTGCCTTGCCTTTGGGCAAATCCCAAAAACCTCTACGTTGCATAGCCAAAATTTTGCCTTCTGGGTTGAATACTAACCCGCCAGCCGCAGTTTGTATTTTATATAAACTGAATAAATTTTCTACCAAAAAATTAAAGTTTTTGGCATAGATAATCAACCCTTTTGTATCGCCTTGTTCTAATGAAGCAATGATAGCCAATAAACTCGTATGGCGTTGGTATTCAATGGCAGGCAAGGATAAGGGTAGGGTATAATCAGCCAATATAAGCGGGCTGTTGTTGATAAAAATGGTTAAGGATTGCATATTGTGGGGTTGTTGTGTGGTATGGATTGAAAATATATGCTCCAAATAGGATTAATTTTTTTATTTATAATTTTGAAGTTGTTTAGTATTCAAAAAATACAAAAAATAGCTCACGGATTTGACGGATAAAACAGGTTAACACCGATTTTTTTATAAAATAATTCCAATTTTACGGATTTAAGTAAGTAGACAAAAACAAAGTGAATAATCGCGCGAAGCGCGTAACTACACTAATCCGTTGAGTTTCTACACTGTTTGAAGTGAGACGGAGCGTAGCTTTAGCAAGCGGAGCGAACAAGTTTGT
>JAAFIM010000087.1 GCA_013297745.1 Chitinophagales bacterium | reverse complement strand
ACGCCGCCGCGTGGGGACAAAAGAAGAACAACACAAAAACAACAATCAATTTAGAACCCCAACGGGGTTTAATAACGGTAGCCCCACGCCGCCGCGTGGGGACAAAAGAAGAACAACACAAAAACAACAATCAATTTAGAAGCCTAACGGGGTTCAATAACGGTAACCCCACGCCGCCGCGTGGGGATAAAAGAAGAACAACACGTCTTAAATCCTAAAAATACGTTTTAACGCACCAAAACGCTGTTGTAACGCACCAAAACGCCGTTTTAACGCACCAAAACGCTGTTTTAACGCACCAAAACGCCGTTTTAACGCACCAAAACGCTGTTTTAACGCACCAAAACGCCGTTGTAACGCACCAAAACGCTGTTTTAACGCACCAAAACGCTGTTTTAACGCGATATTACACATTTTAGGGATATTTTTTGCATTTTTATAAAAATTGGCACGATTTTTGTAGAGTAAATTACTAATTATTAACAATTAATCATTAATCATTAACAACTATTTTAAATTATGTCTAGATTCATTCCCACTTCGGAAGCAGAACGCCGCGCTTGGTTGCTTTCGTTCAGACAAAATTTGCCCGTGATTGGTACGCGTATGAATTTAAACCCGCGCGAACTGCAAGAAATTGACGGCCATTTAGAAACAATGATAGCTGATATTGACGATGTCAATCAAAAAGACTTGGATGCAGCCGCTTCCAAAGAAAGTCGCGACGGCAACCGCGACCGATTGATGCCCAACGTGTTGGCTTTTATATTGCGGGTCAAAGCCCAGCCCGATTATCTCAAGACTTATGGCGAATCGTTGGGGGTAGAGATGCCCAAAGCCGTAAAAGTGCAAAAAACGCCCACTTCTATAGATGATTTTCAAGCGAATATCACTGTTAATGTGCAAAAAGTAACGTTTAAGTTCAGAAAACCGCGCGGCGTATTGGTCGCTATCTATTGCCGCCGTGCCAACGACAATTACGAGCTAATTAGACAAGTGTCAGGCAATACTTACGAAGATACGCGCCCCAATCTCAACAATCAAGGGGTAGAACGCCGCGAGTATTACTTTGCGTTGATAAAAGACGACAAAGAGGGCGACCGTTCAGCTATCTATCCCGTCGCTGTGCTGCAATAAAATGTAGTTTTGACGAATAAAAAAAGCAACTCCGTAATGGGGTTGCTTTTTTTGTGGGTGTAAATGAGGGTTTTACGCTTATTTTTGCTATAATTTTTTTGTTTTTTTTATAAACCCCGTGTTGTAACACGGGGCAATTGCCGTTCAACCCCGTTGGGGTTGTGATTTGGATTGTTTTTTATTATTTTGTTGTTGTATTTTTATTTTTTTCTCTTGTTCCCACGCGGCGGCGTGGGGCTACTGCCGTTCAACCCCGTTGGGGTTGTGATTTGGATTGTTTTTTATTATTTATTCTGCGTTTTATACAGGACAATTTCTATTCAAGGAAAGCTTACACTATTTAAGCGGGTTAGAATTTGAAATTTGCAACCCCAACGGGGTTGAACGGTAATTGCCCCGTGTTACAACACGGGGTTTATGAGAAAAAAAATTAAAAATATCGCTGCAAAAATGTACGTTTTAATAAAATTAATCTTTGCAAACGGGAAGTTCTACATCTGTTTTTGCGTTGGGGAGATTAGGAATACAAATTAAAGGGTTGTTGGCAACAATTAAAACAAATAAATTTTTAGGTAGTGTTGGCAATCGGCTAATTTTATTATCGTGAGCATAAAAAAAGCCTAATTTTTGAAAATCGTAATTAGGTAATTGCGTTAATTGATTATTTGCACAGTTAAACCACTCTAATTGATTAAAATTATAGTTAGGTAATTGTTTAAATTGATTATTTGCGCAAATAAAATTTTTTAAATTTTGAAAATTATAGTTAGGCAATTTTTTTAATTGATTATTAGCACAATTAAAATACTCTATTTTTTCAAAATTATAGTTAGGTAATTTTTTAAATTGATTGCCAGCACAATTAAAATCTTTTATATTTTTAAAATTATAGTTAGGTAATTTTTTAAACTGGTTATTAGTACAGTCAAAATACTCTAATTTTTCAAACTTATACGCAGGCAATTGCGCAATTTGATTATTTGAACAATTAAAATAGATTAGTTTTTCAAAATTACAATCAGGTAATTGCGTTAATTGATTATAACAACATTTAAAATACTGCAAATTTTTAAAATTAAAGCCCTCTAAACTCTTAATTTCTCGCCTACAAAGGTCTAATCGCGTAAGCGTATCGGCAGCTGGAGTCAATTTGTTGTCGGCATCAATACAAGCTGGGCAGTTTATACGTATAGCATTAGCGAAATTAGCGTCTGTAATCACTTGAGCAGACAAAAAATTATGGATAAAACCAAATAAAAAGGCAAGAATAAAAAGTGTGTAGCGCATTTTGGGTAGTTTTTTGAGGATTAATGGATAAAATTAAAAGTTTAATCTTGACAAACGGGCAGTTCTACGTCTGTTGTTGTGTTGGGGAGATAAGGCAAGCAAGTTAAAGGGTTTTCTTCAACGTATAAGAAATTTAAATTGTTAGATAAAGCAGGTAAATTAGTTAGTTGATTACCTATACAGTTTAAATTTTCTAACTTTTGAAAATTACAACCCGATAAATTAACAATTTGGTTGTAACTACAATTAAAGTGTACTAACTTTTGAAAATTATGGCAAGATAATTTGACAATTTGGTTATTAGAACAATCAAAATAAGTTAGATTTTTAAAATTATAGTTGGGTAATTCTTTTAACTCATTTTCAAAACAGCTAAAGAATTGTAAATTTTTAAAGTTATAGTTAGGCAATTCTTTTAAATAATTAGCATCGCAATTAAAATAGCTTAATTTTTTAAAATTACAATTAGGTAATTCTGTAAGTTGATTGCTTGAGCAGTTAAAATGATATAAATTAGGAAATTTTAGCCCTTTTAGGCTCTTAATTTGTTGATTAGAAACATCTAAGAAAGTCAGCGTATCGGCAGCTTTGGTCAGTTTATTATCCGCATCAATACAAATTGGGCATTGTTGGCGTATGGCTTTGGCAAAATTAGCGTCTGTGATTACTTGAGCAGACAAAAAATTGTGAATAAAGCCAAATAAAAAGGCGAGAATAAAAAGTGTGTAGCGCATTTTGGGTAGTTTTTTTTGAGGATTTATGAATAAAATTAAAAATTAGTCTTGGCAAACGGGAAGGTTTACGTCTATTTGTGTGTTAGGCAAATTGGGAGCGCAAGTAAGTGGGTTGTTTTGAATGTTTAAAATTCCTAAAGTATTTGGCAAATTAGGTAATTGCGTAAGTTGATTATTTTCGCAATAAAGATACTCTATTTTTTCAAAATTACAATTAGATAATCGCATAAGTTGATTGTTATAACAACTTAATACTTCTAAACTTTTAAAATTATAATTAGGTAATTGTGTAAGTTGATTATCGTAACAATAAAACCTTTTTAAATTTTCAAAATCGTAATTAGGTAATTGTTTTATTTGATTAGCCGCGCAAGAAAAATGTCTTAGATTTTCAAAGTTATAATTAAGCAACTCGTTAATTTGATTAAAAGAACAATTAAAACGAGTTAAATTTTCAAAATTATAGTTAGGCAACTGGCTAAGTTGATTATTATAACAATAAAACTTTTGTAAATCTTCAAAATTATAGTTAGGCAATTGCTTAAGTTGATTGCTATCGCACCTAAAAACAATTAAATTTTTAAAATCATAATTAAGCAATTCTTTGATTTGATTATCATAACAATAAAATTCTTTTAAATTTACAAAATTATAGTTAGGCAATTCTGTAATTTGATTATTATTGCAAGCAAAATAGTTTAAATTTTTAAAATTGTATTTAGGTAATTTTTTAAGTTGATTATTTATACAAAAAAAATACTCTAAATTTTCAAAATTATAAGCAGGCAATTGAGTTAATTGATTATCTGAACAATCAAAATAAATTAAATTTTTAAAATTATAATTTGGTAGTTTTTTAAGTTGATTATTAGAACAATTAAAATAAGTCAATTTTTTAAAATTACAATTGGGTAATTGCGTTAATTGATTATTATTGCAAGTAAAACCTTGCAAATTAGGAAAATTAAACCCCTTCAAACTTTTAATCTTCCAATTAAAAACGTTTAAACGCGTCAGCGTATCGGCGGCTGGAGTTAGTTTATTGTTGGCATCAATACAAGCTGGGCAGTTTATACGTATAGCATTAGCGAAATTAGCATCTGTAATGACTTGCGCAAGCAAAGAATTACTAATCAAGCCAAATAAAAAGGCGAGAATAAAGAGTGTGTAGCGCATTTTGGGTAGTTTTTTGATGATTGAGATAAAAAAAGAGCAATTTATTAAAATTGCCCTTTGAGTTTGAGGTTAATAATTGAGTAATCCAGCCAATTCTTTGACCTCTTTTAGCGTGGTTTGGGCGCGCAAGCGGATAGCAGCAGAAGAATCTTTAATCTGTTCTTTAATCTGCTTTTTGTTGGCTAAGACTTCGGCGCGTTGGGTTCTAAACTGTTCAGTAAGTTGTTGCAAAGCTAAGGAAGTTTGATTTTTTAGCTCGGCATTTACCAATTTTCCCTCTTTTATCGCTTGACTATAGTATTCGGCTGCGGTTGTATTGCCAGCAGCTTTTAGCAAAGTGAGCAGATTGAGCAAGCCCACGCCAATTTCTTCGGTTGGTTGTCCCCCAGCTTCGGTTACGGCAGAGCGGATTTTTTTATCCAAGACTTTGCTATCTTCAAAGATGCTGATAAAATGTTTATCGCCCAAACTTTTGCTCATTTTTTTGCTCGGTTCGGCGGTAGAATTAACTTTGGGGGTGTCTGTGAATAGAATTTCGGGCAGTACAAAATAATCTTTGCCCACAGAGCGGTTGAAACGGTCGGCTATATGGCGAGAAAGTTCCAAATGTTGGGTTTGGTCTTTGCCCACAGGCACAAAATCGGCTTTATACAATAAAATATCGGCAGCCTGCAACACGGGATAATCAAATAAGCCAGCAGAAACGAAAGTTTCTTTATCTAAATTTTGCCCCTGTTCGCTTTTTTCTTTGAATTGGGTCATCCGCGACAGCTCGCCATAGCTGCAAAAGCAGTTTAATATCCAACCCAGTTCTGTATGTTCGGGGATTAGCGACTGAATGGACAAATTTTCGGGTTTAACCCCAACAGCTATCAGGTTGAAAATCAAAGCCCAAGTATTTTCGCGAAGTTTATCGGGTTGATAAGGCATAGTCATCGCGTGGTAATTGACGACAGAAAACACGCAATCGTAATCAGCTTGTAGGCGCACCCAGTTTTGAATCGCGCCAAAATAATTGCCAAAATGTGGTTCGCCTGCTGTGGGTTGAATACCCGACAAGATGCGTTTTTTGCTCATAATGCTAAGGAAAATGTTTTATAATGTGGAAAATTACTTACGTTTGCGGCAAAAATAACGTTAATATCGTTTTAATCCATAAAATATAATATCTATGCGTTATTTTTTACCAATTTTTATCCTATTTAATCTATTCTGCAATAATTTGCCAACAGCACAAGCTGCTGATTTAGTTCCCCAATCTCAACCGACAAAAACGGCAACTTTCTCCCCTATTTTACCTATAGAACCGAGTGCTGGCGCGCCCCGCGCTGGATTTTGGCAAAAAACTAAGCAAGATTTGCGTTCTTTGCGCAAAAGACTATCCAATAAAACCGAAAAACAGGGCGAAGTTGAACCTATCAGCGAAGGTTGGTACAAAGCAATAAGCATTTTCGCCACTATACAAGGCGTGCCTGTGATTATAGCGGTTACGATACTATCTTTGGTAGGTTTGACTAATATATTTTTTGGTGAAATTTTATTTTTTCTATTAAGTTTGCTTGGTTTTGCGCTTGTGGTCGCGCTGTTTTTTTATCTAGTGCATTTATTTGCAGCACGCAGAGGGAAAGAAAGTAAATTTTTGCGCGGCAAAAGGTTTATTTTAGGATATATTAGCGGCCTTTTTCTATTAGTGGTATGGGTACTTACAGCTTTGGCTATACAAGCCAATTTTGTAGCCCCGCCAAGTTTGATGTTTATAATGTATAACGGTTGGGAAATCTATGTAGCGGTTATATCGGGGTTGATATTAGCTCTGCCTATATTGATATTTAATATAATAGACCACTTGCGTTATCACAAATATATTAGAAATCAAAACAAACAATAATTTAATAATGAACCTGTTTAGTGGGGTGTAAAACCCCACGCTATTGATACGCACACAGTTATTTTTTTTACTAGGCAAATTTAATTACTAACTGACCTTTCGCAGTTAAAAAATTTGGTGGATTGAAAAAAATAACAGTGTGCGCTCAATAGCGTGGGGTTTTACACCCCACGCACAAAAATGGTAAAAAATGTTATATTTTCTATTTTTTTATGGAAAATTTATCAGCGCGCGGGGTATAAAACCCCACGCTATTGAGCGCATATAGGAAAATTTAACTGCAAAAAACTAATTGTAAAAAAAATGAAAAATATACTGCGAAAGGTCAGTTACTAAACAACTTCAATTTTTTTTATAATAATCAACTAAAAAATTTAATAATGCGTTATTTTATCTCTTTTTGGGTGGTGTTGGCAACCTTTTTTATCTTTTCTGGTACTTTGCAAGCTGCCGATGTGGTGGAAAAAGTAGAAACGCAATCTATTTCTAACCCGATAGAACCTATAGAACCAAAAGCCAACACCAATAAAGTTACTTTTTGGCAAAAACTGCGTAAAAACAAAGCAGAACGCACACAGGTAGAACCTATAAGCAAAAGCTGGTATTTATTTTTTGGTTTTTTTATGAGTTTTATAGGAGGAGGCAGTGCGCTGTATGGTTTATTTCTGCTACTTGCGGCCTTATTTGGGGAAATTTCACTACTTTTAGGTTTTTTAGCTTGTATTGTTGCCGCTTTACCTTTTATTTTTTACGCTATCAAACTATTTCAGGCAGCAGCTGGAGTGGAAGGTAAGTTTTTGAAACGCGCAAGATTTGTACTCGGCTACATTTGCGGTATTGCCTTATTAGCTGGTATTTTATTTTTGGGATTTGCTTTGGCGACATTGAGTTTTGGCAGTGCGCCTGTGTTTGAATTGGGGATTTTTTTAGGATATTTGTTAGGGGCTATAATTATAGGCGGTTCGGTTTTGTTATTCAATATCATTGACCAAAAACGGTATAAAAAATATCAAAAAGAACAAAACAAAGCCCAATAATTTTTGAATAATCAACCATTTTCTTTAATAATCAACTACATTTTTTAACAACAATGCGTTATTTTTTTACATTTTGGGTTATATTATCAACCTTTTTTATCTTTTCTGGTACTTTGCAAGCTGCCGATGTGGTGGAAAAAGTAGACAAACAATCTATTTCTACCCCTATAGAACCTATAGAACCAAAAGCCAATAGCAATAAGGCTAATTTTTGGCAAAAAAAGTTTAAATTAAAGCGAAAACAAAACGAGATAGAACCCATAAAAAGTTTTTGGTATATACTTTTAGGTATTTATACCCTTTTATCCATTTTCGGCTTTTTGGCAGCAGGCGTATATTTTATAGTATTACTTGCGTGGGCATCGACAGGCGGCGGCGGCGGAATAATTTTAGCAGTTTTCGCAGCTATGATTATCGGCACTGTATTAGCTATTTTATACGCCATCAAATTATTTGGGGCATCAGCAGGCAGAGAAGGCGGGTTGAAAGGTTTGCGGTTTATATTAGGTTATTTAGTAGGGATTTTATTCACTACATTTTGGTTAGGAGTAAGTATTTCTATTTTTGGGTTAGAGGTAGCAGCGTTGGGGATAATTTTGCCTATGGCTATATTGATATTCAATGTAATAGACCATTTGCGGTATAGAAAATATCTTAAAACATTAACCCCTAAAATTCAATAAGAATTAAAAAAACCTTGTCTGTAATTAAGACAAGGTTTTTTTATTAGTTACTGGAGTTACGCTTGAGCTATTTTGTAATAAAAGTCAAGTTGGAAAGTTAAATCTTCGCCGTGCGACGCCAAAACCAGCGTATGTCGCGGAAAGACGACCAACCGAGCGCAGCGAGGGCAGTAGCTTTTTTGCAACGCAAAAAACGTCGGCTTGTAGCGACGGTTTTGCGCTTTTTGCGCAATGAAATGAAGCAAAATAAGCAAAAACGCCTTTTTGGCGTTGGCTTTTTTGGTACTTTTTTGCCATCAAAAAAGTACGAAAGATAAATTTTTTAGGCGTAAGCCGTTAAAAAAATTTCTACCCAATTTAATTTTTAGTTTTTTGTACTAAAATGAAGCCTCAAGCGTAACTTCAGTTGTTTAGTTAGCCATTTAGTTTTGTGTAGCTACAGCGGTAAGCCCAGCAAACAATAACATTTTAAACTCTTGCGGGTTGATGTTGGCTTGATTGGTAAAACCAGCGCGCAAATCGGTAACGGTAGAAGATTTGTGCTGCACACCAGACCAAATATCGTACAATCTAACCACAGCTGTATAAGCAGGCGCAGGATTATTATCTTTTTGCAACCACAATTTTACAGGTATAGGATTTTGATGCGAACGATAAAAGAAATGATAACCTTGTTCGGCGTACAAAACTTGACTAAGCCCATAACCTTGCAAGTCTATAACTTGAGCTTTTTTGTCATAAACTGCCCCAAAACCAAAATGTTCGCAAAGTTGGACATATCTTTCCGCTAAGTATTCTATTTCGTCGTTGCCCGCGTTGGAAATCATAGAACGGAAGCAAAGTTTTAGCTTTTCCAACTTTTGTTCTTTGACCGCTAAGGCTATAATTTTATAAAATTCGACATCCAAAAGGTCAGATAAGTATAAACTTTGGGATTTATTAAATTGTTCGGGTGCAAATTGATAAACATAAGAAATCTCCTCCAAAGCAGATTGCTGGAACAAACGGTCTTCTGCCAAAATCCGTTTTACATCCTTGCGGCTGTTGTCGTTGCGATAAATGATATTGCCTGTGCCTGTACCTTTGAGCCTAAACACACCCGAACTGATATTGTCAGCATAACTACTGCGCAAACCCATAATCATACGGTTTAGCATTTCTTTTTTGCTAGCCAACTGTTCAGTAAAAGCATAATACAACCATTTGGATTTATCGGCTATGGTAGAATTTTGGGTTTGGCTAAGCATTTTTTCCAACCGCTCTATCTCTCGTATCAATTGATGATAAGCTGGTTTCAACTCGCTTTCTTCGGGTATATTTGGCAACCAACCTTCAGCCAAAGGCTGGGTAAAGTTGAGAATTTCTATATTGGGGCGCAGTTGCTCGTTTTCTATTTTTATATCGAAAATAACGGGCTGGTCTAAGCTGGTTTTGACCAACTGTTCGGCGGTAAAAACGGTTAAATCTTTCTCTATTTGCCGTTTTAGCGCGCGCCCACCCATTTTGGAGTTGAAGCCGCGTCGGGCTACCCAATCCAAAGCTGCTGGTTCTATGTTCAATATCGTCGTACGGCGCACAAAACCATCGCGGCTCAATAAATTATTGATTTGTAACTTGGCAATATTGAGAATATGCCCCAATTCCAAATTGTTGAAATTCAATATCTTATCGATACGGTTGATGAACTCAGGGCGGAAAAAATTCTCTACAGCTTTATTATAAATCGCTACATCGTTTTGGGCGGCGATTTCAAACCCCAATTTGGTGCTGACTTGTTGCGCGCCTATGTTGGAGGTCATTATGATAATCGTGTTGGAAAAATCTACAGTTCTACCTATAGAATCCGTCAATCGCCCATCGTCTAAAACCTGCAGCAACAAATCGTGGACTTTGGGATGCGCTTTTTCTATCTCATCAAATAGCAAAACTCCAAAAGGACTGTAGCGAATTTTGCCCGTCAATTGCCCCTCTGGGTTGTAATAATCGCCGATAAGGCGCGAAACCGCCATACTATCCACGTACTCGTTCATATCAAAACGCATCAATTTATCCGCATTGCCGAGCAAGTATTCGCACACAATTTTAGCCGCTTCGGTTTTGCCCACGCCTGTAGGTCCTATAAATAAGAACGAACCCAAAGGTTTGTAAGGATTATTAAGTTTGGCTTTTATCTGGTGGATAACATTAGCTAAAGCATCTACCGCTTGAGGTTGGCCGATGAGTTTGGAAGAGATATGTTTTTCCAACTCTTTCTCCCCCAGCGTGTATTGGTCATCAAAAATTTCTAATCGCAACCCGCTATAATCTTTAAACTCGGCTTGAACTTCTTGATTATCAATAGTTTGGTGGCTATATTTAACCGAAAGTTGGGTTAATAATTTGGCTACATTCCCGGGCAAAGATTTGCGTTTGAAATAGTTGCGGTGTATATTAAACAGTTGGCGCACGGCAGAAACGGTAATGGTGCAGTTGTGGCGCAATTCCAAATTTTTGCGCTGTTGCAAAATCATCCTTACCCCAGTTTCATAATTGGGTTCATTGACGCGCAAGACTTGGAACAAATCGGCAAAGCGACGGTCGCGTTCTTGCACAATTTTCCACTCTTCAGGGGTGGCGATTATCGTAACTTGTAGCTGGCGTTTTTCCAAATATGGTTTCAACACATCGCTCAAAGTCATACTATTTTGGGCAGATTTACCTATGCGCAACAAAGCTACTGCGTTGTCTATCAATATATTATCCGTTCTACCATCCCAATGGCGGCTGTTGTTTTGGTACATTTCTTTTATCCGCGTGAGCAAATGTTTGATAATCGCCTCAAACCTGCGCTGCCACATCCCCACGATGCTCATCCCCGAAATAATACGGGTCGGGTCTAAATGCCAAAACTGTTGTAGAATAGAAACGGAAGTATCTTTGGCATTGGCTTCTTCCCGATACCAGCGCACCGCATTTTCTACCAAACTATGTTTGCCCACACCCTCCGAACCGATAATTACGATGGGGGTTTTATCCGCTTGGTAGCAAGTGCTCATCAATTGGCGAACCAAATCCTCGCGATAATACGCCTGTTTTAAATCAGAAAGGGTAATTTCGTTATAATTTCGGGCTACTTTTTCCAGCTCTTCAGCCCCGTTGAAATCTTCCAAACCGCCAAAAAAAGCGAAAAAGTCTTCATCAGCCTTTTTCTCAAACTCAAATCCAGCAGTTTTAGGCTGTACAGTTATATCTATAGTATTGACAAATTCACCTTTGATAGCGTAATAAGGCGTCATATCCCAAGTATCATCGCCGCTATTTTTTTTGTACATTCGCACCAATTTATCTATCACCTGCCGCGTTTGTTCAAATATCAGTTCGGGTTTGCTATCTTCTGCCAAAAACACATAAGCATCAAAACTTGGCAAACAGACAAAAGTTTTGTCTTGTAGCTCAAAATAAACCACACTAAAATCGCCTTTAATGTACTGTTTGCCCGCCGCCAACTCCATACGGATAATTTTATGCTTGACTTTGGGATTGAACAAATACCAAAGCAATTCAGGCGCATTTTGTCTAGATAGGTCAAAATTTTTGAAATGTACCTTTATCTCGCGGGCAAAAGCTGCCTGCGCTTGGTCAAAACGGCGATGCGCCACTACAGGATTGGAGAAAAATAGCGGCGTAATTTGATAAACTTGCTCTTTTTCGCGTTTGATTTGGCGCACCATAACGGGTATGGATAAATTGATATAGGACATAAATTTGTGCGGGCGTATGGGTAAAATTTGGTTTGGGTGGTAAAAAACGGGGCAAAGTTATTATTTTTTTTATAAAAATATCTATTTCTATATTTTTATGCGAAAAAAGCCCCAAGCAGGAGCAAGGGGCGAGTAAAAAATTATTTTTCGTAGATTATTTTCACTAATAATCTATCTAATCTATTTGGTTTGATGTCGCCTGTGTAGCGATTATAATAGCCGATAAAAATTGGCCTATTCTTTTTATCTTTTTTGAAACTAAACACGTGTTTGGGGGTTGTGCGGTCAAAAATCAACTTATTTTCATTTTGAACCATTACACTATCTTTTCTATACTCTTGCCCGTATGATTGTGATACAATTTTAAAAATTTGTCCATTTTTGGAGTGGTGTTCAGATATATTGAAGCAAAAATTTTTATTGATGCGCCCATTTCGAGCGTAAGTTTTTTGTATAACTAAATCTGGGCTTTTCCACTCGTATTGGCTAACAATAGTATCTTCTCGTTGGGGTGTAAACTGTTCGTTGGCTGCCATAAACTCCCAACCTTCGCCATATACGGGCTTGATAATTTGAGTGTCTTGTAGTATTCTGCAAAAAAAAGTCGTACAATGTTTCTCGTCCGTACAAGTTAGCCACTTTTTTTGTTGGCTATACGACATATCCAAAAAATCATACGCTTCTATTATTTGTGTTACACAATGATTATTTTCGTTTGTGTTGCGTACAACCTGAAAATACTTTGGCGCACCATAACTTTCACTAAACCGTAGATAATGAGTTTCTTTAACTGCATCTTTAGGCAAATCAATAGGCAAAGACAAAGCTAGATAAGGTAAGGGGTAAAAATCTGCATTTTGTGCTAACCACGTCTTCATTGTTTGCTGTGCTAATATATGGTTATCAACCACAAACAAACTAACTAATAAAGCAACCCCTAAATAAGTTTTAATACAATTGAACACCAAAGCCTGCTTGATTTATTGATATATTAAAATTAGGAAGGGCGATATTTAAACTATTAAACAAGTTAGTTATAGTTTGCTGAAATGACAAAGCAAGCAAATTTTGAGCGGCTGCATTTAACCTTTGCCCATTGTCATTTACACTTGGAATAGCTATATCGCAAACAGCATAAGATAGTCCACAATTTTGCATTTCTACAATAGTTGAGCGGAAATTTTGGTTAAAATTGACTACACCTTGAGCAGTTAATCTATTATTGAGAAAATTAATATCTGTAACCAAAGGCATATAAACAACCCTACTGATAGGAGTAGTTTCAGCCACCATAGTGACGTAATAAGCACCATTATTCCCTAATATGCTAACATTTGGTATACTACTTCCATCCTGATTTCTGCCCCTTAATCCGTTAAAAGAATTAAAATTTCCATTTTGCGCAACATAAAGATTTTGCACTGCAAGCCAAGCTCGTTGTTCCTCTGACGAAGTAAATTTACTATCTTGTGAGCTTACTAAATTATAATCTCCATTAGAAAAATTATACCTATCTATGCGCGCGCCATATTTTAGCGTCCAAGAGTTATTTCTTTGCAAGGGGTCGCTATCCCCCCAATCCAATATCTCAAGCTGTGTATGAAAAGTACCACATTCGTCTATGTATGTAAGCACCCTTATTTTTGCTGGTTCGCCATAATCTTTAACCTTTGTTGCTTTAATTCCCAACTGCGCCGCAATTTTAGTAATTTGCTCGTTGTTTTTGGATAAAATTGCTTTATCTGTATCCAACAAAGAGCCAAAACTATTCAACCAAGTTTCTACCTGCTGGCGGATGGTAGGCAATAATTTAGCTTTTTCTGCCTTATCAGCTTTTATAAAAGCCATTACTTGAGTGCTAACTTTGGGATAAATACCTTTGAGGGTAAAAAATGAGGCTTTAGCCGCAGCGATTTGCTCAAAACGAGCTTCCAACATTTCTATTGCCCCCCCCCCGTTTTAAAAGTTACATTATTATTATCTTTATCCATTTTAATTATGGGTTTAAAAGATGAAAAAAAATATGTTTGTTAAAAGTAGTGCAAAATTACTACCTTTGCGGCGATTTTTTATCAAAACTGAATTTATTTTTATAAAAAAAACAAAAAAAGGTTAAAAATATATGCAAAAGCTAAAAATTGGGGTTTTGGGTGCAGGACATTTGGGAAAAATACACCTAAAATGTTTGAAAAATTTATCCGATATTTGCGAATTGGTGGGATTTTACGACAATAATTCTCAAAATGCAGCCCAAGTAGCGCAACAATTGGGCGTACAAGCCTTTGATAGTGTGGAAGAATTGCTCGCGTTGGTTGATGCGGTGGATATTGTCGTGCCGACTACAGCCCATTTTGAGATTGGAAAACGCTGTATAGAAGCGGGCAAGCATATTTTTGTGGAAAAACCGATTACGGCCACAGTTGCTGAAGGGATAGCTTTGGCAGAATTGGCGGATTTGCACCGAATAAAAGCTCAAGTCGGACACGTTGAGCGGTTTAATCCCGCATTGTTGGCTTTGGGCGGGTACGAGTTGCAACCCAAGTTTATAGAAGCGCACCGTTTGGCTATGTTCAACCCGCGCGGTACTGATGTCTCTGTGGTGGAAGATTTGATGATACACGATTTGGATATTTTGCTGCATTTGGTCAATTCACCTGTAGCCAACGTCCACGCCAACGGGGTAGCCATAGTGAGCCGCGCTGCCGATATAGCCAACGCTAGGATTGAGTTTGAAAACGGAGCAGTAGCCAACATCACCGCCAGCCGTATTTCTATGAAACAAATGCGCAAGTTTAGATTGTTCCAACCCGATGCTTATATCAGCTTGGACTTTTTGACCAAACAAACCGAAATTATCCGCCTGCACGAGCAACCCGTGGGGGAAAATTACAGCGAATTGGATACTTTTGCGGGCAAAAAATACTTGGAAATGGCTATGCCAGAAGCCCCAGCCAATAATGCTATAGAAACTGAATTGCGCCTATTCGCAGAAGCGGTGTTATTTGATAAAAAAGTATCCGTAAGTTTGAACGATGGATTGGCTGCGCTGCAATTGGCGCACCAGATTTTGGAAAAGATAGAAGTTTCTAATGCTGTGTTTATGAATAGATAAAAAAAGCCCCTGAGCATAAGCAAAGGGGCGATAACACTAAGGGCGTGGTAAAGTATCAAAACAATGCTGATGTATCAAGTGGTAAAAAGGGTAATATTCATTTACAACCTCAAAAAAAGGTTTGGGCAAACAGTCTATTTCATAAAAAGTATAATTTTGGCTTGGAACTATGCCTGATGATAAACCCACGTCTTCTAAACCAGAGTATTCTATAGAAGGTATAACCAACAACATTGGTTCTTTTGGTGAGGCTAATGTTACAGAATTGGATTTAATTTTACTTCTCACAATAGGTTCAGCCACAAAATAGTAGTCAGTATCTCGTACCCAGCCTGACATTTGAATTTTGTACAAGATTAAAATATTATTCTTTAGGTGATATTTACCTGAGTAATGCGCACGATTTTGCCCTTTTGCAAAACCATTCAGGGCAAAAGTACTATCTGGGCTCAATTCTAGTAAGCTATAGTCTGATGTGTCGTTATTTACACACAAATAATGTAAATAGATAGGTTCTTTTTGCGTTGTTACCGTTGACAAAAATTTACTTTGCTGGCGGCAAGCTACTAAACAAACAGCGAATACTAAAATGAAATATCGCATAGGTTTGGGAAATTAGGTTTTAAAAAAGCCCCAAAGCCGAAGCTAAAGGGCGAAAAAAAATTAAGGCCTTTTGCTGTTTTTATTACAATATGAATTTACTTTTTGTGAAAAAGTAGAATCATATAGAAAGTCTGTCGCTAAAAACGAGTTGGGCAAGCAATCTATTTTATGAAAGGTAAAAATACTATCCTTATCAAACTTAAAAGATGAAAATTCTAAAGTGAAAGTATTAACGCCTTTGTTAAAACTAATTGCTTTAGGTTCAGTTTCTAAAAACACCAAAAAATTATGATTTAGAAATAAGCCACGGCGAAAACCTACAAATAATTTTACAGAATCGCCTGCTATTCTATATTTTCCTGTGGTAGTCTCATATATTTCATTTGTTTGTTGATGCATCAACTTAAAGCTATAATTTTGATAAAGCTCTAAAACAGCTACGTTGGTTGTATCAAACGATTTACAAATGTATTGAGCATAAATACCTTTTTTAGGTGGGGGATTTGTTTTGGATTGATTGCTTGTAACAGCACAGCCCAAAAATGATAAAGCACTCCCTAAAAATAAACTATTTAAATTTAACATTTTTGAGAAAATTGTCATAGT
>JAAFIM010000086.1 GCA_013297745.1 Chitinophagales bacterium | reverse complement strand
ATTGGAAAAAAATTAAATACTACCTTTTGCCTCTAAATGCTTACTCTAATTTCCAAACTCTCAAAACTGCTCTTTTTGATATTATTCAACCTTCTTTACTTTAACTTTCATTTTGTCTAATTACTTACGTTTATATTGTTTGAATAGCTGCCAATTGCAAAACTGCAGCTTGAACGGTCAATTCTTCAGCTTGTTGGATTTGGTTTAAATCTACAGTAATTATCTGATTGACCAAACTTTCATCGGCGGGAATTTCCACTTTGATATAATTATCGGTAAAGCCGTACATTTTGCCCGATTCATTTTTGGCTTCAACGAGTGCGGGGCGGCTGCTGTTGAGGTGTTGTTGGTAGAAATGGCGTAGTTTTTTATCGGATAAAATCCGCAACATTTCGTTCCGTTCTCTTCTGACGTGCATAGGTATGGGATTTTCCATTTCTGCTGCTGGGGTGTTGGCGCGTTCCGAATAGGTGAAAACGTGCAGGTAGGAAATATCCAAATCGGACAAAAAGCGGTAAGTTTCCAAAAAATCTTCGTTGGTTTCGTCCGGAAATCCCACGATTACATCCACACCGATACAACAATGGGGCATTTTTGATTTTATCCAAGCCACTCTTTGCGCGTACAAATCGCGGGTGTAGCGGCGGCGCATCATTTTGAGCTGGCGGTCGTTGCCCGACTGTAGCGGAATGTGGAAATGGGGTGCAAAGCGTTGAGAATGAGCCACAAAATCTATAATCTCTTCAGTGAGTAGGTTGGGTTCTATAGATGAAATTCTAAACCGTTCTATGCCCGCTACTTTATCCAATTCTTTGATTAAGTCTATAAACAGTGCTTCTTTTTTGGTTTTCGTGCCTTCTATAACTTCAGTACCGTTGCCAAAATCGCCTATATTCACCCCCGTCAAAACGATTTCTTTAACCCCCATTTGGGCTATAGCTTGAGCGTTGATGACCACACTTTCTACAGTATCGGAGCGGGATTTGCCCCGCGCTTGGGGTATGGTGCAAAAAGAGCATTTATAATCGCAACCGTCTTGTACTTTTAGAAATGAGCGGGTTCTGTCCCCGAAAGAAAAGGCTTGTACGAACTGATTAGCATCGCTAACTGCGCCCGCTTGTATCATTCCCTTGCCTTGGGCTTTGCTCAAATCGTCGATATAATCCAAAATTTGGAACTTTTGCGCTGCGCCTAATACCAAATCTACCCCTTCAATCTCTGCAATTTCTTGAGGTTTGAGTTGGGCATAACAACCCACCACCACAATAAACGCATTGGGTGAAAAGCGCAAAGCACGGCGCACAATCTGGCGGCATTTGCGGTCGGCAAAGTCGGTAACTGAACAGGTGTTGATAACGTACACATTCGCGCCCGTTTCAAAATCTACCACGCTATAACCCGCATCTTCAAACAAGCGGCTCAAGCTGGAGGTTTCTGAATAGTTGAGTTTGCAGCCTAACGTATAAAACGCGACTGAGAGAGGAGTAGCCATTTTGTCTAAGTTTATTTTTTATGGAAAACCAATCCTCGAAAGAAAAGTTCCCCAAGTTCTTTTTCCACTATTTTTTATTTGGACCGCCTATGGTCGCGCCTACGCGATTTTTGGCAGCGTTGGGGTCAGTTTTTAGCGATTTAATCGCGTCTAAGCGGGTGCGGGCGCGGTCGTGAAGGGTTTTTTTGAACACTTCAGGGTTTAGTTTAGTACAATTTTCATAATAAATGCGGGCGCGGTCGTATTCTTTCCGCTCTTCCCAAACTGTGCCCGCGAAGAAATTAGCCGCGCAAGCGAAATAGAAATTTTTATTTTTATAGGTATTAATAACCAAATCATATTCGCGCAAAGCAGCGTCAAAACGCTTCATTTTATGCTCAATACGCGCTTTATAAAAGCCATATTCAGCTTTTTCGTAATCTGTCTTTAGACTGCTCGGAACGCAAGCGTTTAGTTCAGCTATAGCTTTATCATAAAATCCACCTTCAAACAACAAATGTGCTTTAAGTAGACTACTGTTTGGGCTTAGGTTTAAATTAGCTTCTCGTTCTGCATTAGCATCATAAGGGGCTATATTATTGCCTTTGACTTTGAGGTCAGCCATATAAATTTTGTACTGCTGTAGATTATTTTTGAGTAGGGCAGACCAAGCCAATTTTTGATGAGCGTCTTTGATATGATGCACGCCCTGATAGCGGTCTAAATACTTTTTGATGAACATATCCGCTTTGTTATCTAATTTGTATAAATAACATAAGCCGCGCAGATAATCCAAAAAATAAAAAGAATGATAGCGGTCGTCAGTGGGATAGGCTTCCAAGGCAGCCAAGGCTTTTACACTATTGCCCGCTTCCAAATGATAGACAGCCAAGATATAAGCCGCTGTGGGGCTTTTTTTATAATCTAGAATGGCAGGGTTGAGGGCTGCCCAAGAATTGCTTTCTTCTATCCCAATTTCTATCAAAGTGCTGGCTAACCAAAACTGACAAATTTCATTAAATTCCCATTTTGGATTTTTTTTGCCATAATTGCAGGCTTCAGTGATAAGGTCTAGCCCTTCAGCTGTATTGAGTGTTAATCCTGTTTTGCTATCATTGCTAATCGCTGCGCCCAAAGCTATGGCAGAACCGCGTAGCATTTTGCTAGCTGCAAAATCTGGGTTTAATTTTATATTTTGTTCTGTATGTGGCAAAGCTAATTTTATCAATTTGGCTGCATCTGTGTACTCGTTGAAGCGAATGTGTAGAAAAGCCCAATGGGTTAGGATAGCTGCTTGAAAATATAAGTAATAAGGGGAGGCGTTGTCGCCTGATTTGATTTTGGCTATGCGAATATCGCGCTGGGGTTGAAGTTTGCGAAATTCATTATGGTTTTCGTTGGTATAAACCCGCATAAAGTCCATTACATCATCAATATAATAAGGGACTAAATTCATCGGATTTTTTGATTTTTCTGTTTGGGATAATAAACCAGCTTCCTTAAACCGCAATTGTATCGCATTTTCTTGGGCTGTGCGCATATTTTGATTGAAATCAAAAAAGGCTACATCGTTGTATTCTTGTGCGTTGCTGTTGTTAATCAATAAAGCGTAGATAACGAAAATGATAATAAGGTTAAAACGAGACATAGGAATAAATTTTTTTGGGGGATGAAAAAAATAAGTACAAATATAAGCTAAAAAAACCCTAACCGTTGTATAAGTTAGGGTTTTTGTTATGAAAAACGGATTATTACTAATCTTCCCAAGCCTCTTCAGAGTAATCGGGAAATTCGGACATACTATTGTCTTCCTCGTTGTGTTCTAGGTGTGGGTAGGCAATTTGTCTATCTACAAAAATTCGTCCGCAATGTTCGCAATTATGGATTTTTTTGCGTGCGCGCATTTCCACTATCATTTGGGGGGGGAGTTGGTTGTGGCAGCCTTCGCAAGAACCGCGTTCTATGCTCACAATAGCCAAACCATCTTTATAAAATTCGCGGATGCGGTCATAAGATTTGAGCATACGCTCATCAATAGTTTTGCGGGCTTTTTCGCGCTGTTTGACCAACGTTTTTTCGTCTTTTTCGGTACGAGAGATGATTTTTTTCAAATCATCTTTTTTGGCTTCAGCCTCTTTGTTTTTGGCATCGCGTTTTTTGATACCTTGCTCCAACAGTTGCTCCTTTAGCTTTATATTGGCTACAGTTTCTTTGTTTTTTTTCTGTACGAGTTGAATATCCAACTTTTGCAACTCAATTTGTTGCATAATAGAATCGTATTCGCGGCTATTTTTTATACTTTCTTGCTGTTTTTCGTATTTAGCAATCAAGGCTTCGCCGTCGGATATTTGAGCGTTGGATTTGGAAATTTTAGATTCCAATTCCTTAATCTCTTCTTTCAACTTTTCGTTTCGTTCGTTGAGTCCTGCGATTTCTGTTTCCAAATTTTCTACCTCTGACGGCAATTCGCCTTTCAGTTTGTGGAGGTTATCTATTTGAGAATCAATTTTTTGCAATTCGTACAAAGCGGTTAGCCTTTCTTCTACAGGTACGCTATTGGTTTTGGTTTTTGCCATTTTAATTATAATGAAGTTGTAATTTTTTTTCTAAAAATTTTAACAAAAAAGGGCTTTTTTAAGCATAAAATACTGGATTGCTGCTTATGCTAATTTTGGCAGCCGCAAAGGTAGTAAAATTTTTACAAATCAAATCAAAAAATAATTCTATAGTAAATTGTTCGGTTTCGTAATGGCCAATATCGGCTATAATAATGCGTCCGTTGGCATCAAAAAATTCGTGGTATTTATAATCTGAAGTGATAAAAATATCCGCGCCAGCAGCTATAGCATCGTTTAGCAAAAATCCGCCCGCCCCGCCACAAACGGCTACAGTTTGTATTGTTTTTTTGCACAAAGCGGTATGCCTAATAACAGTTGCTTGCATTTTTTGTTTCAAAATGGGCAAAAAATCCCCACTATCTATTTTTTCAGGCAAAGTTCCTATCCAACCCGAACCAATATAAGGGTTGTGATTGTCTAAGGCTACGATTTCATACGCAATTTCTTCGTAAGGGTGGGCGTTTTTCAACGCTTTGATGATGCTGCGTTCTTCCCAACTGTTGAAAATCACCTCTAACTTTGCCTCTTTTTCATAATGCCGTTCTCCAACTTCGCCCACGAAAGGGTTCGCACCCGCGCCCGCTCTAAAACTACCCAAGCCTTCGGTAACAAACCCGCATTCGTCGTAATGGCCGATTTTGCCCGCTCCTGCTGCGAACAGGGAATTGCGCACAGCATCGAGATGCGACAAAGGCACGTAAGTATATAATTTTTTGCAGGTTTTTTCCTTTGTGCGCAACACGCGCCCGTTTTCTAACCCTAATTTTTCCCCAATTTTGGTATTAACCCCGTTGAAGGCTACATTATCCAAATTGGTGTGGGCTACATAAATCGCAATATCGTTTTTTATCGCTTTGATAACCGTTTTTTCTATGTAATTGCGCCCTGTGAGCCGTTTCAACCCCCCGAAAATAATCGGATGATGGGCTACGATTAGATTAAAACCTTTGCTAATGGCTTCATCAACAACGGTTTCAGTTACATCCAAACTGCATAAAACCCCCGTTACGGTCTGCTGCGCATCGCCGACCAATAAACCAGCGTTATCGTAATTTTCTTGCAGCGCGGGGGGGGCTATTTGTTCCAAAAAATGGATAACTTCGCTAATTTTTGTCATAAAAAATTCTCCTGGATGGGTTTAAAAAGTGCCTGCTGCTTCTTTATACAAAACATTTAATAAAACCTGCCCTACAGCTTTGAGGGTGTTTTTGTCTATAACTTTCATATTATCGTTTTGGGTGTGCCAATGAGGGCCAAAAGTGAGGTTGGGATTGCCCACGGGCAAGTTGATAATATCCAAAGTGGGAATGTTGGCGAATTGGTTGACAAAAACGTGGTCGTCTATAATCTCTTTGGTTTCTCCCTGCACGAACATATCGCTATAGCCTAAATTGGTGGCTTCTGCCCAAATTTTTTGCACGAAAACTCCAGCATAACGCATAGAAACCCCTTCTTTGGGGAAGGTCGCGCCAGCAGAACCGACCATATCCAACAAAATGCCGAAATTGGCGGTGTAATTGCCCTTGTTTTTAGCCCAATATTGAGAACCCAAACACCAAGTTTGTATCTTTTTGAAATCCAATCCCCCTTGCGGTTCGCCTTGGTCTTCTACATCGAACAAAACGATATCCACACCGAGATTATTGATGGGCATTTTTTTAATCGTGTGGGCTATTTCCAACAAAACTGCCACGCCGCTACCGCCATCGTCTGCGCCCAAAATGGGTTCTTTAGATAATTTGGCATCTTTTTCTTGGTCGGCTATGTAGCGGGTGTCCCAATGTGCGCACAACAAAACCCGTTTGGTAGCTGTAGGGTTGATTTTGGCGATGATGTTTTTAATCGGCATACGCGGGTCAAGGTGGGATTCCATAATCCCCTGTTGAATTTCTACCTGCGCGCCTGCTGTCTCCAACTCGGTTTTGAGCCATTGCAAACAAGCCTCGTGCGCTGGAGTTTTGGGTACGCGAGGGCCGAAACTCACCTGTTTTTCTACCAATTTGTAGGCGTTTTCAGCATCAAAAGCAGGAATGCTTAAAGAGGGCTGGCTAACGCTGGTGTTTGGGTTGGGAGTGGGTTTATTGTTAGTGTCTTCACAACCCCACAAAAAAATAGCAGCCAAAAGGCTGCAAGAAAGTTTAGCTTTCAAAATATATCTTGTTGTAAAATAGAAAAAAAATTAGTATTCAAAATCAAAGTTCAAAACAAAGCATTAAAGTTTGGCTGTTAAGGGTATAATTTAAGCTTGTTGCTGCCTTTTAGCAAGCTTTTGCAGCCATTTTGTACAGCAGCCCAATTAGTCGCTTGCCATATCAAACTGGTCAAAAACGATAGGGGAATGGCTCTGTATCTCACCATTGTGCCTTCATTAGCTACCAAAAAACCAATAAGTAACAAATAAGCTAAACTAAATAAGAGCATAAAATAAGTTATGGGATTGGGCTTTGATTGTTTTGGATAAAATATCATTAAAACCAAAAAACACCAAAATAAGCTCATTTCTATCCCAGCTAAAATTTGCCAAATGTGTTTGAATTCCCAAAATAAGGGACGAGCGACCACATTGCTGAATGCTGAAGGTAATTGTGAGACCAAACCCCAATAGTCGTCGAAAGGTTGCAAATTGTGAAAATCTGAGCCCCCTGTTTCGCCAATAAAAGCATTTTGCTTTTGGGATAAAGTATTTATAATGAATTGGTTGAATATATAGTGGTCTAAAAATATCAACAACAAAAGACTCAAAAAAGCAGCAGCAAATAATTTGATGCGGATAAAACGCGGGCTGTATTTTGCCAAAAAATAGCCGATTAAAGCTGGGCAGATTAATAATATAGTATAGTGTCGGGTGAGTGCCATTATCAACAAACCCAAACCAAATCCCAACCAACGGCGCGAATGTAGCGACCACATCAATAAACTCAACCCAAAGAATAAAAACACATCTTTGTGTATGCCCGCTGTCCAAAATAAAAGCGATGGGAGCAAAAAACAGGCTGTAATCAGCAAATTATCGGATAAATTTAACCCCGATTTTAGCGTTTTGTACAATAAAGCACTCGCTGTCGTCCCCAACATCGCCATAAAAACCACGTGCACTTCGTACACTCCCCCCGAAAAAGGGATTAAAGCGGCGTTGATATGGATGATAAAATAAGTGCCCAAGTCTTTCCAAAAAATAGCAGTTGGCGGGTACAAATAAACATCAGTTGCGGGTATATCAGCCGAAAAACCAAATAGCGACTGTATGCAGTATAGTGGATGCTCGGCAAAAGTAGCTGCTAATTGTTGACTTTCAGCAAAATACAAAAATGTATCCCCGCCAGAGAAGAAGTTTTTATGGATAAAACCGTATAAAATTCCCGCCACAACTTTCGCCCCAAACAAACTCAACAAAAGTTGGGTTTTTAGCCCCGTTTGCTCAAAAAAACTTAAATGGCGGATTAAATATGCGAATAAAACGCAATAGGTAAGGATTAAAATGCTAGCTGTCATTGTGGGTTGGGGTATAGTGGCATAAAACTAGGGTTAAAACGCAAAAAGTTGGCAAAATTATACATTTTAGCTTATATATTTTAACATTTTGTTAAATTTTGACCTAAAAAAAACTCAATAGTTTGTTTTTACCCATTTCTTGCCCCTTTATGTCATTTTTTTGCTAGTTTAGTCTTTATAATTTTTGCCCCGAAGCAAAGGCACAAAACGAAACTGCGCAAATTCTTCTGTTTGGTAGGATAGCTCACTTATTCTGCTTACACGTTGCATCGTTTGTCCTTTTTCGTCGCCTACAGGCATTACCAAACAACCGCCTATAGCCAATTGGGCTAACAAAGGGGCTGGAATTTCTGCTGCGGCTGCCGTTACCAAAATTTTATCAAAAGGGGCAAATTCTCCCAAGCCGATAAATCCATCTTTAAAATATACTCTAATTTGTGGTAGTTGTATAATCTCAAATAAATCTGTTACCGTTTCATACAAAATTTGATGCCTTTCTATAGTATAAACTCTCGCACCAAGCACAGCCAAAATCGCTGCCTGAAAGCCTGAGCCTGTGCCAATTTCTAGCACTTTTTCTTTAGGTTTTACGCCCAACAATTGGGTTTGAAAAGCTACAGTGTAAGGTTGGGAGATGGTTTGTGCGGCTTCTATAGGTAAGGCTTGGTCTTGATAAGCTAATTCTTCAAAAGCTTTGTCTATAAAAAAATGTCTAGGTGTACGCCAAAATGCTTCTAAAACGCGCTCGTCATCAATCCCTTTTTGTCGCAACTCGGCGATTAAGTCACGGCGCATTCCTTTGTGTCGGTAAGTATCTTCTAACATTTTTGCGCTTTTTTTTTAGTTTCTTTCCCTTATTTGCCAAAAAGGCTTATTTTTGCCGCAAAATTAGCAATTTTTTTTTAAAATATAGATATAAATGTCAAAAATAAAATTTGGTACCGACGGCTGGCGCGCGATTATCGCCGAAGAATACACCGTTGAGAACGTGAGAAGGGTAGCTACGGCTACAGCTTTGTGGGTCAAACAAAATGGGGGAACTTCTGTCGTGGTTGGCCACGATTGCCGCTTTGCGGGGGAATTATTTGCCAAAAACACAGCGCAAGTTTTGGCTGCGCACGGGATAAAAGTTTATCTCGCCAAGGATTTCGTTTCTACCCCTATGGTGTCGTTGGGGGTGGTCAAAACCCAATCTTATTTGGGTGTGGTGATTACCGCCAGCCACAATCCGCCCGATTATAACGGGTTTAAACTCAAATCTAAATTTGGCGGACCTTCTATTCAGGCGGATATCAACGCGGTAGAAAATTTGATACCAGCCCAAGCACCCAGTTTGGAGTTGCAGAGTTTGGAAAAATTGCAAGCGCAGAATTTGTTGGAATATATAGATTTGGAAGAATTGTATTTGCAAGAAGTGCAGCAAAAATTTGATATAGCAACTATCCAAAAAGCTGGTATTCGGATGGCTTACGACGCTATGTATGGCGCAGGACAGCGGGTGATGCAGCGTATTTTGCCCGAAATAGTAGCTTTGCGTTGCGAACATAATCCCCATTTTTACGGACAAGCGCCAGAACCTATACACCGCAATTTATTAGGTTTATCCAATCTTATCAAAAATGACCCTACGATAGACTGCGGTTTGGCCAACGATGGCGATGCGGATAGAATAGGTATGTACGACGAAAACGGCAATTTTGTAGATTCTCACCAAATTCTACTATTGCTAATCCATTATTTGTACAAATATAAACAAATGACGGGCAAAGTCGCTATTACTTTCTCGGTTACGGATAAGGTTAAAAAATTGTGCGATTTGTACCAATTGCCTTACCAAGTGTTGCCGATTGGGTTCAAATACATAGCCGAGATTATGCTGCAAGAAACCGTTTTGGTGGGCGGGGAAGAATCTGGTGGTATTTGCGCTGCTGGGCATATTCCCGAACGCGACGGGATTTGGATGGGCTTATTGTTGTTGGAATTGATGGCCAAAACGGGCAAAAAATTGAGCGAGTTGATGGACGAAATTTACGCTTTGGTGGGTACTTTCGCTTTCGACCGCTACGACTTGCATTTGGATAATTCGCTCAAAAATCAGATTATTGATAACTGTAAATCAGGCGTTTATACCTCGTTGGCTGGTATGCCCGTGTTGCGCACCGAAACTATAGACGGGTTCAAATTTTATCTAGCTGAAGACACTTGGTTGATGATTCGCCCTTCAGGTACAGAACCTTTGTTGCGCGTGTATTGCGAAGCCCCCACTTTGGGCGAAGTGCATCAGATTTTGGACAAGGTCAAAAACTTCTTGTTGGGTTAGAAAATGATTCTTAATCCTTTGGATAGGTTTAAAACCTATATTACCCAACTTCTGCAAGGTGAGTTATTGACAACAACGATGCAGCAGGATTTGATAAATGTTTTAAACCCGTTCTATCAATACGCTCACAAAACTGACATACCACTAAAAGTTTCTAATTTTATCCAAACAGCCACGCCACTTCTGCCACTAGAAAAAAGCGATTTGTTGAATGAATTAGAAACTTTAAGTAACTGAACAAAATGGAAGTAATTTTTACGCTTCAGTAAAAACTTGGGTTTTGGAAATTTTCTTAACGGCTTACGCCTAAAAATTTCGGGGAGGGCTTCGCCGTTCTTTTCTTCGTACTTTTTGCAGGCGCAAAAAGTACCAAAAACGCCTTGTTTCTATAAACTTGTTCGCTCCGCTTGCTAACGCTGCGCTCCGTCTCACTTCAGACAGTATAGAAACTCAACGGACTGGTGCAGTTACGCGCTTCGCGCGATTATTTACTTTGTTTTTGTCTACTTACTTATTTACTTTTTTGAGTAGAATAGACATCTTATTTTTTTTACAGCAGTCCACTTTTTTACTGTTTCATTACAAAATAAGTAGCCATCCACTCAAGGATAAAGTATTGGCTTTTCGCCGAAAAATGAAAATAAATAAACAGCAAAAGCTACCTTTAAACCATAATTTGGATGCGGTAGAAGAGGATTGTTTTAATGCTATTGTACCAACTTACAGAATAACAGATGCAAGAAATATAGCCATTGCAGCCTACAAAAATCCTATAAATCCACAAGAATTGGATTATATTATGCGTTTTAGTGACCCTGTGAATGATTTACACTCAGAGCAGTTGATTTTGGACTATTTTAAGGCTAATGGATTAAATACTGCTGATATTATAGCTTGGTATTCAGAATTACAGCCTTGTAATGCTAATAATCACAATTGTAGAAAATTAGTTTTTTCTCAATCCCCTTCCGCTTTTGTTTATTTTAGTTTCAACTATGATATGTATAATACCCATTTGTACGAACGTAACAAACACGAACTTTTTGTTAAATCCCAAAAATTCTAATTTTGCAATATGCTGACAAAAATAAAACCGCCATTGTTGGCTAGGCGCGAGCCATTTTCTACGATTGAAAATGACCATAATCCTATTTTTAAACAACGCGCGCTAAATTTTAATTTTATCCGATTGGGTGGACTTAAAGATATAGAAATTATGGGTGAAAAATATCGCAAAATAGGAACAATTGGAGCATTCAATCAACCTGTCTTAGAAGCCGAAGACAAGTCTATTTATATGATAGAGGGCGATTTTCTATTATTTATAAATAGTGATTTTTGGCATTTTCTTTTGATAGCGCAACAAACTTATGCTTTTCAGCAGATGGTAGATAACTTAATTAAAGAAAGCCCTAACAGTTTAAAAACAGCTAAAAAAATAGCGGAAGAATTATTAAAGCTAAAAAAAGAGTTTCACGATAATTATCGCGATGCTTTTAGTGTGAATCCTTCTTTTTGGGCTGCCAACATTAAGGCGGCTTATGTGGATTATGCTTTATTTTTCCCTAACACGGTCAAAAATCCCTTAAATAACGCCGAATTATTTGACTTTAGTCTTTACACAGAACCTGAAAAACCTATTGATGGGCTTCCTTTTTAATCCACACAACCCCTAAAAATTTATGCCATCAGAAATTTCTAACCTATTCAACCCCCAAACTGAGCAAAAATTCAGGTTTTGGATGTCTTGGTTGTGCGTGGGGATGTCAGCGCAAGTGTTGATAAATTGCTATTTTTTTGTGACTAATTTTGGGCTGAACACGGAAATAGCGAGAATAGCGGATTATTTTAGTTATTTTTCTTTTGGGGCTTATGCCATTTTGCAGATACTTTTGGTGTTTTTTGCTTGGCAAACTTTGCAAAAACATCAATTTTATACCAAACAGCAGGACGAATACAGCCTTTTGCAGCTTTTGGAGGTCAAATACAAGCTAATTTGTTTGTTTGTGGGTTATTTGGGCTTGGAGTTGGTCAATCATATTTTTTGGCGTTTTGTGGTTGGTTTTCTCACAGAAAGCGTTTCAGTTCAATTCTAAACCCTTAACAAATATGCAGAATGACGAAATTTTAGACGATTGGCAGCCCGAAACGGGTACAGCATTTTGGCAGAATAAACTAACTATTTTAACCAAAATTCGCAAATGGGCGATAGCGGCTGGGTGGATTTGGTTGTTGCTAATTCTTTGGGATTTGCAAAATTTTGGAAATTTTCTTAGGTTAAATTTCCATTTTTTTTACATATCAAACGGTATTTCTACCATTTTTGAGGGGGTGATTTTATCCCGTTATTATCAAACTTATACCGCACTAAACGCTTTTATCAACGATAGAAAAGCTCAAAGTTGGTTTTTATTCCAAAAAAACTTGGTTTTATTTATTCAGTTGGCTGCTATTGGTTTGGGGCTAGCTTTTTTGCGCATTTATTTATCCCGTTGGTTGTATTAAATAAACATTTCCTTTTTATATATGCAAATTTATAGCTTTTCGCGTAATTTACTTGCCGCTTTTGCGGCTTTTTTATTTTTTATCTTGCAGGGTTGCGGTTCAAAACCTAGCAATCAAGACCCAGCGGAAATTGATTTGGATTTCAACGATGCGGGCATCCAACAAATTATCAGTTTGCGGGGTAGTTATAGCGCCAATGGTTTGCCCAATACCGATGCGCTTAAGACTTATTTAGCTTCGGACAAAACCGCACAAAGGTTGATGTCAGCTATAGTTTTGTGGTCGGTACAGGATAGCAATTTAGTCCCTGATTTGGAAAAAACGCTTAAAGATGCTTATCCACAAGTGCGGGCTGCTGCTGCTACCGCTTTGGGGTTTAGCAAAAGTTCTAAAGCTGCGGTTATTTTGTATGGCGCGTTTAAAGATGAAGCCAATTATAAGGTAAAGGCTGCCATATTGGAAGCTATAGGCCGTTGCGGGACAGAATCCGAACTTAAATATCTGGCTACAGTAGCGCCTTATGCGCTCAAGGATAGTTTTTTGTTGGAAGCCAAAAGTTTGGCTTTATTTCGGATGTCGGCGCGAGGCTTGATTAATGCTGAAGGTACGAATAAATTGATAAATGAATTTATAGCCAATACGCAAATGTATAGACCCGCGCGTTTGGCTGCTGCCAATTATTTGGCTAGAGCGGCTAGCTTAGAAGTGGCTAGTTTTGAGCCTGCTTTGACCAATGCCGTAAATACAGAAAAAGATAGCAATACGCTGATGTTTTTGGTGCTGGGATTGGCCAAAACCAAGACCCCTACAGCTTTGGCTACGCTCAAAAATTTATACCAAAGTAGTAATTGTGGGCAAGTGAAGATAAACATTATCCGCGGACTTCGCTATTTTCCCTACGATAGCAGCAAAACCTTAGTTTTTGAAGCTGTGGCTGATAGTATTTATCCGCATTTAGATTTGATAGCAGCCGAACAATTATATCATACGGGCAAAGATTTGGACGCGCTTATTTATCAAAACTTGGCGGCTTCTGCCAAAAATTGGCGCACGCGTTATCAACTGTATGCGGCAGCTATTCGCAATTTGGCAATTTATAAAACCCCACAACGCAATTTTATCTCTCAAAAATTGATAAGTTTGTATCCTACAGTGGCGTCTGATTATGAAAAAGCGGCTATCATCCGAGCCTTGTCCGAGAATGTATGGAATTATAAATTTATCAATAAAATTATGTTTCCTGTAGCGGATTCTTTGCTACCTTCTCCTATAGTTTTGTCTGCTTGTGGGGAGGCATTGGTGGCTATCCGCAGCAATCCAGATTTTGATAAAATAGTAGGTTTGAACAAATTAGCGGTGGTGAATGAATTGAATGGTATTTTTCGCCTTTGTATAGAACGTGCTGATGTGGGGGTGCAGGCTTTGGTGGCTGAAATGTTTTGCGACCCCAAGTTGGAATTTTCTATAGCTTATCCTGATTATAATTTTATCAAAGAAGCCCAAGCCAAGTTGAAACTTCCCCGCGATATTGAAACGCATATTTTTATGCAAAAATCGTTGAATGTTTTATCCAAAAATGCTAATAAGTCAGTTGATTATCACGCCTTGCTGAAGTTGGTAGAACCAGAATGGCAAGTTATTAAAACTATAGAATCTAAAAATAAAGCATTGATTAGCACCAACAAAGGGGATATAATTATCCAATTATTGTATAAAGATGCGCCCGCGACGGTAAGCCATTTTATCCAGTTGGCGCAAAGCCGTTTTTATGACAACAAAACCTTTCATCGGGTAGTGCCTAATTTCGTCGTACAAGGTGGTTGCCCGCGTGGGGATGGTTATGGCGGGTTTGATTATGGCACGCCTACCGAAGTGAGCAATCGCCGTTTTAATAAAGCGGGTATGGTAGGAATGGCTTCTGCGGGAAAAGACACAGAAAGCAGCCAATTTTTTATCACAACAGCCCCCGCACTGCATTTGGACGGTAACTATACCATTTTTGCAGAGGTAGAAAAAGGGCTTGAAGTGGTGCAAAAATTGTACGTGGGCGATACTATTCGCTTAGTAAAGTTGGTAGATTAGGGATAAAAATAGCTCTAAACGAAAAAAAACCTCTCCAGCAAATCGCTGAAGAGGTTTTTTTTATGATGGATAACAAATAATACAGAATTTAAAAAGTAAGTGTGTAATAGCATTGTAAATTATTTAAAAAAATTGGAGTTATCAGAGTATAGATTTTTACAATAGCACGGGGTTTTATACCCCGTGCGGTAGATAAAATAAACCTTATTAGTGTTGGGTTTTACACTTATTAGTGTTGGGTTTTACACCCAACACACTAAAAATATACATATTTTATAAAATTAAATATACATATTTTATAAAATTTTATTCTTGCGTTGGGTGTAAAACCCAACGCTAATAAGATGTTTCACCGCGTGGGGTATAAAACCCCACGCTCTCGCTTATTTTTATAACGAAAAACACATTATTTTTATAATTATAGTGCTTAATAGCTCTTATTACACACTCACTTTTTAAATTCAGTATAATACAGAATTTAAAAAGTAAGTGTGTAACACCAGCATAAATTATTTAAAACATTAGAGATGTTTAGTAAAAAAAACGCTAGGTAGGCTCAATAGCGTGGGGTTTTACACTCCACGCACAAAATCAAATAAAAAAATGTTATGTTTTTATTTTTTTATAAAAATTTTATTGCCGCGTGGGGTATAAAACCCCACGCTATTGAGTGCGGCTTGTGTTATTATTGCGTTGTTTTTTTCGCATCAAAATTTACTAAACATCTCAATTACTGAAGTTACGCTTGAGGTTTAATTTTAGTACAAAATAGCTATAATGTTAAATTGGGTAGAAATTTTTTTTAACGGCTTACGCCTAAAAAATTTATCTTCCGTACTTTTTTGATGGCAAAAAAGTACCAAAAAAGCCAACGCCAACGGCGAAGCCCTCCCGTAAGGAAAAAGGCGTTTCCTTCGGGAGGGCTTCGCCGTGTTGCTTGTATTTTCTACGAAAATAAGCGCAAAACCGTCGCTACAAGCCGACGTTTCCTTCGGGAGGGCTTCGCCGTGTTTGCTATGCAAAAAAGCTACTGCCCTCGCTTTGCTCGGTTGGTCGTCTTTCCGCGACATACGCTGGTTTTGGCGTCGCACGGCGAAAATTTAGCTTTTGTACTTAACTTTTAAAAATCAAATGATAGAAGCGTAACTCCAGTCAATTAATTATAAAAACTTGGGCTTTGGAAATTTTTTAACGGCTTGCGCCTAAAAATTTTGGGGAGGGCTTCGCCGTTCTTTTCTTCGTACTTTTTGCAGGCGCAAAAAGTACCAAAAAACGCCCTGTTTCAGGGAGGGCTTCGCCGTTCTACAAACTTGTTCGCTCCGCTTGCTAAAGCTGCGCTTCGTCCCACTTCCTACGGGAGGGCTTCGCCGTTCAAATGGTGTAGAACGGCGAAGCCCTCCCTGAAACTCAACGGATTGGTGTAGTTATGCGCTCCGCGCGATTATTCACTTTGTTTTTGTCTACGTACTTACATACAGAGATGTTTAGTAAGAATTTTTTTACATTTTCAATCAAGAAAAATAACTGTTTATGCCTTTTAAGCAACAGACTAAAGTCTGTTGCAATTGTTTTTTTGTCCTTCAACGGGTTAAAACCCGTTGG
>JAAFIM010000085.1 GCA_013297745.1 Chitinophagales bacterium | reverse complement strand
CGCTTGGAGAGATTGCAACACAGAAACCGCCACATTTAAAGTATCTGTATCTAAAGTGCCAAAACCTTCATCTATAAATAAAGATTTTATTTTCATTTTGCCACTCGCCATATCCGACAAAGCCAACGCCAAAGCTAAACTTGCCAAAAAACTTTCTCCTCCCGACAAAGTATCCAAACTGCGCTGATTATCGGACTGAAATCGGTCTATAATATCCAAATCTAATTTTTCTGTGTTGCGTTGTGCCAACTGATAACGACCTTCTACCAAGCGGGATAGATGTTTATTAGCCAAATAAACCAACCGCGCAAGGGTTAATGATTGAGCATAGCGGCTAAAATTTTGCCCATCTGCACTACCTATCAATTTATTAAGTTCTTCCCAGCGCGAAGATACCGCTTTTTGTGTGGCGGTTTCCGTTATTAAATTCTGTAATTCGTCGGTTTGTTGTTGATGAGCAAATAATTGCTGTTCAATTTGACCTTGTCGGGTATGAGCGGCGGAGATTTTACCCTTCAACTCTTGTTGGTTTGTTTTTAACCCTTGTTGATAATTTTTATCGTGATACAATAACGGATAGCTGGCTATTTTTTCGCTCAAGTTTTGAATTTGATAAGATAATAAGGTTATTTGTTGCTGACAATTTTGTTCAAAATTGGCTATAGCTGCGGCTGTTTGCTCCGAAAGGATAGCAGCGCGCAAAGCTTGAGGGGAAGCAAAACCGATTTCGGCGCAGATATTAGATAATAAAGCTTCAAATTGATAAAATTTTTGCTCGCTTTGTTCTATTTTTTGCAAAATATGCGCTTGATTTTGTTCTGCCAAAGTTAAATTGGTGTCGCAATGCTGCAATTTTTTATCCACCTGTTGGATTGTGGTATGCAAAGCGTTCAATTCTGCCCGCGCGAGTTGGATAGCCTGTTGCGGTTGGGCTTCATCCCCCAACAACAGCCGTTTTTGTTTCAAATCATTTATCGCATTCGCCAACACTTGCTGTTGAGTTTGTAGCTCGGTTAGGCTAACAGTAGCGTGCAATTGGGCTTGAGTAGCTAAATAAATGGCTTGTTGGGCTTGGTTTTGTTGATTTTGCAAATTAGCCACCTCGCCTTTGACGCTAAAAAATTCTTTTTGCAAGGTATCAATCTTTTTATTGAGCAAAGTTAGGTTGTTAATATCCAAACTTAACCCCCACGCGGCTAATTTTTCGCCCAAACTGGACAACAAATCATCTATAATTGCTTGAGTGCTTATCAAAATTTGCTCTTCATTGTTTAATTGCCGTTTGTCGTCCGATGACTGCTGCTTGAGCGCGTTCAGTTGTTGTTCTAATCTATGAATTTCTACACTATATAATTGTTGCGCCGCTTGCCAAACTGGTTGGCGGGCTATGACCGCTTGCAAATCCGATACTCTGTTTTGAAACTGCAATTTAAGTTCGCCCAATCTTTTTTCGGATAAATCTTTACTATCCATACGCAACGACCAACGCTGTAAAAGGGTATAAATTTGCTTTTCGGTGGATAACAACGATTCATAAATTTGCTTTTGTGCTTGTTCAGATTTAAGTTGCGTATCCCTTTGCTGCATAATTTGGGCTTGAATTTTCAGATAAGCCGCTTCTATATCGGCTGCGTGCTGGCTAATTTCGGACTCTTGACTTTCCAAAAGGGCTAACTTTTGCTTATATTCGCTGCTTATTTCCTCCCCAAGGGATAAAAAAGGTTTTTGCCAACTGCCACAAACGGGACAATTTTCGTCCGCGTGCAAATGGGTTTGTAATTGTAAAATATATTTAATTTTTTGCTGCTCTCGCTCCCAACGCTGCAATACTTGCAGTTGTTCTTGCCGCTGTTCTGAAAGGCTAAGCAAAGTTTTGCCCAATTCTATATGCTCATTTTCGCCACTATCTGCCCCTTGCTGCAACTCGTTGGCGCGGGCAAACAAGTTATCTAATGCTATGGTAAGATTTTTTAACGTTTCTATATTTGCCAAAAATTCGCTATTTTCTGACAATAAGCCCTCCAGCAAACCAACTTGATTGAATTGATAATCATCAAAAGGTAAATTATAACGAAGCAAATAATCGTTGTACTCGCGCCAAAGTTCTTGCCTTTGTTGGCTGTATTGATTGTATTGTTGGCTAATATTTTCTTGTTGTAGGTCGTTATCTATCAATTTTTTATGCAGTTTTTCCAACAGTATTTGGGTGTTTGTGCCAACTTTGAGCTGTTGTTGTAGATTTTGCAAATCAAATTTTAGATTATTGAATAACTCGGTTTCAAACAAAGCGGTATAATTTTTAGCTTTTGCCCAACGTTCATTTAGTATTTGATGTTGTATATTCAGTTGGGACAAAAATTGCTGGGCTTGCGCCAACTCTGTATTTTTTTGGGTTAATAACAACTCTTTTTCTTGCAAAGGCAAGTATTGGGCTTGTTGGTTAAGGGTGCTAATTTGTATATCCAAGTCGTGCATTTGTTCCCAAACAGGCTCATTTTGGTTAAAATTGGCTGCTGCTAAATCCAACTTTTGCGTTTCTTGTTGTAATTGTTGGGTATAATCAACTTTTTGGGTTTGCAAAAGCTGTATTTTTTCTAAAGTAAGCTGCTGTTCTTGGTGGGTGAGGCGGTGGGATTCATACTCTTTATCAAAAAGTTGGATTAAATCCGCGTATTTTTTCGCCTCTTGATGAGCCTGCAAGCGGCTAAGGTCGTGGCTTTGTGCAGCTAAATGGTCATAAACGGTTTGTAATTGGGTTTGATTGGACAACAATTCTATCTGTTGGGTTTCAAAAAGCTGTATTTTTGCCAATTCTTGGCTCAATTCTTCCTGTTTTTGCCCCAACTCGGCAATTTCTGCGCTTAATGTTTGCCGTTCTTCAGCCAACAAGGTTAGATTTTCTTCACTCAACAACTGTTTACCTTTATTGTCTATATCCTGCTGATATTTTTCATACAACAATTTCTCCTCTTTATACTTTTGGAATGCAGCTGAAGAGATTTCCGAATAGATAGCCGTGTTAGTTATGCGCTCCAAAATCTCGCTTTTATTGTTGCCGTCTTTTAGAAATTTGGCAAATTCACCCTGCGCCAACATCACCGAGCGGGTAAATTGGTCGTAAGTCAGCCCCTCCAATAAGTTTTGTATCTCAGGTTGGACTACATTGGATTTATCTGTTAGCAATTTGCCCTCTGGCAGGGTAGCAATTTCTCTTTTTACGGTATAATCAAAATAATCTGGATTGCCTTTTTTAGCTTTGACCAAGCGGCTATTAATTTGCCATTTGGCGCGGTACTGTTTGCCGCTATTGGTTTCAAACTCTACTTCGGCTATAGCTTCAGTTGCACCATAAGAAAGCACTTTCTCCTTAATTTGTTCGCTGCTACGGGCTATTTTACCGAATAAAGCTAAAGTTATAGCGTCCAAAATGGTAGATTTGCCCGCGCCTGTGTTGCCCGTTATCAAAAAAAGCCCAGCCCCAGCCAAAGGCGGCAGGGTTAGGTCTATGGTTAAAACTTGGTTATTTTCGCATTTAAGCGAGTTTAGATTTTTTATCCTAATCAATAAAATTTTCATCGGTACTTAGCTTATTTTTTATTTTATCCTTTATGAGTTTATAAAAAGTAGATTATTTTTAACAAAAAAAACACTATAAATATGGAACAAATCACTCAAGCTATACGCCAAATGATAGCAATAGAAGCGCAAGAATTAGCGGACTTTTTCCGTTTTAGTTTTGTCAAGACGTTCAAAAAACAGGAAATTATCAGCCGCCCGAACACTATCCCCAACGAGATTTTTTTCATCAATAAAGGGCTTATTCGGGTTTTAATCACAGACCAAGAGGGGAACGAACACAGTTTGCATTTTGCGTTGGAAAATCAGTTTATAGCCGATTATTCCCATTTCATACAAAAAAAGCCAGCTTTATACACGCTGCAAGCGTTGGAAGAAACCGAAGTGGTGGTTTTGCCCCGTGTGGGGATAGAATGGGGTTATGCCAACCTCAAAGAAGGGCAAAAATTGGGTAGGCTAATAGCTGAATTTTATTTTATCTACCAAGACGACAGGATTAAAAACAACTACTACCGCAGCCCCAAAGAACGCTATGACCTAATTACGGATATTTTCCCCAATATACACAACCGAGTGCCGCAGCATATGATAGCCTCGTATTTGGGGATGACGCCCGTGCATTTGAGCAGATTGAAGAAAATAAACAGATAGCTTTTGCATTTATAAACATTTGTTATCGTCGCGAGCGGTTTTTGCCCCCTACCTTTGCGTTATAATTTTTCACCAATTAAACAAAACGAGCAAATTATGACGACAAAATTTTTATTTCAGGCAGCAATCTTCGCCTTTGTGAGCCTTGCTTTTAAAATTGAACTGTGGGGGCAGATTAAAACGAAAAAATACGATGCAAAAAACAATCTAATCTATTGGCCTGCTCAATTTGACCCCAAAGAGGCGAACTTTTATGTTTATAACGAGATTGATATAAACGCTTCGCCCGAAACGGTTTGGCAAATTCTCATTGACGCTACCCAATGGCATACGTTCTACAAAGGGGCAGAAAAGCCCGTAAAAATTTTGGATAATTCGCAACCGACATTAGCCAAAGACGTAACTTTTAGCTTTAGTACTATGGGGCAAAATTTTAAACCCACTATTAAAGAGTTTGTACCTAATGAAAGGATGGCTTGGGAGATTAAAATTAAAAAAATACAAGCCTATCACGCTTGGCTAATCGTTCCCACCCCCACAGGTTGCAGGCTAATCACCCCAGAAGCCCAGAATGGATTTTTGACGGTTTTGCAGAAAGTATTCCAGCCCAATAAGTTGCTCAATTTGCACGAAGTTTGGCTAAAAGCTATCAAAGCGAGAGCAGAACAAAGAGAACAATAATAACTGGAGTTATGCTTATAGTTGAATTTTAGTACAGTAACTCGGTTAGAAATTTTTTTACGGCTTACGCCTAAAAAATTTATTATTTGTACTTTTTTGATGGCAAAAAAGTACCAAAAAAGCCAACGCCAAAAAGGCGTTTTTGCTTGTATTTTCTACGAAAATAAGCGCAAAACCGTCGTTCGCCGCGCCGAAGTTGAGATTTTTTACAAAAATCTCAATCTGCATCACTCGCTATGCTCGTTCGTTCGGCTGCTCCGACATACGCTGGTTTTGGCGTCGCACGGCGAAAATTTAGCTTTTTACCTCAATTTTTATAAATCAAATATCCAAGCGTAACTCCAATAATAATAAAATTTAAAAATTATGCTAGTTTTTATAGAACAGCTCAAAACGCGGAACGAAACTTTATTCTATTTTGGGTTAATTTGTCTAATTTTAGCTGGATTTTTTCTAGCTATGTCTAAAATTTCCACCCTGCAAGTATATAACGTAAGCGCGTGGTACAAACCGTTCAAATTCGCTTTATCTACGACCTTATACGCGTGGGCTATGCTTTGGTTTTGTTTTTATCTAAAAGATTTTAACATCCAATGGTTTAACGCTGCGGTGATTATTTTGTTGGGGTTTGAAATTGTTTATATTGCCATACAAGCGGGACGCGGGCAACTGTCGCACTACAACATCAGCAGCAGTTTTTATTCGTTTATGTACACGCTGATGGCTTTGGCGGCTTCGGCGGTTACGATTTATACCGCTTATGTGGGTTGGTTATTTTTTAAGGGAGATTTTCCCCAGTTACCCGATTATTATCTTTGGGCGATAAGGTTAGGGATAATTATTTTTGTTATTTTCTCTTTTGAAGGGTTTGTGATGGGTTCCAAAATGACCCATACTATAGGCGGAGCTGACGGCGGAGAAGGTTTGCCCTTATTAAATTGGAGTACTAAATTCGGAGACCCACGCATAGCACATTTTATCGGTATGCACGCTTTGCAAGTGCTGCCTTTGCTCTCTTTTTATCTGCTCAAAAACACCAAAGCGACCATAATTATAGCCTTTTTGTACGCTTTATTAGCCGTTTTCACCCTTGTGCAAGCCTTGCAGGGGAAAGCATTATTCAAATCAAAACCCAACCAAAACCAATCTGAAACTATACAATTTTAGCCATTTATATAAAAAAAAGCTGTTAAGTTCTATACTCAACAGCTTTTTTTTATTTACTCTATAGTTTAATTTTTAGATAATCTGTTATCCAAGTCGCCACACCCGTAGAAGCCACGTCAGCTATGGTTACCAAATCGTGAATATGCAATTGGGCGGGATTTTTGTCAATATAGAATTTGGGCGAGTGATGTGGTACATAATTTATCAAATTGGCAGCGGGATAAACCTGCATTGAAGTACCAATTACCGCGAAAATATCAGCAGAAGCGGCCAATTCCATAGCGTCAGCAATTAGTGGCACATCCTCACCAAACCAAACAATATGCGGGCGCAATTGAGAACCTTTTTCGCACAAATCGCCTATTTTTATATCAGTAGTTTGGTCATAAACTAATAAAGGGTTGGCAGACGAGCGAGATTTTAGCAATTCGCCGTGCAAGTGCATCACATTGCGAGAGCCGCCCAATTCGTGCAAATTATCCACATTTTGGGTGATGATATACACATCGTAATAGTCTTCCAATTTTCCCAGCAAATAGTGCGCTTGGTTGGGTTTGACCGAAAGTACATTTTGGCGGCGTTGATTGTAGAAATCTAACACTAAAGCAGGGTTTTTGTACCAGCCCATAGGCGAAGCGACCTCGTGTACATCGTGCCCTTCCCATAACCCGTTGGCATCGCGGAAGGTAGGAATACCACTTTCTGCGGAAATACCCGCGCCTGTGAGGATAACTAAAGTTTGTTTTTTTGACATATTAAAAGTGTTTAGAAGGGTGAAAGTAGTGTTTTTTGTATCAAGATTGTTTGTATCACGTACCAAGATTTTTTTATGGCTTGCGCAATCATGATACTTTTAATCGTGATACAAAAAAGTTATACAAAAGCAAAATACCCTAACAAAGTCCAAAGCAAACAAGTTCCCAAAATGATATAAACTGTAACCCGCATAGGTGCAATCACAAAACTACGCGCTGAAGCGGTTATTTTCCCGATATTAGCGTTGGTACTGTTGGCGAATTGTACCAATTTTTGGCTATAAGCAAGGATAGGATTATTGGTAGCGGTTGTTTCGGCAGGAGTTGAGGCTGTTGTAGCGGTTGCGCTGGCTGAATTTGAGCTGCAACGTTGTAGAAATCGCCCGATTAAAGCCCCAATTCGTCCCCCGACTAAGGGAATTTTATCGCTAATTAATCTGACCAAAACGGGCACAACCACCACCGCGTTAATCCCCTTGAGAATATCAGCAAAGGAAAAAGCGGCTAATTTTTCTGGGTTTATTTTGTCCTGAACAGTGGTCAAATCGTCAGCCACTTGAGTTAAAATCCCCACAGATGCGCCGAAAACGTCCTCCACATCAGCCACTACTTTTTTGGAAAATAGCAATAAACCGCTAAAAAAGCCCAAAAAAGGGAATAGTAAAACCGTCATCGAGATAAAACTCACCGCAAAAACCGCCCCCAAGTATTTCCAAGCCAACACACCAGCCACGCCCCCCAATATGACGACAAAAATGGGATAAATTACCATATAAATTGTTACCGATGAGGGGAAACTTATCAGCCCAGAGATGGCATTGCGGAGGGTTTCGGTTTGATATTTTTGGAAATCAATCCCTGTACGCTCCAATAAAAGTTGCCTAGTTTGTTCAGTTTGCATAAAAAATAAGTTAAAGTTGAGGGATTTGGTATTAAATTTGCAGCGCAAAAATAGCTTTTTTATCCACAAAAAAACTCATTTTGCATCCATATTGCCAAAAAATGACTATTTTTGCCCAATTATGCCATTTTTTTTCAAAGTTATCCCAAAATTACCCGATTATTTTATGCGGATTTTCTATCTATTCGCGCTATTATTTTGTATATTTTGTGCTCATCAAATCAAAGCGCAACACAAATGGAAAGCGCAAGACACTTTATTTGTTATGTATCCCAACGGTTGCCAATTTTATAAATGGCCTGATGCGACGGCAGACAAATACTTTACCTTTGTAAGAAGCAGCAAAGTAATTTTGCTGGATGTACGCCCTCAATCGCCTTTAATGCAGATAGATGGAGTTTGGGGACATTTGCGTTTGGTGCGTTGGGAAAGTTATATTGGTTATGCTTTTGACGGTTTTTTGACCTCTTTGTATGTTTGTAAGTTTGAAAATTGCCGAACTATAGCTGATGCTTTGGATTGGTATAATCTGCGCGAATTTTCGCAAGAAACTATATTAGATTGCCGCCCCAACGAACAAGAAAACACCCCCATCGAAAAACAACTACACCCAAGTTGCGACAGCGTAGAAATTGGTTGGAAAATGGGCGTGCGTTACAAAGCATTTAGAAGCCCGAGTAAGTTTAGTGAAGTTTTTAGCGTGCCGTTTACCAGCGTGCAAGAAATTTTGATTTGGTCTAAATTATTATACAAAGAATTATTCTATGTCAATTTGGAAAAAACAAGCGAGAAACTAGAAATTGAAAAAGAAGGGGAAATTATCAAACAAAGTTTTAACTATAGTTATGACGAGAATAAAAAACTAAACTATTTTACCCTAGATTATAAAAGTTATGAGAAAGAAAGCCAACGTTTGCTCAGTGATTTTTATATAGAAATTCGCAACAGCAACAAAAAATGGATAGAAGTGAGCGTAGAACGCAATTATCACAACCAAATCGTGATTAAAAGCAACTAAAATATAACTTTTTTATAGCCCAAAAGCCCCAACTTTGAACAAGTTGAGGCTTTTTTTATGCTAACGGATAGATTTTTAGTAAGAAAGTTTAATCCCTTTAATTGGGGTAACTTCAAAGGTAAATTCGATGTGGGTAACGCCGATATTATCCTCTTTGATATATTTGCTAACGCCGCTACCAGCTATAGGGATGAGTTTATCCAATGCAGCGCGCAGTCTTTTGCTGATATTGGTAACATCGAGCGCATATCCAGGTATGTGGTTGCTAATACCGGGCACATTTTTTTGCAGATATTGGGCATAAGCCAAATGAGTTGGGAAACTTTGGGCGTGTCTATAAGTTAAACCTCTCCAACCATACCAAGTGTTAAAATTGCCAGCAGAAACTTCAGTTCTTAAAATGCGCGCTTGGTCGTGGTAAGAGCGTTTGGTGCTAGTCACTACAGCTTCAGACGCTTTGAGCCCCGCTTCGGCCAATATACTTTGCAATAAAGCCTCTGCTTCAGCGTTCATTTTGCGGGCAGTAGGTCCGCTGCCGTACTTAATCGCGCCTACAGTTCTAGCATTGGGATGGCTAAAGTATTTGCTGGGGTTGCTAGGCGCAACAGGATTTCTATCTTGAGGTGCAGCAGGTTGAACCACAGGGGTTGGATTGGCGGGATTAGTTGTATTATTAGCGCCTTCTACATTAGCTGGCACTACCGCTTTGGGTACAGTTTGCCCCAATAAAGCTTTCCAAGTATTTTTGCCTGGGCTAATTAAGCCATCAGCAAAACCGAGTTTATCTTGTTGGAATTTTTCTATAGCGGCTATAGTTTTTGGTCCCACATTTTTGTCTGTGGCATCCAAACCAGCGCCAAAATTATTCAACAAAGATTTTACCAACAAAACATCAGCTAATATATTTTTGCCCCCTTTGCCTACAGTGTCAGAAATTGATTTGGCGGTTGCGGGCTTGGTTGTATCAGCGGGCTTAGTTGTATCGGCAGGTTTAGTTGTATCAGCGGGCTTGGTTGTATCGGCAGGCTTGGTTGTATCAGCAGGTTTATCATCTTTTTTCACTATAGTTGTGCCTCCCGTTTGTGGAGCGTTAGGGTCAACTTTGTTATCTTCCAAAGAACCTTTATTGGGCATAGAAAGCCCTTTGCCCGCAGCCAATTTTTGTACAGATGCTTTAATCTGCGCTAATAATTTTTCGTAGCTGGTATCTGTGGCATAGCGTTGATTTTTCTCATTGGTAAAATTTTGGGTCAGTTGTTCGGGGGTTTTGTTAGACAAATAATCCTCTGCCATCAAATCATAATACATTTCTGTACCCTCTTTGGCGTCTTTGATTTGGCTTAAAAAACCAGCATCGTTTTTATCGTATACGCCCACGTTGAAAGGCGACACTTCGCTACCCTTGCGGGGGGTAACTGTGCCAAAATGAGATTCGCCCTGTGCTTGCGCCAAAGCCAATTCTACGGGTACAACCTTGTTAATATCTTTGCCGTACTTGGTGTAAGTTTTGAGTGCAGCATCGGCAAGCCATTTTCCCGTCATTTTGATGGGCAATTTATGCTCCTGTTTGGCTTTGTTCTTATTTTCGTAGATTTTGCTCATGTGGTCTATGTAGGCTTGAGCAATTTTTTCGTAATCTTCAAAGAATTTTTTCTCATCGGGGGCTAAAGCGTTTGTATCCACTTTCACCTGCGCGCCCTCTTCTTTAAAATCTTTTATAGACCAGCGTTTGTTGGGGTCTGCGCTAAAGTATTTAGCTTTTTCTTTGGCGACCACCTTATATTCGTCAATAATGGCCAATAGTTTGGCTTTAAGCTCTGCTAATTGCTCCTGTTGTGTTTTTTCTGCCATTTTTTTAGTTTATTATTTTTTAACGAACGCATAAAATTGCGCCAGATATGAAAAAAACAAAGAAAGAGAGTTCTTTTGCTATTTTTATAAAATTTGAAAATGCGTATCCAAACGAACTGATATTTCAACGAAGTTGTTTAGTATGCTTTTTTTATCTTTTAATTTCTCTGTATTGTGCGGGAAAAACCGAAGAGGCAGCAAAGCTGCATCAAGCTGCGCGTAAGCGAAAGTCCCAGCACAATTGAGATTTAGGATTTTTTCGCGCTTTTGGGACTAAAGTCCCGCGCGTTATACAGTTTTATCAATCAATACCAACGGGTTTTAACCCGTTGAGAGACAAAAAAACGATTACAACAGACTTTAGTCTGTTGCTTCAAATACACAAATGGTTATTTTTTTAAATTGAAAATGTAGAAAAATTCTTACTAAACAACTTCAACTATAAAAACAAGCAATTTTTATATTTATTTTTTATATGCAATTTGCACCCACAAAGGTTGAATTGCAGAATAATCGCTCCATGAGTAAAAATTTTTACTACCAACATCACCAGGCAAATTTGCCCCTTTATTGATACAATCAATAATCATTTTGGCATTCCCCCTTATAGAAAGCCTACGTTCTAATAAAGTTCTGTATTTGCTTAGCAGTTGTTTGGAACCTTGACTGGCATTTCTAAAATACCCAGCAGTGCCTGAAACATTAGGGATTATGTTGCATCCATAAGGGTCATTTAAGACAACACCATCAGCACGAACTCCTAACATTGACACAATATGCCCTCCTTTCCAAGTAAACAAAGCAGAAAAAGTCACTTCAGCTCCATTTTTGAGTGCTGGCATCACGGTGTTAATCATTAAGTCTTTTTTAGGCGCCCAGAATGTGTCCACTTTTTTAACAAAAGGGTATAATTTAGCTGCAGCAGCTAAATTAGTATTAACGAATATACTTCCCCCCATACTGTTAATTAAGCCTATCAGAAGCTCTTCTAACCCCCAACTAGACTGAAAGCTCCCGCCCCTCTTTTTTATCAACTCTTTGGTCAGCGCAACCACTTTAGCTTCATCTCCATCAGCCAACCCCACTAATTGCATAGCAAGAGATGTTACATTACATTGTATGCCGCCCGTTGCTTCTCTTCCGCTTCTCAATCTAACAGTTTGATTATCGCGTTGCGACTTATAAACATCTGTGCTTTCTGCTCCAGCACCAAATTCAGCTACAGGGCTTGAACTATTTTGAGGATTAGAATTATTTGTTCCAGTAGCAGGGGTTGTTGTTCCAGTGGCAGGAGTTGTTGTTTCGTTTGAACTTAGCTTGGGGACTTTTTCTCCCAAAAGCGCTCTCCATGTACTTCTACCTGGAGTAATTATGCCATCAGCCACGCCAAGTTTTATAGTTTGAAACTTCTCAATAGCGGCTATCGTTTCTGTATCTGCCACCCCTGTTTCAGACACTTTTATCCCGTGTCTATTTAGTAAGTTCTGAACTTTTTTGACATCAGCAGTTTCATTTTTGCCCCCTTTGCCTACTGTGTTTGTAAGCGTATTGGCAGAAGCTGTTTTTGTTTCCTGTGTTGAACTAAGGGTCTCAACAGGCTTATTCTTGATTGTTTTATATTCATCAATAACAGCCTTGAGACGAGATTTTAATTCTTCTAGAATATCCATATTTTTTTTGATTTAAATTTTTTTAATAATTCGGCGCAAAGCTAATCTTTTTTTTCTGATTATACAAAGTTTTTGCAAAATAATGGTTGAAAAGATAAGTTTTTTATAAAAAAAACCTTTTCAACCAACAAAAATGGCTGAAAAGGTAAATATTTTTTTATCTAACTATGGGTTTCCAAAGAATTTTTCCTTTGGTTTCGTTCTCCAATAGTAAATTTTTATTCACATCGAGGCTCACTTTCCAATCCCCCTGCAAACTTTTCATCAATTCAGAACCATCTTTGCTATCGCAGCATTTTTTGGTACAACCAAAAGGAGAAGCAAATGAAAGGATATTATTCGCCCAAGTGTATTGATTATTGCAAGTGTTGACATCCAAGCGGAGCATAGCGCGGGCTGTGTCGAAAGTTATCTCATAAGATTTGCTAAAATTATACACTTCGCCAGCCATATTGGTACTAGATAAAGCTAACCAGCTTGTTTGGAGCAATTGAAGCCCTTCTTGGGGTTTGGGTTGTTCGTTATTCACCATTTTGGATTTAGATTTGCAAGCATTTAAACTGATGGTTATCAACAATGCTATAGAAAAGATAAGGTTGAAATATCTCATATTAGTTTATAAAAAGGGTTAGAAATCATATCTAAGTTGTACCCGAAAATCTGAACGGGTGCGTCCTTGTATTTCTGCCAAACCTGAGCTAATCACTTCTCTATCCGAGAAATAAGTTTGTGCAAAACGTAGCCAAAGGGTTAAGCGGCGGTTGATGTCATAACTCGCATTAAAATAATAACGAACCCCACGCCCATAATAAGCTGGAACGCTGAAAGAAAATAAGACATCGTTTTCGTAGGCATAAATGCGGGTGTCATAATCGTCAGTATCAAATAAAGCGAAACGAGTTTGCAATCTAATCGGGGCAAAACTTGGCTTATAAATAATATCTTGGTACAAAACCACCCCTTGACTTTTGTTTAAATCTTTATAGTAAGCAAATTCTACCCGACTTCTAAACTCCAGCTGCGGGCTAACCACATAACTACCGTGCAAACGCCAAGAACTGCGGGTGTTGTTGACTATGATATTAAAATACTCGTCGTCTTCCAAACCAGAAGCATTGCGACCTTTAGTTTCTATCCTAAATTGGGTATAAACGCTCCATTTGCTGGTTATATTATAATCTGCTCTTGCCAAAATCTCATAACCACCCGTTGGTAATGCTGTGCGGGAAGTCAACCAAGGAAATTTGTACCCATCGACATAAGCAGTCAATTTAAGCCCAGCGACAGGATTGGTTTCTAATCCTAAATAAAATCCAGATTCGTTATTCACCCCCACCCTTTCGCCAAAGGCATTGCCAAAAATGGTTTGATAGCGGCGGCTGTAGTAGCGATGCAATAAAGCCACATTTACTTTGCCATCCAAGCTGGTCAAAAGTCCGTTGATGGTCGCCACTCCCCCGTTGGAAGAATAAGCGGTTTCGCCAAAAAACTGTACGCCGTGCTTGTTCAGCCCATAATCTATACTCATATTGGTCAGCGATTGCCCAGCAAAGAAAAAGCGTTGATAAGGGCTATTGCCTCTAAACAAAGGCACATTTAGATAATTATAAACCCCATTGGCGGCTATATGCCAAAACTGCCCACGGTACTTGACCGCTACTCCAGTATTCAGCATTTTTATCGTGTTTCTGTCCGCTACTTCGCTTGTTGTGCGGTGAAAACCAAAGTTTTGTAAGCTACTGATTTCGTCTGCATCTATATTCTCCTCTTCTTCGTCCAAAGTATCGGCTACAGAAACGTTGGCATCTCTGCCCCTATAAGATACAAAAGGGGTAATTTCCCATTGCTGACGCTTGCCAAACTGCAACGTGCTAGCCACCCCGCGCAAAAATAAGGCTTCGTTGGCTGAAGTATAAGCTCTTACAGGATTAGACAACCTTTTGATATTGAGTACGGCTGGGCTTTTGCGCACCCCAAAACCTGACCACATAGCCAAACCTTGCCCCAAAGATACCTGATAATCCCCAATAACCAAAGCCTCTATATTTTTATGTATATCTTTGACAAATAAATGCGCGGAATAAAAATCAAATCCTTTTTTATTTGTACCCCTAAAAAACTGCTCTCCAGCGTCTTTTTCGGCGGTAACGCCTATACTCAACTTATCTTTGTAAGACATTCTATAACGCAAATATAGTCGGTCGGGCGAGCCCAAAAAACGTTGCGCTGTGCTGCCACTATCCAAAGGCGAAAAACCTTTTTGCTCTTCTACAACCCGCTGCTGACGAAGGAAAATCACATTTCTGCCATATTTTAGGGCGCGACGAAGGTCAAATTTTTCGGGAATTTTGCTAGCGTCTATAGTAGCATAAGCCAAAGTTTTGATAATAGTTACCCTATCCCAAGCGGGTATATTCAAGAGTTCGTATACAGAATAAATTTGCCCCACTTGCCGTCTATATTCCAATAAAGCCTGTATCTGCAAATCGGTCAACATAGCAAAATCGGTCAATTCTTTTTCGGTGGCTGTGTTGAGATTGATGGGATTATTGGCATAAGCCTCTAGATATTCAAATTGCGTATCAAAATCAAAAGACTCCTCATCCGTTTCCTGCAATAAATTTTCTATCAAAACCTGCATTTCGCTATCCTCGTCTGTGCTATTTTCGTCTTTGTCTTTTTGTGCGTGGGCTATAGCCGCCCAAGCTAAAATTATAACCAAACAGTAATTTTTTACCATATCTGTAGACTATTGTTATTATTTATAATCGTTTTATTGATAACCTATCGCCCGCAAAGGTAAGGATAAAAACTATTGTTGCAACTATTCGCGGGTATTTTTTTGCAGCAATGGTTTTTTACCAAACAACCTTATCATTCAGATTAAGCCCTATTCTGTTTTATCCTCTTTTTTCTTTGGCTTTTTCCAAGTATTTTTAACCTCTTCAAAAAACCAACCTTTGCCATTGCTGGCTATAATATAAGTGAATAAAATCTCGTGATTGGTACCCAAATAGCGCGCCAAGCCATTGACAGGCACAGAAAAAGCATAACCCAAACGATATTGTTTATTAAGGTTGAAAGCAGCATCAAATTGTAAGCCCCCATCTGTAGAGTAGCCTATACCCGTCAAAAGTTTGTATTTCCACAAGTGGCGGATATTGGCGGTAAAATTTAGCGGAGACATAGGCGCAAATTTAACCCAAAAAGAAGGGATTATAAACTGTTCATTATTTTTTTTCCCTATAGGTATTTTGGCTCCTGCACTCAAGTAGAAATGTGGCGCACGGCGCAAGTTGGATATTACGCTATCTTTGGTATACTTTACCCGCATCGAGATAATTTGGGGTATAGCTGCCCCCACATAATACAAATCGTTAAAATATTGTACCCCCACACCAGCATCAGGCAACAACTTGGATTGATTGGCATCAATAATCTGCTCGTCGTCCGCATCGTTATACAACAAATCTCGCCCTCGCAAGGTATAAACTTGCCCAGCCAAACTCATACCCAGACAAAGCCGATTGCGGGTGTAAAGCCCTTGTTTTTCCCCATCCATTTTTAATTGATAACCATAAGCCAAATTAATACCCGTAAATGAAGTAGGGCCTGTCCTATCGTGCATAAAATAAGCCCCATAACCCATATTATAGCGGTTGTCAAAATGCTGGTAGCTCAAAGTTGAGGTTTGGGGGGCATTGCGCATACCTGTCCATTGCTGGCGGTGGCTTAGTCCAATGGCGGTTATGTTTTCCCAACCCATTAGAGCGGGATTTAGGGTAAAAGCATTGTGCAAATACTCACTAAATAAAGGTAATTGTTGCGCTTGCAATCCTTTGTTTTGCAAAACTATACAAGTGATAATTATTGAAAAATAGTTGTATATTTTATTCATAAAAGATGTTTAATAAGGGGTTAAGTAACTGGACAAAATAGAAGTAATTTTTATGCTTTACTATAGTTACGCTTCTGTCACTTTTTTTTTAAAAGTTAAGTACAAAAGCTAAATTTTCGCCGTGCGACGCCAAAACCAGCGTATGTCGCGGAAAGACGACCAACCGAGCGTAGCGAGGGCAGTAGCTTTTTTGCAACGCAAAAAACGTCGGCTTAT
>JAAFIM010000084.1 GCA_013297745.1 Chitinophagales bacterium | reverse complement strand
ATGCTGTTTAAAAACTTTGCTTAATTTTTTGTGGTATGGACTTTCTAGGTTGATTGTTTTAAACAATACAGTTGCATTCTGCCCATAAACAACGCCAATGGAAAGGATAAATAAAAGTAAAGATATTATCAAAATACGCATAGTTATCTATTCCAACTTAATCCCGCGCTCGGCGCAGTAGGCTTGCACATAACTTTTCGTCTTCATAATGTCAGGAACTCGCTCTTCGTAGTCCAAATACAAGCGGTGGAAAAAATCAACCTTCAAGGCTGCTTGCAAAAAAAAACTTGCATAATCAGCGTAGCGATAACTGTATTGATAATCATTTTCTCGCCAATCGGAAGTCGTATGGGGTGTTTTTCCTGCATTATCTAATTCCTTATAGAAATAGGGAAGCATTTCCATACCCAACAAAATAGCTGTGTCCCTATGAAATCTAGAGTTAAAAATCCCTGGTTTTCCCCAAAAATGAAAATCATCACTTGATTTAAAATCGTCGTAAAGCAACTTTGCCAGCATTTTTTTATCAAATTGAGGCATCAAAATATGGAGAATACCTATTCTATAGTTATCAATGGGCAGTTTGTCTGGGTGCAGCCCGTGATACAATATCTTATATGCGACCATTCTAACTATTGCACTTTGGGTGGTATCGCGGATAAAATACTCAAATAAAGCTTGGTTTTTGCCCAATTCTTCCCAAGCAGTCATAAAGCTTGTTTTGAGCCTCAAAGGCATTTTTGAAGCCATTTTTGCGCAAAAATCTGCGTAATTTTCAAAAGGTGCTTCCATTTGTTTAGTTGTTTAAATCAATACCACAAAAAACACAGTAAGCTTCCACCAGCGGCTTTATTCTAGCTATCGCAATCTTTCTAATTTCATAATCACCAGCAGCATATAAATCGAAATCGTCAGCAGGATAATTAGGCACTGCTAATATAGAACATAAATACGAATAAGCATAGTCAGCATAGCGCAGTTTTTCTAAATCTTTAGCTCTATGGCTGCGCCAATCGCCGTTAAACATTGGAGAGCGTTCCGCATTATTCAGTTCTTTATACAGAAAAGGAATCATTTCTTCTCTTAACAACAGGGTCAAATCTCTACAAATAAACGATGTCGCAATATAAGGCCGCCCCCAGTCGTCAAAAGTATCGGCAGTTTTAAAATAATCATACAGCAACTGCGCCAACATTTTTCTATTAATTTTTTGTATGAGCGTATGCCGCACAGGAAAAGTATAACGGTCAATTTCAAACACTTCTGGGTGCAGTCCGTAATATAATATCTTGTAGGCTCTCATTCTAGCTGTTGGGCTTTGAGTGGTATCGCGGATAAAATACTCAAATAAAGCTTGGTTTTTGTCCCATCTTTCCCAAGTAGCTGAAGAATTAACTGGTACCTTGATAGCCATTTTAGCGCAAAAATCTGCGTAATTATCAAAAGGTGCTTCCATTTATTTAGTTGTTTAAATTAATAATTTCAGATAAATTTCTACCATATAAATCAAGGATAAAAGTTTTACCTTTTAGGGTTGGATTATTTGTATCCTCAACAACAGTTATCAAGAAACCCTTAGTTTCTGCATCACGAAATATTTTTACTCTTGCCCCTTGTGATATTGAAACGTTAGCATTTTCTTGTGAGTCAATATGCGAAACATCAACTAAAGACTCTTTTGTTGTATACTCTTTAGTTATATCCATTTGCGCTTCGTCAGGAGTAGAATTAATGCCATTAGCTCTTTCCAGTCGGGCTACTGGTTTATCGCTTGGTTTTACGAGCTCCACGTCAATAGGTAAAACTGCATATCTTTTGTTATCAATTTTAAGGATTGTACAGACCTGCACGCTCCCATTAATATTACAAAAAATATCCGTTTCAAATATTTGTATCTTTGGGATTGCCTTAAATGGTTCATCAAAAAAACCATCTTCATCAAATGTAACTACTGTAGCCATTGATTTGGGTCTATTAGTCTCAGGATCTAATTCATATACATTTGTAGGAGATTTTTTGAAACGGACTTCACTTCCTGCTTTCTCTTCAGTAGAGGAATTAGAAGAATTCCACCTATCAATAGCTGGTTTAAATTTATCTGAAATTGATTCTTTATTACCTACACCCAAAGGGTCTAATATAGCTTCTCCATTCTTGATTTTCCAACCCCAAGTAACAGAGCCATAATAAGTATTTTTTTGTTCGCCTTCTAAAGATACAGCTGTTGTTTCAAAATTCGTTTCTCTGCCTGCATTAAAAATGATAACAGGTGTATCATCCATTGTTGCATCTTGCGGTGGATTAGTTGTTGTGTTACCGAATGTAGTAGTTGGTTCAATTTTATCGTTTTTATCTTGTTCGCCGTCTCCTATACGAGTTGAATTTTCAATATCCAATCTGTTCTCATCAAGAACACTTGTACCATAAACAGGATTATTATTACCTATCTTTCTATCTATTCTTGTGCCATCAGCAGCCATTCTTTCATTAGTGCTTATGTTTGGTGCTATTTTATTAGTGCCTTCAACTATTTTGACAGTTTGAACAAAACCAATTTTTGGGCTATCCACATTTTTATAGGGCTTGAACTTTAATTTAAAATGAATATGTGAAACTTTTTCGCTCACGTCTTCTAATTCCTCATACTGTTCAGCCTCAAATTCTCCCCAGTTCGTTTTTATAGCCTTCCGCTGTGCCACTTTCCGCTGCGCAAACTGTTTCATCAAATCATTATCGCCACTTTTGAATTTCGCAAAATTGAAGCGGCGGCCTTTTTTGGTGGCTTCAGCTGCTTGGTCGGCTTCTGCTTCCATACGCGGGTCGTCATTGATGGGTTGATTGCCCAGCATATTGGTTGCGCCAACGCGGTTTTGTTTATTTTGATAAATGTGAGCCAATTCGTGCGCCAATAACGTGATAAAACTTTCATTTTCTTCGTTCCATTCGTTGGGCGCAAAGTGGATTTCTTGCCCTATAGTTACCGCGCGGGCTTTGAGTTGGGTAGCTTTTGCTGAATTGCGGACAAATACCACTTGAGACAAATCTATAGAAAATAAACGCTCTATTTCACCATACAATTCACTAGATAATTGCCCACGAAGAGGCGCATTTTTAGAAGCTTCTACGATTATTTTGGCTTGGCTCATTTCATTGGGAAAATAATCTTCCCATTTTTGACTTCTAGCATTTGCTAGGCTAATCACGCCTTGTTCTGGGCTTTTGCGCAAGGACAAAATTTGCTTTGAACTATTATTTGGTTTCCATTCCCATAACAGATAAAATTGCGGAGTTTCGTACAAATAGCTTTTATCCTTACTTTCCAACAAAGTGAGGCTTTGCGCTGCTTCTGTATCTACTTGCTGGCGCAAATCGTTGGCTTGAGAAACTTCGCGCTCGAGCATAGCCTACAAATCGGGAAAACTAGACTCTTCGTCATAATTAAGCTGGCGTTGGCCTAAATCATCGTTTGTATTATAATTAAAACTCCTTTGGCTGTCATTTGCGTAAGAGTTTTCAAAATTTCTATCCATAAGATTAAACAAGTTTATACTATTGGCAAAACATAAATTAAAAATTAGAGTCGTCGATATTGCGCAAGAAATCAGCTACTTGGCTAACTACTTCTTTCACACAACCTTTTTCAAACGGAGATTTGAGATTGGAGAGTTTGACCAATTCGGTGAAGTTGTGCGTGCCGCCCATTTGGCAGAGTTTGAGATAATCAGCCCAAGCCGAAGCGCGGTCAGTTTGGCAGCGTTGCCAGAATTGGAAAGCGCAGATTTGAGCCAAAACATAATCAATATAGTAGAATGGAGAGCCGAAGATATGGCTTTGTTTTTGCCAAAAACCGCCCTGTTCCAAAAATTGGTTGCCGTCGTAATCGCGGTGAGGCATATATTTACGCTCTACTTCGCGCCAAGCTGCGTTGCGTTGGGCGTTGGTAAAATGTGGATTTTCATAAACAATATGTTGGAACTCATCCACTGCGCAACCATAAGGCAAGAAGCGGATAGCACCGCCCAAGTGTTCAAAAAAGAATTTTTGGGTGTCTTTGCCAAAGAATAAATTCATCCAAGGATGGGTCAAAAATTCCATAGCCATAGAGTGAATTTCGCAAGCTTCGTAAGTTGGCCACAAATAATCGTATAACTCGGTGTGGTGGCTGGTTTCGTAACATTGGAAAGCGTGTCCTGCCTCGTGGGTCAATACGGTTACGTCGTGGCTAGTGCCGTTGAAGTTGGAAAAAATAAAAGGCGAACGATATTTACCCCCGATAAACGTGCAATAACCGCCCGTTTCTTTGCCATTTTTGGCTACCAAATCCATCAACTCGCGCTCTGTCATAAAGTTGAAAAACGCTGCTGTTTCTTTGCTCAGTTCTTGGTACATACGCTTGGCTTGGGCTTCCATAAAAGCGGCGTCGCCTTGCGGGCGGGCATTGCCTGAAGGGAATCTGAACGGCTCATCGTAGTATTTCATCTTATCCAAGCCCAATCTTTTGGTCTGGCGTTGTATCAATTCTTGCACCAAAGGCACCACTTCAGCTACTATTTCTTGGCGAAAAGCGGCTATTTGTTCGGCGTTGTAATCGCTGCGGCGCATACGGGCATAACCTAAGGGAATATAGTTTTTATAACCTAATTTTTCGGCTATAGACTGGCGACGGCCGACGAGTTGGGCGTAGATATTTTCTACTTCTGTGCTGTTGGCTTCAAAAAACTTCCATTTGGCTTCTGCTGCTTTGCGGCGAGTGTCGCGGTCTTTGCTCAATTCAAAAGGCTCTATAGTGGAAAGGTTGTAATCTTTGCCCTCAAATTTTACCACAGCTTGAGCTTTGATTTTGCTATATTCTGTGTCCAATTTGTTCTCTTCTACCAAATCGTTGAGAATGGGCGGCTCGAAGGTTTTGACGTATAATTCTGCGATGCGGAACAGTTGCAAACCCCATACTTTTTCCAATTCGGGGCGATATTTGGAACTGATAAGTGCTTGATAATAACCAGTAAGATATTCGCTAAGTTCTGGGTAGCGGTTGTTGAAAAAATCAATTTCGCTTTCATAAAACTTATCCGTTGTATCTATAGTGTGGCGTATAAAACAGATGTTTTGCATAGCGTCAATTTCTTCGCGCAAGTCGTCAAATTGGGCTATAATCGTGCTTTGCTCTTCAAAAGAGGTAGCTGCTTGAAAATTAAGGAGTAAAGTTTTAAACTTGTCTTTGGCTTCGTCTATGTTGGGACGTACGTAAGCGTATTCGCTGAATTTCATCGTAAAAATATATTTAAAACGTTTGATAGATATTTTGGGCGCAAAGGTAGGAATTTTTTTTGTATTTTAGGTAGTAAGATTTTTTGTAAGAAGTAGTAAGATTATTTGTAGCAAGATTTTTTGTAATAAGTAGGACGATTTGTGTTGAAAACAGATACCCTTACTTTTGCATTGAATTGGGATAAATGTTGTTTTTGTGCTGCGAATAAGGTTTTAAATTAAAAAAATAATTATCTTTGCGGCGTTTCATAAATTTTTAAACTTATTCAAAAAAGATATGATGGATAAAAAAACATTATCGGAAAGGGATATTTGCACTAAATTTATAACACCTGCTTTAGAAAAAGCGGGATGGAATAAGCAGCTACAATTTTTAGAAGAGGTCTCTTTTACAGACGGGAAAATTCTTGTTGAGGGAAAATTGACTAAAAGAGACCACAGAAAAAGGGCTGATTATATTTTATATTATAAGCCAAATATCCCGATAGCCGTAATTGAGGCAAAAGATAACAAGCATAGCGTTGGGGCTGGTATGCAACAAGCACTTGAATATGCTGTGATACTAGATATTCCTTTTGTATTTAGTAGTAATGGGGATGGTTTTTTATTCCACGACCGCACTATTGTGATTGGGCAAAAAGAAACTCAACTTAATTTGGATAGTTTTCCTTCGCCCAAGCAACTGTGGGATAAATATAAAAAATACAAGGGAATAGAAACGGAAAAAGAGGAAAAAATTATTACTCAAGATTATTTTATTGGGTCGGATGCCACACGTAAACCTAGATACTACCAACAAATAGCTATTAATACAACTGTAGAAGCTATAGCTAAGGGGCAAAATAGGCTTTTGTTGGTTATGGCAACAGGTACGGGCAAAACTTATACAGCTTTTCAGATTATTTACAGACTTTGGAAAAGTGGTACTAAAAAACGTATTTTATTTTTGGCTGATAGAAATATACTGCTTGACCAAGCAAGAAAAGCCGATTTTAGATATTTTGGGGAAAAAATGACTGCGATTAAAAATAGGCAAATTGATAAAAGTTTTGAGATATACTTAGCACTTTATCAAGGGCTTTCGGGAGCAGATGAAGAGGCAAATGTGTATAAACAATTTTCTAAAAATTTCTTTGATTTGATAGTTATTGATGAGTGCCACAGAGGTAGCGCAAACGAAGATAGCAATTGGCGAAACATTCTTAATTATTTTGATAAAGCTACCCAAATAGGGCTAACAGCTACACCCAAAGAGACAAATGATACAAGCAATTCGGAGTATTTTGGAACGCCTGTTTATACTTATTCGCTCAAGCAAGGGATTGAAGACGGCTTTTTAGCACCTTATAGCGTTTTGAAGATAACTTTGAACGTAGATGCAGAGGGCTGGCGACCAGGACAGGGGAAAGTGGATAAAGAGGGGCATTTGGTGGAAGACCGCATTTATAACAGCAAAGATTTTGATAAAAATTTGGTTATAGATGAAAGAACGGAAATAGTAGCAAAGAAAATTACCGAATTTTTGAAAGGTTTTGACCGCTTTGCGAAAACTATAGTTTTTTGTATGGATATTGACCACGCCGAGCGTATGCGGAGTGCTTTGGCTAATCAAAATGCGGATTTGGTGGCTCAAAATTATAAGTATGTAATGCGAATTACTGGCGATGACGAACAAGGTAAAAAAGAGTTGGATAATTTTATCAATCCTGAAGAAATTTATCCCGTTATTGCTACTACTTCGGAGTTGATGACCACAGGAGTTGATGCCCAAACTTGTAAATTGATAGTGTTGGATGCCAATATCAACTCAATGACAAAGTTTAAACAAATCATAGGCAGAGGGACGCGAATTAATGAGGCTCACACAAAATATTATTTTACCATTTTAGATTTTAGAAAAGCTACCGACCTTTTCGCTGACCCTCAATTTGATGGCGACCCGTTAGTGATTAAACCTTTACAAGAAAAAGATAGTTTGGAGGGGATTATGTATGACGAACACGAAAATATAGCAACTGAAGAGGCTGCTGAAGAGGTAGTTCGGACTATAATTCGCTACCCTGAATTTAATGAAACGAATGAGCGGCAAAAAATTTATGTCAATGAGATTGATGTATCTATTTTGGCGGAGCGTAAATTGGAGATTGATGCCAACGGTAAATTAATCACTACAAGTTTGAAAGATTACACCAAAACGCTTATTCAAAAACAATTTGCTTCTTTGGACGATTTTTTGCACAAGTGGAAAGATGCAGACCGAAAACAAGCGCTAGTGGAAGAACTCGCTAACCAGGATGTGCGGCTAGAACAATTGTTCAAGGCTGTGAATAGAGAGGTTGATTTATTTGATTTAATTTGTCATATTGCCTACGACCAACCCCCACTAACGCGTAAAGAAAGAGCTAATCAGGTCAAAAAACGCAACTATTTTAGCAAATATGGGGTAGAAGCGCGTAAGGTATTGGAGGCGTTATTGGATAAGTACGCAGATTTTGGAATAGAGGAGATAGACAAACTTCAAATACTAAATGTGCCACCGTTTAGCCAATTTGGTTCGGTTATGGAGATTATCAAATCTTTTGGTGGGCGGGCTGGATATGATAAAGCGGTCAAAGAATTGAAAAACGAATTGTATAATATAGCATAAAACAAAATGAGCAACATTTCAGGCGTAATCAAATCCATTAGGGATATTTTTCGGCAAGACCCTGGCCTAAGTGGCGATGCGCAACGCGTAGAGCAATTGGGCTGGATGATTTTTCTAAAACTCTTTGACGATAAAGATTTGGAAAAAGAGGTGGTAAATTCCGACTATAAATCGGTCATTCCTGCTGATATACAATGGCGAAATTGGGCAGCCAACGACGAGGGCGAAACGGGAGACACGCTAATTAACTTTGTCAATAATCAACTTTTTCCACAACTCAAAAACTTGTCTGTAGCTCAAGACGATAAATTGGGCATTATCATTCGCCAGATATTTGAGGGTACCAATAATTATATGAAAAGTGGTACTATTTTTCGGCAAGTGGTGAACAAACTAAACGAAATTGACTTCAATAATAGCCAAGAACATCACGTTTTTAACGCTATCTACGAGGATATTTTGCAAGGACTGGCTGCCAAAAAAGATACGGGCGAGTTTTATACGCCAAGAGCGGTAACTCAATTTATAGTGGATATTATTGACCCACAATTGGGCGAAAAAATAACCGACCCCGCTTGCGGTACGGCTGGCTTTTTAGTCTGTGCTGCCGAACATTTGTACAAACAAACCAAAAGCGTACAAGATTTGGATATACTTCAGGACACCATATCGGGGGGAGAGTTCAAACCCTTGCCTTTTATGCTGAGTGTTATCAACTTGATTATGCACAATATAGCCGTTCCCCAACTCGTGTATGGCGATTCGTTGAGCCGCGAATATACAGCTATCAAAGAAAGCGACCGCGTAGATATTATTATGGCTAATCCGCCTTTTGGGGGTGTGGTGGGCAATGGTATGGAAAGTAATTTTCCCGCTACATTCCGCAGCAAAGAAAGTGCAGACCTTTTCTTACTATTGTTTATCCAATTGCTCAAAAATGGCGGCCGCGCTGGTATCGTTTTGCCCGACGGTAGCCTAACAGGTGAGGGCGTAAAGCAAAGAGTAAGGCAAAGACTGTTGGAAACTTGCCGCGTACATACTATAGTGCGCTTGCCTCAATCCGTTTTCGCACCTTATGCTACTGTCAATACCAACCTTATTTTCTTTGAAAAGGGAAAACCCACAGAAGAAATTTGGTATTATGAACATACCTTGCCCGAAGGACAAAAAGCCTACAGCAAAACCAAACCCATACGCATAGAAGAGTTTGATACGCTCAAAAATTGGTGGCACAATCGCCAAGAAAATGAAGTAGCCTGGAAAATACCTATGCCCACTATCATCAGCCGCAACTACGATTTGGATATCAAAAATCCCAATAAAAAAACTGAAGAGGTTGTACTCGATAGACAAACTTTAATCGCTAACTTGCAACAGTCGCTTGAAAAATCCATTTTATTGTTGAACGAATTAAAAACAAAATAAAATGGCTTGGCAAAAAATAAAACTTGGGGAAGTTCTTATTCGTAGTAAAATACCCATTGATATAAAAGATGATGTTTTTTATAAAAGAGTTACAATCAAAACAAAGCATCAAGGCGTTTCTACTCGTGATTGTGTGCTTGGTTCTGAAATTGGAACAAAAAAACAATTTGTGCTAAAGGCAGGTCAATTTGTATTATCAAAAATTGATGCTATGTATGGCGCCTTTGGAATTGCACCTAGAGAAGTTGATGGGGCAATAATCACTGGAAATTTTTGGGCATATGATTATGATGTTAATAAGGTGAGTATAGAATGGCTAAATTACTTCACAAATTCTCCGGAATTTTATAATTTATGCCGAAAAGCAAGCTCTGGAAATACACATCGTAAATATCTTGATGAAGATTTTTTGATGAATTATGAAATAAATGTTGGTGGGCTGGAAAACCAAAGAAAAACAGTAGAAATAATTAATGGTATTAAAATTAATTTTGACCAACTAAACGCACTAACTACCCAACAACTCCACCTACTAGAACAACTCAACCAAGCCATTTTACAAGAGGCTGTACAAGGAAAATTGGTGGCACAAGACCCCAAAGACGAACCAGCCAGCGAATTGCTCAAGCGCATCAAAGCCGAAAAAGCAAAATCTACCAAAAAAGAAAAACCTTTGCCAGCTATCCGACCCGAAGAAATCCCTTTTGAAATCCCTAAAAATTGGGTGTGGTGTAGATTGGGGGAGATAATTCAATACACAGATAACCTTGATATACAAAAATATCTTTTGCCTGATACTTTAATAAACTATGTTGATATTGATGCTATTGACAACCAAAACCAAGTGATACGAGAAGCTAAATTAAAACTTGTTCGCGAGCTTTCCACAAGAGCAAGAAGAGTTTTTAAAAAAGGCTTTATTGCCTACTCAACGGTTCGCCCGTACTTAAAAAATATCGCAATTATCGAAGAAGAACTAGAAAATTATATTGGTTCAACGGGTTTTAATGTGTTTAAAACAATAATAGCGGATTTAAAATATGTATTCTATTACTTGCTTACGCCTTATTTAAATAATCTTTTTAAGTCATTAATGGTTGGATTTAATTCTCCAAGTATTACAAATGAACAGTTTGAAAATAGCTTATTTCCACTTCCCCCGCTTGCCGAGCAGCAGCGCATAGTAGCGGCTATAGAAGAGCAGTTGAGTAAGACTAAAGAATTGAAAGCGCATATTGCCAACAATCAAGAGATTACGGAGCAGTTGTTGAAATCTTTATTACATCAGGCTTTTGAGAGCCAATAAAAAAAACCTACACTCGGCTATAGCTGGGCGTAGGTTTTTTATTTTTATTAAAAAATTTCAGTCTAATTAATGTCTGGGGGAAAACTGCATACTGTTAAGTGCATCATCGCCGCAATGGTAGTGTCCTTCGTGTGTGTGGAGCGTTGGTTGTGTTTTTGCGCCGTTGGCTTTGGCATTAAGCGATTTTTGGATTAAGCGGCTGCGTTCAGCTTGTATATTGGCGCGCATTTGTTTGTCCTCTTCAGTATCAAATAAGCGCAAACCATCCACATAAGTTTGTAGCGGGCGGGCGTAAATAGATAGCGGATTATCAGACCACAACACGACATCGGCAGATTTGCCCGCTTTGATAGAGCCTGTTTGATTATCAATGCGCAATAGTTTGGCTGGGTTGATAGTTACCATTTTCCAAGCATCGTGGGGCTGCATTCCGCCGTATTTTACCGATTTGGCGGCTTCTTGGTTGAGGCGTCTGCCCATTTCTGCGTCGTCGGAATTGATAGCTGTAGTAATGCCCATTTGGGTCATAATTTGCGCGTTTTGGGGTACAGCGTCTATAACCTCGTATTTGTAAGCCCACCAATCGGAGAAAGTAGATGCGCCTACACCGTGTTCTTTCATCTTATCGGCAACCTTAAACCCTTCCAAAATGTGGGTGAATGTATTAACTCTAAACCCGTGTTTTTCGGCAACGCGCATCAACATCGTAATCTCGGATTGTATGTAAGAGTGGCAAGAAATAAACCGTTTGGCTTCCAAAATTTCTACCAAAGCGTCTAAATCTAAATCTCTGCGCACTTTGGCTGCGCCTTTGCTTTTCATCGCCGCGCTGTATTCTTTGGCGCGGGTGAAATAATCTTCATACACTTGTTCTACACCCATACGGGTTTGGGGGAAGCGTTGGGTGTTGTAATCGCCCCAATTGGATTGTTTTACGTTCTCGCCCAAAGCGAATTTAATATAACCGTTGGCTTCTTTGATTTTAATATCTTCGGGTAAAGCGCCCCAACGGAATTTAATCAACGCGCTTTGTCCGCCTATAGGATTAGCCGAACCGTGCAATAATTGCGCGCCTATAACCCCACCAGCCAATTGTCTGTACATATTCACATCTTCGCTATTGACTACATCGCCAATTCTAACCTCTGCGCTTGAGGCTTGCGTGCCTTCATTCACCCCAAAACTGATACAAATGTGCGAGTGTTCGTCTATAATCCCAGCCGTCAAGTGGCGACCTGTAGCATCTACAACTTTGGCGTTGCCTGCGGGTAGATTTTTGCCAATTTGTTTGATTTTGCCATTTTCTACCAAAACATCGGTTTGTTCTAATATCCCTTCAGTTTCGCCCGTCCAAACGGTGGCATTTTTGAATAAAACGGTTTCTGCTTTGGGCAATTTATCGGCTGTGCGCCCGTAAGGATTGAAGGGATAAACGACCTGTCCCAATGCGCTGCTGTCTTTTTTCACTAAAACGAAACTATCAGCTTTGGCGGCTTCCATGCGGCGCGCGTTGCAATTTACCCAATTGCCGTTGGCCAACATCGCTTTGCCCTCCCAAATATCGTTTTGGGTTTTGAGTGAAAGGCGGATTTGTTCCTGTTCTTTTTTGCTGGTATCTTTTTGCGGTACGAAAGCGAAAGAAAGGCTGTTATTGTCCCACTCGTAGCTCAATTTGGTGGCTTGTTTGGTTGTATCTTTTTGCTCGCTGGCGTTTTTGATAAACAATTCTGGTTTGCCCGCATCGCCTTTGGCTTCTATAAAGAACGAATTGCCGTTGATGGTTAGCTCGTGTTTGCCGCGCAAATCTACAGTTTGTATATTTTGGATAACATAACCTTTGCCTTTTACCCAATGGTGTATAATTTGGGCTTTATCGGATAGGATATTGGTGTTGCTGATGAAAAAGTTGGCGTACATACCCGCAGATAGCGTACCGACTTGCTTATCAATTTTCAAAATACGGGCTGGAGTCGTAGTCAATGATTTCAATAAATCGGCTTCTGATAGCCCGAATTGATAGGCTTTGCGCAAATTTTCCCAAAACTCGCCCGCGTTGGCGTTGCCGTTCATCGTGATAGAGAAAGAAATTCCGTTTTTAGCCAATACTGAAGGGTTGGTGGGTGCCAATTCCCAATGTTTTAGCTGGGTAAGTTGTACCTGTTGGGCGTTGTAGGGTTCGGTTACATCGTATGCCAAAGGGAAATTGATGGGAATAATCAACTCTCCTTTGGTGTTTTTTATCGCATCTATGCGCTGGTATTCTTCGCCGCCCCCTTTGAGTATGTATTGCACCCCAAATTCATCCCCTACTTTGTCAGCGCGGAGTATATCCAATAGCCGATTGGCTTCAAAAAATGCGGGTAATTTCTCCAATGTCTCCATACTTTGTAGAGAGATGTTGAAATCGCGCTCTGTGGGGTTGTTTTTATACCAAATCGCATCGTAATAAGCCTGTCGCAATAAGGCTATACAGCCCATTAGCGAACTTGGATAATCTTGGGTAGAACTGCCCTTTCCGAACGAAAAATGCGCGCTTGCTGCGGGTATTAATACCATTTCTTGAGGTTTTTCCTCACCCAAAAATACCACTGAACCTGTACCGCGGATAATACCGTCGTTTTGGTGGGTTAGCACCAGCCCAAAACCTGCTTTGCGGGCTTCTTCTGCCTTTTTTGCATCGGGTTTGAATAGCTCGTGCGCGTTGATTTCGGGGCGCAAGGCTTCATTCCAACTATATGCGCCCTGTTTGTTGCTCAAGTATTGTTCGCCATTGCTGCGATTGCCTATAGATTTATGCTCTGGCATCCCATAATTGGCGTGCAATTCTATAAAAGAGGGGTAGATAAACTTCCCTTTTAGGTCTATAGCTATCGCATCTTTGGGAACGCTTACGTTTTTGCCTACAGCTACCACTTTACCCTTTTTGATAAGGAGCGTGCCGCCTTCTATTTTTTCGGTGGGGCTGCTGTAAATGGTGGCGTTGGTAAAGGCATAATGCCCCTCGCGTTCGTCCATAACCCCGTTGGTGGGGAAAGTTTGCTGGGCTTGGCTATTTTGGAGGAAAAATCCTACAGATAAAGCACAAGATAAAGCGAATTTTTTTATAAAAATACTTTTCATATACATAAAATGAAATCAATAAATCAGAAAAACGGCGCAAAATAACATAAAAAAAAGCCAACTTGTATCTTTTTATCCCAAAATGTTTGTCGGGGTGCAGAAAAAGGCTACTTTTGTATTTCATTTGATACTCAAAAATTATTAGCAGACTTATGCAACTCACTGAAGCTTATATTATAGATGCTGTGCGCACACCGCGCGGCAAGGGGAAAAAAACGGGTACTTTATACGAGGTTAAACCTATAGATTTATTGGCTACGGTCTTGCGCGCTTTAAAAAATAGAAATGGTTTTGATACGGCAGAAGTGGAGGATATTTTTGTGGGCTGTGTTACCCCCATAGGCGAACAAGGCGGCAATTTGGGCAAAGCTGTAGCTTTATACGAAAATTGGGATTATGCTGTTTCGGGTTTGCAAATGAACCGCTTTTGTGCTTCTTCGCTGACGGCTGTCAATTTGGCTGCTGCCAAAATCCGCGCTGGCTGGAACGATGCGCTGTTGATAGCTGGTGGGGTGGAAAGTATGAGCCGCGTGCCTATGGGCGCAGATGGCGGGGTGTTGATGTACGACCCTGCTGTTGGGGGCAAAGTAAATTATATCCCTCAAGGGGTAAGTGCAGACCTTATCGCAACTTTAGAAAATTATAGCCGCACCCAATTGGACGAATACGCGCTTTTATCCAACCAACGCGCAGCCGAAGCCCAATCAAAAGGTTATTTTCAACGCTCTTTAATCCCTGTTTTGGATTTGAACGGTATGGAAATTTTGGCACAAGACGAGACCATCCACCACGATACAGATTTGCAACAGTTGGCTAATCTGCCCTCTTCATTCCAAAAAATTGGCAAGCAGGGTTTTGATAATATGGCTTTGTTGAAATATCCCCAAGTGGAAAAAGTGTTGCACCCGCACACAGCAGGCAATTCTTCCCAAATAGCGGACGGCGCAGCTCTATTGCTAATGGGTAGTCCCCAAAAATGCCAACAGTTGGGTTTGAAACCCCGCGCCAAAATCATAGCAGCAGCCACAATCAGCAACGAACCCACAATTATGCTCACAGGCACTATTCCCGCAACTATAGAAGCCTTAAAACGGGCTAATTTGACTGTAGAACAGATTGATTTATGGGAAATTAACGAAGCCTTTGCTTCTTCTGTGCTTAAATTCCAACAGCATTTCAACATTGATATTAACAAAATGAATGTCAATGGCGGGGTGATAGCTTTGGGGCATCCATTGGGCGCGACAGGTGCGATTTTGATAGGCACAGTGTTGGACGAACTGGAACGGCGCGACTTGCGTTATGGGCTCATTTCGCTCTGTACAAGTGGCGGAATGGGCGTTTCTACGATTATTGAAAGGTTGGTTTAAAAGGAAGTTAAGATAAGGGGAGGTTAGGATTTTAAGATGCGAGGATATTAGGATTTTAAGATGTTAAGATATGAGGATGTTAAGACGCGAGGATATTAGGATTTTAAGATGTTAAGATAGGAGGAGGTTAGGATTTTAAGATGCTAAGATAGGAGGATAGGGGAATGAGGAAATCTTAATATCCCAAAGTCTTAAAATCCTAAAATCCCAATATCCTAAAGTCCTAAAATCTTAATATCCTAAAATCCTAAAATCTCAATATCCTAAAGTCCTAAAATCCTCGCGTCTTAAAATCCTAAAGTCTTAATATCCAAAATAATAAAAAAAATGTCAACAATATACGAATTTGCCATAGTCAAAGTGGAAGATAGAAAATGTCAAATCCGCTTTGATTTAGTGCATCCAGACGGCGGACGCTATACGCCCGATAGCCATAATTTCTATCTACAAATTTTGATAGAGTGTTTTGAATACGCTTTGCAGGGATATTTGTACCATATCAGCAAGCCTAATAAATACGACGAAACATACAAACAACATTGCCGACGATTGGCAGAAAGTAGCCCTATATTTAGCCAACTCAAAACGTGGAGAGATTATACTTTTGGCGCAAAAATACCAATAACAGCAGCGCAATACAAGGAATTTGCTGCCGATAGCGAAGCGTTTGAAAAAAAATATAATGTCAAAACTCAAGGCGGAGGCGGCAGGGGCGAAGAGTATTATTACTACACACCTATTAACGAGCGTGCGATAAAAGACTTAGCCGCTATATTTATAACCCAAGTCAATATCCTATCAGAGGAAGACGATGATGAAAAAGAAGAAGCCCCATATTGGTGTGCAGAGGTGGAAATAGAGGTTTCTACTCCTGAACTTTTGCAGCACGTAGAAGAGGGAATGTTTTGGGATTCAGCACTTTATGAGTATTAAAATTTATAAATTATATTATCAAATTTTCCTATCATTAGAAAAATTTGCGCTATTTGGAAAGTTATCCACAATTAACCTGTGGATAACCTGCTAAGTATTAGGGTTACGAGAGCGTATTTTACAAAAAATTATAAAAACAATGTATTATTCGCTATAAAATTAAGCGAAAGCGTGGGGTGTAAAACCCCGTGCTATTGTAAAAAATCTATACTCTCGTAACCCTATTTATATTTTAATCCAAATGGCTTATATTTTGTGATAAACCATATTTATTAAAACGCTGTTATTTGTCTGAATATAAAAGCTAAAAATAAGCTGTTGCTTAAATTCAGTATTATACAAAAAGGGTTAAGTATTAAATTATGATTTTAATTAATAGCTTGACAGCTTTAAATATCTACCAATAGAAAAATAATTATGCAAAAACAAGTTGATATTTTGGTTTTGGGCTGTGGTGTGGCTGGGTTGAGTTTTGCGATAAAAGCAGCTCAAGCCAATCCCGAACAGCGTATTTTGGTACTCACCAAAACCGACCCCAACGAAAGCAATACCCGTTAC
>JAAFIM010000083.1 GCA_013297745.1 Chitinophagales bacterium | reverse complement strand
TTATACTGTTATTTTTTTTTATTTTCCTAATTTTTATACTGCGAAAGGTCAGTTAGTAATTGGATTATTGATAAAAGCCATTGGCAAAAATCCCCACAGTAAAACTATCAATGACGTTTCCGTTCAAGTCCATTCGCAAAGCCATAGCGGGGTTTATACCAGCATTGCGGGCGGCGTATAGTTCATTATTAACGACATTTAACCCGTAAAAAGAGCCTGTGAATATGGTTTGCGGGGTTAAATTTTGGGTATTAAATTTTATCAGTTGGTTATTGTGAGAAAAGTATAGATATTGGCCGCTGTTATCTACGGCGAGATGAGTTAGCGGGCTATTTTTATCAAAATTTATCCTTTGGATTAGATTTTTTTGCTGAAAACAGAGCAAAGCGGGGGCTGTACTCAACGCCGTATCAACATCGGGATAATTGCTATACACAATTTTCCCCCGACAAGCTACCCAAATACGGTTTTGATTATCTATTTGCAAACTGTGGGGGCAATCGGCTACGGTCAAAGTGGTGTCCAATTGGTGAGTTATTGGGTTAATTATGGCAATTTTATCATCTAAATCATAACCGCCTGTGTGAGTTGCCCAAATTTGGGAGTTATAAGAGAGCATTTTTTCCGTTCCTTTGTATAGAGGTATGGTTTGAATTACCGTATTTTGGTTTAAATCTACTACAGCTATAGAACCCGTTAGCCCGTTCGCACCCCATTGGCTGATGTAAGCGAGGTTGTCGTTGATTGGGAGAAAATAACGCGGTTGTTGTAATCCTGTGATTTGTGCAAATTCTTTGAGCGTGGCGCGTTGGGCAACTTCCACCTTATTGGCGTTATTGACCACCAGATAAATTTTATCGTTGTGGGTGCAAACTGATTGCAAGACGTTGCCTAAAGCTCTATTATTTTGGGCAAAAAATATATCATTTTCTACCGTTTTATTATCAGGATTGTAACAGCTTACTGTTCCCGATGTTTGGGTATAAATGCCCTCGTTGCAGACGATAATTTGGTTTTGATACGCGCCCGTAGTCGGTTCTATAGGTTCGTTAGGCTCGCAAGCCGCGCAAAAAATGGATAAAGCGGCGATGGATAGGATAAGTTTTGACATTTTTTTATTTAAAAACATAGTTTTTTTGCAATTTTTATATTTGTGGCATAATTTTTGTATAGTCTGATTTTTTTTATTAAAAACTTTATTTTTCAAACAATGTACAAAATTTTTATTTTTTTTATTTTTTTTACGGCTAATGTTTGTGCGCAAGATAAAAACCAGAGCGTAATTTCCGATTTGTCAGGAACTTGGCATTTGTCATTTAAAATGTTTGTCGATGGAGAACAGTCCATCGTGGATGAATTATATCCAAACGAACAAACATTTGTCACTTTTGAATTGTGCGACTCAACGGTTGGAGAATGGTGCTCTGTCATTTTTTTGCACACTTGGGAAAAGCAAACAAAAGAAGAAGCTAAAAATGAAACTACCTACAAAAAATATAAAATTGTAGATGAAGGCAAATTTATTCTATTTGATGACAATAGAAAATTTAAAATTACAAAAAGAAAAAATGGGCAAATACGCTTGTTTCGCACCGAAAAAAAAGGTAGTAATGTTTATCAGTATAAAGAAACATTAACTAAAATCAAATAGTAATCGGGGCTAGCAAATTATTTGTCTAAGAAATTGATGAATGACTATATTTGTCCGCGATATTAAATTTTAATACAAAGTAGTTAAATCACAACCGCAACTCAAGCCGTTAACCCCCTAACCGATAAAAAGATGAAAACAATCTTTACTTTTTTTGTACTGATGTATTGTAGCGCGGGTTTTGCTCAATTTATCAACAATCAACAACAACAAAGCGTATATTATAGCCGCCAAAATAGCTATGGAAATGAAAGCAATTTGCGTTATGCGGCTGAAGAAATATCAAATAACAACCGCAATAACAGCCCAAGTCTTGGCTATAATTATACGGAAAAAATACGAGTGTATCAATCAGGGCAAAATGCTGTAGAAGCGCGTTTTATGATAGATAATATACAAGTGCAAAATATACAATACAAAGGTTTTGATTTTACCGAATTATTTATGCCCACAGCTGTAGAAGTGCAAGGCGAATTGTGGCGCAATGGGCGTCGTTTGCAAACTTATAACAGCCAACAAAAATATGTAAACGGGCGACAAGCGGGCGAATTTATTATGCGTTATCAAGACACGATGCAAAGCACCAATTACGAGTTTAGACTAAGCCGCGTATCTTTGGAATTTAACAGCAATATGCACGATAGGGTCAAAAAACGCGCCGAAGCAGCAGAAGAATATAGCGTAAGTTCGGTTAAAAATCAAGGTTGGAACAACCAATTGTACAGCATCAACACCCAAAATGCAGATGTGGATAGTTTGGACGCTTACGAAGAGCGATTGAAACGGGTAGAAAAAGAGTTTAACGAATGGCGAAACGCCCGTTTTTGGGATGAATTGGATGTTACCCAAACCCGAAACAATGACCCTATGCAAGTAGAAGAGTTGAGAAATAACACGCAAAGGCAAATTAACGACAAAAAAGAAGCTTTTGAGCGGTTGGATATACCGTATTTGTACGCCCAAAAATCTAATGAATGGTTTAATCGCAGAAATTATACCAAATCGGAGAGCTATGCGAATAAAGCGTTGTATAAAAAATCAAATTATAGCTTGGGCAAATTGATGCGGGCTAAAATATATGCGGTGGAGGAAAAATGGGACGATGCTATTGATTATTATCAAGATGCTTGCGATAGCAAACGGGATATGGACGACAAACCCAATTGGCAGATTGAATTATCCAACACAGGCGAACGGATTTTAAATTATTATCAACAAAATGCGCAATCGGCTTTGAACGCCAAAGAATGGGAACGAGCGGCTAAAAATGGTAAACAATGGCGGATAGTTTGTGATAAAAATCAAGATTGTATAAATTGTAATCTGGGGAATATAAATGCGTTTTTTGAGCAATTGTCTCAACGTTGGCAGCAACATTATCAACAACTTAGCCAGCAAAATTGTCAAAAAGTGAGCAATTATATACAAAGTAAAAATTGGCAAGAAGCTAATCAATCCCTGCAACGCGCAAAAACAGATTTAAAAGTTTGTGACGACATCAGCGACGATTATGGATATAAACTGAATATAGAGGCAGAAAAAGAAAATGTGGTTAGGCTGCATTATAAATTGTATTATGATTGGGCTAATTTTGAGTATAACAATGAAAATTTGGCTGCTGCTTTGGATAAAATACAAGTTGCTAAAACTGTAGCTAATAAATATGGGTTTTTGAGCGATAAAAATAAAGAGGTGGAAGGGTTGGAATTTAAAATTCAAAAGGGAAGTTTTGAGCAAAAAATCAAATTAGCCAATCAAAAAACCAGCAATAATAATTTTGAAGAGGCTTTAATTTTAAGTTCGGCAGCGCAAAAATTAGACAATAATTACAATTTTTTGAGCAGCGGGGAAAAAACCAAGTTGGCTGAAAATATCCAAAATTTAGGCACAAAAAGCATAGCCCAACAAGTTGATAATGGTTTGAATACAGCTCAAGACGAGATGGTTTTATTGTCTTTATGGCAAAAATTGCAACAACAACAAGTAGAATACAAACTAATTAGCCCAGAAGTAGGCAATAATTTGGAGCGTTTGCGCGCTGATGTTTGCCAAAAAGTACAAAGCCAGCGTTTGGACAAAAATAGCAATTATATCCGTGAAGCTATGGCAAGCAAAAATTTTATCAACGCCAAAGTGTTTTTGGATTCTATAAAAAAATATAGCCGAGATTTTAGCCCATTGAATTGCAATTTTGACAATCAATTTGTGGTATCTGTACAAGAAGAAATAGAAAGTTGTGAACGTTACCAACAAACGCAACAATTGGCGGCAGATTTGGAAAGACAAGGTTTTTATGATGTAGCTGTACCAAAATATGCTGAAGCGAATGAAATTTATAAAAATGCGTGGGTGCAAAAAAACTTTGTAAATGCCCAATTTAATTTGGTAGATTATATCATCAGCAAAAACGATAAAGGGTTTATAATGAGCGCTTGTCGTTATTATCAAAATCAACAAGATGGAGATAATGCTTTGAGTTTATTGCTGGTATGGATGAAGTTGGAAAATCCTAAAGAACGACGCATCACCAATAACAGCCAAGAAGTAGTAGCTCAATTGTTGGCTAAAAAGTATTATAGCAAAGATAAAAAATGGCAACAAGGGCTTAAAGAGGTATTGAAAGAAAACAGCAGCAGCAAAGAATGGAAAGTGTTTAAAAAATCTTTTAAACGGGCGTGGCGGGCTAAGAAATAGATTGCAATCAACAATAAAAAAACCTATCTTGAGTACAAGATAGGTTTTTTTGTTTTGGTGCGAATAGATAAACTAATCCACGTTGATACCCAATAATTCTACTTCAAATATAAGCGTAGAATATGGGGGAATAGAACCCATAGCGCGACTGCCGTAAGCTAAGTTTTCGGGTATAACGAATTTGTATTTAGAACCCACAGGCATCAAAGCCACCCCTTCCTGCCAGCCTTGTATTACGCCACCGAGTGGGAAAGAAATAGGTTCACCTCTATTAACAGAAGAGTCAAAAACTTTGCCATCTATCAACGTGCCGTGGTAATGAACTCTTACCTTATCGGAAAGGGTGGGTTTTGCCCCTGAACCTTCTTTGATAACCTCATATTGAAGCCCAGATGCTGTAGTTTTCACCCCAGGGCGTTTGCCATTGGCAGCCAAAAAATCTTTACCTGCTTGAGCTTTTGCGCCAGCTAATTTGTCCTCTTCAGCTTTTTTGGCCGCTTGGATGGCTGTAAATTTATCATTTACAATCTTTTGAGCAGAGTCGGCGGGCATAATCGTTTTATTTTGGATAAAAGATTCCATCCCTTTGGCAAAGTCGGCGGGGTTGATTTCAGCAAGGTTAAAACCACTGGCTTGCAAATTTTGCGCTATAGCTATACCCAATGCTTGGCTCAATTTATCGCCTTGAGTAGCAGTAGTTGTGTTGGGTTTAGGTTTGTCTTTGTTGCTATCCTTTGACTTGGATTTTTGTGCGAAAGAAGGCACAGCTACAGCCACTAAACAAGCCACCACCAATAAATTTTTAAATAATTGCATAAAAACAGTTTAGATTAGAAAGTAAGGAAATTGATTAGATTATTTTACTATCGCCAACAATTCCACCTCAAAAACAAGGGTAGAAAATGGGGGAATTTTGCCAGAAGGTTGTCCGCCATAACCTAATTGATGAGGGATATACAATTTGTATTTAGCGCCTTCAGGCATCAACGCCACCCCTTCTTGCCAGCCTCTGATAACATTGCCGAGTGGAAATTCTATAGGCTCGCCTCTATCTACAGACGAATCAAAAACTGTGCCATCTATCAAAGTGCCGTGATAATGTACTTTTACGGTGTTAGAAACTGAAGGTTTTTTGCCTTTACCTGCTTTCATAACCTCATATTGAAGCCCAGACGCTGTAACCATAACCCCTTTTTTGGCTTTATTAGCGGTCAAAAATTCTACTCCAGCTTTTTCAGCATTAGCTTGTTCTGCTTGCATTTTGGCTTGCATTTCTTGCTGTTTGGCTTGCACTTTGGGATTGGAGGTGAATATGCGCTGTGCATTTTGCAAATCTACTATGGGTTTGCCACTCAATACAGACTCGAAGCCTTGTTGTATAGAACCCATATCAATGTCCGCTGCGGTTAGCCCATTTTGAGCAATACCAGGACCTGCCATTGTACCAAAGGCTTCAGCCAATTTGGGGTCAATAACGGGCGCGGGCGCGGTAGGATTTTGCGATTTCATTTGTATAGCCATAGCAGCTGTTTGGAATATGCGCTGGGCTGCTGTATCGGGCATAGTGGGGCTACCTTTGGCGGCGGCTTCAAACCCTTTGATAAATTCGCTACTTTTAAAATCGTTGGTATTAAAACCCATTTGTTGTAGGTTAGAACCCAATAAAACGCCAACAGCCAAACTGGTAGAATCGCCTTTGCTATTGATTGCACCTTGTCCATTGCTATTAGAAGAGTCTCCACAGCTATACAAGCCCGCAAAAAGAGACAAAGACAAAGCGAACATTACGCTTTTTTTCATTATAAGGAAGTGTTTTTTATTAAAAAAATAAGATGTTTTAAGTTTAAATTTCTATATCGTAATCGCTAATTTTTCGGTACAAAGTCCGTTCGGATATTCCCAACTCTTTGGCTGCATCTTTGCGGCGACCTTTATGTTTTTTGAGCGATTTTAATATCATATCTTTCTCCATATCGTTGATAGACAAAGGTTCTTCTACCTCTTCAGTATGATTAAAAGATAAATTATTTACATTGTTATTTTCGGCTGTATTGAGAATAACAGTGGGCGAATTTTGCTCTGGGTGTTCGTAATTGCCATTTTCTGGGTAAGAAATGGGTAAAAAATGGCTAATATCTTTAAAATTATTTTCGCTTTGATTAGGCAAATTGCTGGGCATACGCAAATTGTTGGTGCGGGCGAGTTCGGCGATTAAAATTTTCATATCGTTCAAATCCTTTTTCATATCGTACAAAAATTTGAACAAAATCTCGCGCTCATAAACTCCAGCATTTTGCGAATTGGTAGCCGCTTCACTATTTTTAGCCGCCAAAACGGGCAAATTTCGGTTTAAAATATCGGGCATAATCTGCAACAACATTTCGGCTGTTAGCTGTTTTTCGGGGGCTAAAACTGATATTTTGTCCGCCGCATTTTTCAACTCGCGTATATTCCCGTTCCAAGGATAGTTGGTTATCAACAACTGCGCCCTTTCGTCCAACCGCACGGGTGAAGTGTGGTATTTTTCGGCAAAGTCGTAAGCAAATTTTTTGAATAAAATAACAATATCTTCCTGCCGCTCGCGCAAAGGCGGCACGCGAATAGGCACAGTGCAGAGGCGATAGTATAAATCTTCTCTAAACTTGCCTTGGCGGATTTTATCCAACAAATCCACGTTGGTAGCGGCTACCACCCGCACGTTGGTGGTTTCTACTGTAGAAGAACCCACTTTCATAAACTCCTTATTTTCAAGCACTCGGAGCAAAAATTGTTGAGTTTGTAGCGGCATTTCGCCTATTTCATCCAAAAAAATAGTGCCGTTGTTGCAGGTTTCAAAATAACCCTTTCTATCCGCACTCGCGCCCGTAAAAGAGCCTTTGGTGTGTCCAAACAGTTCGGAATTTATCGTGCCTTCAGGTATAGCCCCGCAATTGACGGCGATAAAATTATTGTGTTTGCGGTTGGATAATTGGTGGATAATTTTGGAAAAAGATTCTTTCCCTACGCCACTTTCGCCCGTTATCAACACGGTTAAATCCGTAGGCGCAACCTGCATAGCCGTATGTAGAGCGTGTTCGAGCGCGGGCGCATTGCCCAAGATGCCAAAACGTTGTTTTATGGTTTGTGTGTTCATAAATTAAGGGAGTTGGGCAAACAAGCGAAGTCTAAAATGGGTTTCTATAGCGGTGATAAAGTCTAAATAAAGTGGGTCGTCTAATATAGCATCTTCCAAATCTGTTGTCGATAAATTACTTATTTTTTGCAATTTGGCTATCCTTTGCACAGCTTTTAATCTATCCTCAAATAAATCTTGATGGTTCAAATCTACAAAATCAATCAGATTTTGAGCTTCCACGTCGTTTTGATTTATTGGCTCGTATTTATTGGTAGCTTTGTCATAAAAAATGCGGTCAGTTTCGTTTTCGTTTTTTGCAAAGGCTTGTTCTGGTTTAATGATTGGTAGAAAATTATCAATTTTTGGCTTTGATGTATTTGCCCAAGCTAAAACAAAATAATAATTATAGTAATTATCGCCACTTGTATTTTTTAGTCTATTGTCAAAATGCTCAATATGCCCTAAATCAGTTTTTCTTAAATAACGTTCCGAATAAGCGCAAAAATTTCGCTGCTCTTCTTTCAAAACCTCCTTTATAGCCGTATTATCGCCGTCTTTATAAACAAAACTGATAGCTTTGGAATTGGCTTTTTTAATCGCAAATCTCATCTATTCGGTCAAATTATCGGGTTCAGGAAAATTATACAATTGGCCAAGTTCCAGATATTCGCGAACTAATTTTTTCTTTTCGGCTTTATCTTCAGTTTTTGATATTAGGGTTAGCAACTCTAAATATCTATCCCAAGCCGCTTTAGCTTTCGGGTGGCGATTGTACACGTCAGTTTGAAAATCGGACTTCAAAATATCATTTACATCATCGCCTACAGGCGCACTTCCTTTTCTAACTTTTACCTTGTGTTCATCATCAAAGTACAAAATTCTCCGCTCGTGAGGCTCAAATTCAGCCGCTAAAATAGGGCTATGCGTAGCCATAAACAACTGGGTATTTTTGACAAAAGGCAGGTAATTGCTCATATAATTATACAAAAAATCGGCATACAAGCCATTTTCTGGCTCGTCCATAAATAGGAAACAATTATTTTCGTTATCTTTTGTCCCTTGAAAATAGAGGCTGTATAAATAACCTATTTTAAACATAAAGTCGCGTATACCCGTGCTTAATTCGTTGTAGTTTAGATATTTATCTGTATTTTTAACCTTTACAAAGGCTTCTAAGTTATCGGCGTTTGTAGCTGGCAAAGTAACTTTGTTGTAATCAAATTCCAAGCCAGCTATAGATAAAATTTTATCCCAAATTTCAGCCAAACCCACTAAAATAGAGGGATTTTTTTTATCAAAACTTTCCCGTACTTCTTTTACCGTTTTGTCTTCATTTTGGCGGAGATATTGGTCAAATAAATTTCTACGCGCTTGCAAGTTATGAATTAATAAACGCCAAAAACTATTTATAGATTTGTCTTTTGCAGAAATATCTACAGTTTTGGCTTCGTCTTCAAAATTCAATTTTAGGGCTTCGTGTAAATTAGTTTTCGGCAACTTATGCTCATAAAAATCGGCTGTGAGGTCGGAATGGATAAAATATGCAAATAAAACATTGAAAAAATACTTGAAATATGTTTCAGTTGTGAAATTAACTATATTTTCTTTGCCTTTTTCAACTCTACCAAAATATAAGATTGGAGAAGAAATGCCTTTATTCCATAAAATCCAATGCTCCACTTCAATCGGACCTTCATATTGGTAATAAATTTTAAAATCAAATTGACATTCCCATACTTGGGGGGAAGATGGGATAATTTGGTTAATTAATTGAGTAAAATCTCTCAACAACTTCAGAATAGTCGTTTTACCCGTTCCATTTTTACCAATAAGGCAAATTCTATCCAAAGGTTCGCCGTTTGCATCGCAAAAATCTATTTCAAAGTCTTGAAACTGTTGATGATTTTTGATACTTAGCTTAGTTATTTTTATCATAGATTTTCTATTTTAGCGCAAGTCAAACAAATTTTTCACCCCTACATAGCGCGCAGAATTAAACCCTTCGGCAAATTCAAACCCAGCAGGGCGGCCATAAACGCGGGCTTTGGCTTTGACCGATTCTAAAAAATCTTGTCCAGAAATGGGCGTTTTGGGTGCGTTGGGATTATCGTTTTCGTTGAAAAATTGAGAGCCAAAGGCTAATATCAACCCCATTTTTTTCTCCATAACGGGGCTAATATCCAGCACAAAATCGGGTTCTAACTGATAATCTTGGATATAATGATAAACTTGCGCGGGGCGATGCGCTGTTTGATTTTCGCCCTGATATTGGGTTTCAATTTTGACCAAACCCGAATAAAAACAAGCATCGGCAACCAACTGCGCTGCGCGAGCGTGGTCGGGATGGCGGTCGTTTATGGCGTTACACAATACAATTTGGGGGCGACAAAGGCGGATAATTTCCACTATTTCGAGCATACTTTCGGGCGTATTGCGGAAAAAACCGTCGGCTAAATCCAACTGATAGCGGTTTTTTGCCCCCAATAATTCGGCAGCAGCCAAAGCCTCTTGCCTGCGCAAAGTAGCAGAGCCGCGCGAACCCAATTCGCCCCAAGTCAAGTCCAACAAAGAAACGGTATAACCTTGAGCGATGTGTTGCAAAAGTGTTCCCCCGCAACCCAACTCTATATCGTCTGGATGCACACCCACAGCGAGAATATCCACTTGCATTTGATATTTTTTATTTTAAATTAGTATTTTTTGACATTAGCACTCGCTTTTTTACTTTTAAAATCATGAGTATGTTGCATAATTATTTTAGCGTCTGAAGCATAAAATTTTATACCAGAACTATACGTTTTGCCATAAAATCGGCTATCTATTTGCACAGATGTATAAGCTGCTCCTTTGGTATTGCGAGGGCAAGGTTCATAAGATTCCATTTTGTACACGCCATCAGCATCCCAAGAAATAAACCCATCACAAGCGGGACTTTCTGATACCACAAAATCGGCTGTCATCGGCGCGAAAGGTTTAGGTTTTTTCCACTCTTGGGATAAACCTTCTGGGGCATTTTCTGGAAACGAATAATATAAGGCGTTCATAGTTTGCGCATCTTTATAAGTCAATTTTATAAAAACCTGCTCCAAAGGTCTGTCTTTGAATTTGGGGCTAAGCCAAATAAAACACAACCAAGCCTCTTCTTCGGTAGTCCAATGAGTAAGCGGAAAAAGCAACAAATCTTGTTGTCTTTGCGCTTCGGGCACATCATCGCCAGTTTGGCGCACTTCATACAAGCCTTGAACTACTTTATTAAGCGCTTTGACTTGTTTTTTAAATTCCGCATTATTATTTTGAGCAAATAAGCCCGCAAAATATAAGGTAGCAAATAGGAGTAATAGAATTTTTTTCATTTAAGTTTGAAAATTTATTAAAATTAGAAAAAAGCTGCTGCTTAGTACTTTTTAAAATTGATATTTACTTTTTTATTTTGCACTTCGTGGTTCAAGCCCATAACGAGACTACCATCAGGCGCATAAAATTTCACCCCAGAACTTTGAGCTTTACCATAAAAACGAGTATCCACCTGTATAGATGTATAGGGTGCGCCTTTGGTATCGCGAGGGCAAGGTTGGTGAGATTCCATTTTATACACGCCATCAGCAGCCCAAGCAATAAAACCGTTGCAAGCTTGACTTTCTGTCATCACAAAATCTGCAGTCATTGGCGCAAAAGGTTTAGCTTTTTTCCATTCTTGAGACAAACCTTCGGGCGCATTTTCTGGCAACGGATAATACTCAGCGTTCATAGTTTGTGCATCTTTATAGGTTAATCTTATCAACAACTGCTCCAAAGGCTTATCCTTAAATTTGGGACTAAGCCAAGTAAAGCAAAACCAAGCTTCAGTAGCGGTAGCCCAATGGTCTATAGGAAAAATTAACAAATCTTGTTGTTTTTGCCCTTCAGGCACATCAGCTCCAGTTTGGCGCACTTCATACAAACCAAAAGCTGCTTTATTAAAATTTTTAACCTGTTTTTTAAATTCATTGCTGGTATTTTGGGCTATAAGTTGTGGCGCACAAAAGAAACAGGTTAATAAAAATAAAGAATAGCATAATTTCATTTTTCAAGAGCGGGATAAGGTTATTAAAAAATTGCGCAAAGTTAGCTTTTTTTTTTCAAAGGGGGCTTTTTTTTAAAAAAAATAAAAAAAACTGACCATTTGGCCAGTTTTTTGGAGAAATTGCACGCTTAGTATTTTTTGTACTTGCTGCTTATTTTAAGGCTTACTGCTTTATGCTCTTGCGACATTAAGTATTGGCTATCTTTATAGAAATCATTTTTTGCGGGGGCTTTTTTAAAAAAAAATAAAATTTCCAGCTAATTTAACTTCAATCATTTTTGTCCTAAAATTAAACACTAAGCGTAACTACAGTTAATACTTCTTTAAATTTTTGTATTTTTTGAGCAGCGGCACGTTGTGTTTCTGTTCAAATATAATTTTATCGTCCTTAGAAAAAATAGCATTCACAGTTATTTTTTTCTCGTAAAAACGACAATCTAAAGCCACAAAATTATAAGGCGCAGCTTTGGTATATCTGGGCAGTTTTGCTGAAGTATGCCAATTCCAATATAAATTATCCACTTTTTTCAATAATAAAAAACCTGTACCTATAGCTAATTCAGGTTGATTTTTGACAATTTCTGGGCTTAAATCTGAAAAAGGGATAGGATTTCGCCACTGAAAAGCCGCATTTGTGCCTTCTGGCAAATCATAGAACTGTATTTTGGCACTATCAGCATCAAAGGGTTCCACACACAACAATATCCCCCCCAAAGGGCGAGATTTATCGTTGGGATTTAGCCAAGTAAAATAAAACCATTGATTTTGCTCACCCGCCCAAAGGGGAAAAAACAACAAATCTTGAGGTTGTTTTTCGCGTTCTGTAAACTCATCCCCAACGACCCGCTGTTCGTAAGCCCCTTTGCTTATGTTTATAAAAGGCTTAATCGTTTTGGCAAAATTATTTTTTTGCGCAAAAGTTAGACCAGTTGGAGATAAGCAGATAATAAAAAATAATATGCAATAGATTTTAGACATAATTTGAGACTAAATTTTAAAGTTATGGTAACAAGACTGAATTTGTAAAATTAGCTTTTTATTCGTATTTTTTTCAATAAAGCAGAAAAAAACTGACTTAAAAGCCAGTTTTTTCCGTTTTTAGCATCAAATTGGCAGAAACTACCAATTTTTTTGCCTTTTGATATAATCTTGTTCAGCTATTTCATCCAAAATAACCAAATAATTTTGGTAGCGACTTTCGCCTATTTCACCATTTTCTACGGCAGTTTTTACCGCGCAAAAAGGTTCATTTTGATGCATACAATTAGCGAAGCGGCAGTTTTTGCCCGTTTCAAAAATTTCTACAAAATTATGGGCTACATCTTGAGCGGTCATATTGGCAAAAGCCAACTCTTTAATCCCCGGCGTGTCTATGATTTGCCCCCCAAAATCCAAACTAAACATTTCCGCAAAAGTGGTGGTATGTTGTCCTTTTTCGGTGTGGTTAGAAATTTCGCCCGTAGTCAGCGACAAATGCGGCTGAATACAATTAATCAATGAAGATTTGCCCACCCCAGAGTGTCCAGAAATCAAAGTAAGGCGGTCTTTTAGCAGTTCTCGCAATTCATCAAGCCCTTGTCGGGTTTGCGCAGACACCAAAAGGGTAGAATAACCCGCTTTTTCGTACATTTCGCGCACTTGCTCATAAAATTCGAGGTCAAATTCATCGTAAATATCAGCCTTATTAAATACAATAATGGTTGGTATCCGATAAGATGCGGTAGTGAGCAAAAAACGGTCGATAAAACCTAACTTAATAGCGGGTTGTTTGAGGGTAACCACCACTATAGCTTGGTCTAAATTGGCAGCAATAAGATGCAATTGCCAACGTTTGTGGGGGGATTGGCGCACTACATAATTTTTGCGCGGTTCTACCCCCATAATTATCCCCTGTTTATCGCCCATTTCTGGCTCAAATTCTACCCAATCGCCTACAGCTATGGGGTTGGTTGTGGGGGATTCTTTAAGCCTTAGCTTACCCTTGACCCTACAACGCCATTTGTCTCCATCAGCTAGCTGTACTTCGTACCAACTACCTGTGGTTTTTGTAATAATTCCTTTCAAATTCTGAATGGTTTTTATAAAAAAATTAAAATAATAACAATAATCTGTAAAAAGCTTTTATACAGTAGCTTTCCAACGTTTGATAAGCTCAAAAACTTGCAGATAATAAGCCCCCATTATACCCGATTTTTCGCATATTTCCAACCAATGTAAAGCATCAGCTTTGGAAGGTTCAAATTCAGTATAAAACACCCCCAAATAATAGCTAATGATAGGCTGTAAATTGGGGAATTTCTGGTATAATAAGGATAAGACTTGTTTAAAATTAGCCTTTTCTGCCTGTTTTTGCCCTTTGGGAAAATAATGCCTAATCAACAACTCCACCCAACACATCCGCGCGCGCAAATTATGCTCATTTTGGGCTAAAACTCGATTGGTATAAAGCCAACATTGGTCGTGGGCTTGATTGTACAGCAATAAATTGTGCGCCAAAGTAGCTATAGCGTTGAGATAACGGGTTTTGTGCAGGATATAATGCGCGTATAAATTCCCTTCTTGTTCAAAAAACTGCAATTGCGGGGCAAACATAACCCAATTTAATGTATTGGGGGCATCATTTTCAAAAATCTGCATAAATTGTCTAGCACTTGTAAGCCTTTTTTTATCCAAATAGGTATTCAGTAAAATTTGGGCGCGCATTTTTTGCTGTTCCGAACCAAAATACTGGGTCAAAATCAACCCAACTTCTGCATAAATAGTAGCTCGCGGGTTTTGCTCCAACAACAACAAACCAATTTCTACATTGGGCAAATCCTCACTACACAAATAATCGTTAATAAGTTCCCAACTTTCCCCATTTAATGGTTGAGGATGATAAATAATTTCCATTTTGCGCTTATTTGACCAAAATAATAGAGCTATTGACGGCTTTGATATTTGCTACCCAACTCTCCATAAGGCAAAGGCTCTAAAGTGCAACCAGCCATTTTTAGCAAGCGCAAGACCCCTTTGGCACCAGCCAAATGCCCAGCCCCAAAAGCAGCAAATAAACTAGCAGATTTGCCAATTTCCAAAATTCGGGCAGCCATCACCTGATTTCTTTGGTACAATAAAACCTCTTTCATAGCCCCAGCCGTTTTTTTGACCTGTTTGAGCAATTGCACAATATCCCCTTTTAGATAAAGTTCAGTAACCCGCTTGAGCTGGCTTTTGGTTTTATGAAAATTATGGGCTAAGGATTTGAGCGACTTGAGCTGCTGCTGGATTGGAATTTTGGTAATAATAGCAGATTGAGACTCAAAACTTTCCAAACCAAAAATTTTTTTCTGTTCTAATTGAGCAAACTGCGCCAACTCTTCGTCTAAAGAACTGCTGTTTTCGTGATTAAATTGGGTATCAGTCAATAAATTGCTGACCGCCATCGGCAAAAAGTTATCAAATTCTTTGAGCGATATGCGCGTTTCACGCTTAAAAATAGCGGCTAATTTTTGATATATATTTTTATTCAAATTATTTTTTAGCGAAAAATCAGCTTTATACCAAAATCCTTGCGCTTGGGCTTGCCCCTCTGCGTTGGTGAGGTCAAATTCGGCGGCAAAATTATCACATTGTTGGATACAAGCTTTTAGTTGTTCTATATGTTGGAAAACGCGCTGGTCGCGCACGTGCATAGTTCCGAATAAATAAGCAGGTTGTGCTAATCCGCCCCCTTTGACCTGCCACAATAGGCTTAATTTCTTTTTTTTCATAATTTTTTTTATTGTTTGTGCTGCCTTATGCAGTAGCCGATTTTCAACCCTCACTTCAGTAAATTCCATATTTGCATAACTGCCATCCCTAAAAATAAAATTCCCATAGCGCGATTAACCAATAAATTATACCTTTGCAGTTGGGTTTTGAACAAACTACCCACAAATATATACACTATCATTGCCCCCAACGTGCCAAAGCCACTACTTAGGGCAAAAATGGTTATGGATAAAACCGTATTTTCTAACCAAGATTGGGATAAAAATATCCCCCCCCACAATATCCAATAGGCAAAAGCTGCCATATTTAGGCTGCTCACAAACGCACCCTGCCAAAAAGGGGATAAATTTTCCCCAATTTGTTTTTTAGCCACTTTTCCGCTATGGCTAAGGTGTTGATAAGCTAAAATTAAAAATATAGGCAAGCCTAATATAGATATTAGTATTTCCAAAAAAGGATAATCGGTAAAAAAACTTGCCCCATACACGGCCAAAAATGCTTGTAAACATTCCACCACACTAACCCCTACAGCAGCTATCATAGCCCGCCGCCAAGTTTTTTGGGCTGCTATTTCCATAACCAACCCACTAATCACCCCCAAAGGCAAAGAACCCAAAAAACTTGTGCCAAAACCCAACAATATCGTAGCCAACTTTGTTTATTGATTATAATTTTTTAAAATAATTTTTTTAATTCGTTTTCAATATGTTTATATCCCGTTTTATCGCAAGCACTGCGCTTGTAGCCGCTTTTGTACCTATGGCCTCTGCTCAAGGTATTAAGTTTTTTGAAGGTTCTTGGGCTGATGCGCAAGCCAAAGCAGATAAAGAAAACAAACATATCTTTGTGGATGCTTATGCGGTTTGGTGTGGTCCCTGCAAAATGTTGGCCAAAGATGTATTCCCGACCAAAGAAGTGGGCGATTTGTTCAACGAAAAATTTATTTCGGTAAAAATAGACGTAGAAAAAGGCGAAGGGATACAATTTGCTACCGATTACAACGTTACCGCTATGCCAACGCTGTTCTATTTTTCTCCCAAAGGGGAATTGGTGCACAAAACTTTAGGGGGCGATTCTGCTGAAGGGCTGATAGCCAACGCCAAATTGGCTTTAGACCCAAATACCCAATTGTATACCAAAGTAGCCAAATACCGCAAAGGGGAAAAAGACCAAACTTTCCTAACCACTTTAGCTTTTGACCTGTTTAATGTGGGAGATGCCGCCACAGGGCAAGAAATTTTCAAAACCATTTGGACCCCGCTTACATTAGAACAACGCTGCGAACCTTCCGTTTTTGAGTTGGCTATGCAAGCCAATAGCGGTCACGAATCCGATGTGTTTGAGTATATAATGACCAATCGCAAAGCGTTTGAGAAAACCAACCCAGTAAATTATGTGGAGGCTTATATTATCGGTGCGTTTGAAACTTCTATGTATCAATTAGCACTCAATCCCACCTTAGACCCCAAAACCAGTTTTAAACCGTTTCAAACTTCGGTAAAAAAACATTTGCCCCAAAAAGCGGCTTATTATAAAGCAAAATTGGATTATAATTTCTATGCCAACAAAGACGCCAAATCAGCCGAAGCGCAAAAGTACAAAAAAATCTATTTAGACAAGCATTGTGACGACGCCAACGAACTAAATTCTATAGCTTGGGAGATTGTAGGCACAGGCGAAACCCCCGCAGAGTTTAAAACCGCGCTGGCTTGGGCAGAACGTTCCGTAAAATTGGAAAAAAATCCGTTCAATTTGGATACCAAAGCTTGGCTTTTACACAAACTCAATCGCAACGCAGAAGCCAAAACTACCGCACAAGAGGCAATTAAGTTGGGCGTAAGCTATGAAATGGATATGTCAGGCACGCAAGAATTGATAGACCTTATCAACGCCGCTGGTAAAAAATAGCCTTTTTGCCCTTTTTCAACCGCTTTGCTCGTATGCTTAGCGGTTTTTTTTGCCCTTTTTCAACCAATGGTATTATATTTGCATCTGTTATCAATTAAGTTACGCTTCAGCTATTTGTTTGATAAAAATTAAATACAAAAGCTAAATTTTCGCCGTGCGACGCCAAAACCAGCGTATGTCGCGGAAAGACGACCAACCGAGCACAGCGAGGGCAGCAGCTTTTTTGCATAGCAAAAAACGTCGGCTTATAGCGACGGTTTTGCGCTTATTTTTGAAAAAAATATAAGCAAAAACGCCTTTTTCCTTACGGGAGGGCTTCGCCGTTGGCGTTGGCTTTTTTGGTACTTTTTTGCCATCAAAAAAGTACGGAACGGCGAAGCCCTCCGCGCCAGCGCACAAAAATAATTTTTTTAGGCGCAAGCCGTTAAAAAAAATTTCTACCCGATTTAACTTATAGCTATTTTGTACTAAAACTAAACCGCAAGCGTAACTCCAGTGCTTTAGTTAAAAACTTGGGTTTTAGAAATTTTCTTAACGGATTGCGCCTAAAAATTTCAGGGAGGGCTTCGCTGTTCTACAAACTTGTTCGCTCCGTCTCACTTCCTACGGGAGGGCTTCGCCGTTCAAACAGTGTAGAACGGCGAAGCCCTCCCTGAAACTTAATGGATTAGTGTAGTTACGCGCTTCTCGCGATTATTCACTTTGTTTTTATCTACTTACTTAACTGACCTTTCGCAGTTAAAAAAATTTGGTGGATTGAAAAAAATAACAGTGTGCGCTCAATAGCGTGGGGTTTTATACCCCACGCACAAAAATGGTAAAAAATGTTATATTTTCTATTTTTTTA
>JAAFIM010000082.1 GCA_013297745.1 Chitinophagales bacterium | reverse complement strand
TAGTTTGGCTTGTTTGTTTTGTAGTTTGGCTTGTTCGTTTTGTAGTTTGGCTTGTTCGTTTTATAGTTTGGCTTGTTCGTTTTATAGTTTGGCTTATCTGTATTTTAACTTTGCTTTATCTGAGTAAATTTTTATCGTTTAAAATAAAAAAACACTGTGTTCCCCTCTTTGAAAGAGGGGGGCAGTGGGGGCGTTCCAACCCACGAACAGCCACCCTGCACAAACTTCGCTTTTTTTCTTACCCAAAAACACCTCTTATTAAAAAACTATTATTCCAAAGTATATTTATATTTTAAATACACGCCTCAACGTAGCTGCTATGACTGGGTTGGTTTTGTTTTTGTTGAATAAAAAACTAGGGACAAGGGATTTTTCTAATTGATTTTGGGCTAAATAAAATTTTTTTAGCTGCTGTAGTTGCCCTAATTCTTCAGGCAAAGATTGCAAACAGTTGGCGCGAAGGGATAATTTTTGTAGTTGCTGCAATTGGCCTATAGTGCTTGGAATGTCCTCAATTGAATTATTATCTAAATCCAACTCTTTTAAATTGTGCAATAATCCAATTTCTGCTGGTATTTTTCTAAACCCAAACCCCAAATTCAGGCTTAATTTTTCTAATTGGGTTAAAAATTGTATATCGGCAGGCAAAGTTGACATAGCAAAATGCTCTATTTCTAAGCTTTTGAGTTGGGGCATTAGCCACAAAGCAGGAGGCAATCGGTGAATGTATTGTAGTTTTAATTCGGTCAAATTGAGTAAATAGGCAATTTTTTCCCCTTTGGCGATTTCATTTGTTCCAAACATAAATTCATACAACTGCAATAGCTTTTGGGCTTTATCCAACAAATCATTGGCAAAATATGGGGCTTGCAGTAGTGCAATTTCTATGTTGTCTGCTTGTGCTGAATAAAAGAGCTTATATATTTGTTCTGTATCAAATGCTGTCATTTGTTATTTTTTTGGGATTAGAAACTGTATCAATTGCTGGGCTGTTAAAAGGTTGAGTGTTAATAATTTGCGTGTCTCTTTGGCTGCTGTCTATTGTTGGGTTGAGGTTGTCGAGTTCCTCTTCTTGTGGCAAAGGATTGAGCAGTTGTTCGGACGAATTGCGCATATAATCTATAAATTGGCTAGCAAAAGGCGCAAGGGTTGATATGGTAGTTTTGCCATAATCGGGGATTTTGATTACATAAGGAAAACTAAAAGAGGTTTTTTTGGCTATTTCTGGGTCTATTACGTTGGCTGCTATAGAAAATTCTATCAACACCGCAAATAAAAAAGTAAAGGTGGCGCTGGTTATCAAACCCGAAAATAATTGTACAGCCCAACTCAATCGGCTAGCTTTCAAAAATCCCTCTTCTATAATTTTGGACAAAATCCGCCCCAAAAATAAAACCGTAACCAAAGTGATAACAAAAGCTAAAAAGGGTAAATACGGTGAACGGGTTTGGAATGTTTCGCGGATAAGTTGGGCGGTGAGTTGGGTGAATTTCATGGCAGCCAACAGCGAAACAATTATGGATATAATGGTTAAAAATACTTTAATTGGACCATGCACATAGCCAAAAACAAAGCCCCAAATAACCATAACCGCAAAAAAAATATCTATTGCCATAGCCTAAGTTGCTGAAAATGAGCCAATAAAAAAAGGTACTTGCCCGTATTAACGCTGCAAGTACCGCAAAAGTATATTTTTTTTGTATATTTGATTTAAAAAAATTATGCGCCAGCCAATAATTTTTTCACCAAGTCGGCTATTAGCTTACCGTCGGCTTTGCCTTGGAGCTGTTTGTTGGCTGCGCCGATGACTTTTCCCATATCTTTGGGGCTGCTTGCGCCTGTCTCGGTGATGATGGTTTTAATCACCTCGGTTAGCTCGCTTTCGCTCAATTGTTTGGGCAAGTATTCGCGGATAATTTCCAACTCTTCGCGCTCTTTGCTCGCCAAATCCTCGCGACCTTGTTGGCTAAATACAGCCAAAGAATCTTCGCGCTGTTTTACCATTTTTTGCAATAGTTTAATCCCTTTTTCCTCAGTAAAACCTTCAGCAGAACCGTCGGTTTTGACCAATAAAATTTCAGCTTTTACCGCGCGTAAAGCGCGTTTGCGGGCTTCGTTTTTGGCTTTCATAGCCTCCACAATAGCCTCATTGATAATAATTTCTAAAGACATTTTGTTGTTAATTAATTTTGTGTTATAAATTGTGTGGTTTGTGTATCATAATCGTTTGTATCGCAATTTTTTCTACAGTCTTACTACAAAAAACCTTGCTACTTGCTACAAAAAATCTTACCACAAGAAATCCTGCTACCTGCTACAAAAAATCTTGCTACAAAAAGCTATCTCTAACCTCCATCAGCGCAAAACCTAATAAATTTTCTCCCCGCCAAGTGCTGGCTTGCTGTGCGTTGGGGTTATCTTTGCCCAGACCAATCCCCCAAATCGTATCCAAAGGGCTAGCTTCTACCAACACTTTTTGCCCCGTTTGTAATAGAAACTGTTTTAAGGGTTCGTTTTGTCCAAATTTATGCAAATTGCCCGTTTTGACCAACTCGTATTTGTGCTGCTCCCAAACCGCGCCGTCAAAATTTTGAACTTTGCGCCCCAATTTTTTCGCTTCGGCTGGGCTGCTACTTTTTAGTATTTGCGCCAATATCTCTTTATCCCCAAAAAGTTGGGCTTTGCCCACCATCATCCAATGTTCGGCTGTGGCGTAGCTGTTGTTATCCACCGTAAAGGGGGTTTGCCACCACTGACTCAAACAAGAGGCGGTAATTTTGCCGTTGGGGTCGGGTTGGTGTCCCCAAAACATCAAAAAATCCACACTTGGGGTTTGTTTTTGTAGCTCAATAAGCCAATTTCTGCTATATTTCATCGTTCTAATCGTTTTATCGCTGCTTTAAATCGTTTGGGAGGGGAAAAAGTTTCAAAAAGGGAATTTTTTTACCCATTTTTATCCAAAAATAACCATTTGGCGCGAATTTTGCCATTTTATTTAGCAATCACAAACTTTTTGGCTGTGTAGCCGCTCGTGGTATGAACGGTGGCAAAATACACTCCAGCGGGTAGAAAATCTAAGTTCAAATCCATCCGTATTTCCTCGCCACTCACGGGGTAAGCTCTCACCCTTTGCCCTAAAGCTGTGCTAATCTCTACAATGGCTTCTTGCGGTTGGGCGAATTGCAGGTGTAGGCTAAAATTGCCCTGATTAGGGTTGGGCATTAGGTTGAAATGGTTGAGATTGTGCAAATGTCCAACCGATACAAACAAAAAGTTGGCGGTAATGTTGTCGGCTTGAGTTATAGCAAACTGTATGCTGTTGCTGGTTGGGGCTGGGCTGATGCTGTTTAATGTCCAATTTTGAAGTTGGAAACCCGCATTGGGCAAAGCGGTAACTTGAGTGTTTATCCCGCTAAAATAAGTGGCTGTATAGGGCAAATTGGGTTGGATGGTGTTGATTTGCAAACTGCCAGCCGTGCGGGGCGAAGCGTCAAAAACGAGTTGATAACTGCCCGTCAAAGTGCTGTCGCAATTAACAAGTTGGTCGATGATATTGGCGCATTTTCCTTGTATTTCTGTGCGTAAATTTTGCAGATTAGCTTGCCAATCTTGTATAGAACCACCCCAACGGCTAATCTGGCGGGGCATTTCTGGGCTTATTTTGGCCACTATGCTATCCAAATGGGCTAATAAAGTATCGCAATTAAACACGTTGTTGGCCAAATCGGCGTATCTGCTATAGTACAACTGCACAAATTGAGGGTTGGCAAATAAAGCCCTGTACATATCCGAATGTGCTATATCTGGGTCATTGGGGAATAAATCCGCGCCCGCTTCGCAAGGGTTGGCTTGCCAGCCTGTCGTATTTATGCCCGTGTAATTTTCGCCTAAGTTGAATATATTATCCATATCCCAAAGCTCGTACTTCCATTTTACCTGATTGGGCATTTTGCGCCCGCGCCACCAAGCCGTGTTCCAATTCAACCAGTCCGAATTGACCAAAAAAGTGTTGAGTACAAAATAGTCGATAAAACTCATCACATCAATCTGGCTTTCCACATACGCATAATTGGCGGGCAAAGCTAAATTGTTGTTGCGCATAAAATTGGCTAGATTATTCCAAGCGGTATCACTTCCATAACTAACCTCCAAAGCTCCCCAATATTCCAACTCATCCACATATTTTTCGCTCTGTTGGTAATAATGCTCCATATAATCCGCATCTATACGCTCGCGCATTTCGTACAAACCCCAATATTGTCCATTAATGTATAAAACACAGGGCTGATAGCGGCGCGTATCCAAATTTAACTCATAACGACGCGCTAAAGATTGGGCAAAACCATCTCTAACGTGGCAACTTGGCACAGGAACTATACCACCCGTAGCGGGATAATTGTCAGAACCCGCGTTGCGTAGAATTAGCACGTCGTAGCTTTTTCTATCCGAATAATTGGCTAATGCAGAAACTGAATCGGTAAATAAGCTGGTATCTATATTATTTTCATACCCATAATCATCCAAAGCGTGAAAACGAATCCCTTTTTGGTCGAAAATCCAAGAGTCGTTGCCGTGTTGTCTAACTTCTCCTTCCATTTCCCAGGTTAGTCCGCCCCCGTTCGCTTCAAAAATTTCAAAACTGGTTTCAATGCCCCCCGTTACAGAGTTGTTGAATAATCGGGTATAATTTTCTGATGCTATCGAGACTACGGGCAAATTGTGGTTTGTGTTGATAAAAAAGCTGCTATTGTCGTGGAAACTGCCTAATTTTTGACCTGTATTGGATACCACCCCAGCCCTAACAATTTGGGTGCTGTTTATATTAAAAACTCCCGTGTATGCGATTCTAGTGCCTGATATGATAGGGTCGCTTCCATCTAAGGTATAATATACACTTTCGCTAATATCTAAATTGGGAACGGTTATTGTGACCGCTACAGTACTGTTGTAAAATCCCGCTGCTGGGCTTATCGTGGGTTTGGGGCAATAACCAGCGAAAGGGAAAATGTTGTTATTGCTCAATTCGGCTGTATTTTGGTCAAAAACGCCCCAAGTGGCCGCCCCGTCTTGTACTCTGCCAAAAGAGTGGTTTTTTTGGGTGCGAAAAAGTTGCACGCTGTCGGTTATGCTTGTGCCGTTTTGGCTTAAAATTATCCACTCGCCCTTGCATTGGGTAAGTTTGAAATTGCTGTGAATTTCACCATTCGCCAAAGTGTCTTCGCCTGAAGCGAAAATAAGTAAGTACGATTGGGCAGCTATGGTCGTGTTGGCTGGAATTTGCCATTTGGTCAAATTGTTTGGGTTGTCGCTCATATACCAACCCCCTACGTTGATTGTGGCGTTGCTGCGGTTGTAGAGTTCTACCCAATCTGAATAGGTGAGATTATAATCTATTAATGCGTTCACATTGGACGCAGAATACTCATTAATGCAGATATTGGGCGGGGTTTGGGCTTGAACCAAATAGGGGAAAAGTAAGCCCAATAAGGCTAAAAAAGATAATTTTGTGCGCATAAAATACAGTAGTGTTTATTGTTTGAGTGAAAATCGTTGCCAAAAATGGGTGTTTTTCTACCCCTTTTTAAATTTTGGGCGAAAATAGTTTATTTTTCAACCAATCTTTTCTTATTTTTGGCTAAAAATAGCTAATTTTGCGTTCTATTTGGCAAAGATATAACCTTTTGGGGGATTTTTGCGTTTCAATAAAAAATAATTTCCAACTGTATGAAAATACTAACCTTTTTATTCTTATTCGCTGCTGTCGCTCAGGCGCAAACGGGCACAGGTATTCAATTTTTTGAAGGCTCTTGGGCTGATGCTGTCGCCAAAGCCAAAAAAGAGCACAAACTGATATTTGTAGATGCTTACGCGGTTTGGTGTGGTCCTTGCCAGCGTATGGCCAAAGAGGTATTTACTTTGCCTGAAGTGGGTACTTTTTATAATAAAAATTTTATTAATGTCAAATTTGATATGGAAAAAGGCGAAGGGCCAAAATTCGCACAAAAATACCAAGTTTCTTCTTATCCCACGCTTTTGTTTATAGACGAAACGGAAACTGTAGTCAATGTAGCCAAAGGCTCGCGCCCAGCCGACCAGTTTGTAGCCTTGGGTAAAGCGACGCTAAACCGTTTAGACAAAACCACAGATTTTGAGGAAAAATATGAAGCGGGTGAGCGTAGTGCTGAATTTTTAAGAGCTTATGCTTATCAACTGCTTATGTCGGGTAGCCCTACCCTAAAAATTGCAAATGAGTATTTGCGTAGCCAAAAAGATTTGCAAACGGCTGCTAATTTAGAATTTTTGTTCGATTTTTGTAGCGAATGTGATTCTCGTTTATTTGATATGGTTTTGCAAAATAAAGCCGCTTTTGTCAAAGAGCAAGGGCAAGCCGTTTTTGATAAAAAAATAGAAGCTGCTTGCAATGCCACTGTACAAAAAGCCGTAGAGTTGGATAACGCTGATTTGTTGGACGAAGCCAAAAAACAGATGAAAAAGGCCAACCCCAGTTATGCCAAAGAATACGCGTATGTTGCTGATATTCAGTACTATTTTGCCAAAAGCGATTTGCCCAAATTGATAAAAGTTACAGATGATTATATCAAAAAATTCGCTAAAAAAGATGCTAAAAAACTCAATCAGCAGGCCGCTTTCTTCTCCCAATTTATACAAGACCCCACCGCTTTGTCCAAAGCCGAAACTTGGGCTAAAAAAGCGGTAGAGTTAGAACCTATATATGAACATTGGGATACTTATGTCCATATCCTGAAACTCAACGGCAAAGCTATAGAAGCTGACCAAGCCAATAAAGAAATGCAAAAGCTCAAAAAAGAGTTGCCCAAGCCACTTATCAAAAATTAAATAAATTGGCACTTTGTCTATTACTTGTATTTTATTTTTTTTGACCAAAAAAGCTCCACTCGCTATGAATTTTCCCAACTTTTTAACCCTTTTAAGGATAATTTTGGGCTTTATTGTGCCTGTTATGGTTATTATTGATGATATGTGGCTGCGTATAGGGGCGGCAGTATTGTTTGCTGTAGCTGCATTTACGGATTGGTTGGATGGTTGGTATGCGCGAAAATACAATCTGATTACCAAATTAGGGCAGATTTTAGACCCGATAGCGGATAAAGTTATTGTGTTGGCTACTTTTATCGCTTTATCTAGCTTGACGGACATCAATATGTATTCTATTTGGTGGATAATTCCCATTTTTATCCGCGAAATTGCCGTTACTATTTATCGGCTGTTATTTTTATTGCAAAAAAAACCAGTGGTAGTGGCTGCCGAGCAGTTGGGAAAAGCCAAAACTGTAGTGCAAATGCTAACTTTGCCTTTTGCGTATTTTTACTTTATGTTTAGTACTTATGCGGGTATGGATTTTATAATTTTGAAATATCTATTGTATGCGCTTTTATTCAGTTCTTTGTATCTAACACTACATTCTGGAGTAGAGTTTTTTGTCAAAAATTGGCGCGTTATCCGCAAATTGTCTTTTGAATAATTTTATCATCAATTATAAAAATAAAAACCTACCTCATCGCTGAAGTAGGTTTTTTTATGCGCTTTTTGTACAAAAAATTAAATGATTGGCAAATTTAAGTCTATAACTCGGGATAAATTCTGCAAAACGCGCTCCATTTTATCCAAATAAATCATATTCGCACCGTCCGAAAGTGCCACTTCTGGGTTGGGGTGAGTTTCTATAAAAAAGTGTTTAATTCCCACCGCTGCCGCCGCTTGAGCCAACAAAGGCGCGTAGTCGCGGTTGCCACCACTTGAACCGTTTTTACCGTTGGGGCGTTGTACCGAATGGGTAGCGTCAAAAACTACAGGATAGCCGAACTGCTTCATTTCCAATAAGTTGGTGTAATCTACTACTAGTTGATTATAGCCGAAAGTATTGCCGCGCTCTGTGAGTAAAATTTGATTATTGCCAGCTTGTTCTATTTTTTTGACCGCAAAAATCATATCCGCGCCCGATAAAAACTGCCCTTTTTTGACGTTGATAATTTTCCCCGTTTGGGCGGCTGCGACCAATAAATCCGTTTGTCTGCACAAAAAAGCGGGAATTTGCAAAACGTCCACCACTTCGGCTACGGGAGCAGCTTGGTAAGATTCGTGTATATCGGTGAGAATGGGCAGTTCAAAGCTCGTTTTTACCTTGTTCAGCAGCTCCAAACCCGCTTCCAAACCCGTGCCGCGAAAAGAGCTGGCAGAAGTGCGGTTGGCTTTATCAAAAGAGGATTTGAAAATTAGGAAAATATCCAATTTTGTGCAAATTTCTTTTAATTTTTCGGCAGTTTGCATCAATAACTGCTCAGATTCTATCACACAAGGTCCTGCTATCAATACAGCCCGCGCTTGCGAAATTTTGTTAAATAAGTTGTTCATTGCTTATAATTTAATGATTTGATTTCTTGAAAAAACGGCTCTGCGTCAAAAGACAAACCCCCACAAGAAACTAATCTTGTAGGGGTTTGTTGTTGAGGTCGAGAGCGGATTCGAACCGCTGTAGCAGCTTTTGCAGAGCTGAGCCTAGCCACTCGGCCACCCGACCTTATTAAGGTTTTGTCTCTTTTTGTTACAATTATAACGTTTGACGATGCAAAGGTACGACAGTTTTTCGGTTCTGCAAATTTTTTTTTCAAAAAAAGCAAAAAAAAATTAAAAAAATGATGAAAAATTGCATTTTTTTTATAAAAAGTCGTTTTTTTACCAAAAAAGGGCGTTTTTTGCGCGATTTTTTTATCCAAACCAACTAATTATGACAAGTTTTAGCAAGCAAGTATGGGCTTTATTGAGAAAAGAGCTACAATTGGAATGGCGGCAACGTTATGCTATCGGGGGAATTTTGCTGTATGTGGTGGCTACTGTGGTGGTGGTGTATATGAGTTTGGGGCAGGCGGTTGGGGGAGCGGTTTGGGGGGCTTTGTTTTGGGTGGTGATTTTATTCGCTTCGGTCAATGCTGTAGCCAAAAGTTTTATGCAAGAGAACCAAGAGCGGCAATTATATTATTATCTGTTGGCAAGCCCCAGCGCGATAATCGTTTCCAAAACGCTGTATAATGTGGGTTTGTTGCAGCTCATTTCGTTGTTGGCTTGGGGCGTTTTCGTTGTAGTTTTGGGTTATCCTATAGTACAAAGTGTCTTGTTTGGGCTAACCGTGTTTTTGGGTGCGTTGGGTTTTGCTATAGCTTTTACCTTTGTGTCCGCTATTGCTGCCAAAGCCCAACAAAGCGCGACGTTAATGGCGATATTGAGTTTTCCCGTGATAATTCCCATCCTTTTGGTGCTGTTGCGACTAACAAAAATAGCCGCCAACCTTATGGTTGATACGGCTTATTATCAGGACGTGGTTATGTTGTTGAGCATAGACGCTATTTTGTTCAGTTTGGTGCTAATTTTATTCCCTTACTTGTGGCGGGATTGATTAAGGCACAGCAAATTTGCCTTGGCGGATAAAACCCTCTACTATCAATAATTGAGCGGGCATATACAAAAACATCACATAAAACTCAGCCATAGGGAAAGGGATTATGAATTTATTCAAAGAGATTAAAAAATCTGATATTAAAAACATAACCGCACCCGCCATTATAAAATTAAAACTTTTGGAAGGTACACGCCCAACGCGGTTGATGGCTGCCAATATCATCCAAGATACGGACATACAATAGAATAAAACGGGTATGGTCAATGCCCAATGGCTGAAAAACGTTTTGCCAATTTCACTGCTAATCACCCAGCTAAAAATGCCCACCGCTAATATAAAAAATGGAAAAACTAACCATCTTTTGCGCTGCAATAAACTTACTTTTTCGGGGTCGCCTGTATTGTGGAATACGTATTGGTAGGTCAATTGCATCATCAAAAACCCACTCATACCGACAAAAAATGCAATTTTTGCCCATTTTTCGTTGGGGTCGAATAAATTCCAGTCTTTATTGAGGGGGTCATTGGTAAACATTTCTGCCAACAACAAACCAATATCGCCAATCCAAGCCCCGATTAAAGCCAATATCATTAATGAATCTTCATTTAGCCAGTTTTTGTATAAACTCCAAAAAAGATAAAACATTAACATCAACATCAGCATAGGCTTGCACAAAAATACAGTACCTGGCGAATGTATCACTATTCCCACCAAAACACCCACCGCAAAAAGCGCGTAGGCTACCAACATAGCTGTTTTCATATATTTTTATAAAAGGGTTTTAGTATAAATGATTTGATTTAAAGGGCTTTTTGATAAAACGGGGGCAAAATACAGCCTTTTTGCAAACCTACAAATTTTTTTCATAAAAAAATACATAAGCTACCAATTTTATACCTTGTATTGGGCTTGGGCAGCTTCCAAATCTGCTAAATTGTCTATGCTCAAATGCGAAAAATGGGTTTCTATAGCGGCAATTTTATACCCATTCTCCAACCAGCGCAATTGCTCCAGCATTTCCACCCGCTCCAAACCCGAAACGGGCAATTTGACCAATTCTGACAAAATTTCGGACTTGAACGCGTACATTCCCACGTGTTTGTAATAAGTGTGCAAATTCAACTGTTGGCTAACTTCAGCTTGGTCGCGAAAATAGGGGATTGCAGCGCGGCTAAAATATAGGGCTTGGCGCAAATTATTGGCATTGGGCGAGGCTAAAACGGCTTTCACCACGTTGGGATTGTGCAAATGGGCGGCTTCTTTTATCGCTTGTACTAAAGTCAAAACCTGCATTTCTGGCTGTAAATGGTTGATAATCAAATCAATCTGTGCGGGTGGGATAAACAACTCATCGCCTTGCACATTCACCACATAATCGTAACTTTCGCCCGCTGCTTCCAATTGGGCTAAGGCTTGGGCGCATCTGTCCGTGCCGCTGGGCAAACTGCTATCGGTCAAAACCACCTTCGCGCCCGCTTTTTGCATAACTTCAGCAATTTCGGCGTGGTCGGTTGCTACCACTACAGCATCGGCGCGACTTTGTGCCGCTTGCGAAAAAGTATGCTCAATGACGGCTTTTTCCCCCACTTTGCGCAACATTTTGGCAGGCAAACGGGTAGAACCATAACGCGCGGGGATAATTACTACAGTTTTCATCTATATTTTGTTTTTTTTTATCAAAATAATAACATTTCATTCACAACATTTTAACAACGTGCTTGCATCTACAGGGCGCAAATGTATAATTTTTCACTTACAAAATTTTTTTTATGATTAAAAATTGTTTAAAACTGGCTGTGGGCTTGTTTTTTTTGGCACAAAGCGCAGTTTATGCCCAAACCTACCCAGAGATTAAAGTCGCCGCGCCCATAGAAGCGGTAAAAATCTACATTCAAGGGGCAGAAGTTTTGCACAAACAAAGCCTCAACCTCACTCAAGGGCGACAAACGGTAATTTTTAACGGGATTTCGCCCAAATTGTACGAACAAACTGTGCAGTTTTCGGCTGGTGCTGGGGTTAAAATTTTATCCGTTACCTCCCAAACCAACTTTTTAGCCCCAAAAAATCCCCCCGCCAATATCAAAGCTTTGGACGACAGTGTTGCGCTGGTCAAAAAACGCATCGCCGAACTCAACGACGAGCTGCAAGCTTACAACCAAGAGCGCGCTGTTTTGCAAGCCAATTATAATACTAAGGGCAATGACAAAGATTTATCATTAGAAAATCTCAAAAATTCAGCCGATTTTTTCCGCGAGCGTATGCTCAATATCAATAAACAGGTTACTCGCCTCACAGGACTTATTGAAGAACAAAATAAGCGTTTGTTTGATATAAAATTGCAATTGTACGAATGGAATGCCTCCCAAATTTCTTTAACTGATGTGTTGGTGGTTTTGGAGGCTGATAAAGCTAAAACTGTGAGCGCGGAGTTGAAATATATCGTTGGCGATGCGGGTTGGGCTGCTATTTACGATTTATACGCTGGCGAGGTGGAAAAACCTATCAATCTGATGTATCGCGCTCAAGCCTACAACAACACAGGGGTGAATTGGAACGAGGTAAAATTGGCTCTTTCTACAGCCGACCCGTTGGAATCTGCTACTCAACCCACTTTGGCGGTTTGGAATTTGAACAATACTGATTATTCGCTCAATAATAACATTTATGGCAATGCTAACGGAGGCTATGCTCCTCAACAAAAGCAGATGATGCTCAACGATAACTCCGCTGTTCGGTTTAATGATAGCAAACGGGGTATGAATATGAACGCTGCTCCAGCCACAGACGAGATTGTTTACAACCAAAATATGGGCTATGTGCAGCAGATTATGGGCGACGATTTTCAAAATGGGAACGATTACAACACCGCTAAGTTCCAAGAGTGGGCGATGAAAAAGAAACCAGAACCTACAGTGGGATTAACCACCATTGAACTGCCCGAAATGAACGCTGAGTTTGATATTCCGCAAAAATACACAATCCCCTGTGATAGAAAACCTTATTCTATAGAAATAGCCAGCCACAGCCTGCCCGCTCAATATAATTACCTTTGCATCCCCAAAATCAATAACAACGCTTATTTGATAGCGCGCATTTTGGATTGGGAAGAGTTAAACCTAATCAGTGGTTCGGTCAATATCTACAATAATAACAAATACATAGCGCAGTCGTTTTTGAACATCAATAACCTAACCGATACTTTGTACGTTTCTTTGGGCAAAGACCAAAACGTGGTGGTTAAACGCACCAAGATTAAAAACTCTTCCAAAAAATCGTTTATGGGCAATCAGAAAAAAGCTTCTTTAGCTTATGAAATTTCTATCAAAAATAACAAATCTACCCCCATAGAGATAGAAATTCAAGACCAAATCCCCATTTCCGACGATAAAGATGTGGTGGTAACTTTAGAGGAAAAAACCAACGCTGAGTTTGAACCCACCAAAGGCTTTTTAGCTTGGAGGCTTAACCTCGCCGCTTCTGAAGCCAAAACGCTCACTTTTTCCTACTCGGTCAAATACCCGCGCGAGCGCATTATCAAAGTGGAAATGGGCAGACAGCGCAAAATGGCCGCGCCTAAGTTCTAATTGATTTTATCTGAATAAAAAAACCTTGTTAGTAAAGCACTAACAAGGTTTTTTTGTTGCTAATTTATACCCAATACTATTCTACCACGATTTTTACCGTAGCTTGGCGGTTGATACTCACCAAATATAAGCCCGTTGGTAGGTTGTTGGTTTCTACATAATGGCGATTTTCGCTGATATTTTGCTGGTGTAATAGTTTTTGCCCATAGATATTGAAAATTTCAATCTCGTTGATGGCTTCAGTCTCGTTGCTAACCCAAAACGCGCCCTTGTTGGGGTTGGGGAATAGCTGATAGACGATATTTTTATCTATAGTAGAAACCGCCGTCAATACGTTCATCGCGCCGTAAGTGGGGGGCATAGCCACAAAATTACCCGTGCCGTTGGGATAACGCCCATAACTAATATCGGCTACTTGTTGCCCGTAACTAATGCTGTCTAAAATAACCCCCGCGCTGGTGGATAACATCACTTGCTCGCCCGTTCCGCCCAGTTTGAAGTTGCAATGCGTACCCGCTTGGCTGCTGTCCTCATCCGCCCATATTGTAAAATAGCCGTTGGCGGGGATAGTCAATCCCACAGGGAAGAACCATTTTTGCATATTGCTGAAGTTATCGGTTAGGTATAAACCGTCCAAACTTTGCACTACGTTGGTGCGGTTGTGTAGTTCTATCCAATCTTCATACTGTAGGTTGGCATCTTGTATCGTGCTTTGGTTGATAGCCATCAGTTCGTTGATAACAATATCCCCCACATTGGCTGAATTAAAGCTGGCGTTGATTTGGTAATACTCGTGTTCGGCGCGCTGGGGGGAGAACATTCCCGCGTTGGCGTTGTCGGCGTAGATATAATACTGAACTTGTGCTTGCGACAGGGTGAAATCTGCCCCATAAACGCCATCTCCAGCCGCTCCGTCCCCGTGCTGACCGTCGTCAAACATAGCCACGCGGGTAAAATGTTCGTTGGCAGCGTATCTATACCCCAAATAAACGGCGTTGGTGTTGCTAACTGCTGCGGTTATGGTTACTTGGCTGTTCAAAAGGGGAGTTGTGCCCCCCAAATGGGCGACGTTGCTTATCGCGGGTGGGGTTTGTTGAAACTCGGTTGTGCCCAACAAGTACGTGTTTCTGGCTGACATCAACACGCTAATCCCTGGGGTCGTCCCCATACCGCCTGTGTTGTTCTGGGTGAGGCTGTTTTGGAATTGGGTATAGGTGAAAAACTTGTTAGGGTCGGCATTTACCGCCGTGTCAATAACCGCCATCATCGCTTGTGCATCGGTAACATACTGCCCTGTAGCAATTTGCTCGCTCAACATCGTGCGCATATGCGCTATATACATCCGTTTATACATACCATTGGCTAATAATTTTTGTATCAATGGGCGCGCGGCGTTGGCACTGTGTAGGGTTGGGGACAGTTGTTGCATCTGGGTAACGGTCAAAGGTTGCCCGCTGCCTGTCATACCGAACGCGCCGAAGTTCATATTCAAATCCCATACTATACTATTGAACAAACCGTGGCGGTCTTGGTATAAATAGTAGTTTTGGGCGAAAGCCCCCGTATAGCTATCCAAGTTTACAAACACGTTATTAAACGCCAACATCCACAGCGCGCGGTCTATATCCAAAACCCTATCCAAAGCCGCTGGAGTGTTGTTGAGCGTATCGCAAAGCTGTAGCAATTCTCCCCAACCCCCGTTGTCGGATTTTATCTCGTAGCGGGTGTAGTATTGGGTGCTGTCTGGGCTAAAATAAGTTAAGTTGGGCAAAGCACTTGCGCCCATACCTGTTTGACGCGGGTTGCATTTTACAATCACCCCGTCGTTTTCGTAGAAGTGCGCATCCATAAACTTCTTGTTGATAGCCTCGGCGTTGCTGTACAAACCGAGGTAAGCCCCGTTCACATAAACCATAGCGAAGTTGGCTTGGCTGCAATGCATATAGTTGGAGAGCATTTTATACCCCAACGCTTCGCGCACAAACGAGGGGTCGGAGAAACCATTTCCTAACTTGATGTCTGTGTAACCCAAGTATTTGGGGTTGTTTTTGAACGCGTCCAAATCAATATGGAAGGGGTTTTTTACCCTGTTGGCACTGTAGGAACTGTTGCCTTTATATTTGACCCCGACGCTGTCAAAGCTCGTGCCGTTGATAACTACAGTACTCGCCATTATGTAGCTGTCGTCGCCCGCGTTGGCTGTGTCCAATCTATAATCCCAATTGCTGCTTGAAAATGTTATTTCAATACGCTGCACTGTGTTAAGGTCATAAAAATTTTGTGCTTGTGCGGATACAATGCCCATAGTAAATAGGGCGGATAAGAAAATGTTTTTTGTCATACAAGTATTGTGTGTTGTGATAATAATTATTTATACAATTAGATGCAATTAGACTGTTCAAAACTATTAGGGTTTAATCTATTGCTAATAAAATAAAGTATTTTTAATTTCGTGGAGTTTTAATTTGTGCAAGTAGCTTTTTACAACCTTTGCGTGGGCGTTTACAACCTTTGCGTGGGCGTTTACAACCTTTGCGTGGGCGTTTACAACCTTTGCGTGGGCGTTTACAACCTTTGCGTGGGCGTTCACAACCTTTGCGTGGGCGTTCGCAACCTTTACGTGGGCGTTCGCAACCTTTGCGTGGGCGTCCCCAACCTTTGCGTGGGCGTCCCTAACCTTTGCGTTGCCAAGCTGTTTTTACCCAATAAAAAAACTTTTGCTCCGTTGAGAACAAAAGTTTTAAGGATATTTCTATACTATAAATTGTTGATTACAAACTATGAATGTAAGCTGCGCTTTTCGGTGCAATCCAAAGCCGCTTCTTTTACCGCCTCTGTGTACGTGGGGTGACCGTGGCTAAATCTGGCTATATCTTCTGCCGATGCGCGGTATTCCATCGCCGCTACGCCTTCCATAATAATATCAGCAGCACGCGCGCCGATAATGTGCATACCGAGAACTTCGTCCGTGTCTTTGTGGGCTAATATCTTCACAAAGCCGTTGGTATCGCCACTTGCGCGAGCGCGACCGAGGGCGCGGAAGAAAAATTTACCCGATTTGTAGGGAACTCCGCTCGCTTTGAGCTGCTCTTCGGTTTGTCCTACAGAAGCTACTTCAGGCCAAGTATAAACGATGCCAGGGATGAGGTTGTAGTTGATATGTGGTTTTTGCCCTGCGAGGTATTCGGCAACCAAAACGCCCTCTTCTTCGGCTTTATGCGCCAACATCGCGCCCTGTACCACGTCGCCGATGGCGAACACGTTGGGGACGTTGGTTTGCAAATGGCTGTTGGTTTTAATCCGCCCGCGCTCGTCTTTTTCCACCCCTATGTTCTCCAAGCCCAGATTATCTGTGTAAGGCTTGCGCCCAATAGCCACGAGGCAATAATCGGCTTCTAAGTTAAGCACGCTGTTGTCTTTGCGGGAGGTAGCGGTAAGATGAACTTTATCCCCGTCCGCTTTGACCTCGCCAACGGCGTGCGAGAGGTAGAAGGTAAAGCCCAACTCTTTGCGCAACGTCTTGAGCATATCTTTGCCCAAATCGCCGTCCATTCCCCCCAATATGCTGTCGGCATATTCCACTACGGAAACTTTTGTCCCCAAGCGCGCATACACAGAACCCAACTCCAAGCCGATAACCCCAGCCCCGATGATGGCGATATGCCCAGGCACGTGGTCTATATTCAAGGCTTCAGTGGAGGTGATGATGCGTTTTTTGTCGTAATTGAACGCGGGAGGGCAAACTGGTTTAGAGCCTGTTGCTATGATTATCTTGTCGGTTTCTACCGTGTGAAGTAGTTTGGATAAATCCGATTTGTCGAATACGGCGATGCTGTTGGCGGTTTGGATAGTGCCGTGTCCGTAGAAAACATCTATCTTATTTTTGTCCATCAACCCCTTAACGCCCAAGCAGGTTTGGCTAACGACATCGTTCTTCCGCGCCACCATCTGCGGCATATTGACGGCGAGGTTTTGCAACTCTATCCCGTGGGATTTGAACGAGTGGGTGGCGGCGTGGTAGTGTTCTGAAGAGTCTAACAACGCTTTGGAGGGGATACAACCCACATTGAGGCAAGTACCGCCTAAGGTCGGATAACGCTCTATAAGGGCTGTGCGCATACCCAATTGGGCGCAACGGATAGCAGCTACATAGCCGCCAGGGCCAGAACCGATAACGGTTACATCATATTTTGACATTTGAAGGTATATTTTGATAATAAAAAAATTATTCTTTGATAAAGCTGCGGGTTTCTGCCCCTTGATTGTGGTATATTCTGACCTGATATAAGCCTACAGGCAGCGCGCGGGTGCTAATTTGGTATAAATTCGCGCCGTTGGGTGATTGTTGGGCGAGTAGTTGCCCCAGTTGGTTGTATATTTCCACCCTTTGGATAGGCGCGGGCGACTGTATGAACAGATTATCTGCTGTAGGGTTGGGGTATATTAACAGTTGGCTGCCGTTTATCCCCTGTACATTGGATACGTCATTGTCTAAAATGTTGATAGTTATTATAGAATCCGCTACCGCCGTGTAGGAATTTGCACTCCGCAGGACGAATTGTAGCGTTTCGGTGGGTTCTACGTCGGTGTCGTCGTTGATATAAACAACCGCGCGCTGGGTAAAGTTGTCTAAAGGGGCGATATTTACGCTAATTTCGCTATTGGGAATGCTTTGGTAATCGCTGCCGTCGGTTGCAGTACTGTATAAACTGCGCACGGTGAGCGAAACGCTGTTGTTTAGTGTGTTGGGATTGCGGATAGAGATGAAAATTTCTACAGAATCTGCGCCCTCATTTACGGTTATTTGTGGGTTTTGTGCGCTAAATTGAACGGTGCTGGGCATATCGCACTCATTGCGGATAATCTCGCTGAAATCCCAACGCTCTTTGGCGGGAATTGTACCCGTATTGATGGGGTAAGGCAAACCTATTTTGGCAAAACTGTTGGTATAAACGAAGTCGGGGCGGGTAGAATAGTAGTAAGAACTATCCATTAGATTGTCCGTACCCGCTGGAGTGGTCGTTCCTTTGATATTATTGCCATATTCAAAATGCCCCGTGCCTTGTAAAGTGTACATACCGAAAGGGAAAGTGGGGTTGGTAACCTCGTTCCCGATGAAATTCTGGTTGGGAGAAGTTGCCGCCGAGAAGAAAATCCCGTACAGGTAGGCGCGGTTGCGCAAAAAGGTGTTGTAATCGCCATTTGCGCCGTGTGAGTCATCTATAACGATATTGCAGAATACATTAGCTTCAAACAGATTGGCATAAGCTCTATTCCCGTGCAGGGCAATATCCCCAGCCGCATTGT
>JAAFIM010000081.1 GCA_013297745.1 Chitinophagales bacterium | reverse complement strand
TTTGCAGGCGCAAAAAGTACCAAAAACGCCTTGTTTCAGGGGAGGGCTTCGCCGTTCTACAAACTTGTTCGCTCCGCTTGCTAACGCTGCGCTCCGTCTCACTTCAAACAGTGTAGAAACTCAACGGAATAGCGTAGTTACGCGCTTCGCGCGACACATTTTAGTACACACTTACTTTTTAAATTCTGTATTACACCCAAACTTAACCCAACAATGAAAAAAGAAACCGATATAAGTTATCGCCCCCAGCAGGTAGCCGACGCGCAAGCGTTTATGGATATTCTCAACCATCCCGACTTTATCTACTTCCCTGTTAAGGTGGCTAAAGTAGAGGACGAAATTGCTTACCTTCAAGCTGTTCAGGTCAAATCTGCTCAAGGACTTTCCTACGATTTCAGCATTTTGGATGGAGAAACCGTAATCGGCGCGATTGGGATAAAAATAGACCAGCACAGAAAATATATTGGCGAAATTGGCTATTTTGTCGCCCGTGATTATTGGGGTAGGGGCATAGCTACACAAGCCGTCCGTTGGATAGAACAATGGGCTTTTTCTACCCTCAAATTATCCCGCATTTCTATTTTAATGGAGCCTCAAAATAAAGCAAGCGAACAGGTCGCCATCAAAACGGGGTATAAATTGGAAGGATTGCTCAAAAATGCTATCCCCACAGGCAACCAAACCTTAGTAGATGCTTATATTTACGCCAAAACGCTGTAATGAGCTGCCCAATTTTACCCTTTTATTCATTTCTAACTTATTCCAACTTTAATGACTTCTACCGAAGAACTAAAACAATTGCTTAAATCTCTACAAATAGAAAAAGATGAGGAGATTAAAATATACGATAATTTATTAAAAAAACTATCCGTAAATGACCGCATCAAAGCAGGAGCTTGTTGGTTTCCTGTCCAAACCCTCAATCAAGGCTGGAGTTTGGGTATGCATCCTTTCGTGATGATAGAAAGACAAAAGCTCAAAGATACGCCCCATAAGTTTAAAGCAGGGGCTGTGGTTTCTATCTTTTCAGAGGAGTTTTTAAGCTCAAAAAGCGGCTTGGAGGAGAAAGGGATTGTGCATTTTGTGGATAAGAATAGAATGAAAATAATTCTATACGGCACCGAATTACCGACTTGGATTATGACCAACAAAATAGGCATACAGTTGGCTTTTGATGAGCGTAGTTACAACGAAATGGAAAGGGCTTTGGGGTCGGTGCTGAACGCCAAAAAATCCGAACGGCTGGGCGAATTGCGCGAAATTTTGCTGGGTTATCAACCCCCAACTTTCCAAAAAGGGCTTTACCCCGTGCATATTCCCAACCTCAATAATTCCCAAAACCAAGCCGTCAATAGCTGCCTTGCCGCTCAAGATATTGCCATTTTGCACGGTCCTCCAGGTACAGGCAAAACCACCACTTTGGTAGAGGCGATAAGACAAATATCAAAGTATGAGTCCGCTATTTTGGTTTGTGCGCCGAGCAATCCCGCTACTGATTTATTGACCGAACGCTTGGCAGCCGTAGGGCTAAAAGTGGTGCGGGTGGGGAATATATCCCGTGTCGATGAAAGCCTATTGCAGCATACTGTAGAGGGAATTTTGGATGGTATGAACGAAATGACTGAAGTCAAAAAAATGCGTATAGAAGCTGCCGCCCAATTTCGACAAGCGGAAAAATATAAGCGCACTTTTGGACCTAATGAACGCGATGAACGCAGAGAAGCCCGCAACGAAGCCAGACAGTTGTTGCAACACGCTAGACAATTAGAAGATTATATCATAGATAAATTATTCGCTGAAGCCGATGTGATAACTTGTACTTTGGTGGGGGCGATGAATTCTTATATCGAGAAAAAACGCTTCCGAACTGTGGTGATAGATGAAGCCGCTCAAGCCTTAGAACCCGCCACGTGGATACCCATACTGAAAGCGGATAGGGTGATACTGGCCGGCGACCCGTTCCAATTGCCGCCCACAGTCAAGAGTATGGAAGCTGCTCGCGAGGGTTTGTCGGTTACTTTATTGGAAAAGGGCGTGGCAAGGATAAAAGATATTCAGTTATTGGATACGCAATATCGTATGCACGAGCGGATTATGGGCTTTAGCAACAAAATTTTCTACCATAACCAACTCAAAGCTGCCGATATGGTTGCCCGTTGGGGTTTGGTGATACAAAATCAACCCGATACGCGCCCTGTGGAGTTTATTGATACGGCGGGTTGTGGTTTTGAGGAGAAAATTAACCCAGAAACGAGCAGTTTTTACAACCCCGAAGAGTATTTTATCTTGCGCCAACACTTGGACAATTTGTTATTTTTGCTGGAAGAACAACGCCCCAAAATTAGCATAGGGATAATTTCCCCGTACAAAGAGCAGGTTTTGTTTATGCAGGAGCAAATTGAGAAGGATTTTGACCATTTCCCAGAAGCGCGTATCCACGTGAACACTATTGACTCGTTTCAGGGGCAGGAAAGGGATGTAATTTATATCTCAATGGTGCGCAGCAACGATAAGGGCGAGATTGGCTTCCTCAAAGACAGCCGCCGTATGAATGTGGCGATGACCCGCGCCAAGAAAAAACTGGTGATTATTGGCGATAGTGCTACGTTGGCAAGTTTTGGTTTTTATAACCAGTTTTTGGATTATGTAGAAGAACACCAATCCCATTCTACCGCTTGGGAATGGATGTAAAATGATTATTTAACCCTCTTATGCTTTCGCGTAAGGGGGTTTTGTTTTTTTGTTTTATTTTAGAAATTGTTTAGTATTTATCAACTCATAAAAAATAGCTCACGGATTTCACAGATTGGACGGATTTTTACAGATTTTTTTTAGCCCTAAAAAAAGAAAATAAATCTGTGCGTATCTGTTAAATCCGTAAAATCCGTGAGCAAAATTTTATTACTAAACATTTTTTTTGATTAAAAGTTACATCAATTCGCATATTTTGTTTTTAAAATTGTGAAAAATGTCAAAAATGCCAAAACCCTTATAAATGGTGGCTCTACACTTTCAAAGCCTTAATCTGCACCCACAGAATTAAATTTTGAACCTTCTGAGCTATCGTCTGCACCTACAGAATAGGGTTTTGAAGGTGCAAAACGCGCTGGTAATATACAGAATAAGGTTCTGAAGGTTACAAACTATATTCTGTGGCTGCAGAACATACTTTTGAAGGTAAAAACTGCCATTCTGTACCCACAGACAAGCGTTCTGAAGGTGCAAACTGCCATTCTGTACGTGCAGACTCAAGCTTTGAAAGTCCCGAACGCTTCCGAGTTCCAGCGAAAATGTTGGCGGAGTTAGCATTTTTGCAATTTTTGATAATTTTTATAAAATACGATTTTGCTAAAAGTTATATTTTGGTAACTAATAATTACTAATTGTTTAAGGTTGTGTTTGCGATTAGATATTGGAATTATTTAGTATTATTTTTTTATCTTTAAATTTCTTTACGCTGTGCAGGACTGAAGTCCTAGCACAATTGAGATAAAGGTTTTTTTTGCGCTTTTGGGGCTAAAGCCCCGCGCGTTTCATATTTTGAGTAAAAAAATGCTGTTTATAAATCAATATCAACGGGTTTTAACCCGTTGAAGGGTAAAAAAAATGGTTACAACAGACTTTAGTCTGTTGCCGCAGAATATAAATTGTTGTTTGTTGAAACCGAAAAAAGTCATTTACTAAACTTTTTTTATTGAACACTAAAACAACTTATTTAGCTTTTTTGTACTTAATTTTAATCGTAAGCTTGATTATTCCAATCATCTAATCATAGATTATAACAAACAAAAATCCCCCACCAGTTCTAAAACCGATAGGGGACAAAAGGCGCAAATAAAGCCTATATTTTGAAAAAGTACTTGAAAAGTGCAGGATAATTAGACACGTTGTCATAAAATACGTTATGAGGGATTTTAGCCCTAACCATATTATTTTCATCCACTAAATAAACCCCTTGCAACCCTTTGCCAGGGGTGAGATTGTTGGCATCTATCCGCAAAAGCGCGTACGCTGCACCTTTGGGTCTATAATTACCGCTGTAGTTATAGTTATAAACCTTTTTGTCGGTATAATCCAAAACCAAAAAATTGTAATTGGTAATTGATGCTTCAGACAAAATGCTGTTTATTTTATCCACGTTCAATAAGTGATACGGTTCTGTCCAACTTCCTATCAAATAGATAGTTTTTTTGCCCAGCAAAGTTTTTTTGTCGTAAATACTGCTATCTTCTTTATAAAAAACGCTGTCTATAAAAGGTTGAAAGGTTAATGCTACTCCTTGAAAAATTTTGCTGTTGACATAATTGAAAAAATTTAGCTCTTCGTTGGAAAAATCATTTTTATCTATCAAACGCTCGTATATTTTGTTCGGGTTTTGTTTGACTATGCCCAACACCTCTTGCCCTATAGTTGTGCTTGCGCTGGGGTAAGAATAACGCCCCCAAAGCTGGTAAAATATACTCACTTTGTTCCAATAAGCTGCTGCTGCCAAAGGATTTTTATAAATAGGATGGGGCGAATTTTGCAAATTAACCAAGCCGTTGCTGATGACAAACTGCAGCAAATCTATTTGATTGTATTTTATAATATGGTACAAATAGGGCAAACTGTCTATATCATAAACCTTTTTTAGCCCTTTGTCGTACAACATTTGCGCCAAATCTGCATTAAAGCTATAATGTTGGGTGGCAAAATATGTATATAAATTATCAACATTTTTATCATTTTGAGCTTCAACCAAAGGGTCGCAACCTTTATTGAGTAGATATTTTACTGTGGTGGGGTTGGGAGAGGGGGTTTTGAGCGCGGCGTGGAGTAAATTAGCCCCATTGGGTAGTTTATTATGGCGGTGATTAACCCCTTTGTTCAACATATAATCCAAAAAACTGCTATCTGTACCCTTGTAATTTTGAACGGCGAGCATAGTAGCGGTATAATTTTGATAGATATGCCGTTGACCTTTTTTATAACTTTTGGGGTGTTTTATCCTCGAGTGCAAATCCGCCCCGTTTTCTACCAATGCTTTTATTAAAACCTGATTGCCGTAAATAGCGGCTATATGTATAGGTTGAAAATGGTTGAAATTGCTAACTTGTTTATCATAATAAACCGCGTTGATATCCGCACCTTGCGCGATTAGGGTTTTTACCGTTTGCGGTTGCAGGTTTTGGGTAACTACGCCCCGAATAAGTACTTCGGTAGGATGCGCTTGGAAAGCTTGGGCATAACTTGAGATTAAAATGGCTAAAAAAAGGGATAAAATTATGTGCATAATAAAAAAAGATAAAATGGTTTTTGAAAAATATATACTTGAGTTTGAAAAAAAAGCTTATTTTTGCCCCGTTTTTTGCCCTTGAAATATCCAATAACAAATTTATACACTAAAAAAATTCTTATGTATATAAAAAGAGATGTGCCGTTGTGGTTGATGGCTATGTTTGCGTGGAAATCTGTTTTAATCTATTTGATTTTGAGCGGTACGGTATGGAGTTTATACCATTTTTTAGGTTGGACTTTTTTGGCTATTCCCTTTTTGCCTGTAGGAATGGTCGGCACGGCTGTAGCTTTTTATGTGGGGTTTAAAAACAACAGTGCCTATGACCGCCTTTGGGAAGCCCGCCGTATTTGGGGCAGTATAACCAATTTCTCCCGTACTTGGGCGACTTGGGTAAATACTTGGTCGGGCAGTTGGCACAAAAAAGAACAAGACCCAGAAGTTTTAGCCTATAAAAAGGAACTTATTTACCGCCAAATCGCTTGGATAAACACGCTAAGGATACGTTTGCGGAATACGCCCATTTTTGAAGATGAGTATTTTCAGCAAGGCGCGCAGTTCAAAGCCACCGAAAAACACCGTTTAGATTTAGAAGAGGATTTAAAATCTGTGTTTTGTTTTCTCACCCGCGAGGGCGAAATAGCCCAGATTAAAACTGCCCGCCATCACGGCAATTTTTTGCTACAACAGCAGTCGCGCACGCTGGTAGAGATGAAACAGAAGGGCTTTTTGACCGAATTTGAACATTCGGATTTGGAAAAAATGGTGTTGGAAAGTTATAATCAACAAGGTGCTTGCGAGCGGATAAAGAGTTTTCCCCTGCCGCGTCAATATGCCACTTTCAGCACGATATTTGTGAAGATATTTATATTTTTACTCCCGTTTGGGATTATCAAAGAGGCGGAAGATATAGGCTCTACTTGGTTGATGATACCGTTTAGCGTGTTGATTTCTTGGATATTTTACACTATGGAGCAGATTGGGGACTCGTCCGAAAACCCGTTTGAAAATTCTATCAACGACGTGCCTATGTCCGCTATTTGTAGAAATATAGAAATAGACCTGCGGGAGATGCTGGGTGAAAAAGATTTTCCCGCAAAGATAGCCGCAAAGGACGGTATATTGATGTAAAAGGGGGTTAATTGCTCAAAAGTTTCGTATTTTTAACCCTTACAAAAAAGTTTTGCGTATAATAACAATTTTAAACGGGTACAATAATGCAATTAAATCATAAATGGCGGCTTGTATTGGGTAAAACAGCCCAAGAAGACAACGAAGAGGGGGATAACTTGCCCAAAGAGTTGCAAGAGATGGATGCGGCGTTGGAAAATTTATACAGCAACGAAAAAAGCGCGGGATTGGGGGGAAGTAGTCCCAAAATAAACCGTTGGTTGGGGGATATACGCAAGTATTTTTCCAAATCTGTAGTCCAAATTATGCAAAAAGACGCTTTGGAGCGGTTGGGACTTAAACAGATGCTATTAGAGCCCGAATTGTTGCAAGCGATGGAATTAAATGTGGATTTGGTGGGTACATTGGTGAGTTTGCAAAAAGCTATGCCCGCCAAAACGCGAGAAACTGCCCGCGCTGTAGTTCGCAAGATAGTAAATGAGTTGATAAAAAAGTTAGAAAATCCCCTCCGCCAAGCCGTAACGCGAGCCATAAGCCGCGCCGTCCGCAACAACAAACCCAAGTTGGCAGAAATCAACTGGCATAAGACCATACAGAAGAATATGCAGCATTATTTGCCCGAGTTTCAGACTGTAGTTCCCGCGCGGTTGGTGGGCTACGGGCGCAAAGGGCAAGGGCTAAAAGAGGTTATTTTATTACTTGACCAAAGCGGTTCAATGGCAAGTTCGGTGGTGTATGCGTCCGTGTTTGGGGCGGTTTTGGCCAGTTTGCCCGCGCTCAAAACCCAAGTGGTCGTTTTTGATACAGAAGTGGTTAATCTATCCGAACAGCTAAAAGACCCTGTAGATTTGCTGTTTGGGGTGCAATTGGGCGGCGGCACGGACATCAATAAGGCTTTAGCTTATGTGGAAACGATTATTAGCCAACCTTCTGACACAATTATTGTTTTAATCTCCGACCTGTACGAGGGGGGCAATAATAGCCAAATGCTGAAAAGGGTAGCTTCGCTCAAATCGGCTGGAGTTACGCTGGTGTCTTTGCTCTCTTTGGACGACAACGGCAGCCCAAGTTACGACCGCAGAAATGCAGATTATTTCGCCCAAATGGGTATAGCCGCTTTTGCTTGCACCCCTGATTTATTCCCTGAGTTGATGGGGGCGGCTTTGGCCAAAAAAGACCTTCAATTGTGGTTGCAGGCGCAGCGCGGGCAAGGTTAAAATTTTTATAAAGGCTTAAACCTAAAGCCACAAATTCCCAAAAAACAAAATAATGAACCCGATATTAGACGAAATAGCCAAAACAAGCATACAATTGATGCTCAATGAACCCTTTTTTGGGCATTTTTTTACCTCTATTATAAAAGATATATCCAAAGATACAGAGTCGGTTTCTTTAGAGCCAAACCGTTTGGATATGCTCAAGTTGATAATTAACGAAGATTATTGGAGAAGCGTTTTGACCACTACAGACCCCGAAACGACCAAAAATGTACGTTATGGGGCTATCAAACATCAAATTTTGCATCTGGTATTGAAACATATACTTAAAGTACAAGATTTTGGCGATAAGCATTTATTCAATATGGCAGCCGATTTATCCGCCAACCAATATATTAGCCGTCATCAATTGGATGAAGAGGCAATTACTATAGAAAAATTCCCCGAGTTTAAATTAGAACCACAACAAACTTTGGATTATTATTACAAAAGACTTAGAGAAGAAGCCGATGCTATAGATGCGTCAGGACAAGGCGAGGGCGAAAATGAAGAAGAAGACGACCAAGAACCCAACGGTGGAAATAGCAGCAATAACGAGGAGGAGGAAGAGCAAGAAAAAAAGGATAAAGAGTACGAACCTAATCCCAAATTGAACGAAGCCCAAAACCAACTGCAAAAATTGCGCGAGGATAAGAACAATTTGCACCTTCAGCAGCATAAAAATTGGGAAAAAATAGCCCAAATGACCACAGCAGAGCGTAAAATTATGGACGCTATGATAAACGAGGCGATTATCAACACGATGCAACGCACCCGCAATAAACAAAGGGGAACTTTGCCCGGAGATTTGCAGCAGTATTTAGACCAATTGTTGGAAAATCTAAAACCCAATGTCAACTGGAGAAGAGTTTTGCGCTTGTTTGCAGCCACCAGCTCAAGAACTTATCTAAAAACAACCATACAAAAAATTTCCAAACGCTTTGGCACCAGCCCAGGGATTAAAATCAAACACCGCCAAAAACTGTTGGTGGCTATTGATACCTCTGGTTCGGTTTCTGATGAAGAGTTGAAAGAGTTTTTTGGGGAAATGTACCATATTTGGCGCAACGGGGCTGAAATTCGGGTGATAGAATGCGATACCCAAATCAATAACGTTTACGATTATAAAGGCAAACAGCCCGAGACGGTAAGCGGTAGAGGGGGGACGGATTTTAACCCGCCTTTTGAGTATGCCAATGGTGAGTACAAACCCAATGCGATGGTTTATTTTACCGATGGGCACGCTCCCGCCCCTAATATACTTGCGCGGATTCCTGTGTTATGGTTGGTTAGTGCCAATGGAATTTCTGCTGACGATTGGGATTTTTTGCCCGGCCGCAAGGTGAAAATGTACAAACAGGTGTAGAATGAAAGGTGGGGAAGTGAAAGGTGGGGAGTGGGAAAAGAAAACAACTAATCACTAATAATTAACAACTAACCACTGTAAAAAAGGTATGAATTTTCGCTTAGTTTTTATTTTCCAACTGCTTATATTTATCGGTTGTGGGGCGGCAGTTACGAATAATCCCATTGTAGAGGTTCAACCCACGATAGCGGCGGATAAAATGCAGGCTGTTTTGTCTGATATACATTTAGCTGAAGGTTTGTTGGCTACTGTAGAGGATAAAACCGAACGGGATAAAATAATCAAAATTTATTATGGGCAGATATTGTCAAAGCATAAAGTGAGTACGGCAGATTTTGAACAAAGTATGCAGGCTTATTTCCGCTCGCCAATCAAATTAGCCGCTTTATACGAAAAAGTATTGGCAGATTTGCAGCAAAAAGAAGCGCAATAATTTGCCACGAATAAAAAAAACGCAGAGCTGTTTGAGCCTTGCGTTTTTTAGTTTAGTATAAAATGGGATAATCATTATCGTTCAATAACAGCGGATAAACCCCGCTCTTGTAAAGCCTCTTTATAAGGGCGAAGGGTGTCAGCATCGGCAGATTTTACTGTAGCTTTGCCATTGAAGTGGATAATATAGCTCAATTGTTCGGCTTGGCTGCTGCTGTGTTGGCAAATTTCCATAAAACATTCGATAACCCATTCAAAAGAGTTGTGGTTGTCGTTGTAAACAACCAATTTAGCTATTTGGTTGACATCTACATCTTGGAGGAGTAGAGATTCTTGCTCTTGAGCAAAAGCTGGGAAAAAATTCATCATCTCAAGTATTAGTTTTGTGGTTATGGAAAAAAGTATATAAACGGTAATTAAGCAAGTGAAATAAATTATTGGTGGTTTATATGATATTTAAAAAATTGATGGCGTTGGTGTAGAGATGAGGCATGCTTTGTCTCTACTCAAAATCAGCCCTCAAAGATGCGAATTTAAACCATAACAAATAAAGCAATTAAAAGGTATAAAATATCAAGCACAAAATTAGCACTTTTTTTTGACAACAAAGCCCTAAATATAATTTTCTTAAAAAATATCCAATAAAAACAAAAAAATAAACATTATGACCGACAAATATGAACAACTCCACCAATACGCGCAGGCACACAGCCAATTTTGGGCTACAACAACAGCTGAAGTATTGAATGGTTTGGAACGAGCTACCCATTTGCGCACATTGGCGGCGCAGATGCTATCTGGTGGTTTGCAAGGGCAGTTTCTAACCCTCATTAGCGAGCTTATTCGTCCCCAAACGATAGTAGAAGTGGGCACTTTTACGGGTTATTCTGCTATATGTTTGGCGCAGGGCTTGAGCGACGGGGGCATATTACACACTATAGAAATAGACGAAGAGAAGCAATTTATTATTAGCGAGTTTGTGCAGAAAGCGCAACTGCAAGATAAAATAAAATTACATTTGGGCGATGCGCAAGCGATTATTCCCACATTACCTGACGGGATAGATTTATCGTTTATAGATGCGGACAAAGAAAGCTATGATTTGTATTATGAGCTTCTGTTAGCCAAAACCCAAAAAGGCGGTTTTTTATTGATTGACAATGTGCTTTGGCACGGGAAAGTGTTAAATTTACAACCAGACAAAAAAACCGCCCTAATTCAGCAGTTTAATCAAAAGGTGTTGAATGATGTCCGAGTGCGCAGATTGTTGTTGCCTTTGAGGGACGGGCTATTGTTGGTCAAAAAACTATAAAAACATAACCCAAAGCGTTAATAATAAGGCAAAAAGGCGAATTTTTGTAAAAAAAAAGCGAAAAAATCAAGTAAATTTATGTATGTCCAAAATAAATTTTATCTTTGCGGCTTACTTAGCTATCTTAAAAATTCCTTATATATTTTAATTTCAATTATTCAACTTGCTTGCTTTATGTTTAAAAAATTACTCTCCATAGCGTTTTTATCTTTAACGGTTAGTGCAGACCTGTTGCTAGCCAATGGACAGCCAACAGCAGCTGAACAAGAATGGGAAAATCAACGATTGTACATTCAAGAATATCAGTATTTGGCAGTACAAGAAAGTAACTTGAGTCGCATACCAGCCGCTATTATTATGGCACAAGCTATATTAGAATCTGCTGCGGGGCAAAGTCCGTTGGCAAAAGCCACTTTTAATCATTTTGGTATCAAATGCAAACGGGGCGAGAATGTAAACAATAATTGTTATTATTACGCTTCACCCGAACAAACCAGCACAGGCTACAGCAAAGTGAATAGTTATTTTCGCAAATATGATAATGTGGAAGAATCTTACAGAGACCATTCCAAAGTGTTGTTGGCTGGCAATTATGCTAATGTGCGCGGTTTGGCGCTAACAGATTACCGCAATTGGGCTGTTGAAATACAAAAAGGTGGTTATGCTACAGATAAATTGTATGCGAGCAAATTGATAGATTTGATAGAAAGGCACGAATTATATAAACTGGACGAAAAAAAAAGTACAGTTATAAGCCCAGAAACTCAAAAACAATTTTATCAAGGAGTTCGGACAGAAGCCAATAACAGCATTTTTGATAACCAAGGGCGAATGACTGAATGCGAGCATAAGTATCAAACCCAAGCCGAAGAAATTGAGAGTTTGCGTCATGAAATTGAATTGCTAAAAGCCAGCATACACAGACTCGAGACCGTTATCTCTTTTTTGCAAGCGGAAATTTACAAATTGGACTACCAAATCAATAAAGACCCTTTCAAAAATAAATACGATGAGTTTGGGAATGCGAATAGCGATGCTCAAATTTTATTTTTTCCGGTCAGAAAATTAGATGCTCGCGGCACAACCGATATTAATGGAAAATTGGCAACTATCCTCAAGCAAGGAGAAAACTTATTGAGTGTAGCCACCACCCATAATAAAAACTATGCGGACTTGTTAAAATATAATGACTTGACAGAAACAGAAGCAGAGAATTTGCCTGCGGGTTATTATATCTTTTTAGAACCTAAAGCTGATATGTACGAAACTGCAGAAGGTGCTAATGCTTATCACGAGGTTTCGCCTGGACAAACTATGGAGTTAATCGCTCAACGTTATGGGATTAAAATTGCAAAATTATATCATAATAATTTACTCAAAGAGGGGGAAGAACCGTTAGCCAACGAGCGCATTTATCTAAATAAAAAACGCACTCAAAAACCCGCCATACGCGCGGTCATAAGTTCAATCAATAACAGCCAATTTGGGGGTGGCGGGCGATAAAATTTTGTTACTTTCATAAAGAGATGCCGTATTTATTTTGGTGTCTCTTTTTTTAACCGTTTTACTCCAATTTATTTTAATCACATTTGTAACTTTTTTACGAATATGACCTTTCGTCTGGCAATTATTACCCTGTTATTGTTTTCTACTGGTTCATTGTTGGCACAAGACAGCGTAGATGACCAACACACTTCAGCCAAACAGCTTTCTATGGCTGGGCAATCACATCCCCAAACAAAGCTTGGCGCTAATAAAGAAAAAAAAGCGCCTGTAAGAACAAAAACTTATAGTTCGCTGTTTAGCGAATACAAAGAGGGGCTGTTTGTCCGAAACAATACAAAATATGCCATAGCCTTAGCTAATGAGTCAGCTTTAGCGGCAGCCAATAGGTTGAAAATATCTTATCATAAATTGCTGAAATATAATGATTTGCAAGAGGGTGAGCCGTTGATACAATATCAATATATTTATATGGCAGCCAAAAAAACTCATTTTTCGGCGTCCGAACCAGCCTTTTTTAGGGTAGAAAATGGGGAGACTTTATACGAAATAGCTCAATTTTATGGGATACGTTTGCTTGATTTGCAGCAGCGCAATGGTTTGACCGAAGGGGAAGAAGTAGCTAATGGCGAGTTGATTTTATTAAACCAGCGTGCTGTATCCAAACCCAAATTGAGACCAAAGGAGTTGGTTTTATCCGCTACACAACGGTTGCAACCTATTAAAGTTGAAGAGATTTTAGCCAAAGAGCAAACAATAAGCCCCCAAGATACTTTGCCCAGCAGCACTTATCCTGATTATATTTATGAAACATCAATAGAAAAAGAAACCCTACAATTGCAGATAAATTTGCCTACTGACAACCAAGTGAAGCCTCCTGCTACCAAATCTAAGGCTAGTGTTTCTTTGTTTGGCCGCCCAGCTATAGTTGATAAAGAAGATTAATTTTTTGACCTCCCTACTCATTTTTGTTTATAGCGTTTATTGTAGCAGACCCCAAAAATTAAGACAATTTTTTATGTCTTTATATCTCAAAATTCTAAACCAATTTGTAGATAAATTCCCAATAGATAAACCTCCTCCGTTATGCAAAAACAAACCTTATTTGCTTTATTTTTTATATTTTGGGCTGTTGGCACAGAAGCGCAAGAAGAGTTCAAAACATATATAGATTTACATTGTCAGCCCTCGCTCAAACCATTCAATTCCCGCAGTAGTAATATAAATTATAACCTATGGTCGCAAATAGACCACAGTTGTAGCAATGAACGTTCTATTGATGTGATGACGGCTGCCAACAATACCCCCAAATTTTCGCAGGCGCACTTTGAGGCGCTTATAAAAGGAAATGTGAGAATAATTGGTTTAACGGTCTCACCTATTGAATTTCAGTTTCTCAACTCTTCTACTTTTTTGGTGGATAGAAATCGGCGTGCCACAGTAGCTTGTCTGCATGGTATTTATGCCAACGAACTATTCTCTCGCCGCAGTGAAATAGACTATTTTCAAGATGTGGTGGAGCACGTGGAGTATCTCAAGATGAATGAAAACAAACCTTATTACTTTAATGGGGAAGAATATAGTTATTTAATCGTTAGAAAATCTGCTGATATAGACACTGTATTGAATAATCCCAACAAAATAGGGCTGGTGTTGAACATAGAAGGGGGGCATGCTTTGGGGCATTCTATTTATATGACGGGCAAAGACTTAAATCCCAAAGAGCAACAAGTGCTGATGTTGGAGAATGTCAAAAGGCTGAAAAGCCAACTGCCGATGCGTAGTTTTTCGGATGTGTATTTGGATATCCCATTTTTATACGCTGGGCTGTGCAAAACTTATCCCAATGGCTTAGGTGGAACATCTTTATCCATGTCGCGTTCTTTACAAACTATTTTTACCCGCCCGGTTGATATTGGGGTTTCTCGCACTCCCATAGGCGAATCGTTGATAGAAGAGCTAATCACGGGCGCAGAAAATAGCCCGCCTATTCTAATAGATATTAAACACATGAGCTTGGCCTTTAGAGAGGCTTTTTATTCGGATTTGGAGCGGGTTTCTTTGCTTGGGGCTAATTTGCCTGTGGTTGCCAGCCACGTGGGGATTAGCGGTATGCCTTGGAAAAGTAATTTATACAAAAAAAAGGACGAAGAGACTAAAAATGGCAACGAATTTTTGAACCACTGGCAACAAAATTTGGGCGAAGAAGACCTAAAACGGATAGCAGCCAGCAAGGGGATTATAGGCATTACTTTAGATAAAACCGTATTGGGGGGAGACTTAGCACTACGCCGCATAGCCGAAACTTTACCCAATACCCAACAAAGGCGAGATGCTTGTATTGAGTTGTTTTTAGCTAATGTGCTCAAAGCGGTACAAATTATGTCCGCCGATATTCGCCAAGATACAGCCAAACAAAGTGCTTGGAATTATATAGCTTTAGGCTCTGACTTTGATGGTATGCGCGAGCCCTTGGATGTTTATACCACAGCTCAAGATATGCCCGCTTTGCATAACGATATCCAACGTTTTTTTGAAAATCCTCGCCCTATAGCACCTGCTGCCACAGGCTTGGATGAAAAAGTTATAAAATCTTTAATGTTTGGTTTGAGCTCGTCAGAGATAGCAGACCGCATTATGTGGAAAAACGCGTTAGGTTTTCTCCGCACGCGTATCAATACTCAACCTTTTCCTGAAAGGGCAAAATCTAATTAATATAACATTTATTCTTTTATCTTACTTATGCCCCCCAAACGAGTAAAAATTAGCTGTGAATTTGTACTGCGCTCTTCACCCGCTATCGTTTATCAATTTATAGCCGAACCAGATTGTTTGATTAGATGGTTTGCTGACGATTGCAATATATTAGATGAAGTTTATTATTTTGAATGGAATGGTGCCAAAGAAGCAGCGCGGATTGTAGAAGACTACGAGGAAGAGTTGCTAAAATTGCAGTGGGAAGATTACGAAGATGAGTTTTTGCAATTCTCTGTATATCGTTCCGAAGTGACCAGTGCCACTATTTTAGAAATTACCTGCTTTTGTGATAAAGGTGAAGAACAGGAAGAAACCCGCTTTTGGGAAACCAAAATCCAAGACTTAAAGCGTGCTATGGGTGAATAATTATCCCTTTTTTTTTATTTTTACCCTTTTTTAAACCTTTTTTGCAGTATTTTAACCAAAAAATTTGCACAATTGATTTTTAATTTCTACCTTTACCTCAAATTTTAAAACACCCAATTCCTTTTTAACAACAAATACAAACATCAATCTCCCATTATGTTCGGATTTTTTAAAAATCAGTTGCTCGAAGTTATCGAGTGGAAAGAAGAAGGCAAAGAAACCGTTTTGTGGAAATTTCCCGACAAAGAGTCTGACATCAAATATGGCGCACAGCTTACCGTACGCGATTCTCAATCTGCTTTGTTCCTCAATGAGGGGCAAATCGCTGACGTGTTCTATCCTGGCCGCCACGAGTTGAAAACAGAGAATATGCCCTTGCTTACCGTGCTTAAAGCGTGGAAATATGGGTTTAATTCTCCCTTCAAAGCTGATGTTTATTTCGTTAGCACCCGCCAATTTACTGGGTTGAAATGGGGAACTCCTAACCCAATCTTTTTGCGCGACCCAGAAATGGGACCTGTACAAATCCGCGCTTTTGGCGAGTACTTTATACGGGTAAAAGATGCTAAAAAATTCTTTCAAGAGTATGCGGGTACAAGCTCACAATTGTATGTTAGCGAGTTGGAAGATTTGCTACGTGGCTTGATTGCGCCCAAATTCTCTGAGGCATTGACCAAAAGTGGTTCTTCTGCTTTTGATGTGTATTCTCGCTATACAGAAATTGGCAACCAAATCGCGCCTATGTTGCAGGCTGATATGGAACCTTTCGGGTTGGAATTGACCAAGTTCCAAATCACCAGCGTTTCTATCCCCAAAGAGTTGGAGGCGCACTTTACCGAAATGGCGAAATTGAACACGACCAGCGATAAAAATATAGAGAAAATGACCCGCATTAAACAAGCCAATGCGATGGAAAAATCGGCTGAAAATGGTAATTATGAAGGTTTCCAAATGAGCCAGATGATGATGCAGCAGCAAATGATGCAAAACCAAATGTTGCAAAATCAAATGCTGAACCAAAACAACAATAACCAACAACAGCCCGTTCAACAGCCAAAAGCTTCCCGCGACGAAATTATGAAATCGCTAAAAGATTTGGGTGAGTTGAAACAAATGGGTATTTTGACCGATGCCGAGTTTGAACAGAAGAAAAAAGAGTTGTTAGCTCAACTCTAACCTTGATAAAAAGCGAAAAGCCAACTCCTAAACAGGGTTGGCTTTTTTTTATGGTTGATTTTCACCAAAATGGGCGAAAAATTCGTTCAAAATTAACTGTTTTTGCGCTTCTTCGTGATAACGGCGCGAAAAATGCACGGGAATTACCCTTTTTGCTCTAGCTAATTTGGCTGTTTGGGCGGAAAAAGAGGCGTAACTGTGTTTATTTTTCACCGCCATTTCCATATCTTCGGAGCTGTAGTAACATTCCATAAACAATTCATCCACATCGGCGCACAATTCTACTATTTTCTCTCGGTTGGCTTCAGTAGCGGCAAAATCCATCACATAAGCCATTTTATAAGTCGGTTCGCGCTGTATAAACGGGGTTAATTCGCTCACTTTGCGGGTCGTGTTGGCATCAATAACGATTTCTTTACCCCAATCTTGAGTCAAAAAGGCTGTTTTCAACTCGTTTATCCAACGCCCAGCTTTGTGCGGGCAATTTTCCATTTGCATACTTACCTTTTCTTGAGTTTCAAACAGATAAGCCACCGTTTTTATCCCGTGGTCTAACAGCGCGCAGCGCACTTTAAACAGTTCATTTTCATAAATATACGCACTTGGCAATTCTCCCAAATCTTGCAACTCCCATTTGGGCGTTTCTATCAAAAAACGGTTGATTTTGCCCGCTTCGTCAATCTCTCTAATCTCGTAACTAACCGCTTGGTCGTCGTATTTCAGCAAATTCCAATTAAATGAAAGCAATTGCGCCTGTACATTTTTAGCCACGCCTACAGTTCCCGTTACGATAACGCGGCGGCCTATAGCGAGTTGATGCCTGACTATACCGTTGAAATTTATAAAATGGTCAATATGGGTATGACTTACAAAAATGGCGTTGGTGTCTCTGCAATCTGCCACCGTTAGTTGAGAGGCAAAACCGCAATCGCAAAGATATTTAAAAGAGTGATTGGCTAACCCAAATTGTAAACAAATATCTTCTGTAGGCAAGGATTTTAATTCGGTAATAAACATAGATTTTTTGGGGTTTTAGAAAATTAGGAGGGGAAAAAGTTAGTATGCAAAATTCTTTCCAAACAGAGAGCTAAATTTTCCAACGCAACAGCAATTTTCCAACGGCTTTTATCTCTCGGCTCTACATAATTGGAAACGGCGCGAATTTGGGCATAAACGGGTACGTTTTCCAGCGCGCAAACGTAGAAAAAAGCCGCGCCTTCCATACTTTGCAAGTGTTGAGGGTATTTTTTTACAAAATTTTCCACCTCTTGAGGGCTGCCTGTGGCTGTGTTGCAAGTGCAAGCGGCAATTTGGTTTATATCTTGGAAAAAATTATCGTGGCGCGAGCGAATTTTACCCGCACTGAACGGAAACGCATCTGGATTGGCAAAACCTAAATCAAAAACGTTTATAAAATTTCCCGCTTTATCCGTTGCGCCTAAGTCGCCAAAACTATCTTCTACCACGTTAAACACTTGCCCAAGTTCGCAATTATAGTCGCTCGTGCCAGCTATACCCGCGTTGATAACTATATCAAATTGTTGTTTTTGTAACAATTTTGTGAGTTGATAACAGGTTGCGACCGCGCCCACGCCTGTAGTTAAAATTTGCAAGTGGATAAGGTTATTTTGGTATAAATTAGTTCCTTTTGGTGTAAATTTATCCGTTATTTTCTCCAAAAAAGGTTTTAATTCTAACTCTGTAGCCGCAACGATTAAGATTTTTTTCATAAAAATTTATCAATAAAGGTGTTTAGTAAGGTTTTAAAAGCTAAAACAAGCAACAATAACATAAGGCGCGCTCAATAG
>JAAFIM010000080.1 GCA_013297745.1 Chitinophagales bacterium | reverse complement strand
CGGTTCATAATAATATCGGCGCGTCTTTCTGCCACCTGATATTTGATAAAATTAAACATTGCTTTTTTTGTATAAATATAAATCAAATAATAGCTTCAACCCACAGATTAAAGCCGCTCCTTGCCACACTGCTATATTCAACGCTAAGGTAGCAAATCCTATGCCACATAATAGCGGGTTGATGATTAACTGCCAACGCGATAATAAAATTCTTAATTGGGCGGGCAACAACTCAATGGTGGGTATATAACCCCTTTTTTGCCAAATCATCAATATAGCAAAGGGCATACAAGCAAAAAAAAGGGCAAATAAACCCATTTCTACCGTCAAAAGATTGCTATTTTCTATCTCTGCGCTACAATAAATAATATACACGGATAGGATTAAAGCCATAATTTGAAAAAAAACTCTTAAAATAAGCTTGTTTAGGTCTCCCTTTTGGCGGTTTTTTTTAAGCTGCAAGCCCCAATACCAATCCACATAATACCATAATAATCCCGACACGAATAATTCTACCCCCAATAAAGTCATCAATTCGGTCAATTTCCAACCCAAAAATAGCACACAGATAAACATCAGCAGTTGGTTTAACCCCAAGCTTAATAATTCCGCTTTTATATTTTGGTTACTGTTTGCGTCCATAAAAATTATTTTGCGACAAAGGTAGCATTTTATCCCCGATTATCCAAATTTATATGATTGCTTACCCTATTTTTGAGCCGCCCATCGTGGGTCACCACGATTAAAGCCGCGTTGAACTCTTGCGCTTGTTGGGCTAATAGATTGATTACCTCCTCGCAATTTTTATCATCTAAGTTGGAAGTGGGTTCATCCGCCAAAATTACCGCAGGGCGGTTGATGAGCGCGCGGGCAATAGCTACTCGTTGCTGTTCGCCTATGCTTAACTGGTGGGTAGGGCTGTGCAATTTATGCCCCATATTTAGCCTCGCCAATAACGTTTCTATATCCGCTAAATTTTGGCTTTTGTTGGCTAAATATTGAGCAGCAAGCAAATTTTGGGCTACTGTGAGCGACTTGAGTAGATGTGATTGTTGAAAAACCACCCCTATATTCGCGCCCCTGTACAAATCCAATTGGCTTTCGCTCATCGCGGCTATATCTTGCCCTTTGATAATAATTTGCCCCGATTGAGATTTTAATAAACCAGCCAATAAATGCAGCAGGGTGGTTTTGCCACAACCAGATTGACCCAAAATCAACAACAGTTCTTTTTCTGCACAGGCTATATCGGGAAAAGCAAAATTGCGGCTATTATCGCCGCTTAAAGCTGTGTTGGCATAACTAAAATTTAGCCCTTTGGTTTGTATCATAATGGTAAAAAAGAAAAAATATAGGGTTGAAATTTTAAAGTGGGTATATACACAAGCAATAAAACGCAAAATTGGTTAAAAAGTTGGATAAGTCCAACTTTTTTTTTGCCCCTTTTGCCCCTATTGGCTAATATATGCGGATAAAGTTGCAAAATATATTATAAAATAATTTACTTTTATAAAATTTGTATTTTTGTAAACTAAAAAAATCTAAAAATGAAATTACTCAAACAGCATTTTATGTGGAACTCGGAAGCGTTCGAGACCTTCAAAGCAAGAGTCTGCAGCTACAGGGAAGCCTTTGTAACCTTCAAAGGCTTATTCTGCACCCACAGGATAGGGTTTTGAACCTTCAGAACAAGGTTCTGCACCCACAGATTAAAGTTTGTAACTTTCAAACCCTTATTCTGTATATACCGCGAGCGGTTTGAACCTTCAAAACCCTATTCTGCAGCCACAGCGGATAGCTTGTAAAGTTAAAAACCCTATTCTGCATCTACAGAATAGGGTTTGGAAGGTGTAAAGCCACTAAAAATAAGGGTTGGTTATAACCCTATAGATAAAACATACAAATCGGGTTTAAATAATGATATTTATAACTTATCAATTTATTTTGAGTGGGTACAAAAATGCTCCTTAAGGTTTAAACAAGCGGTTTTTCTACCTCTACAACCTGCCCGCTTGCCAACGGATAATCAGAAAGATTAAAATTAGCAATAGCGGTTCTTACCAATCTCAAAACGGGCAAACCTACTGCGGCAGCCATTTTGCGCACTTGTCTATTTTTGCCTTCAGTGACGGTGATGCTAATCCAAGAGGTGGGGATGGCAGCCCGATAGCGAATAGGGGGATTGCGGGCGGGCAAATAATCGGCTTGTTGGGGCAAAAGTTGGGCTGTAGCGGGCAAAGTGGTGTATTTTTTGCCGTTGTGGCTGATTTCTACCCCTGTAGAAAAGGCTAAAAGTTGGCTTTCGTTAGCTTGACCTTCTACCTGCGCCCAATACGTTTTAGCTTTTTCATATTGAGGGTTAAGCAATTTATCCACCAATTTTTTATCGTTGCTAATCAACAAAAGCCCTTCGCTGTCGTAATCTAATCGCCCAATAGGATAGGCATCGCTGGGAAAATCAAATCCCAAATCGGACAATGTTTTTTGCCCCGCAGCTTCGGGGGTAAATTGGGATAGAACTTGATAGGGTTTATAAACCAAAAAATAGCGAAAGTTGCTGGGTTTTGTTTGCATAAAAAAAGTTGTGTTGTTGTGATTATATAAAAATTTATACACGGGATAAAATTAGCGGGGCAAAATAGCAATAATAAATAACCGCTATTAAGGTATTTTTTCGTATTTGATACCCACAACCCAACCAATTTTTTCCGTTTGCCGTTTTTGAGTGTAAATTTAAACAAAAAAAATTATCAAGTATCGTAAAAAAAATTATAGTATGTACAAATTATTCGCCCTTTTGTTCTGTTGGGCTTTTGCTGCTGCGCTATGGGCGCAAAATAAGCAGCGTTTCACCATTAGCGGTTATGTAGAAGATAGCGAAACGGGGGAGCGGTTGATTGGGGTGAATGTGTTTGATGCCAAATCGGGAGAAGGTACGATTAGCAACACATACGGCTTTTATAGCTTGACTTTGCCTAAAGACTCTGTGTATTTGGCGGTTTCTTATATAGGGATGGAAACACAATACTACAGCCTTTGGTTGGATAAGGATGCAGAAATGAGCATTAAATTAGCCCCGTCTGCGTTGGAAACTGTAGTGGTAACGGCTGCCGATAGCGAAGACAAGATAGAAGAACGGAATCAAATGAGTCAAATTAATATCCCTATAGAACAAATTAAGTCCTTGCCCGCTTTTTTGGGGGAAGTGGATGTGCTAAAGGTGTTACAATTACTCCCTGGGGTACAATCTGGCGAAGGCACAAGCGGTTTGTACGTGCGCGGGGGCAGTCCTGACCAAAATTTGATACTATTAGACGGTGTGCCTGTGTATAACGTGTTTCATTTATTTGGTTTTTTTTCCGTTTTCAACGCCGACGCTATCAAATCGGTACAATTGACCAAAGGCGGTTATCCTGCCCGTTTCGGGGGGCGATTGTCTTCAGTTTTGGAAATCAATATGAAAGAAGGCAATCTTAAAAAGTGGGCTGCTGAAGGCTCTATTGGGCTTATTTCGTCCAAAATAACAATAGAAGCACCCATCCAAAAAGATAAAACTTCGTTTATGTTATCCGCAAGACGCACTTATATTGATATTTTGACCCAGCCGTTGATTAGCTTGGCTGCGCGAGCATCTGGGGGAGAACGTGCAAGTGTTGGGTATTATTTTTATGATATTAACGCCAAAATAAACCACATTTTCAACCCTAAAAATAGACTATTTTTAAGCTTTTATGGGGGTGAGGATAAGTTTTATGCCAATGTAAGTAGCCGTTTTACGGATAGAAACAGCAATATCACTTATACCGACAAGCTGCGTTCTAAAATAGCTTGGGGCAATATCACCTCATCTTTGCGTTGGAATAGGGTAATCAACAAAAAAATGTTTGCTAATACCAACCTAACCTTTAGCCGCTATAATTTTGTGATAGGCGTAAGCCAAGAAAGCCGCTCCAACTCTGGCAATGCCAACGATTATGTGTTTTATGAAGCCGCATACCGCTCTGGGATTAGCGACGTGGGCGCAAAAATAGATTTTGATTATATCATCAACCCCCGCAACTATATGCGTTTTGGCGCTAATGCTATATATCACACATTCAACCCCGGGGCTACAGTGGTCAAAATAGACGAAGACGGATTAGATACAGCCATAACCGTAGGCAATAATAAAGTGCGTTCGGGTGAATATGCCGCTTATGTTGAAAACGATATGCGTTTGACCGAAAATATAGGTATGAATGCGGGCGTACACGTTTCGGCTATGAACGTCAATGGGCGTTTTTATCAATCTGTACAACCGCGGCTAAATCTGCGTTATCTACTCCCGCAAAAAGTGGCAATTAAAGCCTCTTTTACCACTATGACCCAATACATACACCTATTGACCAACGAAGGGCTTGGTTTGCCTACAGATTTGTGGGTGCCGTCCACCCAAAACATAGCCCCAGAACAAGCGTGGCAGGCGGCTTTGGGCTTGTTTAAGACCGTCAATAAAAAATACGAGGTCAGTATAGAAGGATATTATAAAAAAATGTATAATTTGTTGTCGTATAAACCAGGGGCAAGTTTTTTAGATTCTGATAACGAAAGTTGGGAAAATAAGGTAGAATCGAGCGGAATAGGTTGGTCTTATGGGGCAGAATTATTTGTGCAGAAAAAAACGGGTAAATTTACTGGTTGGATAAGTTATACTTTGGCTTGGAATTGGCGGCAGTTTGCCAATACAGAGATTAATTTTGGCCGTCCTTACCCGTTCAAATACGACAGACGGCATAATTTTGCCATTACAGGCAATTACGAATTGAATGATAGAATAAGTATGTCCGCTGTTTGGGTATATGGCACGGGCAACTCTATCACCTTGCCCACAGAAACCTATCTAAGCCCTAATGCGGGCGCGGTAGATGCTATTTCGGATAAAAATAGTTTTAGAATGGCGGCTTATCACAGACTTGATTTTTCTATCAATATCAAAAAACAGCTTAAACGCATCCTTTCTACTTGGTCGTTTGGGGCTTATAATGTGTACAATAGACAAAATCCTTTTTATATTTTTGCCGCCAATAATCTCAACACAGGCGCAAGAGAGTTTAGACAAGTGAGTTTATTCCCTTTTATACCTTCGGTGCGCTGGGATTTTAAATTTTAAATCGGATTGTTTTTTTTCAATTATCAAAAAATATCAACTTTTCCTATAATGAAACAATTATTTATAATGTTGATAGCAGCCAGTTTTTGGTCGGCTTGTCAGCAGGTAGTTAATATAGATTTGCCCCCACACGAGCCGCGTTTGGTGCTACACGCGTTTTGGTCACAGGGACAAAATGAAGAAATTTGGGCTTGGTTGGGCAACAATATCTCTGTGTTGGACAATACCCGTTTGGATACTTTAGGCTACAGCCCTATGGATAGAACCATACCTTACGAGGGAACGGTTTGGGTAAATAATGCGACCGTCGAATTGTATAAAGATGCTAATCTTTTGCAAACATTGAGGGTAGAAAACGGGGCGAGGATTTATACGGGGGATTTGTTGGTGGATGATTTAGACCCTACGGCAAGTTATGAGTTAAGGGCTTCAGCCCCCAATTATCCATCTATTAGCGCGAATATAGATATATTGGCTTTGCCTGTTGTGGATAGCATAATTTTTGTCCCAGAGGGGGTAAGCAGCAACGGGCAGGTTTATGATTTGATACAAGCGGAAATTAATGACCCAGCAGGGGTAGAAAATTATTATATGTTTTTGTTAAAATATACCCCGAAAGACAGCAGTTGGGGGACTTTTCCTTATTACCAGTATTTAGAATCACCAGACCAAAATGCAGAATATAGTAATAGAGGGTTGATTTTGGCGGATAAAAATTTTAACGGGTCAACCAAAAGCATAGATTTATGGACGTTTCCTTTGGATACATTCAATTATCAAGTAGATTTGGAGGTGTACAATTTGGGAAAAGCCATATATTTATTCAATCGCTCTTTGGATTTATATTATGAAGCAGAAAGCAACCCTTTTGCCGAACCTGTGTTGATATACAGCAATGTAAAAAATGGCAGAGGTATAGCTTCGGGCAATTCTAGGCGAGTTTTTCCGCTAAATTAAAAGCATTTTAGGGGATAAAATAGTTAATTGAAGGCTATTTTATCCCTTTTTTTATTTTAATATTTTTTATATTTAAAAAATGGCTAATTTTGCGCGCTAAAAAATTTAAACATTTATCAAACGGCTAAAACTTAGCCAAAACATATTATTATCAATTATGCAAAAGCCAAAAATATATGCAACTAAAGTGCGTCATTTGACCGATGCGCGCTATTTTGCTGCACAAGGGGTAGATTTTATCGGGTTTAATGTAGAGGTGGGGAATAAAGAGGCGCTAACAATAGAGCAGTTTTTGGAGATTAAAGCCTGGCTTGCTGGGGTAGAATTGGCTGCTGAGTTGGGGAGTTTTATGCAGTTGGAAAAAGCGCAAGATTTGCTGAAGGAGTTGAAGGTTAAAACCGTTTTGTTGCCTTATGTCGTGCCGCCTGTAGGCTTGAAAGAGGACGGAAGCGACTATTTGCTTATTCATCAACTCAATCTGCAAGAAAACTCAGAGAACAATTGGAAAGCCTTACACGAAATGGCAAAATACTACCAGCAATTGACCCAAAGTGATATGTTTTTAATCAATCTTAGCGCTTTTGGGGACTTTACGACCGATATGAATATGATTCGTGCTATAGAGTTTATGAACAAAGAATTTAAGTGCTTTTTTCAGTTTGATATGCCCACGATAGGTTTGAAGCGGGTTTTGAAACGAGTGGCTCCTTATGGGTTGGTTTTGCAGGGTGGCGAAGAGGAAAAATTAGGGGTAAAATCGTTTGATTATCTCAACAGTGTATTTGAGCTGTTTGAAGAATAGCCTTAGGCAATAATGGGAGTAAAAAGAGAAAATCCAGCGCTGTATTATCTGCGCAAGTATAAAAATGCTGCTTTTTGGAATGTAGTTTTTAACCTATTGACTACATTTTTTGCGATAATGAGTTTTATTGTACTCAAACCTTTTTTAGATATATTGTTTTTGCCCCCAGTAGCCAATCAAAATAGCCCCAACAATACCGCTGAGGGGTTTATTGCCTATTGTAGCCAATTATTGAATGCTTATGTGGTGGAAAATGGGCGTTATTCGGGCTTAGTATTAGTCTGCGGGTTGATACTCGTCTGCTTTTTTTTCAAAAACTTATTCCGTTATTTGGCTTTATTGATTATGTCCCCAGTTCGCAACGGCATAGAGCGGGATATTCGCCAAAATTTATTCGATAAAATACAAATTTTGCCCTTATCTTTTTTCTCGCAAGAACGCAAAGGGGATTTATTGTCGCGATTTGGGGCAGATGTGCAAGAGATACAATGGGGGGTGTTGAGGTCTTTGGAGAGTGTAGTGCGTTCTCCTGTGGCTATATTGGGTTCTTTGGGGGTTATGATTTATATCAGCGCAAGTTTAACCCTCTTTTCTTTCGTGTTGATGATAGGCGTAGGTTTGATTATAGGCCGCATAGGCAAAAAGCTAAAATCGGCAGCGCAAGACTCGCAACATACTTTGGGGCATTTATTGTCTATAGTAGAAGAAACCTTAGGCGGGCTAAGAATTATCAAATCGTTTCAGGTAGAACGTTACCAAAGCGAAGCATTTGAGCAGCATAATGAACATTATTACCAAACCCAGCTAAAAATAAACCGCAGAAAAGAGCTTTCTTCGCCTTTGACCGAGTTTTTGGGCATAGGCATAGTCGCCATTTTATTGCTTTTTGGGGGAAGTTTGGTGTTTGAGGGCTATTTTGAAGCCTCTACCTTTGTGGTGTTTGTGATGATGTTTTATAATATAATAGAACCCGCCAAAAGTTTATCAGCAGCTTATTACGATATACAAAAGGCCAAAGCGGCGATGGAAAGGATTAACGCGATTATGTTTATCCCCGAAGTGGAAAAATCTTTATCTATTAACCATAACCCGCAAACAGCCGCTAAGATAGAAAGGGTAGAAATTAGCTACCATAACGTTTCTTTCGCTTATAATGAAACCCAAACAGTGCTAACAGACATTAATCTGCATATTCCCGCTGCTCAACTGTGGGCTATAGTGGGCGGCTCTGGCGGGGGCAAATCTACCTTGGTGGATTTATTGCCTAAATTTTATCCGCCTACGGTTGGTTATATAGCCATCAACGGGGTGGATATAGCCCAAATGGAATTGTACGCTTTGCGCCAATTAATCGCTATAGTTAGCCAAGAGGCGATTTTATTCAACGATACAATTTATAACAATATCGCTTTGGGTGCGGCACAAGCCACAGAAGAGGAGGTTATAGCTGCCGCCAAATTGGCTAACGCGCACGATTTTATCCTCAAAACGCCTCAAGGTTATCAAACCAATATAGGCGATAGGGGCGCAAATTTATCAGGCGGGCAAAAACAGCGGCTAACTTTAGCAAGAGCTATATTAAAAAATGCGCCTATTTTGATATTAGACGAAGCAACTTCAGCTTTGGATAGCGAATCCGAACAGTTGATTTATGAAACCTTACAGGTCTTGCGAAAAACTAAAACGATTATCTTAATAGCGCATAAATTCAATCATATACATACAGCCGATAATATAGTGGTGATGCAGCAGGGGCAAATAGCCGAAATGGGTACGCACCAAGTGTTGTTGGATAAAGGGGGGGCTTATGCTAAATTATATCATTTACAATAAAAAACAACCAATAAAAAACAACCAATGAAAAATTCCCAATGTTTTTATTTTGCTTTGCTAAGTATCTTTTGTTTGGGGTTGAATGGCTGTGCGCCTTTGATAAAAGGGGTTTTGTTTGGTGCGCCTGATGTGGATGACCACGAACGGTTTTTCCCTTGTGATACGATAAAAGCTAATCCCAATCCTCAATTGCCTTTTTATTATCTGCCCAAAGCCCAGCAACAACTGCCTGATATGAACTTGTGGATAGATAAAGCCTCGCAAGCGGGCAAAAAAACTATGGATGAGGTATTTACTGTTGCCAATACCACCGCGCTGATAGTGATGCGCAACGATACGGTTTTGTTTGAGCGGTATTATAACAAAAGGGATGAAAAATCGCAATTGGTTGGTTTCTCCGTGAGCAAAGCGCTTACTGCTTGTTTGGTATCTATAGCTATCCGCGAGGGCAAGATGAATATGGAACAAAGTATAGCCGATTTTATCCCTGAGTTTCGCAATGACGATAGAAAGTTGATAAAAGTCAAACACTTACTCAATATGACCGAGGGTATCAACTGGATAGACTACAAACATCTGTTTTGGTTGGGAATAATGTACTACAACAGCGATATAAGAAGGTTTGTTATCAACAGAACCGCTTTGGATTTTCAACCAGGTACACATTTTGCGTATAAATCTATCACGACCCAAATTATGGGAATGGCTTTGGAGGGCGCAACGGGGCAAAGACAGGCGGATTATTTACAACAAAAACTTTGGAATGAGTTGGAAATGCCCCACGAGGCGCTTTATACAATGGACTCCAAGCGCAAAAAGATGAATAGACCTTTTGGCGGGTTAGCATTGACAGCCCGTTCGATGCTACACGTGGGTTATATGTTATTGCATAATGGCGATTGGAAAGGCAAGCAAATTGTACCCGCCGATTTTGTAAAAATGATGAGCCAACGCAGTATAGCTGCCGATAAATGGTGGGGTTATACCAACTGTTTTTGGTTGAATACTTACTTGGATAGAAATTATCTGGATATGACCGATTACAACGCGGCTGGTTATCACGGACAGTATATTTATGTAAGCCCAGAACATAATATGGTGATTATCCGCTTGGGGTTCAAAGATACCCGTATGGATTGGACGGGGGCAATGGGCAGACTCTGCGCCTTGATGGGGGGAATTGGCAACGATTTGACCGACCCGCAAAAGTATGATTTATCCGCTCAATTTGAAGGGGTGTATATGACCAACCGCAGCGAACAACTGGTGGTGGTGGATAAAGGATTTGATAAATATGGGGTGCGCAAATGGACAATTTATAAGGATAAAAACCGCACCGTGCATTTGGAAAAATGGGAAGATGTTACCCAAAACGATGGCAGAAGTGTGGTGTTGAGACGCTTTGCTAGACAAAAACGCTTAATGTTTGAGGATATGGATAATAGAGTGATGGGCGTTTATTACGACGATTTGTTGAATATAGACACCAAGTATTTTGAAAAAGTAAGCGATACATTACCCCCAAAATACGCTAAAATGTCTTATAAACAAAATCCAACCCCACATAAGTAATCTTATAGCTTTTGCTGGTTTGAATTATAACTTGAGTTACGTTTGAGGTTTAATTTTAGCACAAAACATTTATAACATTAAATTGGGTAGAAATTTTTTTAACGGCTTGCGCCTAAAAAATTTATTTTCTGTACTTTTTTGATGGCAAAAAAGTACCAAAAAAGCCAACGCCAAAAAGGCGTTTCCTTCGGGAGGGCTTCGCCGTGTTGCTTGTATTTTCTACGAAAATAAGCGCAAAACCGTCGCTATAAGCCGACGTTTCCTTCGGGAGGGCTTCGCCGTGTTTGCGTTGCAAAAAAGCTGCTGCCCTCGCTACGCTCGGTTGGTCGTCTTTCCGCGACATACGCTGGTTTTGGCGTCGCACGGCGAAAATTTAGCTTTTCAACTTGTTTTTTATCAAAAAACAGCTTTTGCTAATTTGAATTATAATTTTGTTAAAATAAAAAACCTGTTCGGATTTATTCCAAACAGGTTTTTTTTATTTAAAAAAATTGGTGTGAATAATACTGAATTAATCGCATCTGATTAAGTCGGAAGTTACCTCTTCTGGGATTTTGTCTATACAAGAAAAATTATTGTTGGTCGCTACAAGTTTCATTTTGTGTTTGGACAAGGTTGGTATGTACTCAATCAGGTTATAACTACAGTTGAAATAGCGCAAAGAGCTGGGATAATTAGCAAATAATTTTTTGATTTGATTCTCGCGGCAATCAAAGTGCTGAATGTTTGGGGGTAGGGTTTCGGTAAAATAATTTAGTTTGTTATCGCTACAGTCCAAATAACGCAAAGAAACAGGCAGTTTGGCCAACAAAGTATCCAAATTATTATGGCTACAATCCAACAATTCCAAGCCTGCGGGCAAAATAGCGGGTAAAAATTTGGTGTTATTTTTTACACAAATCAATTCGCGCAAAGTGGCTGGTAGTTGCTCAATTTTTTCTATTCTATTGCCAGAACAATCTAATTTTTGTAGATTAGCGGGCAAATTGGGAAGTACATTCAGTCGGTTGGATATGGTGATTAGCGTCAGCAGCGAAGCGGGCAAATTGTCAGGCAGCTCGTTGATGTCGTTGTAAGAGCAGTCCAAATAGGTGAGTGAAGCGGGTAAATTTTCTAATTTTTCTAAGTTATTGGTTTCACAATTGAGATACTTGAGCGAGGCGGGCAAGTTATTGCCGAGGCTAGAAAGTTGGTTATAACTACAATCCAATTTTTCCAAATTTTGGGGCATTTTTTTAGGCAGTTCGGTTATGCCATTGCCCATACAATATAAATTTTTGAGCGAAGCTGGCCAAGTGGCATCCAAGTCGTCGATAAAATTGCTATCGCATTCCAAAGTTTCCAATGTAGCCGCCAAATCGTCAGGCACATAAGTAAATCTATTATTGCCTACATTCAAATGGCGCAGATTGGTAGATTTTTCCAAATCTAAATACTTGATAGAATTATTTTGTACGAAAAGCACCTCCAGCCCAACAGGCAAACGCAAGCTAAAATCTTGAATCCCATTGTTGGCAGCGTACAACTCCCGCAATCCATTGGGCAGTTTGGCAAAAGTGCGCGCCACTTGATTCCCGTTATAAGAAAGCACTTTTAATCTGCTGGGAAACTGGGTTGGAAAAGCAGAAATTTGGTTGTTGTCGCAGATTAAGGTTTCCAAATCACGGGGCAAAGCTTCAGGTAGTTGGCTCAATCGGTTGTAACTAATGTCCAAAGACAGCAACTCGTCAGGCATTTCGGGCGGCAACATTTTTATCCGATTATTTTTACATTTTAGGATTTTCAACGTTTTGGGTAAATTGTTGGGTAAAAAAATAATCCTGTTGTTGCTGCAATATAATTCGCGCAAATTGGGGAATTTAAACCCTTCTAAACTCAAAATTTCTGAATTGTCCAAACGCAATACCCGCAAAGTATCAGCCGCTTTGGTCAAAAAACTATCTTTCATTATACACAAAGGGCAGTTTTTTTTGATGGCTTTTACAAAAAAACTATCTTGAACCAACACAACAGGTTGAGTTTGAGCTTTTGTTTGAACTTGAAAACAGATAAAAAAAACACAAATTAGCATTACTAAAAACACTCTCATCTGGATAAAAAGGGGGGTTATAAAGTGGAATAAATAAAAAATAGGGTTAAATTTTATAAATGGGAAAAAATTCGGCTGCAAATATAAACCTTTTCGCTGAAAGTTATTTTTTCTAACCTTTTTTTTGATTTTATTTGCATAAAAAGATAAAACCTCGTATATTTGTGGGATAAAAAAACAAAAAACTATGCAACAATGCAACTGCAACCAATGCGGCACATCTATAGAAGTAGCGGACGGGATTAATTTCGTAACCTGCCGCAACTGCCAAACTTCGCTAAAAATACACAGAACCGAGTATGTAGTTTATACAGAAGTGGTTGAAAATCAACAAAATAATTGGCAAAATTCAGTCGCTAATACACAAAACGACGTGGTTCAAGAGCAGATAAGAATGCAAACAGAATTACAAATTGCTTACCAAAAATTAAACGCTCTGAACGATGCGTGGAAAATAACCTTGGTTTCTTATGAGTCTGTAGCTGAGAAAAAAGTTTCTCCTGTGGATAAAAAAAGTCAGTATAGTGGAGATAGTTACGCACTTATACCGTTCGTTTTTATTGGTTTTGTCCTGATTGTTGTGGGGGCGTTGGCGGCAACAAAAGGGTTGAAGGATGTGGGTGTTCCATTGTTTATTTTGGGGGTTTCGTTTATTGCTTTGACTGTTAAATATGCTTTCTCTGCCCAAAAGAGACAACAATACAGCTCTAATTATCATTTACTTAAGAGTAAGTACGAGCAAGAAAAAATAGCTTATGAGCAAAAAAAAGCTGAAATCGAAATAAAAATAGCCGAAATTGAGATTAGAATTGCTTCACGCTAAAAATACAAACAAAAAACTATGCAACAATGCAATTGCAACCAATGCGGCACATCTATAGAAGTGGCGGACGGGATTAATTTCGTAACCTGTCGCAACTGCCAAACTTCGCTAAAAATACACAGAACCGAGTATGTAGTTTATACAGAAGTGGTTGAAAATCAACAAAATAATTCCAATTTGAATAACTATTCAAATGTTCAAAACTTGCCTCAAGACACAGCCAAACAAGAGCGAGAACAAGCGCAAGCAGAGCTACATTTGACTTATAGAAAACTGGATGCTTTGAACGATGAATGGAGAATAAAATATCCTAACATTCCCGCCAATTCAGAGTCACTAAAGAAACAATACACAGTAGGAGCTGTTGTAATTATTTTATTTGGATTACTACCTTTTTTACCTCTTGTGATTTACTATGTAATTTACTATAGTTTATTTTCTACTTGGGGCGAAAGAGAAATCCAAGTTGTAATCGTGTTGGGTATTTTTAATTGTTTAACGGTTTCCGCAGGCGTATTTACTTTATCTTATGTACGTTCTGGTAAGGGATTGGTGGGTTTAATGCAAGCCCACGAGCAAAAACAGGCTGCCATTGAGCAAAAAATAGCCGAATTGGAACAAAAACTTTCCCAACTTTAAATTAAAAAACACAAACAAAAAACTATGCAACAATGTAATTGCAACCAATGCGGCACATCTATAGAAGTAGCGGACGGGATTAATTTCGTAACTTGTCGCAACTGCCAAACTTCGCTAAAAATACACAGAACCGAGTATGTGGTTTATACAGAAGTGGTTGAAAATAAACAAAATGATTCCAAATTGAATAACTATTTAGATGTTCAAAACTTGCCTCAAGATACAGCCAAACAAGAGCGAGAACAAGCGCAAGCAGAGCTACATTTGACTTATAGAAAATTGGATGCTTTGAATGACGAATGGAGAACTAAATATCCAAGAGTTTCTGCAAATTCAACCCTGATGAAACAGCAAAATATGGGAGTTGCAGCTATATCAATTCTAGCAGGAGTGGCTTGTTTATTAGCTATATTCGTTAAACCTGATAAAATGGAAGTTAGCGCGCTTATTTTATTTGGGGCGGTATTTTTGATTATTGGTGTGGCTTCTCTGATATATGCCAATTCTGGCTCTGGACTAATAGGCGAAAGTCAAGCCCACGAGCGAAAAAAAGCGGAGATTAAGAAAAAAATAGCCGAGTTGGAACAAAAAATTCAATAATAAGCCGTATATTTGCGCCCAATTCTCTTAAAAACAAAAAATAACGGATAAAATATGTCAAATCAGTTGATATTAACCCCTTTGGAGTTGAAAGTGATGCAAATTCTTTGGGATATGGGCAAGGGGCTGGTCAAAGATATTTTGGAGCGTTGGACAGAAGAACCCAAACCTGCGTACAATACAGTTTCTACTGTAGTGAGGCTGCTGCAAGAGCAAAAAAACTGCATAGGTCATCGTCCATTGGGGCGCAATCACGAGTATTTTCCTTTGATAAGCCGAGAAGATTATCAAAAAGGATTTATGCGCAACACCTTAGACAAAGTATTTGGAGGCTCAGTATCCGCTTTGCTATCTACCTTGGTGAGTAATGAGCAAGTTAGTGAAGAAGAAATAAATGAGTTGAAAAAATTATTAGAATAGTGCTTTATCCAGCAATATAATATGGAGTTAAATTATTTATTGGGTATAAACTATTTGCTTGTTTCTAGCTTATTGTTGTTGTTGGGAGGGCTTATTTTTGCCTTTTTACAGCACAAAATGACAGCCAAGCAAAATAAGTTAATCATTAATTTTTTATTGGTTACTGCCTTGTTTTTGCCTTGCTGTTTGCCTGATATACCCAACTATATGGAGGGGTTAAATGATGCACAAACTTTTGATTATCATAGTTATAATCAATGGAACGTGGTCAATATCAACGACTCTTCTTTGGTGGCTTGTTATGAAAAATCTAAAAACAGCCGCGACTTTTGCCAATGTGAGATTGTTCAAAAATCAAATTTGTGGGCATATCGTCCCAATTGGTGGCGGGAGGGGTTAATTTTTATCTTGCCTTTATTAGCTTGGTTGATTGCAGGAGCATTTTTATTTTTTGGGCTGAAATTATTTATCCAATGGTTGCAAATTTTGTGGCTTATTGTTAGCAAAAAAAGACAAAAAATTAATTTTCAAGGGTTTGACATTTGGCTTGTCTATGCTACAGAAGGTTATGAAGCGGCTTGTTTCAACGGATTGGGTGCTAACTATTTGTTTTGGTCTGAAAATTTAGCCCAACTGCCGCAAGAAGAAAAAGAGCAGATATTTGTCCACGAACTTGCCCATCTCAAAGACAAAGATGGTTGGTTTTTATTGCTTTGGCAGTTGGTACAACTCATATTTTGGGCAAATCCAGCTTATTATTATTTGAAGCGAAAATTAGCAGAAGCTAATGAATTTGCGGCTGATGCTGCGGTGCTGGAGCAGCCCGTATATACAGCCAAGAATTATGCCCGTTTATTGTTGAAGTTAAAGTTGGCACAAATTAACCCTAAAAGTTGTCTGAACCTTTTTTTTGCCAAAAGTCTCTTGCACAGCCGTATAAGCAGAATGCTTGGCGCAGATGATAAACCCAGCTCAACAATTTATCCAGTTTATGCTTGGGGTTTGATGGTTTTATTTTTATTTTGGCAGGTTGCTAAACCAACCAATGCTTATTTGCAAAGTGAAAATATAGCTTTCTATCAATATGATATACTAAAAACAGCCAATCAAAAGACAGGGCTAACGCATATTTGTGTAGATTGCATATCCAAAAAGTAAATAAAAAGGCAAAATACAACCTTTTATCAAAAAAAATGTTAAAAATTTTAACCTTCCTGCATACAAAACGGAGGGTTTTTTCGTTTAGCTAAAAACAGATTTCTGTATATAATTTTAAAACCATATAATTTCTATAAAATAGTTATGAAAAAAATAATTTCTTTGGCTGCGTTTGTTCTTTTTGCTACTTTAGTTCAGGCACAAACTCAAACCTATACCAACACCGACCCCAAGACAGGGGTTAAGGTTAGCACAAAAATAACCCCTTTGGTCTCAGATGCTGTAGAGACAGAAACTCTTCCTGCGCAAATTGCTAATTTGGAACGTTTGCATCAAAATGCTTTACAAAATCCTAGCTTGGTAGCGGATGGCACAGCAGCTAAATATGCAACCGTATTAGCCCAAAAAAGGTCAGAACTTGCAGCGAAGCAAGCTGCACCCCTAAATAATCCAAATGTCAAAAATCAGCCAGCAAGGAAAAGTCTTGTTCCGTCAGAAAAAGGCTTAAAGTAAACCCATATTGGAGAATAAAAACTTGAAATCATTTTATTATAAACACAAGCGTTTCATTATGCAACAATTATCCGCACGCTGGCTGCTGCTTGCTATAGGCTGGCTTATTTCATATCAAAATATCTTTGCACAGGGCACATCATGTGCGGGAGCAGACCCTTTTTGTTCTGGTTCGGGGGCCACTTTTCCCGCAGGGGTCAACCAACCCGCAGCCACTCCGGGTAATAATTATGGTTGTTTGGGTTCTCAACCTAATCCTGCTTGGTATTATCTGCAGATAGCTAATCCAGGAAATATAACCATCAACTTAACCAATTCTAACAATGTAGACGTAGATTTTATCCTTTGGGGACCTTTCCCTAATATAGCAGCGGCTACGGCTGGTTGTGGTACTCTTGGCAATAATGGCACTGGTGGGGGGATTGTAGATTGTAGTTTTTCAGGCGCAGCCAACGAATTTGTGGATATTAACGGCGCAGCTACAGGGCAAGTATATATTCTATTGATTACCAACTTTTCTAATCAAAATACGAACATATTGGCCACAACAGCCCCCAATAGCACAGCAAGTACCAATTGCAGTATATTATTGCCTTGTGCGCCAGTTGGCTTTCAAGATATAACCGCAGGCAACCCTTACGATTGTACAGGACCTAACGTAACCCTTACCGCTTTTCCCACAACTGCTTCGCCAGGCAATTTGAGTATCACCCCAGGGTTTCAATTCTCAATCAATACTGATGCTAACTCTGCAGTTCAAAATACTTTACAAATTTTTGACGGTCCCAACGGCACAGGAAACGTTATCGCTTATTGGGGACCAAACAATACTGGCGGGGCTTATCAAGGTACTGTTCCTAACAGCAGCAACTTCCAAGGCACTATAGAATATCTAGATACTACAGTAAGCTATTCTCTTGTTTGGTGTGACGCAGCCAATAATGGTACATTTACAACATTGATAACCAATTCAGGGTCAAATACGATACTAAGAAATACCCCGCTTAACGGTGGTTCAGGTTGCACAACGGTAAATCTTAACCAACCAGATGGTTTTCCGTTATTTTTTGGCCCCGGCGTGGTAAATAATCGCAATGGCAGGGGCGTATTTAGCCCTTCAGCGGCAGGGGCGGGGATTCATACCATATCTTATTTATGGAGAAGCCCAGCAGGTTGTATTGATACCGCCGAACAAACTGTGCTTGTTTGTTGCAATAACCCGCCAGCACCGTTGATAAACTCGAGCGTAACCTCTGTTTGCCCTAGTCAAACTGCTATATTGACAGCTACTGCCCCAAGTTCAAGTAGTTCTACCACCACTTTTACCAATAATACTCAAGCCACTATACCCATACGGGCTAGTATTACCTCTACCATTGATGTTCAAGGTGTCTGCCCTCTTAGGGTTTCTAATGGGGTAATCCAATCGGTTTGTGTGAATATAGACCAAAGTTTAGCTAGACATATTAACCTAACCCTAATCGCTCCTGACGGCACCCGTATGGATTTATCTTCGGGTAATGGCGGTTTTACCAGCCAACGGTATAGAAACACTTGTTTTTCGCCTACTGCGGCCACCAATATCACCTCTTTTAACGCTGCAACGGCTATTCCTGACAACTCTTCGTTTCTACCCGAACAAAATTTTTCTGTATTAAACGGACGCCCTGTTGATGGAATTTGGACATTAGAAATTGTTCATACTACAGCTGCAGGCTTAGGCGGGAATAATGGAACTTTAAGAGGTTGGTCTATCAATTTTGCGCCAGCAGCGACCAGCAGTAATACATACAGTTGGGCAGGACCAAATATGAGTTGTACAAACTGCCAAAGCCCCACAGTAAGCCCTACTGTGACTAGCGTTTATAATGTTACAGCTACCACCCCTTGCGGATGTAGTTTTACCGATGCAGCCACGATAACTGTAGCTTCTCCATTTCCTGCGCCTTCTAATTTAGTTTGCACAAGCACAACCAGCGATATAAATTTCACTTGGGATGAAATCCCAGGCGTAACGGGCTATGAAGTGAGTACAGACGGGGGCACTACTTGGCTTCCTTATAATGGAATTACACCAACTGCACCCAATCATAGTTTCTCCGGTTTGGGTTTGAATCAAACAATTAATTTAGCGGTTAGGGCTACAGGGGGAGGATGTCCAAGTTCTTCTTCTACCACCAGTTGCACAACACTAAATTGTCCTTTGACTATAACATTAGCAAGTTCTACCAATGTTTCTTGTAATGCTGGCGCGGATGGAACAGCTAGTTTTAATTTAGCCGCTTCGCAAGGGGCTTTAACATATCAAATTACCTCGCCGAGTGTTGGCGTTGCTCAATCAAGTAATACTTTCACTGGTTTGAGTGCTGGTAATTACACTGTTTCAGCTTCAGATGCTACTTTAGCTTGTGCAGTCACCCTGCCTTTTACCATAACAGAACCAAGTGCAGTTTCTGCCACTCTAGCGGGTACAAGCACACATAATGGATTTAATATAACTTGCAATGGGGCTACAGACGGCGCAGCTGCAGTTGCGGCATCAGGAGGAACTCCAGCATATACCTATATTTGGACTGATGGGCAAACTAATAGCAGTGCTACAGGTTTAGCTGCTGGTGGATATACAGTGACTGTTTCCGATGCCAATAGCTGTTCTACCACATTTAATGTTACATTAACGGAACCAAGCCCATTGACCCTAACCACAAGCAGCGTGGACGTAACCTGTTTTGGGGGAACGAACGGAAGCGGAACGGTAACAGCGAGCGGAAGCGCGGGTGGTTATCAATACTTATGGGATAACGGCAGTATAACCTCAAAC
>JAAFIM010000008.1 GCA_013297745.1 Chitinophagales bacterium | reverse complement strand
GTCGCTACAAGCCGACGTTTCCTTCGGGAGGGCTTCGCCGTGTTTGCTATGCAAAAAAGCTACTGCCCTCGCTGCGCTCGGTTGGTCGTCTTTCCGCGACATACGCTGGTTTTGGCGTCGCACGGCGGAAACCTGCGTAATTTATACACACTTACTTTTTAAGTTCTGTATTATATCTCCACGCCTAACCCTATTGAAACATTATTATAAAATACCATACATACATTTTCCTAAAAAATACAGGAACATTGTTTTTTGTTTTGAAAGGTGTTTAGTAAGGTTTTAAAAGCTAAAACAAGCAACAATAACATTAAGGCGCGCTCAATAGCGTGGGGTTTTACACCCCACGCGGCAATAAAAATTTTATCAAAATATATCATTTTTTTATTTGATTTCGTGCGTGGGGTATAAAACCCCACGCTATTGAGCGCGCAAATTGTACACAGTTTTTCTTACTAAACATCTGTTTGGTATAAATACCTTTTTTTTAAACTATAAAAGGTTACTCAGATAAAGAAAAATTGAAATACAGATAAGCCAAACTACAGTTCAAACAAGCCAAACTACAGTTCAAACAAGCCAAACTACAGTTCAAACAAGCCAAACTACAGTTCAAATAAGCCAAACTACAGTTCAAATAAGCCAAACTACAGTTCAAACAAGCCAAACTACAGTTCAAACAAGCCAAACTACAGTTCAAATAAGCCAAACTACAGTTCAAACAAGCCAAACTACAGTTCAAACAAGCCAAACTACAGTTCAAACAAGCCAAACTACAGTTCAAATAAGCCAAACTACAGTTCAAACTACAGTTCAAACAAATGTTTTTTTATCTATTCTTACCTGGAGTTGTTTAGTATGATTTTTATCTTTTAATTTCTCTATGTTGTGCGGGACTAAAGTCCCAGCACAATTGATATTTAGGATTTTTTCGCGCTTTTGGGGCTAAAGCCCCGCGCGTTTTATACTTTTATTGGTCAATACCAACGGGTTTTAACCCGTTGAAGGACAAAAAAACAATTGCAACAGACTTTAGTCTGTTGCTTAAAAGGCATAAACAGTTATTTTTCTTGATTGAAAATGTAAAAAAATTCTTACTAAACATCTCTCTTATTAGCCCCTCACTAAGCATCTTTATATTCATCCTAAAAACAAGGTGTAACAGAGAAACCTAACTTTTGGGTAATTTCCCCATTTTGTAAATAATCAAAAACCGATGGGTCTAAAGATATATTATCTTTGCGTATCGTGTAAATAGCCGAAAACACCCCATAGCCGCCAGTAGTATTGCTGTAAGGCGGGGTTGGGAATAAACCACTAATCAAACCATCATTAGCTTGCCCCGACTGAATATATAAAGCCAAATCTCTGCCACCTGCATCTAAAACAGCGTCCATATTTCGCGCACAGCGTTTGATATTTGTACCCGAAACATCAGATAATTTGGCAGCTAAATATAAATAAAAATTGCGCCCGTTAATTTGACGTTCAACAACTCCGTCTGGTATATAATTTTGTACCACTCGCCACTCCAACACTTTATTTTGTCGCGAATTGGGTAATTCCACCCCGTTTAAATCCACTTCGTACTCATCATATTTAAACAAAATTGTCAAATCATAAATATCGGCATTGCTGGGTTCGCGCCAATCAAATTTTATATCGTTAAAGACCTCAGAATTGCCGTCGTTATAAGACCAACGCACAGCACGGCTGCTACTCGGTGCCGTAATAAGCACCCCTGTTGTATTGATTGTTTGCGCTTGAGTCGTGTAAGTTTCGCCTGTGCGGCTGCTAATCAATTCCAATTTGTAATTGACATTAGGTTGCAAAGTTTGGCGGATTTTATACGCATAATTGGGCGTTTGGGCAAAAATACCCGTATCTTTGGGATAACCCTCCAAAGCTGCATCTACGCGGGGCAAAGTGGCTAAAAATACGTCATTAGCATATAATTTTACCTCCAAATCACTTTCTGCAAAGTATAGAGAATCTGGATTTTGGGCGATTTGCAACGCGCTGGTGTTGGGCGGCAAAAAGGCTTTTTCTATTTTGATGTAAGTCGCTGTGTCTTGCGGGCGCAAAACGCCATAAATAACGGGAATTTCTTTCCATTCTCCAATCACATCCACCTCGTTATCACAACCCGAAAACGCAGCAGTGAGTAGCCCTACAAGAGCCGAAACATATATTTTTTTCATATTAAAGCTAAAAAAGTGCTTGACAATTTATTTTTATGCTAATTTCGCCACAAAATTACTAATCATTTGCAAATTAAACCTACTTTTGCAAAAAAATCTCAAAATTATGTCCGCAGAAAATAATCAACCCGTCTATCTCACCAAATTAGAAATTGATAATGTGCTTTGTTTTAAAAAACCAAAACCAATTTCTTTTCTAGATAAAAATGGCGCTCCTGCACTTTTTACGGTTATTTTGGGAAATAATAATACGGGCAAAACGACTATTTTGAAAATGTTGGGTGGTTGGGTAACACAAAAAACGCCGCCAAATGGTAAAGAAGCTCCAGCACCCAATATCTATATATTTCCTACAACGCCTGTATTTTCAGAAAAACCAAATTACACTCTTAAGTTCACGCAACACATAATATTTAAAGTGTACAACGGTCTAGCCGCCATCTCAATGACTGATAAAAATATAGTTATGGAAGGTTATGGCATAAACAGAAAAGTAGGCTCACAATACAATACCACAGATTACAACATTGACAAAATAGAAAATAGAACCCGAACGCTATTTCAAAATGAAGGCGCGCCTTATTTATTAAATACAGAAAATTGGATTACAAACTTACAAGCCGCATCCAATATGAACGAAACGGCAGCAAAGCAGTTAAAAACTGCAAAAGCTATTGTAAATGAGATTTTTAGTGCGGCTGAAGGTTTAGCAAATGATAAAAATGTAATAGAATTTGATGTTGATAAAGATTATAATTTTTTAGTTCTTTTCAAAACAGCTTTAGGCGACAAAGTGCGTTTATCTCATTTAGGTTCTGGTTATCAATCTTTATTGACTTGGGTTTTGGATTTGGCTTATCGTATGTTTAGACGTTATCCCGAAAGCGAAAATCCGATAAAAGAACCTGCTATAGTGTTGGTTGATGAATTGGATTTGCATTTGCATCCAGAATGGCAACGTAAAGTTGTGTATTTTTTAAGGTCTTTATTCCCCCAAACCCAGTTTATTGTTACCGCGCACAGTCCTTTGGTCGTGCAATCTGCTGCCGATTTGAATGTTATCGTTCTACAAAAAAATCCAGAAACGCAAAGTGTGGATATTATAGATGCCAACGATAAATTTAATACAGAAACCTTTGAGGGCTGGAGCGTGCAGGAGATATTGAGGGATTTGATGATGGAAAAGAGCGAAAATTTGTATTCGGAACGATATACGAAGTGGAAAGATAAATTCACCAACGCGTTAATGGATAGCGACTTATCCGCTGCAAAAGAGGCTTTTGAAGAGTTATCAAAATTTGTCAATGAAGATAGCGGCTTGCTGGAACGCTGGCGTATTCAAATGTCTGCACTTGCTCACTTACAAAAATAAACGCCGTGAGCTATGATAAAACTAACTTTACCCCCAAAACCTAACGAACTTACCGCCGAAAAAGAAAGCGAATTGGTACAACAATATAAAGATAATCAAACAGCAGTTTGGCGGATTGATTTTATAAGAAATCCCTTGCTCAAAATGACCGAGCATAAATGCGCTTATTGCGAACGAAAACCTAAAGAAGGCGGAGGTTATCCCACCATTGACCATATTGTACCCAAAGATATTGCGCCCGACAAAGTAGTCGCTTGGGATAATTTAATTCCAGCCTGTACAAGTTGCAACAGCAATAAATCAACATTGGATACTAGTATCAAGCCTATTTTAAACCCAATAAATGATAATCCTGTTGATTTTTTAGTGCTAATAGCTGGCGGGTTATTTCCTATAAATAAAAACGAATTAGCTCGTTTAAGTATTGAAAAACTGAAACTTAACGCACTAGACGAAGCTCGTGCAGATATTCAAAAAGAGATAGCCATAAGTTTAAATAGAATACTAAAATGTTTAGAAAGTTATTATGTTGCTCCCGATACTGCCCCTTTTAATGATACACAACTACGCAGTCAATTTTATGAGTTATTAATAAGTTGCAGCCCTGAATATGCTTACACAGCCACTAAAGCTACAGCTTTATTCAATAACGATTCTGATTATTACCACATAAAAACCATTTTTAATAACCATAACATTTGGACTCCAGACTTGACCGAATGGGAACTTATATTAAAACCATTCGCGCTACTTGGCAATTCATATAAACGATAATATAATGTCTGTACATCAACCCAACTCCAAAAAAGTAACCACCCATACTTTATTAGCGATGAAGCAACGCAACGAGAAAATAGCGATGCTGACTGCTTACGATTTTTCTATGGCCAAGATATTAGACGAGGCTGGCATTGATATTTTGTTGGTGGGCGATTCGGCTTCCAACGTAATGGCTGGGCACGAAACCACTTTACCCATTACTTTAGACCAAATGATATACCACGCCCAATCAGTAGTGCGGGCTGTCAATCGCGCTTTGGTGGTGGTAGATTTGCCCTTTGGTTCGTACCAAGGCAATTCCAAACTCGCCTTAGAATCCACTATCCGCATTATGAAAGAATCGGGCGGACACGCGGTCAAATTAGAGGGCGGCGCAGAAGTGCAAGAATCTGTTAAACGCATTTTGTCGGCTGGAGTGCCCGTTATGGGACATTTGGGGCTTATGCCGCAATCTATTTATAAATTTGGTACTTACACAGTGCGCGCCAAAGAAGAAGCAGAAGCAGCTAAATTGATAGAAGATGCCAAACTATTGGAAGAATTGGGTTGTTTTGCGCTGATATTAGAAAAAATCCCAGCTCCCTTAGCCCAAGAAGTCGCCAAAATACTCACCATTCCCGTTATCGGCATCGGCGCGGGTGGTGGCGTAGATGGGCAAGTGTTGGTTACGCACGATATGTTGGGGATTACCAAAGAGTTTCAACCCCGCTTTTTGAGACGTTATTTGAACCTATTTGACGAGATGAAAAACGCCACTCAACGCTATATCGCTGATATTAAATCACAAGATTTTCCCAACAATAACGAACAATACCAATAATGCGGGTTATTCTCCAGCGCGTATCTTCGGCTTCAGTTAGCATCAATAAGCAAATCAAATCTGAAATAGGGTCTGGTTTGCTTATTTTATTGGGGGTGGAAACAACCGATAACCAAGAAGATATACTTTATCTGTGCCGAAAAATAGTCAGTTTGCGCATTTTCAACGATGCAGACGACAAAATGAACTTATCCATAACCGATATTGGCGGGCAAGTGCTATTGATTAGCCAATTTACGCTATTTGCACAATCTCAAAAAGGCAACCGCCCCAGCTATACGAGAGCAGCGCGCCCAGAAGTGGCTATACCTTTGTACGAAGAATTTATTAAAACTTTATCTGATATGTTGGGCAAACCAGTTTTGACGGGCGAATTTGGGGCGGATATGAAAGTTAGCCTGCTCAATGATGGGCCTGTTACGATTATTATGGACAGCCGCCAGCGCGATTATTAACTTTATACTTGATTATTATAAATGAAACTATTGCGGATATTTATTTTTATCATTGCTGGATTATATGCTTACTCCTCTTGGCATTTCAAACCTTGGCAACGAGGCGGCGAGGACAGAAGCGGGGTGTTAAATTGGGACGTTTATGGCTATTCTATCTACTTGAGCGGGCTTATTCACAACGATTTATTAGGACTGAAATTTTTGGATAGTATAGAAACTAAATATAAGCCTTGCGATGATGCTTGGGGTTATGGGCGGTTCAAAGTACCCAACACGGATAAAGCCGTTTGCAAATACACTGTAGGCAACGCTTATTTTATGTCGCCATTTTATTATGGGGCGCATTTGTACGCAAGTTATAGCGATAAATACCCAGCTGACGGTTATTCGCGCCCTTATAGCATAGGGGTTTGTGTGGCTTGGATATTTTGGGCTTGTTGGGGCTTGTATTTGTTGGGGGCTGTGTTGATAAGGTATTTTCCCGCCGTGGTTGTGGTGAGCGTGTTGGGGATTATAGCGTTGGCAACCAATTTCTACTGCTACACGGTTCAAACTGTAGGGATGAACCATATTCCCTTATTTTTCTGCGCAAGTCTTTGTTTGTACGCTGGCGATACTTGGGCAAAAACGGGCAAAGCGGCTTGGATTTGTTTGTTTATGTTTGGATTATCCGCTTCGGTTGTTCTACGGCCTACAGAACTGGTTTTATTTTTATTATTACCTTTATTGTGGGTATTCGTGCGCAAATATCAGCCCAATGTAAAGGAATTTTTAGCACAAAGATGGAAACAAATACTATGCGCTGGGGTTGTGGGTTTATTAGTTGGGCTGCCGCAACTGTGGTATTGGTACGCAACGACGGGTAAATTTGTACATTATTCCTATCAAGGCGAACATTTTGATTTTAGCAACCCTAATATCTGGAAAGGTTTATTCTCTTATCGCAAAGGATTGTTTGTATATTGCCCCATACTATTAGCTTCTTTTTTGGGAATAATCCCCCTTTGGAAACGGAATAAATCTGTAACTGCTATATTATTGCTATATTTGGGTATAAATGTGTACGTAATTTTTAGCTGGACGGCTTGGTCTTACGGGGGAAGTTTGGGCGCGCGGGCTATGATACAAAGTTTTGCCTTTCACGGGATTTTGTTGGCAAGTGCTGGAGCTATGTTTTATAATTTATACCAACGAATTAGCTGGCGATTGGCGCGTTGGTTTTTGGTTAGTAAAATTTATGCAATAATCAGCCTCGCCATAGGCTTGCAACTGCTGCAAACTGTACAATACCACAAGGTTATCATCCATTGGGACAATATGACCAAAGAAAGTTTTTGGTTGGTTTTTGGCAAATCAGAACTTAGCCCCGAAGAGCGACAAAAAGTGGATGAATTATACAGCCGCCCTATAGTAGATTAAAACAGGTATAAAAAAACTCTTGGATTATCGCGTCCAAGAGTTTTTTTATTGAAGTTATTTAGTTTGATTTTTTTATCTTTTTAGTTAAGAAAAATAACTATTTATGTCTTTTAAGCAACAGACTAAAGTCTGTTGCAATCATTTTTTGTCCTTCAACGGGTTAAAACCCGTTGGTATTGACTGATAAAACTATATAACGCGCGGGGCTTTAGCCCCAAAAGCGCGAAAAAATCCTAAATCTCAATTGTGCTGGGACTTTAGTCCCGCACAACACAGAGAAATTAAAAGATAAAAAATCATATTAAACAACTTTATTGATAAAATTATAAAATTTATTCCGCTACAATCTTACCCGCGTCTAAAACAAGATTATTGGCTAGCAGTTGATAGTAATAAACACCAGCGTTTAACTGCTCCCGATTAAGTATCAATTGATTAGTTTCTTCAGCTTGTACCATTTTCACCAACTGCCCCAAGCTATTGAACACATACAAGCGCAAATTAGCGGCTTTGCCCGATACTTCAAAAGTGGTTTGAGTTTGGAACGGATTGGGGAAAACATTCACTTTTTGATTAACTAATCTGTTTCTATACACAGACAACACCCGAATAAAGTTTTGTCCGACCGTATGAAATACTTCAGGTAGATGATAATAAGCAAAATTAATATCAAAAAGTATATGCGCGCGATTGCGAATAACTGTACCGTTGGGCAAATTATCCTTGAGACGAACACGATAAGTTATAAACCCTAGTGATTGGGTATAATTGCTATTGCTATCTTGCAGCAATATATTGCTGATGTGAGCATTAAATACGCGGTCTTGGATATTAAAATCTATATTATGGGATGAAGCACCCACCTGCAAAGTACTAATATCCAATTCATTAGGTAAGGTATCAATCAAGTCAATATCGGTAACAAAATTGCCTTGAGTATTGCGAAAGTGAATAATATACTCTATCCAAGCACCTTGATTAACGTGATGTGCCGTATCATACCCTTTGGGGCTTGTTTCAATATAAAAATCGGGAGTACTGGTTAGAATTTCTGTGGCCGAATAATCTACAAAAGGGCTAACATCGTTGGTAGGAAACCAATTCATAACACTATTTAAACCCAAAGCCGTATCGCAACGCTCACTCATAGCATAAGTAAAAGTGTCTCCCAATACAGCGGGAATGCCTATGGGGTTTTTGGCTTCTAATCTGTACGAATGCCCCGACGCGCTGGGGATGCTAACTGTAGTGGATTGATTGTTTTGCAAATTGACTGTGCCTTGTCTAAGCATTACGTTATCTTCTACGATATAGTATTCTATAGGGTTTTGGTTGGCGTTGCCTATGTTTTTTAATTCAAAATGAACGGTATCAATAGCACATCGGCTGCTGGTTTTAATAATAGCATCGTTCCACACAGGGCGACGAGCTAAAGAAGTATCGTTATCAATAAAAACTTTATTAAACAACAATTGATTAGGAATAGCATCACAAGCCAAATTAACCCTAAAATGGTACAAAAGTGGGGTTTGCAACTCGTGTGCAGCAGAATTATTAAAAAATAGCAGCAACGTATCTGGGCTTAATACACTCACCACAACCGCCGAACTGCTCACCACAGTACCCGCGTATGACAAATTGGGGTCTAAAATCAAAGTTGCTGTGTATGCGCCACTGGTATCTGTACCCACATTTTGCATAGCCAAAGTTATGGTACCCGTTTGGCAAGGTTCTAAACGCGAACTGCTAAGTTCTGCGCGGATTAAAGCTTCCTCAACAATAGCCGCAAATAACAAATTGCTGGTATCTATTTGCCCATTTTGCACAGTAACCACAGGAAAGGCATCGGGACAAGCAGCCCAATATAAAGTATCATAAGCTAAATTGGCACTAACCGCGTAAGTATCAGGCGGCAAGAGATTGAAAGTATAAAAACCGTTGCTATCGGAAAAAGTATGGTATGTATTTTGCAGACTACGCGCTGTCACCAACACTTTACCCAAGCCTCTTTCATTGATATCAATGCTACAATTGCTGTTGTCGTCATCCAATACCCGCCCCATAATACTCGCCGTTTGTGCGTGGATAAGCCCAACAAAGCCAAAAAAATAAATTATCGCAAGCAATGCGCGTAAAAAATTGGGATAGCTATTCATATTAAAATACAGATTAAATGTTTTTAAAAAATTAGAGTTGTAAATAAAAAATATAGATACAACATTTAACGATACAAATATCCGAAATGTTGCTAAAAAAAAATATAACAAATAAAAAGGCTTATCTTTGCGGCGACAAAATATACTCTTATCAATACAACGTATATAAACGTTTTCATCAAAAAAACTTTTGTATAATTTAATTACTTTTAACCCATAAAATCATTGTAAAATGTTATCCAGCAAATTAGCGCAAGTTTTTTTCAGCCTTAACAACTATGAAAAAGCTGCTCTCAAGCACTTTGTATATTCACCTTATCACAACAAAAGAGAAGACGTAAAAATTTTATTTGATTATTTGCACAGCCAAAGCCACGAAACAAGCCCCCATTTGCAAAAGGCTACAGTTTGGCAGTTTGTATATCAAGAAAAGCCCTTTGATGCCGCCCAATTCAGATATTTAATGAATTTTCTACTCGCTACTATAGAAGACTTTTTGATAATTCGGTCGATTTATGAAGACAATAATGTAGCCAATTTAAAACTGATAGAAAGCTACCACGAACTGCAATTGGACGCTCCCTTTGAGCATAGCATACAAAAAGCAAGGCTTAATTTAGAAAAACAACCTTTGCGCGACAGCAGCTATTTGCACCATTTTTACGCTATCGAAAATATCAAATATGCAGCTACTTACACCTTTGGCAGGGAAAAAGACAGGGGATTGCAACCCTTTGCCGACAGTTTGGAAACTTTTATAATAGCCGAAAAACTGCGCCTGGCCTGTATCTTGCAAGCCCACGAGGCTGTGTACAAAATCAAATACGACAAGGGGATTTTGCCCGCTGTGTTGGAGGCTGTGGGCAACAACCCCAAATGGTTGGAGTACGAAGCTATTTATTTATACTATTATTACTACCAAACCACCAACACCAGCGATAGCGGGTTGAGTTATGAGTATTTTAGAATGTATAAAAGCAAGTTGTTGAGTTGCAATCAACAATTTAGCCAAGCCGAGCTAAAAAACTTTTATATGATGGCTATCAATTATGGCATTCGGCAGATAAATTCGGCACTTTCGTTTTTGCGGGAGACTTTGGATTTATACATAGCCGCCTTAGCTAAGGGTTTATTGTTGGAAAAAAAACAAATTAGCCGCTTTGCGTTCAAAAACATAGTAGCTATAGGTATACACCTCAAAGAATTTGATTTCGCTCGCAACTTTATCAGCCAAAATGCCCATTTATTGCCAGCCGATTATAAAGAAACCTACACACATTATTGTTATTGCAAATTAGACTTTGTGGAAAAAAACTACAGAGAAGCGATGAAAAGGCTATTGCAGGTAGAATATGAAGATATTTTTTTGAATTTGGATGCTAAAATTATGTTGATAAAAATCTATTATGAGTTGCAAGAATACGATGCCTTAGAATCTTTTTTGGCAGCTTTTAAAGTTTTTTTGAACAGAAAACGCAAAGTATTGAGTTATCATTACGAAAATTATAAAAATATAGCCCGTTCAGTGTCCAATCTTATGCAAATCAACCCCTACAGCAAAGAAACCATAAGCAAGTTTCGGGACAAAATAGTGAATATCAAAGTACTCACCGAAAGGGGTTGGTTATTGGCACAAATAGATAATTTTCGCAAATAAATAAAAAACCTACTTCGTTGTGAGGTAGGTTTTTTTTATTTTTACAGATGTTTAGTAAGAAAAACTGTGTACAATTTGCGCGCTCAATAGCGTGGGGTTTTATACCCCACGCACGAAATCAAATAAAAAAATGATATATTTTGATAAAATTTTTATTGCCGCGTGGGGTGTAAAACCCCACGCTATTGAGCGCGCCTTATGTTATTGTTGCTTGTTTTAGCTTTTAAAACCTTACTAAACACCTTTATTTTTAAAAAAATTATTCTGGTATAATTTTCACCAATTGCGTTTTTATCTTTTGGTTTTTATCGTCATACACATTTAGTATATAAGCCCCATTAATTAGTCCTGATACATTGAGCGGGTTTAAGCTAGCATTTAAGTTTTCAAAACTGCGAACCAAAGCCCCATTGAGGGTGGAAATGGTAGCACGGTAGTTATTAACCTCATTTTGCTTGAAATCCAAATTAATAACCGTTTGGGCTGGATTGGGAAATACATCAACAGACGGAGCAGGCTTGCCATTGCGCGCCACAGCCGTATAATTTTCGCCCTTAAATTCCACCGATTCTACCTTACGAAAATCATTGCTCATATTCAATCTACAAATAGGTTGGCGATAATTATTGGCCAAAAAATCGTAGTAATTGACCGTATCTGTCAACGGGATAGGAAGTGCAGCAGATACAAAAGAAGTAATATCAAACCAAAATCCACCCCCACCAAAAGGAGAAGGAATACGCGCTTCAAGCTGATTGGCTGTAGTTTCACTCACTTTTTGGCGAAGTACTGTATAATTACCATCGTACATCACCGCCACCCCGTGCGCATCACAGTACATATTGCGGCGGCCTACTTGACGCAAACGAAGCGAATCAGGGCTTATGCCACCAGGCAATTGAGAACCAGCCAAAGAATCAATTAGTTGGCGCAAAAAAGGCACACTATCTATATTGACACCCAAGCTAATATCAAAAGCATCATTTTGGTTAGTTGCTAAATTCAAAGGGGCAGTTTGCAATGTTTTGGGGTCATTGAAAGGCGCTACCAAAGAAAAACCCAATATCTCCAATCCCCCGCCCAAAGTCACCACATTGGTTGCGCTTACATCCACATAAGCTGTCCCACCAAATCCGCTAATTAGCGGCTGGATAATTTCTGAATTAGGGAAGTCGGCAAAATTCAACCCATTGCTCGCCGCATCCACAATATCTTCGCGATAAGCATCAGAATTGAGTTGGCGAAAATCCCAAGTTTGACTAAGTGGGCTGGTAGCCGTAACCACTATAGTGGTGTCGAAAGCGGTAGAAATAGGCAATACATCCCCTGCTTGAGGAAAAATGCTATTATTGATAGTTGGTTGCGCCCAAGCCATCACCGATAACGAGGTAAAAAAAACCGTGTATAAAAATTTGTGCATAGCAAAAAAGATTTATTATGAAATGGAATAAACGAGTAGAATTATAAAAAGGTTAAATCAATTTAATTTTTCAGCACAAAAGTAGCCAATTTAGCGAATATATTTTTGAAAAAAACGAGAATTAATAATTTTTTGCTAATTTTGCCCCGTTTTTTTATAAAATCATTTGCTTGTTTTCAACTTTTCACTATAATTATAGCTATGGAAAATACAAATAACAATCGCCCTGCCCCGCCCACCGTGAGAGAACAGTTGGCTAATACGCACAAAGTTTATACTCGGCGTATGTGGTATATTTATGGTGTTGGTCTAGTCGCCATTTTGGGCTTTTTTCTATTATTATCTTTTCAATTGCCCTCGTTTGAGCAATTAGAAAATCCAAGAAGTCGGGTAGCATCAGAGGTTTATTCGGCGGACGGCGAACTAATGGGTAAGTATTATATTGAAAATCGTAGCCCTTTGCCCTATGACAGCATTTCCCCTTATTTGGTACAAGCTCTTGTGAGCACAGAAGACGAGCGTTTTTATACGCACTCTGGTATAGACCCGTGGGCTTTGGGGCGAGTAGCGGTCAAAACTATATTATTAAGCGATAGAAGCGCAGGCGGTGGCAGTACGATTTCCCAGCAATTAGCCAAACTATTGGTAGGTCGCCCCAACACCAAAGGGCGTTGGTTTCCTGTGCGTTATTGGTTATTATTGACCACCAAATTTAAAGAATGGCTCACAGCGGTCAAATTGGAACGTTCTTATACTAAAGAGGAAATTATAGCCCTTTATTTCAACGAATTTGATTTTTTATATGGTGCTTGTGGGATAAAATCAGCTGCCGATGTATATTTTGGCAAATTGCCCAAAGACTTAAGCATCAGCGAGGCTGCTATGTTGGTGCGCCTATTACAAAATCCTTCTTTACACAATCCCCGCCGCAATATGCAGGCGGCTATGAAAGGGCGCGAACAGGTTCTTTTCAATATGAAAGAAGCCAAACATATCAGCGAAGCTCAATATCACGAATTGCGGGTGCAACCTATAGACATATCCAAGTTTAAAGTAAAAGACCACAACGAGGGTATAGCTACCCACTTCCGCGAGTATTTGCGCGAGCATTTGGTAGAAATTTTATCCAAACCTATGGCAAATGGGAAAAAATACGATGTATATCGCGACGGGTTGAAAATTTACACCACTATAGATGCCAAAATGCAGCGTTTGGCAGAAAAAGCAGCTTGGGCGCACTTAAGCGAGCATCAAACCAAAATGTTTAAAGAATGGCCAGAATGGAACAAAGAAGGTTCTAGCAAAAGTCCTTGGTTTTATCAACCTAAAGGGGTAAGAGATGACCAAATCGACTTGCGCGTGCGCACGTTAGAACGATTGATTATGGAATCAGACCGCTACAAATCGCTAAGAGAAGAGTTGATGCCCACAGCCGAACAATTACAAATTAGAGATACTGATATTTTACGATTAAGAGCCATAGACCGTGCTTTAAAACGCAGTCCAAGAGGGACAGACTCGCTCTTAGCGGCTTGGTTTAGAACAGGAGAAGTAAGCAACGAAGTGGGCGACAAATACAGACGATTGATAGGCAGCAGTGATTGGAGCAATATCAAAAAAGAATACGACTTGGTGATGGACGAAATGCGAAAACCTGTAAAAATGAAAGTATTTGCCTACAACAGCAAACAAGAAAAAGATACTACTATGTCCCCTATAGATTCTGTGCGTTATCATAGAATGTTTTTGCAAACAGGTTCTATAGCTATAGACCCCATAAACGGCTGGGTACGTTCTTGGGTGGGTGGTATTGACCATAAATACTTTAAATATGACCACGTCAACAGAAGAGCACGACGCCAAGTGGGTTCTTCCATAAAACCATTTTTGTACGCTTTGGCGGTAAGCCAACGCAATTACTCATCTTGCCAAACCGTCTATGACCAGCAAGTGACCATACACAAAGGCGAAGGACGATTTAATTTGGATAGAGATTGGACCCCCAAAAATGCAGGTGGTGGGTATTCAGGCGCATCAATTACCTTGACTCAAGCCTTAGTCAAATCTCTTAACTCTGTATCAGCGGGTTTGATGCGGGATATGGGCAATACTCAAGATTTTCGTAATTTTTTGGCAGGTGCGGGCATAGATACGGTAGGCATTACCCAATCGCCAACCATTTGCTTGGGTTCGGCAGATTTATCCGTGTTTGAAATGGCTGGGGGCTATTCTATGTTTGCCAATGGGGGTTATTCCATTACGCCTATTTTTATAGACAGGATAGAAGACAAAAATGGTAATGTTATCTATGAAGGTACAACTTATCAAGAACAAGAGGATATTTTGGGCGAACAAAACGCTTTCGTAATGAATGAAATGCTGCAAGATGTGCAAAGAAGTGCTGGCGGTTTTGGGGGGATTAAATCCAAACATGGGGGCAAAACGGGTACAACCAACTTCCAAGCCGACGGTTGGTATATTGGATTTACCCCTACTTTAGTGATAGGCACTTGGGTAGGCTGCGACGACCGTTTTATCCGATTTAGAGGATTAGGAAATGGTGCTGGCGCGAAAATGGCAAGACCAATTTATCAAAACTACTTGCGATACTTAGAAGCCAACCCAGAAACAGGTTATGACCCCAATGCTGTATTCCCACGCCCACTCAAGCTGGAGCGGGAACAAGAATGTGGTAAATTCAAAGGGATGAATTTTGGCGAAGACGATGATTCAGTACCACTCAATAATATAACTGATGATAATATGATTATCAACGATTGGGATTAGTTCACAAATAAGCGATTCATAAAAAAAAGCAACTTTCCGTATGGAGAGTTGCTTTTTTTATTAGAGAATATCAATAATTTAGCTTTCGTATAATGTCCCCACAAGTGGGCTGGTAAGTTTAGCTTTATTTTTGAGGTTCGCCCACAAGCCAGAGAAGTCTGAAGCTTCGGACTGTCCTGACAAGTCTAATCTACCCAATTCCCATTCAGCCAAATCAACCACTTTTTCGCCCCCAAATACACCCCAAAGTGCTTCCCATTCCAATTTAGCATAAACTTTGGCAGCCAACATAGCTTTCAAATCATACATAAATTTGAGCGGAGTAGCCATTTCTACCGATTTGGTGGTTGGGTTATAACGAATCCCCCCAGACAAAGAAGCATTGCCTTCAGCTCTTATCCCAATGTCCAAACCTACTTTGGCTGTCGCAGAGGCTACCACCACGTTAATACCTATCCCCAATTCCCCTTTTACCCCTGCTGCTGCTTTTAGCCCAATACCGCCACTGATATTCCAGTAGTCTTGCATTTTAGCCATAGAGATATTGGCGCTTAATCCCAAAGAACCATAGAAAGACAAGCCAGCTGTAGCCACCACACCAGGTACAATGGGCACCATAATTTCTGGCATTTTTTTCTCCATACTTATGTCTTTGGCACCAGTGATAGAACCTTTTTGATTTTTGATGTCAAGCACACCCTTGAACCCACCAAATTCAAAATTGATAGGGGGAATATCAGGATAGAATTTACCAATTTGAAATCCTTGCGCTGTGGTGTAACTAATTTCTTCCCCTACAAAAGTTACGCCTTTGACAAAATCCAACATCCAAGGTTCAAACATTGGAATATATTTTTTCAGCACCTCTGGGTCTAAGCTTTCAGAAAGTTTCACTTCTGCTTTTGCTACTTTCAACCCATCTTTATCTATGGTAGCGTTTTGTATATTGGTATCAAAAATGGAAGTATTTACTTTCAGTGAAGAAACCTTACCGCTAAAACCATTAGTTGTATTATAAGTAACTTCACCACTGGCTGTAGCTTCTATTTTGGGGCGATTAGAATTGATAGCTAATCCACCTTTTACTTTTACATCCAGCGCATTTGCAGTTTTGGAAACAGTAGCTTCAGCAATAGATACTTTTAGCCCTTTGAAAGGCTCCATTTCCAAGCCGCCACCAGCGATTTTTACAGATTCAAAATTGACATCTTTACCTGATACAGACAAATTGGTAACTGTACCTGTAAGGTCTTGAGTGGTTTTGAGTTTATCTTTGCTAACGGTAACTGTACCCGTAGCGACTTTCAATTCTTTTTCTTTGCTATCATAGTTCAAGCCTTGAGCATCAACTGTCAAGCCAAGTTTCTCAAATTTAGCGTTGATAGCGCCATTAGTAACTCCAGCTTTTAGCCCTGTCACGGTATTGTAAGCGACCTCTACATCCCCTGAAGCGGTTGCACCAGCAATAGCGGTTTTGGCTTGACCAGCTATGCGGAAATTCCAACCAGATTCTTCTATTTTGACCTCGCTAGTCATTCCACTCACTTGTAAAGCGCCACCTGCTAAGCTAAAATCAGCGGGCACAGTAACTTTCACCTCACCAGACATAGCGCCGTCAGCGGGTAAATTTATATCCTTGCCATCAATACCAATTTTTTGTTTGCCTTCCCAAGAAAGACCAGCTTTCAACGTGGCTATTTTAAGCCCACTTTCGCCGTAAGTTACCCCTGTTACGGAAGTATCAATTTTACCAAGTTCGTTCAAACCTACAGCTTGCGCGGTAATACTTTCCATCGCAAAACTGCTATCTGCCGAATTAAATTTACCTTTGGTAGAGTTAATTTTAAAGAATTTAGACTCCAAAGCCAAGCTCGTATAAGAAACAGATTTAGTGCCGTCGAGCGCATAACCCACTTCCATATTTTTGAACCCACCAGCAAAGTATCTATTTTGTACCGCGCCTGTAGCCCCAACTTTCACTGTGGTAGTTTTGGAATCTTTTATTAGTTTACCTGATATACCAGTTAGATTAACCCCTTTCATCAGCTCCACATTGCCTGCGCCTGTGAGGATAATCGTGCCTGTTAGCCCATTTTGTCCATAACCGACCCCATTAGCTTGAGCGTTGAATTTCATATTATCCGTTTCAAGCCCTTTGACATTGACGGATTTGATAGAAAATATCTTCTCTTTTTCTTTGGGATTATTGTTGTAAGCGATGTCTTTCGCTATAACATCAAATCCATTGATTTTGGATTTAATCTCTCCGCCCTCCAACTGCAAGGTTGGTCCTGTAGCTTGGTCATAACCAACTTTCACTTTACCAGAAGCGGTAGTATTGGGTATAGCAGAAACGTCTAAATCGCCACCTACATTAAAATTCCATTGTCCTGCCTCATTAATCCCCACGTTGGTCTCGGTAAGATTGATTTTGACCTTGCCACCACCTAAAGAGATTTTTTTGTCTATCCCAAAATTGATATTAGCCGCGCCCATAGAGAAGGACTCACCTACAGCTATATTTTCTACTTCAGCAGACACTGTAGTATCGCCTATTTTGGGCAATTCGCCAGCCAATTTTTCAATTTTCAAACCTGCCGTTTTATCATAAACTACATTTGTAGCGGTCGCATTTAGCGAAGCTGGTCCCAATCCCTTGAGTTTGGCGGTCACTGTGGGCATAGCAAAGCCTGTTTCACTATCAAAAGTAACTTTACCAGTAGCTTTTATATCAAAGAAACTTGAGCTAAAAGTGGTATTGGTGCTATCGCCTACTATTTTATTGTCTGCTTCGGTATAGGTTAAATTTACTTTTTTGGCATCAACATTCATCCCTGCTACAGCTTTTTTAGTTTTAAAACTACCATCTTTGAGTCTTAAACCATATTTGCCGTCTTCAGTTTTGCTGATAATTAGCGTACCACCTGCTTCTAGATTAGGCAATACTTCCAATGCGCCACCACTAGCTATTTGTATAGTTTTGAAATCAAACCCTTTGGCGTTGCTCAGACTTCCACCCTCTACGGTAACCTTGAAATCTTTGTTGAGAGAAGGTATTTTGACCGAACCTTTTTTGACGGCTATAGATTGCGCTGCACCCGCCAAGTTGAGTTCTAAGCCTTCGCCCAAAAACTGCATACCGCCCATATTGACTTCTGCTTTGCCGTCAGCGATTTGGAAAGAGCTGGTTGTACCAACTGTAATTGTACCCAAACCATTGGCTTTGGCCATAGCCGCACCTTCGCCGCTTATATATTCAAACGGGCTGCTTATTGTACCTGTAAATTTATTGTTTTCTAATTTTAGATTAGAACTCAACGCATTAAGCTTTAATTTATCCTCCAAAAAAGATAAGCTACCATCAGGGGAAGTAGATTTCACCTCGCCTTGGAAGCTCCATTGTCCGTTTTGGGCGGTTACATTTTTAAACATCAGGTCTAAGTTATTTTGTCCCAATTTGGGTAAAACGACTTGAGCACTGTTGATTTTTAGGCTGTCTTTGCTAATTTCTAACCCTTCAATTTTGAACCCTTGTTGTTCTATCAAAGGCGCGCCACCGCGCAAAACTTCGCCATTTTTGCCAATTTCCAAAAACGCCCCAGCCACACCTATAGGCGCAGCATTGCCAAAACCGTTGATAATAGTCCTATTGAGCGTGGTTTGATAATTGCCGTCTCCGTTTTTTTCGGCGGTAAAACCTTCAGCGTAGAAAATTCTACCCCCGCCCATAGCTACAGTTCCCGCAGTAATTTTGATATTTTTTAACCCTTCATTTTTATTGAAAGTAATTGAATCAATTTTAGCACCTGTCAAGCTAAAAAACTTATTGGCTACTGTAGGAATGGCTATATTTTCGGCGGTAACATCTTCGCCCTGTGCCAACTTGAACGCTGAACTGACCAAAGCTATTGTATTGCCCAAAAATTCTACAGAACCTACTTTTGCATTAAAATCAAAAGTCATTCCGTCCATAGTAAATTGCCCGCCTGCATCCGAACCTGCACCGCTGCCTGCCCCTGAATCACTTGGAGCTGCCGAACCTGTAGCACCTGCCGTAACGGGTGGGGCAACTGCTGTAGTGCCTGTGGCTAAACCCGCACCAGCTGTAGTAGCCGTAGGTGCGGCTTGTTGGTTGCCGCCAGACAAAGCCGGAGCGTTTTGCACGGCTGGGGGAGCAGTTTGTTGCGCTGGAGGCGCAGTTTGCTGCACTGGGGGCGCAGTCTGCTGCTGTGGCGCGCTGGTATTGGCTACTGACTGTTGCGTATCCGTTTCTGCCGCATTCATCTGTTGCGGCGTTTCCTGGACGTTGCTTTCTTCTTCGTTTTCGCGCATAATGTAAAAGGATTTTAATTGTTTTATGAATTTGGGCGGAAAGGTACGTAAGTTTTTTTTTCTGTGCAAATTTTTTTTATAAAACTGGCTAAAAATCTGCTTTTTGTGTGAATTATTTTTTCCCTTTGGCTAAGGTAAATCCAAAAGTAGAACCCACCCCAATTCGGCTGCGGACGTGTATGGTTTGGAAATGGGCTTCTATGATATGTTTGACTATGGCCAAGCCCAAACCAGAACCGCCCGCTTCGCGCGTGCGGGCTTTATCCACGCGGTAAAATCGCTCAAATAATCGCGGCAAATGCTCTTCTGCTATACCCAAACCGTTATCGGAAATTTCTATCAAAATGTTGGCATCCAAATCGTAAAAAGCGGCTAAAACCAAACTTTTGGCTGGGCTATATTTTATCGCGTTGCTGATGAGATTATTCAAAACTTGCCTAATTCTATTGCGGTCAGCATAAACTTTGACCGTGTTGAGTTCGTCTTTAAACTCCAATTGTGTCTGTTTTTGATTGGCCAACATTTCCAAATCGTCCATCACTTCGGCGCATAATTCGGTAATATCAAAAGTCTGCATTTCCAACTTAATCTCGCCAGCTTCCAAGCGGGAAATTTCGTTCAAATCTTCTACTATAGTCGCCATTCTTTCCACGTTTTCTATGGCTTTGGATAAGTATTTTTTCTGCAAATCTTCTTCCATATCATTTTCCAAAATCGTGTATAAATAACCCTGCATATTGAAAATGGGCGTTTTCAACTCGTGGCTGACATTACCTATAAATTCACGCCTAAACTGTTCGGCTTGTTTCAAAAAATGAATTTCTTGCGTCCAACCTTTAGCCCAAGCCACTACCTCTCTTTCCACCTTATCAATGATGTGATTGCGCATATCTATAGCCAGAGGCGCGTCCGTTTTTGGTGCTTTTATTTTGTGGATAGTTTTATAAATTAGTTTGATTTTTCTGTAAATAAACAGCCTTAAACCGCCCTCCATAGAGATAAAACTGGTGATAAAATTGAATATAAATAAGCCAATTATCCACACATAAGACAATAGAATAAAATCCAACCATTTCAGCCCCAACAACAATAATAGCAAAGCTATAGACGTATTTAATGCCGATAAAATAGCCAACAAACGCGGGGTTGGATTTTTGCTAATATAGAAAAAGAGTAACATGATTTTCATAATTTTTGCGCAAAGATATAACTTTTTGGCATAAAAAAATCCCAGCCTTGAGAGCTGAGATGTTGTTTAGTTTTTTGGTAAAATGATAAAAAAACGGCTCACGGATTTTACAGATTGAACGGATTTTTACGGATTTTTTAGCCCTAAAAAAGAAAACAAATCTGTGTGTATCTGTTTAATCCGTAAAATCCGTGAGCAAAATTTCATTACTAAACAAGTTTAAAAAAAACGCTCAAAGTATATTTCTTCAAGCGTTTTATCTATAAAATTAAAATTTAAGGTGTTTGACGGTGAGACCGCCATTTATCAACTGATTGAGCGAATCAATACCAATTTTGATATGATTTTGTACATATTTTTGGGTAACCACTTCGTCCGATTTGGTCGTTTTCACCCCGTCGGGTGTCATCGGCATATCTGATACCAACAACAATGCGCCCGCAGGGATTTTATTTTTAAAGGCGGTTACAAACAAAGTAGCCGTTTCCATATCTATAGCCAAACAGCGAATACGGCGCAGATAATCTTTAAACTCTGTGTCGTGTTCCCAAACGCGGCGGTTGGTGGTATAAACGACCCCCGTCCAATAATCCAATTCATAATCGCGAATGGTAGTAGAAATGGCTTTTTGCAGCGCAAACGCGGGTAAAGCTGGCACTTCTGGGGGCATATAATCGCCCGATGTACCCTCGCCACGCACAGCAGCTATAGGCAAAATCAAATCGCCCACGCTGTTTTTATCGCTGCGCAACCCCCCACATTTGCCCAAAAACAAACAAGCTTTGGGAGAAATAGCGGTTAATAAATCCATAATGGTGGCTGTATTGGGACTGCCCATACCAAAATTAATAATCGTGATATTTTCGGCTGTGGCGGTTTGCATAGCTTTGCCCTCGCCTTTTATAGGCACGTTATAACGGTCGGCAAAAATCTGCACATAATTGGCAAAATTAGTCAATAAAATATACTCACCAAATTCTTCTAAAGGGGTATTGGTATAACGCGGCAGCCAATTTTTGACAATGTCTTCTTTACTTTGCATAACTTAAACACTAAAAGTTTATTAATAATAAAAATGATGATAACGCAAAGGTAGCTTTTTTTCTAAATTGTGAATGTTTTAATAAAGAAATTACCTGAAAATGGTTTTTAAAAAAAACCTCAAATATAACAGTTAAGTAACTATACCAAAATAAAGTGAACAATCGCACAGAGCGCGAATGACGAAATGTTATTCTATATAATGAAGTTGTTTAGTATTCAAAAAAATACAAAAAATAGCTCACGGATTTGACGGATAAAACAGGTTAACACCGATTTTTTTATAAAACAATTCCAATTTTACGGATTTAAAACTAAAAAAACTAAAAATAAATCCGTGCATATCTGTAAAAACAAAGTTCCGCGTAAGCGCATCCGTAAAATCCGTGAGCTAACTTTAATACTAAACAACTTCAATATCTAAATTATTTACTTAACTGACCTTTCGCAGTATATTTTTCATTTTTTTTTACAATTAGATTTTTGCAGTTAAATTTTCCTATATGCGCTCAATAGCGTGGGGTTTTATACCCCGCGCGCTGATAAATATTCTATAAAAAAATAGAAAATATAACATTTTTTACCATTTTTGTGCGTGGGGTATAAAACCCCACGCTATTGAGCACACACTGTTGTTTTTTTCAATCTACCAAATTTTTTCACTGCGAAAGGTCAGTTACTTAATTTTTTTAGAGATTACTTTTTTTATTTTTAAGATAATTAAACACTAAAAATAAACTCAAAAATGGTAAAAACCAAATCACCTTGCAACCCAACCTATCTATCGCATTGGCAAAAGTAGCACAAGACCAAGCATTTAATAACACAAAAAATAGCAAAAACCAAATTATAAAAAAATCTTGTGCTGATATTTTTTTATATTGAACAAAAAACAACCCCGAAAATACTAAAACAGATAATAAAATAAATAGCTGATAAAAATAATTATAATTATCTAAATTTTGATATTTATTTAAATTTTGGCGACTTCGTTCATATTGTTTTAGCTCTTGTGGAAAATACCGCTCGACTCTTTCATACAAAACTGTATTTTTCAAAAAAACACCGTTGCCATCTCCTATTTTAAATAAAAACAACTGTTGAAAAGTCGCATATAAAGAAGCTTTGACGTGCAAATAGATATATTTAGGTTCTTTAAAAGTATGGTTTATGATTTGATTAAATTCAGTTTTGGTAGCTGCCCAAGCACCCATTTTATAAAAAGGACTATTTTCTTCCCAAATAAATTGATAAGCCCGCGCTGGTAGGCTGTCTTTGTATGCGCAAATTTTATAATCGCGTTGATTGCAATACTCTTCTAAATATGTTTTTAAAATACCGTGTTCTACCATAGCACCCATAAAAAACACATGGCGAGATTTGGACATAGCTCCCCCCATAGCCAGCATAGACCCCACAACCAATAACATACAAACCGCTAACTTTTGATAACTTTTGCTAAAATAATCAGATTTTAATATCCATTTTTTTAATATCAACAACGTCATTATCAATAAACCAAACAGTAAAATATGCGACAAGTGCATAGCCATAGCCACCAAAAATATAAGATATAGGCTATAATTTTTTTTGTTTTCTACTATTATCAACAATAAAGACAATAAAGCGATAGGCGTGAATATATCGGCTATCAATTGACTCGCTACCCAAGACAACCCCGTACCAAAACTTAATAAAAATATGGTAATAAGTCCATATAAAATATATTTTTCAGCAAAAAAATGTTTATAAAATTTAAAAATTAAAAATACCAATAATCCACACTGCGCAGCTATTGCCCCCCACAACGAAAACCCATTGAAACTAAATAATCTCAACCAAAGACCATAAGTAATGGGGCGGTCAAAAGGTGTTTCCAACTCAAAACCAGAAACAATATAAGTAGATGTATCCGAATATACCAAAGGATAACCATTGATAAACGCTTCTTGCATCATCATTAAAATAGCTGCTGATAAACTTATATAAAAAATGATTATCTTTTTCATTTTTTTTATTTTTACTGGAGAAGTTGTTTAGTAATTCTAAAACTATAGAAAATGGAGCACGGATTTTACAGATGCGCTTCTCATAACTTGGTTTAAACTTATTACAATTAGGAGGGATTATAAAATCAATTTTATTGGTTTTGATTGTGAATTTTTTGCAGCAATTGATGATAAAAAATCATCCCTTTTTCATTATCACGGCGATTAAAAGCAAAAGGTAAAGGATTGTTGTACAAATCGGCAATCATAGCATACACAGGGTCGTCCATAGTGAGATTATACCCATATAAATTTAATAATCGCTCTACTTCTTCTGTTTTGTTGTTGATAATAGAAAACCAAACCAGCAATTGTAAAAATCCGCGCGAATAAGCTGGCGCATCAGAAAATTTCTCTTCCATTTGGTAGATAAAATTAACCACATCAATCAACAATTTATTCTTTTCGCTGCAAGCATTTCTACACAAATTGGATATATCGTCAACAATAAGACTAACCCAATTGGTACGCGGATAAAGCGGCTCTATTTCGTCCAAAGACTGAAAAGGAGGCACCATAGCTTGGGCAAATTCAGCCCAACTTTCCAAATAACGAGGCAATAATACGTGAGCAGCTTCAGTTTGTATCAACAATCGCAGTTGGTTGTGGCGTTGGATAAACTTTTCTACATAAAACAAATCTGGCAAATACTCTTCCCACAACCTTTCGGCAGCAGCCCAAATAAAGCCAAAGTTTTCCAAAAATTTTGCCTGTTTTCCAAATCGGTCTAACCAATCGCGAAATAATTCGTAAGCGGAGTAACTTATTTCCCCCTTAGCTATAATATCGTTTTTGGAGGTAAATACTTGATAAGCCCGCAATTTATTTAATACTTGTTTGGCATCCCAATTGGGTAATTTGCCTTGCCAATATTGATAAGCCGCCAAATTTTTGATAAATTCCCTTCTAGTATTGGATTCTGTCGGCTGTGAATGATACGAAGAAAAACCAACTGATTTATTAGGCTCAATATCCATAATAATTTTGTTTATGCTTTAAAATAGGATAAAAATAGCAAACTATAAGCGAGCAGCAACCACACAATTTAGCTTATACTGCATCGTTTTGCCGTTGGGATTGACCAATTCTATATGTATGATATGAATGCCAATTAGCGCTTTGCTGCCGTCTTCTTTGGTACCATCCCATTGCAAACTACCCTCTTTTGGCAATAGCTCGCCATTGGTAACCGTTTTGACCAACAAACCATTGGCATCAAACACGCGAATGTGCGCCACATAACCCAAGTCGTCTAAGTTGTAATTAATCAACACAAAATCCTCAAAACCGTCCGCATCGGGCGAAACTTTGGTGCTGGATAAATTCACCTGCGAACCGTTGGATAAGTTGGTGGTATAAACCGAATTTTGGTAAGTGGGCGTGCCATAATTCACTGTAGAAGCTGCACTATGCCAATTATTTTTATCCGCAGAGGGCAAAGCTGGGTTTATTTTTTCCAACGAAACCCCATCTTCACTCCGCAATAAAGGGCTGTGATAATCATCCAAATAAGTAAATTGGTCTATAATTCGCGCTGTACCTGTTTGGGTAGAATACACAAAAACTGTCCCTTCACTATCATCATAAGTGGGCAAATCATTTTCTACTATAGCATAAGGGAAAAGCGCGTTGTACTGTTTTTGGGTTTGGGCTGCGCTGGGCGTAACCACTACATATTGATTGGGGAAAATCAAATATGGGGTTAATATATTCTCGGTTTGGTTGATATTGCCCGCCTCATTTAGACTCGCCATTATCAAATGGGATAAATCCAATACTTTGTTAGAATTGTTGTAAAACTCTATAAAATCTGCGCCCCCTGTTACTGGATTGAATAAAATCTCATTCAATAACAAATCGCCCGTATCTACCACTTGAGGCAAAGCTACTTGAGTGCTGGCATCGGCTAAAATGGGCGTTCCTATACAATCGGTAAGGTTATTGTTAAAATTGATGGTATAAATTGTACCCGCTTGCAAAGCTGTAGACAAAACTATCCTTACTGTGTTAAAATCGGGCTGCAACAAGTTCGCATAAGCTATACTTATTCCGTTATTTATGGTATAATTAGCAGGGTTGATGGATACAACCCCTCCCATAGCTTCTGGAAAATAAACTAATATCGTATCTGCCGCCAAAGGATATGCGCGTATAGGAAAAGGGCGAGAATCATCAGCTGCTGTTTCTAATATACTGTTGGCTTGTCCAGGCGTTCCCCCCAACAAGTTGGTAGAAGCTGACCAATTCACGGCACCCTCGCAAGGGCGATTATAATTGATGCGCTCCAATGACCAACCACCTTCTGCTTTGTCGCTATTGTTGTACCAATCTGAAGTGTAAGCTACCGCATCAATAACCTGACCAAATCTATCGCGAAGGGTTAGTTGGTCTGTGCTTACATTCAAATCTGGAAATGGGGTTAAAGCGACATTAGGACCAAATCTATTAAAGTTAATCGTGTCCCCAGCTTCGTAAATCACCAAATAAGAATTAGGCGGCATTATATAATAAGGTAAAGCGGTAACAATAGAAGAGGCATCGTTAAAGGTAAAATCCTCTACATTGATATAATTTGCACTTCTGTTGTACAATTCTACATACTCTTTGCGCGGCAAGCCAATTTGTGGGTCTGAATCTGGAAAAATTTCATTTATCAAAATATCGTAACGGTTGGCGGGCACTGTTTCATAATAGGTAAAACTAGAATCCGCAGCGGTGCCATTATTCAAACAATCTTCTATCCCATTTAAGGTTACGATATAAGTCGTCAAATCCGTCATCCCAGCAGATAAAGTAATAATTACATTCTTATTGCCAGATAAAGCCGCTGCCGAAACGGACAAACCACCACTTATAGCATAATTGCCAGCAGTAGAGGCTGTATTAACATCCAAAATTTCATCAAAAAACAACATCACTTGGTTAGTTCCCAACGGGCGAATATCCAATAGCTGCGGGCTGGTTTGGTCGGGCGTATTGCTATAATTGGCATTAACGGCTGTCGGCGTTCCCCCCTGTAGAGAGTTGGAAGCAGCCCAATTATCGCCCTCTTTGCAAATTTCTAAAGGATTTATCAACTCCAAAGACCAACCTCCAGCAGCGCGGGCAGAATTTCTATACCAAAAATCAGAGTATAAAATACTATCCACAATCGCCCCGCTGTTATCTCTCAACACCAAAAAAGCTGAAGTATTGTTCAAACTCGGAAAACTCGTAACGGGTAATCTTTTACTATAAGCAGTCCAAACCGTATCCGTAGAACTGTGTAAAATTAGATAATCGTTGGGTAAAATAGTATATCCGTTCAAAGTAGAAGAAGAAATCGTACTCGAAGATGTACTTCTGTGCGTGAGCGTATAACCTTGTAAGTTTATGGCATAATTAGCGCGGTTATAAATTTCTATGTATTCAGCCAAAGGCAAACCTTGAGAGGGACTTTCGTCAATCATCAACTCGTTGAAAATCAAGTCGTGCAATTGAGCGGGCAAAATATCATAATAAACAAAATTAGCGGTATTATTGGTAGAAATTGCGTTGCCAGCACAATCTGTCAAAGCGGGCAAAACGGTAACTGTGTAAGCAGCCGCGTTCATCATCGGCGCAGCCAAGGTTAATTCTACTCGGTTGGGATTTAAAAAAGTAGCTGCTTGTATGGTCGCATTCGTTAGCAAAAAATTATTGGCTGTGGCTGCTGAATTGGGATTTAGCGCATCGTTGAAAGTTAATACAACTGTGTTGTTGCTGATAAAAGTAGCAGACAATAAATCGGGAGCTATAGCATCAGGAGAATTGTTATAAACAGAATTTTGCGCTGCTGGAGTTCCGCCCGTGCTATTGTTAGAAGCTATCCAATTATCTGCTCCTTTACAAACCAAAGTGGGATTTATCAACTCCAAAGACCAGCCCCCGTTGATTTTGACCGCGTCTTGATACCAACTATCCGAAAAAGTAAGGCTGTCTATAACCACACCATTATTATCCAATAATTGCAATAATTCGCCGCCATTGGTAAGCGATAAGCCAGATAATTGAATTTTATCCCCAGCCGCAACAGCGGGAAAACTATCCACGTGAGCAGTTAATAAAACATAACTATTGGGTTGCAAAGTATAAGCAGGCAAAATGCGCGCCGAACCATCATTTAACACATAATTTTGTAAATTTATGGCGTTGTTGGTTCTGTTGTATAATTCTACATATTCTATATTCGGCTGGCCAACTTGTGGGCTTGGGTCAGCAAAAATTTCGTTGAAAATAATATCCTGATAAGCAGCAGGCACAACCACAGAATAGGTAAAAAACACAGTATCCAAAGCCAAATTATTCCCTGCTATATCCGTTATATTGTTGCAAATCAACCTATTGCTAACGTTGGGATTTATAGCCGAAGTGGTCAAATGCACCAAACGCGGGTCTATACCGTCAATAGCTGCCGCAGTTACATTTATACCATTATTGATAGCAAAACGGGCTATATTATTAGCAGTAGCTGCTGATATGGGTTCGTTAAAATTGACATCTACCTGAGTGTTGCTAACAGCCATAGCCGAAAGCATATTGGGGGGTAAAACATCGGTAAATAGTGGGCTTATGCGAATATCATCAAACAAAAAATTTGTATCTCTTGTAGAAGTGAATACACAATACACCCCAAAATAATCGCCCGCCGTGTGGGTCAAATCCGTAGCTGTACCTTCTAGCGCGTAAGTTGTTCCGCCCGTATAATCTGCAAACATTTTCCAAACTCCGCTTGTGTTTCTGGTAACGCGCACTCTCGCCAAAGCTGTAGTACCGCCTAAAGCTGAAACTGTACCCCCAATCAATTTGGTCGTGGTTGTACCCGTTTGGCTGAATAATTCCAGCGAATCGACTGTGCCTGTAATCCCCCCCAAGCGCACAAAATATCCATTCAACGAACCCGTCAAATCAGAAGCTGAAGACTGCAAATAGACCCGCGCAAAATTGGTAGAAGAAGGCGAAAATAATTCGTGCGCCCAAAATTCCCAAGTCGTGCTATCGTTGATAGAAGTAGCCGCAGGCACAGATAAATAGCGGGTAGAATTGGCGCTAACATTCTCATTCAATTGTAGTTGCAACAATGGATTGACCCGAAAAGCTGCTGTATTGCCCAACCAAGCGGGATTTGCGCTAAAATCGCCATCGCTAAAATTATCCGTTAGTGTTTGAGCGGTTAGATTAAATAACGCAGCACAAGAAAAAAATAAGCAGGAGAAAAATTTTAAATTCATATCAAGAGGAAAGTATTGAATGGTAAAAAAGACCAAATGGCTAAATTTGGCCGCCAAAATACAACTTTTTTCCCAACCTGCAAGCCTTTTGAAAAAATATAAACTAAAAGGCTTATTTTTGCGCCCGTTTTGAAGTGTTTAGTAATTATCAAACTCCTTTTATCAAAATATAATGAAATTAGCAATCATCGGCGCGACGGGTGTAGTAGGCAGCGAACTGTTGCAAACCTTAGCCGAATACAATCTACCCATTAGCCAACTCATACTTTGCGGTTCGGCTGCTTCTGCGGGCAAAACGCTCTATTTTCAAAATAAAGCCATTCAAACCATAACTGTAGAAGCCGCTATAGAATTAAAACCCCAAATCGCTATCTTCTCGGCTGGTGCAAGCACTTCACACGAGTACGCGGCGCATTTTGCTGCTGTGGGAACTTATGTTATCGACAACTCTTCTGCTTTTCGAATGGACGCGGATAAGCCGCTAATCGTGCCTGAAGTCAATGCTGACGTGTTGAAACAAACGGATAAAATTATCGCCAATCCCAACTGCTCGACCATCCAAATGGTGGTCGCTTTGCGCCCTTTGCATCAACTTTTTGGCATACGGAGGCTCATTATCAGCACTTATCAAGCCGTTTCTGGTACGGGGCAAAAGGCAGTAGAACAATACCAAGCCGAATACGCGGGCGAAACGCCCCAAAAGCGGGTTTATCCCCATCCGATTTTTCAAAACTGTATCCCGCAATGCGATATTTTTTTAGAAAATGATTACACTAAAGAAGAGATGAAGATGGTGAATGAAACCCGCAAAATTATGCAAGCTCCACAATTAGCGATTTCGGCTACTTGCGTGCGCGTGCCTGTGTTGCGCGGACATTCTGAAGCTATAAATGTAGAATTTGAACTCCCTTTTGATATTAACGGGGTTAAAAACGCGCTCAAAAACACAGCAGGTATAACCGTTTTGGATAATCCAGCCATTTCAGAATATCCAACCCCTTTGCTCGCCGCGCACAAAAACGAGGTGTTTGTGGGGCGTATTCGCCAGGATATTTCCAACCCTCAAGCTATCAACTTATGGATTGTAGCCGATAACTTGCGCAAGGGCGCAGCCACCAACGCCATACAAATTGCTAAATTGATTATTGAAAAAGGTTGGGTTTAGCCATTTTTTTTAAAACTGTACCTAAACAGCAGATAATAACCGAATAAAGCGGGAAAAAATATATTCATTAGCCACAAACTCAACGTAGCAGCTAATACTTTAGTTTGTATTTCCAACCCAGAAACGCCCAAACTGTTGTATTGCGCAAATATCCACAACGCCACATTCGCCCGTACCAACAAACCCGTAGCTGGGGGTACGGGCATTCCCGTTTGTATAAAATAGATAATCGCTATACAGCTAAAATGGTTGATAAAAGTATTCTCAAAACCGAAAAAATATAATAAAAAAATATACTGAAAGGTATAAACTAAATATCTCCCCCCAGCGATTAAAAAAATATGCAAATAATCCCCTTTTTGTGCGTATAAAGCTAACTTTTCGCTAAGTTCTAACGTATATTTGCGCAAAAAAGCGAATTTATTCAGTATAAAAAATAATCTTTGGTGGTAAAAATAAGCAGTTGTTAATAATATAAACAAGCACAAACCAGCTATAAACAGTAATTTTTGCCAAAATATATGCGTTTCGTTAAAAATTGGGTTATAATTTATAAAAAATAATAAACCCAACAACCCAAATAATAATAAAATTATCCATTGGGCAAAATTACCTATCATAGTAGCATAAATAGCCATAGGACGATGTTCTTTTTCGACCAATAACATACGCCCGCCGTACTCTCCCACCCGATTGGGCGTGAATAAAGATACGGTTAAACCCAACAAAATAGCTTTAGTAGCTTGCCCATAGCTTATTTTTTCGTATCTAATCATTATAAACAACCATTTATAAACTTCTAAATGCCAATTTAAGGGGATTAAAAATATAGCAATTAATAAATGATAATAATTAGCCCCCTGCCAAGCTGCTGATATAGCCGTTTGTAGCTGTTGAAAATCTATTTTTTTATACCAAAAAACCTGCCAATAGAGCATAAAGCCCATTAGCAAGAAGAAAGCTATTTTTAATAACTTTTTTATCAATTTATTTAAACAATTTAAACACTATTTTATAAAATGAACAACGATGTTCGGATAATTTTGGGTATAGACCCTGGTAGTAATTTATTAGGTTATGCTTTCTTGAGGGTAGAAAATCGCAAGGTAAATTTGGTTTCTATGGGAACGTTGGATATGCGCGCACAAGACAACCAATTGGATAAATTAAAGCAAATTTTTGAGGAATTGAGCGAGTTGATAAAATTATACCAACCCACAGAAGCGGCTGTAGAAGCTCCTTTTTACGGCAAAGATGCCCAAGCTATGCTCAAATTGGGTCGCGCGCAAGGCGTGGCTATGGTGGCTATGGGCGTGCAAGGGCTGAAAGTAACCGAATATAGCCCCAGAAGTGTGAAAAAAGCGGTTACGGGCAAGGGAAGTGCCAGCAAAGAACAGGTCGCGGCTATGTTGCCCCATCTCGTAACGGGCGAAATTGTGTATAAATTTATAGATGCCAGCGATGCTTTGGCGGTCGCGTATTGCCACTATTTACAGAATAATAACGTCATCGGCGGCGGCGCAAAATATAATTCTTGGTCAGATTTTTTAAAAAATAATCCAGATAAGAAATAATTTTAAAAATACTTTCCCCCTTAATCTGTAACTTTTTACTTGGGTGGTAATTATTAACGTTTTAAACATCAAATAATTACCTATGCGCACACTCATTTTTGCCTGTTTATCGTTTATTTTTGCGATTGTTGCCCACGCCCAACAAATCGGGGATATAAATTTTGCCAAAGCGGTTAAAACCCAATGCCCAACCTGTATAAACGAAGAAAATAAACTCACAAAAGCTGCTTATTCGCTGGAGTATTTGGATATTTCCAACTCAAAAATAGACAGTTTAACAGGGTTTAATTTCCCTAAATTAAAAACGCTAATTTGCAGCCGTAATAATATCGTTTTATTACCAAAAAAATTACCCAATACGCTAACTAAGTTAGTTTGTGATTATAACCGATTGTTATTTTTGCCCGATAGCTTGCCCAAAAGTTTAACCTATTTGGAGTGTTCGCATAATAAATTGGAGTTGCTACCAAAATATATACCTAATAAAATTGATACCTTAATTTGTAATTATACTTTTTTATACCAACTTCCCGATTTATTCCCTAATTTGGTGTATTTAAAATGCGATAGCAACAGATTAACTAAAATAGATTTGGATAAATTACCCAAATTGAAAACATTAGTGGCTAATTTTAACCGAGTTAGTTATATTGGTACAAAATGGGGAAAAAATTTAGAATTTATTGATTTAAGCCATAATTTTGTGTATAAATTGCCCAAAAAGCTGCCTAAAAGTTTAAAATATCTCAATTTATACAGAAATAATGTGGGTGCTTTGCCCGCAAAATTACCCGATGAATTAGCTTATTTAAACCTAACCCACAATAATCTTAAAAAAGTTTGGACGATATTCCCAAAAAATTTAGATACCTTGTGGTTGGCTCACAATCATATAGATAGTATTAGGTTGAATAAAGAGAATAAAATTGTATATGTGGATATTTCGCATAATAGTTTAAAAAATATACAAGCTATTCAGGGCGAAAATTTGGCTTATTTAAACTGTAGTCATAATAAAATTAAGTTTATGCCCGATAGTTTTAACCTTAATCTGCAAACGCTAATTTTAGACCATAATTTATTAACGAAATTACCCCATTTAAGCCCTAATTTAATCCATTTGAGCTGTAGTTATAATAAATTAGACTCTGTAAAGGGGGTTTTGCCCGATTTTATACAGTATTTAGACTTGCAGCGTAATGAAATTATGGAATTTTATCCCAGTTTACCGAATACTTTACGTTGGATAAACTGCCATCAAAATAGATTATTTTCTTTTCCCACCAAATACCCAGACAGTTTGCGATTTTTGAATATAAGCAACAATAGTATAGCGACTATTCCCAACCAATTACCTCCGTTTATGGATAGTTTATTTATAAATAATAACTCTATAGACTCTGCTTTTATCGCTTATCCGCCCAATTTAAAAAAATTGTTATGCAACCGAAATAGAATAGAAAATTTGCCCGATAGTTTGCCTAATAGTTTGGTTTATATTGATTGCGAACAGAACAAATTAACCTATTTGCCCGATTTAATCCCCACTTTGCGCTACATCAACGCCAAAGATAACGATTTATTCTGTGTGCCTGCGCCTTTGGAGGGGCAAACGATAATTCACAACAGCAAAAAAATATGCGGCGGGATAAAAATGAAAGTAGTTGTTAGTGATTAGTTGTTAGTTGTTAGTTGTTAGTTGTTAGTTGTTAGTTGTTAGTTGTTAGTTGTTAGTTGTTTTTAATATATTTTTTATTATTTTATTTTTTTAATAAAAAACCTCTCAAGAGCAAATTCTTGAGAGGTTTTTATCTTTTTAATTTTTTATCAAAACTAATCACTAACAACTAATCACTAAAAATTAACTCGTTTTAATAGATAGTAAAAATACGCCCGCCAAAACCAACCCTGCGCCAGCGAGTGAGTACGCATTTTGAGCTTCTTTAAACACAAAAGTACCGATTATAAAAATCATCAGAAAATTCATCCCTGTAGAAACAGGCAGAATATAAGTCATTTTGGCTACAGATAAAGCTTTGAAAACAACCAGAGCCGAGCCAAAGACAAAAAATAAGCCCAAAATGGTTTTCCAATATAACAAAAACCAAAAGTAGTCGTTGAATGAATTGAGCGAGCGGCCAGCAAGTGCAGATTTTATCGTAACTGTACCCAAAACGTTGAGCCCAGCGTAAAAAAAGCATAAAAATAGCTCAAATAATAGTTTATAATTCATCTTTTGAACGTTTAAAGGAAACTTTATCCACTACAAAATTGGGTCTATTGCGGGCTGCATCCAAACTGCGCCAAATATATTCGCCCAAAACTCCCAAAGAAATCATCTGGAACGAGGACACGAACAACAGCGTAACCATCAACGACGACCAGCCATCCACACTCACCGCCCCGAAAATTTTACCGATGATAATCGCCACCCCATAAACTAAAGTAATCAGCCCCAAAAATAACCCGCTAATCGTAATCAAACGAATGGGTAGGAAAGAAAAGCCCACGAAAGAATCCACTACAGCTTTTATCTTCTTGGATAAAGTCCAGCGCGATTTGCCAATTTTGCGCTCTTGTCGCTCGTATGGAATACAAACATATTCATAACCCAACCAAATGAACAGATAGGGTAAAAATATATTCTTTTCGTCAATTCTCAAAATATCGTCTTTAATCTGCTTATCGAATAAAAACAGGTCAAATCCACCATCAGGCGCAGACGGCAACGCGTATTTCTTCACTATTTTATGGTACGTGTTGGAAAAAAACTTGGTCATCGCCGTATCTTGGCGGCTTACGCGGTTGGCAATTACCAACTTTAGCCCATTGCGCCAATGTTCGTACATCTTGGGGATAAGCGCGGGCGGGTCTTGCAAATCGGCGGCTATAATCACACAAACATCGCCCTTGCAATGTTGCATAGCAGCCAAACTTGCGTTATTTGCACCAAAATTGCGCGCCAATTTGACCACAGTAACCTTTTCGGGGGCGGTTTGTTGAGCTAATAAAAGCTGTTGATAAGTGTTGTCTTTTGAACCATCATCCACAAACACATACTCAAAACTCACATCATCGGGAAAGTTTTTCTCATTCTCCAACAAAGCGGGAAACGTTACGGGTATATTCCCCTCGTTGAAATAACAAGAAATAAGCACAGAAAGCAAGGGCATATTTTCTAATATAAAGGTTATAAATTTTGGGACAAATTGCGTTTAATCCTTTTCTCGCGCCAAGTCTGTACGTTGGCATCGGCATCGCTATCGTAACCCAAAAATTGGGACAAAAACTTATCCGCAGCGTATTTATACTCGGTAGCTGTCGCCAAATTAATTTGTTGTTTGATAAATGGTAGCGAATACATTGTATTTACGCCCCGTCTAATCTGTTGAGAAGCGTTATAACCTGCGCGGTGGTACAACATTGAATCAAAAACCAATACGCTTCCCGCTTGGGCGTTGCATACGCGCTGATGCTTGAGTACAAACTCATCCGAAGGGAATTTTTCGGTGTGATGTGTATGCGGCAAAATATAAGTTCCGCCCGTTTCTTCGTTAAAATTATCCACGCAAGTCATCGCGTTGATAGCCAAAGGGCGCGAGCTGGTAAAATGTTGATATTGCAAATCTCTATGCCAAAAGGTTTGATAATTGGGCTGATTGGGCAGGTTGATAATCCCATTTTGCAGCGAAAGGATAAAATAATCCCCCAACAAGCGCGTTAATAATTTTAAAATTCGCTCGTGAGTAGCCATTTTCAAAAACACTTCGTCGTAAGAAACCAAACAACGGGCTATATTCTTATCTTTTATCACCGCCAATTGGCTTTCGCCCCCAATTTCGGCAGTTTGTTGGGTATAAATCGCATCTAAAGCGGTTCTAAACTCAGCCAATTCAGCCTCATTCCACAGATTTTCTATCACGGTGCAACCCGTGAGCATAAACTCTTCGGCGTGAAAGGCTAAAATATCCTCATTTTGGTGAAATTCGCGGATGGCGTAAGTTGCTGGTTTGAGCGGTTGGGACATAAAGGAGAGAAGTTTTAAATTATGAAGTTGTTTAGTAAGAATTTTTTTACATTTTCAATAGATATTATATAGAATAGCATTTCGTTATTCGCGCGGAGCGCGTAACTACACTAATCCGTTGAGTTTCAGGGAGGGCTTCGCCGTTCTACACTGTTTGAAGTGAGACGGAGCGAACAAGTTTTTAGAAACAAGGCGTTTTTGGTACTTTTTGCGCCTGCAAAAAGTACGAAGAACGGCGAAGCCCTCCCCGAAACAATTTTTTAGGCGTAAGCCGTTAAAAAAAATTGCAAGCCCAAGTTTTTTATAAAGTTCCTACCCTTAAATACTTATTCTATATAATGTCTAATTAAGAAAAACAACAGTTTCTGTATTTTAAGCAACAGACTAAAGTCTGTTGTAATGGTTTTTTGTTCTTCAACGGGTTAAAACCCGTTGGTATTGATTGATAAAACATATAAAACGCGCGGGGCTTTAGCCCCAAAAGCGCGAAAAAATCCTAAATCTCAATTGTGCTGGGACTTTAGTCCCGCACAACACAGAGAAATTAAAATATAAAAAAATCATACTAAACAACTTCTTATGACAATTAGCAAAAACACACTATTTGCTACCCGAAGCCGAACTATCCACAGGTTGTATATTATTGATAATCAATTGACTGGTATCTGTAGCAACTGTGGTAGTGTCGCGAGAAGCTGCATAACGGGGTTTGAGCAACTGTTGGAGACGGCGCAAAGTTTTCTGATTTTCTTCCAAATAAATTGCGTTCATCACATCATTTTTTTCTCGTTGGGTGAGGTGAAAACTTAGCGAAGCGCGTTCTTCTATCAATGTGGGTTGATAAATATAACGCAAAAGATGCACTTTATTATAACCTAATTTAGATTTCAAATACCCAATATAATTATCGTGGTGAAAATCTTGCTGGTTTTCTACATCCATAATAGAACTGAATATATTAAAATTATCAGCCAAACTGCGGTTGCGCTCTTTGGGTATTTCGGTTATTTTGGCAGAACTTCTCACCTGGATAATAATCACCTCGCGGGTATTTTGTCTAATCCACTCGCGAAACACAGCCAAAAAACGGCTGCCGCTTTCTGTACCAAAATTATCTCTAAATCCAGCATCGATAACCTCTACAGAGGTGTTGGTGGGCAAATACACATTGGGTAAAATATACGGATAAGTGGCATTCATACGCAACCCAGAAGCAAAACGCATATTATACGCATCGTTATTTTTGAATAAAGCCCCAAAATCTACCCCATCTACTTCGGCAAAGCTGGCATCATCGCCCTCCAGCGTAAAAGGTGTTTTCATCATATAACTCACTTTTTGGGGGCTGATATACAAAGTGCGGCTGTCGTTGACAATAACAGGGGTCAAAAACATCATCGGGATAAGCGCATTTTGTTCGGGTTTTTTGTAATAGTTGAGGTCATTTTTCAACAAACCTTCGCTATTTTCTATCAACTGCTGCTCAAAAATATAACCTCTATCTTGCCGATAAATATGCCCATTCACTTTCCGATTTATCCAAGGGATAAAAATATCATTGACCACATAGGTAAAAGTTAGCGCATTGGCTAAGTCTTTGGAAGCATTGCGCAGATAACGCTCGTCGTTGGGGTTGATTTTCGCCCCCAACTGTTTTTGGTGGTAAAGTTCGCGATAATAAGCCGCCCCCAGCATCCCCCCAGAAGCTCCAGTCATCAAAACTGTATGTTTCAATAAATTGCCGCCCGTGATTTTATCCGATTCGCGCAGACATTGCATAGCCCACAAAGTAGCCCTAAGCCCGCCCCCGCTCACACAAATCACCACTAAAGGGGGATTATAATTGAATTGAGAACGCCATTTGGTTAAAATTTTTTGGGTTTCGGCCATATCGTTCAAATAATTGGACGGCGCGGCTAATTTTTCGAGGTTAGAATATGTATATTGGGCGGGCGTGTTGGTATAATTTAACCCATAAGCTTTATTTTCATAATAAAACCAGCCAAAAGACATCATTTTATCCACCAAAATCAGCAAAAAAATGATAAAAATCGTTCGCCACTCTTGCAACCAATAGGTCAAAGCACCAACTATAGTGGTAAAAATAGAAAATAATATCAAAACTGAAGCCGCAGCAGGTATGCGGCAAAATTCGTACTCCACCAAAGCACTCATCAATATCAATAAAGTAATACTCAAACTCTGAATAATCAACGCATTGGTATGGTTTTGTTGAAATACTTTCTGAATTTGGGCAAAATTATAATGGCGCACAGAACGCACAATCCGCGGACGAAACCACTCATTGAGGAAAAAATCCACCCGCAACGCGCTTCTGTATGGATTAAGGCGAGCATCTTCTATAATTTTACGCTGGTTTTTTACCCCCAAAGCGGTTAGCACTGAAGGAATTTTCATCTTGCTGCGGGGTTTGCCCGTTAGTACCAAATCTTTATTGGTAAAATGAAAATAAAATACAGTCATCAATAAAATCGTTATCACCCCAAATACAAAACCTAATCCATCCTGCACAATACTATCTTGAGCCGCAAACTCATTAAACCATTGAAAATCAACAATTAAATAGAGATACAAACTGATAAAAATCGTGGGTAGGATAAAATTATTGATGCTATATTTGCCATAAGGGCGGCTTAGTGTAGCCAAAAAAGGAAAACGATGACTATTGAGTATATAAGTTGTGGTGTTCCAAGCGGTAGCAAATACCCCAAAAGCCAAGCCGATAATAAAAAAACTCCAAAAATCTACCTTGCCCATATATTCGGGGTCTAAAAATAGAAAATTAAAGCCCATAGAACGCCCAAAACCGCCTGTAACGGTGAGAAATAACAATAACCAAATCAACAGCAATAAAAAATTGCTGCGCAAATGCAACACAAACAACTGAATGGGAAAAGAAAAATAAACTCTAAATAAACTCTGTTTCATAAGGCTATATCCAAAACATTTTAGAAAAATTACTGCAAATTTAGAAAAATTTTATTTTTTTGCAAAAAAAAGCTAACTTTGCGCTAAAATATACGTTTAAAGGAATAATAAATAATCTATTGGCACCAAATTTACTACAAAAGAATACAAAAATCTTTCTTTTTTAAAACTAAAATAACTCAAAAGATATGCTGCGTTTTCTGCTTTCCTGTGCTTTATCCTTGCCAGCCTTGGTGTTTGCCCAACCCTCTTCTGCCAATAGCCCAACTTCTCCCAAAGAATACTCTTATATTAGTGATAGGGTTTTTTCTGAAGCCGAACAATTTTTGGGTATGTCCTTTTTTCCCAACGAGGGAAAATTGGCTAATTCACCCATGAGCTCCACAGTAAAATTAGGTTTAGTTGGATTTAGAATTACCCCCAATGGACTTATAGCTTCAGAAAATGTCAAATTTTCTACCACAGGTATTGTGAGCGAAAATGATGTCAAAAATTATAAACTCTCTATTCCCCGCACTGATGCTACCGATTTTGGCTACGAACTAACCTTAATGGATATGCGCAATCCCGATATACAAGGTTATTTAAAATTATACAAAAATGGCAAAGGACAAATTGAACGGTTAGGCTTTCGCCCTACTATTTCCGAGCCTGAACGTATGTATTTTATAGCAGCTGTGCCTCAAGACATTGATTTGCGCGACGGCAAGTTTTTTACCCATACTCAAGATATAGAAATGGCTGTACCCAGCGATTTGTGGAGTAGAAAACAGTTGATTTATCCATTTTCCAAACTCACCCGCATTGAAGAATGCCAAGAATTTACCCGCGTTTTTCCCTCTGATAGGATAAAAATAGCCTTTGAAGAGCGCACAGAGATTAAAAATAAAAAAGAAAAATTGGTGCAGTTTATCCTTTTCTACAAAGCCAACGCAGACGGCGCAGAGGTCAAAACTGAATATCAAGTCAAGAAAATGAAAGAGGTTTCCAACCCAGCCAATAAAACCGCCCCAAAAAATATCGTTTTAGAAGTTATGGCTGGTTCGGGTGAAGTCAGCCAAAATATAATTTTGCATCGCAGTTCTCAAAACACTCTCAAAGCCATAGAAGTAGGCGAAACAACCTATAATATGCGCGACGGGAAAAGAAAATCTAAATAATTTTTTTAGCTTAAAAGCCTACACAACTTATACAGTGTGGGCTTTTATTTTTTAGTATAAAACTGCCAATTTTTGATATAAATTATCGTAGCGAATTAGATAAAAACCCTCCTCCAAAGCTATATTTATAATTATATTATTTTTGGTTAAAATTAAATCGTTCGCAAATACGAGCTGATTTTGTATATTATAAATTTTTAAATTGACGACCTTATTTAAAGCGAAAGTGTGGCTAATTTGCAACTGTTGGCGCTGCTGCTGATAAGTAGCATAAATAAAATTACTTTTATTCCATATCAAAGGAAAATAATCCACCACATAGTTAGGTTTTTCTACCGTTTTCAATCTATAAATAGCTGATAAAGAGCGATTAGCAAATCTGTCCAAAAAATTATAAGTGGCTTGTTTATTATTTATAAAATCAACCACAGAAGGCGGCATTTCGCCCATTTTATCCCAAGTTGTGCCATTATTTACGCTCTTTTCTATGATAAAATTAGCTAAATTAAATTGATTAGAACACAGCCAAACCAATTTATTATCTCCGTTAAAATCACCTTTTATCACATAAAAACTATCTATATTAGCAGCTAATGTTTGTGCTGTGGATTGATTATAATTTATAAAAATTACAACTATAATAAATAAAAATTTATACATAAATTTAAAATGGAAAAAGTAGATTTTTTAATCGTAGGTCAGGGCATAGCGGGTAGTTTGTTAGCTTATTTTTTAACCCAAAATGGGCAAAAAGTGGCAATAATAGACAATAACCACGCTTTTTCCTCTTCTGTAGCGGCGGCTGGGATTATAAACCCTATCACAGGACGAAATTTTGTAAAAACTTGGTTAGCGGACGAAACCATACGCCAATCTATTTCCTTTTATCAACAATTAAGCCCCGATTTTTACCAAAATTTGCCTTTAGTTTGGTTATTAGAGAATATAAAACAGGTCAATGATTGGCAAATTTTATCCGCTAACGAACATATTAACTATTTTATCAACACCGATAAAAAATTAGATAATCATTTATTAGCTAATACTTATAACGAGGTTTTAGACAATGTTATTTTAGCCCATACAGGGAAAATAAATTTGGTTAAAGTGCTTAATTATTTTAAAAATATACTCTCTAAAGGGGTTTATTTAGAAGAAAAATTAGATTTTAAGCAACTAATTATCAGCGAAAAAGTATATTATAAACAGATAATTACCGATAAAATTATTTTTTGTGAGGGTTATCAAGCCACCGAAAATCCATTTTTTAACGATTTACACTATAATTTTGCCAAAGGGGAGATTATAATCGCTAAATTAGCGAATTATGATTTTTCGGCGTATCTTATCAAACACAAAGGCTTATTGGTAGTGCCTTTGGAGGATAATTTATACTGGATTGGTAGTTCTTACGATAGAGATTATCAGCATATTTTGCCCACAGAAAAGGCTTATTATTCGCTTAAAGCAGAATTTGAGCAAATTTATAAGGGCGAATATGAGATATTTAGTTATTTGGCTGGCGTGCGGCCTACTGTTCGCGACCGAAAACCCTATTTGGGACAGCATAAAAGTATAAAACAAGCCTATATTTTCAACGGTTTGGGCGCAAAAGGTAGTTATTTAGCCCCATATTTTGCCCAAATGATGGCAGATTATTTATTAGGCAAAACCATTTTGGCGAAAGATATAGATATTCAACGAATTTATAAAAAACAAAATTAGCGCATTATGTCAAAACAAAAACCTAAATTTTATGTGGTTTGGGAAGGTTTGCAAAAAGGGATTTTTGACAATTGGAACGACTGCAAAGCCCAAGTAGAAGGACAAAAACAGGCAAAATATAAGAGTTTTGAAACGCGCCAAGAGGCAGAAATTGCTTTAGCCAAAGGTTATAAACAGTTTATATTCCCCAAAAGCACAGAAAAACAGGATAAAATTGTGCAAAATAGCAATTTTATAAAAAATAGTATCGTCGTGGATGGCGCTTGCAACGGAAAAACGGGCGACAGCGAATATCAGGGGGTTTATTTGGAAACCAACCAGCGGATTTTTCACCAAGGCGTGTTCAAAAATGGCACAAATAACGTGATGGAATTTTTGGCTTTGGTGCACGGATTGGCTTTTTTGCAAAAACAAGGCAGTTTAATCCCTATTTATTCCGATAGTCAAACCGCTATAAGTTGGGTTAAAAACAAAAAAGCCAAAACTAATTTGGAAAAAAGCGGAGATAACAAAATTTTATTTGAACTTATCGAGCGCGCAGAAAAATGGCTTAAAGAAAATAAATATGAAAATCCTATCCTAAAATGGGAAACTCAATCGTGGGGAGAAAACCCAGCCGATTTTGGTAGAAAATAAGCAGTTTTTGAGCGGTTGGGGATTATTTTTGTACAAATTTTCGCTCGTAATCTACCCCAAACATCAGCACGGCAGCCAAGCCCGCAGTTTCTGTCCGCAATCTACTTTCGCCCAAACTAATCGGTTGAAAACCAGATTTTTGCGCAAGTTCTACCTCTTTGGGGCTAAAATCGCCCTCAGGGCCAATCAAAATTAAAGTTTCTTCGCTTTGCGGGGAAACTTTTTGCGTTTCTAACAACAAAGGCAGATAATTTTTTTCCGCCTCGCCACAATAAGCTATATACTTATTCGCTTGATTATCAGCATATTGAGTTATAAATTTTTCAAAATTTTGCAAATTGTTCATAATGGGCAAAAACGATTTAAACGACTGCTTACAAGCCGCCAAAGCGATTTTTTCCAATCTATCCACTCGCACATTTTTGCGCTCCGAATGTTCGCAAAGCAACAGCGAAAAGGTTTCTAAGCCAATTTCTACCCCTTTTTCCAACAAAAATTCTATCCTATCTATATTTTTGGTGGGAGCTATAGCCAAATGCAGTTTTGCTTGGCGAGCTGCTGGCGCGGGCAAAGTCTGCACAATTTGCGCCTGAACGCTATTTTTATGAATAGAAATAATCTGGGCTTTATACCAACCGCCGCGCCCGTCCATAACCTCTATCAAGTCGCCCAATTTTTTGCGCAAAGTCCGCGAACAATGCGCAGATTCTTCCTCATCTAAAAAAATCGTATTTGATTGAATATCAGCACTATAGAAAAATTGCATATTTGTATAACAAAAAAAATAAAACAAAAAGTTGTAAAAAATATCGTTTTTTTTGAAAAAAGTTTTGCAGTTAAAACATTTTGTTGTATCTTTGCAGTATCAAATTAAAACATTTTGTTTCAATAAATAGCTAAAAACTAACCACCAATATGAGCGAACAAAATTTTGTAGAAATCAATGAGGCAGATATGCCCCAACTTCAACCCCAAAAAAGCAATCCGCACAAAGCTTTAACAAAAGCCCGCCGCCCAACAAAAGCTAAAAGTAAAAGCCAAATTTTGCAAGATTTTTGGCACGCTTGCAGCTGGAGGCAGCTCAAAAGGCGCGCTCACCCCACCGAACTTTTGCAGTTGGGTCGTCGCCATTATGGGAAATTAGCCACCTTTGTTTTTTTGGGAATTATCATCTCAAAAGTCGAATTTAGCACTTATCCCAACTTAATACAAACCGTTGATAATCAGCCAGTAGCGCAAGCTGGATTTTTTACCAATTCAGCAGATAATCCAAGCCCTCAATTGGTGAGCTATAGCGAAGAAAATGCTGAATTGCAGCTTATTTTGAACCGTTTGGCGGAAATTTCCACAGAGGAAAAGCGACGTTTTTTGCACCGTTTTGGCAAAGTGGCGAAAAGCGAACAGGAGAAATTCGGCATTCCCGCCTCCGTTTGTTTGTCTATGGCAATTTTGTACAGCGGTTTTGGCACTAGTGAATTAGCGAAAAATCAAAATAATTTTTTCCATTTAAATTGTCAGGAATTAAAAACAACTGAAACTGTAGATTATCAAAATGAATGTGTGGCTAAATTTGAAACCGCTTGGGCGAGTTTTAGAGCACACAGCGAGTTTTTAATCACAAATTATGGCGATTTGCGCGAAACTGCGGGCAAAAATAGCGAATTATGGCTACTTGGGTTGGAAAGGTTGGGTTATGAAAAAGCGGCATTTTCTGCCGAGTTGCTAACTGCGATTATTAACGAATACGAATTAAAACGATACGATAAATAACTATAATAAAATATAAAGTCAAGTTGAGTGTTTTCAGTGGGCGGTTGATTGCGGGAGCAATCAGCCGTTTTTTTATTTTACAAAAAAATGCCTGCTTCGTACAAAACAGGCATTTTATCAAAAAAGGGAAAAAATTATAATGTGCCGCGCAATTCTTGTTCGCGTTCTATGGCTTCAAACAAGGCTTTGAAATTGCCTTTGCCGAAAGAGCGCGCGCCTGCACGTTGGATAATTTCAAAAAACACAGTAGGGCGGTCTTGTACAGGTTTGGTAAAAATCTGCAACAAATAACCATCTTCGTCTCTATCTATAAGGATATTCAAGCGTTTGAGTTCATCCAAATTTTCGGCGATATGCCCCACTCTATCCATAACGTCCTCATAATAAACTTCAGGCACGTATAAAAACTCTACCCCATTTTGGCGCAAAGCCTCTACAGTGTGAATGATATTTTTGGTGGCAATAGCGATGTGCTGAACACCCGCGCCCTGGTAGAAATCTATGTATTCTTCAATTTGGGATTTTTTCTTACCTAAAGCTGGCTCATTGATAGGAAATTTAACATAACCGTTGCCGTTGCTCACCACTTTGCTCATCAAAGCCGTGTATTCGGTGCTAATATCTTTGTCGTCGAAAGTTATCAACAGGTTGAAACCCATCACTTTTTGGTAAAATTCTACCCATTCGTTCATTTTGCCCAACTCTACATTCCCTACGCAATGGTCAACGTATTCAAAACCAACACTTTCCAACGCGCGAAGGCTCTTTTTGGGTTGAAATTGGGGTAAAAATGCCCCCGTGTAATTTTTGCGCTCAACAAAAGTATGGATTGTATCCCCATAAGTGCGGATAGAAGCCAACACTACAGAACCATTTTCGTCCGACAAAGTGGTTGGTTCTTGTGCAGAAACCGCGCCGCGTTCAATAGCATTTTTATAACATTGGGCAGCGTCATCCACCCACAAAGCTAGGACTTTAACCCCATCGCCATGTTTTTGCACGTGTGCGCTTATCGCATCATTGGGAGTTAGGGAAGAAGTTAGCACAAAACGAACCTTGCCCTGTTGCAAAACATAAGACACGTGCGAACGGCAGCCTGTTTCTGGCCCTTTGTAAGCCACCAACTCAAACCCCAAAGCAGCTTGGTAATAAACAGCGGACTGTTTGGCATTGCCTACATAAAATTCTATATGGTCTGTACCCAACAAAGGCATAAAGTCTTGTTGCTGGGATACTTTTGCGCTAGTTTCTGTGAGCATTTGGATAGAAATTTTTTATAAAAAAGATAATTATTTAAAATAAGCTTCAGCTGCTGTTATCATTTTATCAGTTTCAGCATTGAGAGGGATAAATAAAGGTTCTTTACCCGTTTTGGCGACAACTATTCCACAACATTCATCTTTCATTTGGGCTTTGACGCTAACATATTTTACCAATTTGTTGGTTTTATCCACTATTTTAACACTGTCGCGCACAAAACCAAACTCTGTAACTTGATAACCTTTAGCTTTTAACCCATCTTCAGCAGCCATAAGATAAGTTCCCACATCTGAAGCGATTTCGCCCATATCATCAGCCGATGTGCCTTTGGCAGGTTGCAAATCATTGATAGGAACAATCACTTTGTACTCAGCTTCAGCCACTACAGCTGGCGAAGTGGTAGAGGTATTAGCCTCTGGATTGGTTTGAGTTCCAGTGTTGTTTTTGCAAGCAAAAAATAAAACCGACAAACCTAAAATAGAGAGTAGTTTTTTCATTGTATAGTTGTTATTAAAATTTTTTGAGATTATTGGGGATAGAGAATTTGAAAAAATTATTTGAAATAATTTTCTAACTCTTCCACCATTTGGGACGTTTCAGGTCTGAGATAAATATATAGTGGTTCCTTGCCCGTTTTGGCGACAACTATTCCACAACATTCATCTTTCATTTGGGGTTCAACGCTAACATATTTTACCAATTTGCTGTTTTTATCCACAATTTTGACACTATCGCGTGAAAAGCAGTAGTCTGTAACTTGATAACCTTTGGCTTTCAAATCCTTTTCTATAGCCATAAAATTATTTGCTATCCTATTTAAAAATTCTTTGTGTGGTTCCTTTTCATCCGCTCGCAGGTCTTCGATGTTGATATGCGGTAAATCCCTGATAGGAATCACGACCTGATAGTCTGTTTCAGTTACAACGGCTGGCGAAGTGATAGAAGTATTAATCTCTGGATTGGTTTGAGTTCCATTGTCATTTTGACAAGCAAAAAATAAAACCGACAAGCCCAAAATAGAGAGTAGTTTTTTCATTGTATAGTTTATATTAAAAAATTTAAACAAAAAAGTCGGGCATCAACTCCAAATTGGGGTTGATAGCGTAGTGGCTAAGGTCGGTTATGCCTTCAGAAGCCATCACTTCGTCATCAATGTAGAAATTACCCGTAGCAATTTTGCTATCGCGGCGAAGGATAAAATAAGCAGCATCGCCCATAATTTCAGGCTTGCGGCTACGCTCTACCATCTCATCCCCACCCAATAGGTTTTGGACGGCAGCAGTAGCTATAGTAGTGCGCGGCCAAAGTGCATTGACAGCCACCCCATAATCTCTAAACTCTTCGGCCATACCCAACACGCACATAGACATACCAAATTTGGCCATCGTGTAAGCTACGTGTCCAGCAAACCAGCGCGTTTCCATATTGAGCGGCGGGGATAAGTTAAGAATATGCGGATTTTGAGCTTTTTTGAGGAAAGGCAAACAAACTTTGGAACAGAGATAAGTACCGCGCACATTAACCCCGTGCATCAAATCATAGCGTTTCATCGGGGTCATTTCTGTATTGGTTAGGCTTATCGCGGAAGCATTATTCACCAAAATATCAATACCGCCAAATGTTTCCACCGCTTTGGCTACAGCCGCTTCCACCATCGCTTCTTCGCGCACATCAACCTCCAACGGCAGGGCTTGTCCGCCCGCTTGGCGAATTTCTTCGGCTGCTGAATAGATAGTTCCCTCGAGCTTGGGGTGAGCTTCAGTAGTTTTGGACGCTACTACTATATTCGCGCCCTCTTTGGCTAATCTAAGTGCGATAGCCTTGCCGATACCGCGAGATGCGCCCGTGATAAAGACCGTTTTTCCTTTAAATGTTTGCATTGCGAGGTTATTTTATCTGTAAAAAATGATTAGGATGTTAAAATTGCTTATTTTTGCCACAAAATTACAAACATTTTAGAATATGCGCATATTTGATTCAATTTTATTTTTTATAGCGGGGGGAATTGCTGGGGCTTTTGCCTGTGCTTGGTGGATGAAACAACCAGAACGCGAGCGTATGCCAGCCGAAAAGCAACATATTTTATTGGAAAGGGTCAAAATGGTTTCTAAACTCATCACCGTGCAGGGCGATTATGTGGTCAATAATTTTTATCAAGATGAGGAATGGTGGGGCAGTAGCAGTACACTCACTATGACCACTCGTGGCAGAGTTTCTGTGGGCTATGATTTAAAAAAAGCAACTTTCGAGGCGGATTCTGTAAAAAAAATTATTCGGGTCAAAAACTTACCTAAAGCTGAAATATTAGCGATAGAACACGATTCTGAATACAATACAATTAGTTACGGCTTGTGGAATAAGTTAGAACCCGTTGATTTTGACGAAATTGACGATGTGATTAAAAAGAAGCTAAGAGACAGTTTATCAACAGCCCCCATTATCCAAGAAGCTGAAAATCAAGGGATTGAAACCTTAGAAATTATCAAAGTGTTGGTAGAACAGGGCGGTTGGACGTTGGAAGTTATCCGCGAAAGTCCAGCATTGACCAATCCCAACGAAGTCCTTTTAGACCCGAAAAAATTGCCCAAAATACCACAAGACAGCAGCAACAAACTCAAACGTTAAAAAAAAACCTTCTTTTCGCAATGAAAGAAGGTTTTTGTATTTTTATATTAGACCCAGCCCTGCAACTGAAACCAGCCTGCACGTTCCAAAACATTTTTGCCATAATCGCGCCCTGTAGTGTAATAATCAGGACCATAGCCTTGCGATACACCATCATACGCGCGTTTGGGACCACAATTGTAGCCAGCTATGCCCGCCCAAATCGCGTTGAAACCTTTGGGCATACCTTTTTTAATCATATAATCGATGCTTGTTTTCAACACAGCGCAACCATAAATGATATTTTCGCCCGCATCAGCCCATTTGCCCGATTGGATAAAAGGGATATGCCAACGGTCATCAATTTGCATCAAACCGCGCCCGTGTCCGCCGTCGCCTGTACCCGCTGGTGTGGGGGGCGTAAGTGCCAAACCCCAATGAGATTCGCGCGAACCAATGCCAGCGATAACAGAAGCGGGTATGCTGTACTGAGCTGCTACTTTTTTGACGATAACTTCGTACTTTTTCAACTCTTCCAACTGCCGCAACATCGTTTTATCCCATTTGGCGAGAGAAGTTTGGAAAGCAAATTCTAGATTTTTGGGAGCGGGTTTATTCAACAACAAAGCCCAACATTCAGGCCCGACCACGCCATCGGCGGTTACCCCTTTGGAAGCTTGGAATAATTTAACTATATTTTCCGTATAAGGTCCAAATTCACCATCGATAGTGGTGCGATAACCTAATTGTTTGAGTAAAGTTTGTAATTCTTTGACAGCATCTTTCAGTTGGGGGGAGGTAGAAGCCATACCATCATATAATCTTAACGTGGGTCTTGACATTGGAAGGGAGTTTTTAATTGTTGTGCGAAAAAATTTTGGGGGCAAAAATAATCCATATTTTTAAATTCTATATCTTTTTTCGGGAAAAAAATCGCAATTAGCAACTTAAAGCCTACAGTTATCAAATAAATCCCATATTTTAAAACAAAAAAGGTTAATTTTGCGCTCAAACTTTTCACTTATGCGCACATCTATTTTTATCTTTTTATGGATTTTGACCTATTCGGGACTTTTCGCCCAAAACCGACCCCAACCTTTAGATAGAGCGGCTGAGTATATTAAAAATGCAGAACAATTTTACGCCCAAGCCCAATACGAACCAGCGATTAAAGAGTATCAATTCGCTGCCAATTTGTACAGACAAGAGCGTTTGGCGGATAAATACGCGGTTTGTTACAACGGAATAGGCAATTGTTATGTAGATTTGACCAGATATGAGGACGCTTTTAGCGAATTTCGGCGCGTGTTGGTGCATTACGACGAGCAAAAGCGAGCAGACAGCAGCTTTATCATAGACAGCAGCCAAATAGCGGACGCGTACGAGGGGTTTGCGCGCGTATTTTCCCAACGCAATAGCAAATTTGATTCAGCTTTGATATGGCACAATCGCGCTTTGGAGTTAAGGATGAAATCGTACGGCGAAAAGCACCCAAAAACCGCCCTTTCTTATTATTTTATTGGTAAATGTTATCGCGCTTTTGGCAACGACAGCAGCCGATTTTATCAAAATATGCCCCCAGCCGAAGCCGAATTGTTTTTTTTGAAAAAAGCCCTCAGCGTACAAATGGGTACTTTAGGCGAAAATCATTACCAAACCGCCAATACTTACGAAGCCATAAGCGATTATTATTTAGATATTAAAAACGACCAACCCCTTGCTGTAGAATTTCAACAAAAAGCGCTAAAAATTCGCGAAAATTTATTCAAAGAAAATCATCCAGATATAGCCAATTCTTACCTACAAATAGCCAAGTATCATCGTTTGGTAGGAGATTATGAAAACGAGCTGTTGTACTTAGAAAAAGCCTTGAACATTCACAACAAAAAATTGGGCGACAAGCACCAAAGTACAGCTTCAAATTATGTTTTGTTGGCCAATTATCACTTCAAAACTGGCGATATAGACCGCGCCAAAGCTTTTTATGACCGTGCGCTACAAATTTATTCTACTTTGGTTAATGCACAAAACTACCAAATGGCAGACGTCTATATTGGTTTGGCCAAATGCGCCCATACTTCAGACCGCTATGAAGACGAATTTATGTATTTGCAGCAAGCCTTAGAACTTCGCCGCAAAACTTATGGCAACAAACATTACCAATCGGCTCAAGTTTTGTTAGAAATCGGGCATTTTTACCTGTACAAAAACAAAATAGACTCTTCAGTTTTATATTATAAAAACGCAGCTGATATTTTTGCCCAGCAGTTGGGCGCAAATCATATATTTACCGCTACTGCAGCTGATTATTTGGCAAAACTATATGCGTATTCAGGCAATTCGGAACAAGAGTTTTTTTATCTAAATGAATCTTTGCTCAAAAAGAAAAACCAACAATCAGCACCAACTAATACTCTCGTTAATCAAGAATTAGCGGATGAATTTGGTGGTACAAGTTTGATGTCAGATATACAAAATACAGACAACAATTTATTTCAGAGCTATTTAAACTTAGGCTACTTTTATCACAAGCGCAAAGATTATAAATTAGCCCTTTCCTTTGTACAATCCGCTTTGGCTACCATATCAACCAGCCTCAAAGATAAAAGCACAGATACTAAAAACAATCCGACCCTTTTGGAACTCTCCCGCAATATAGAATTTTTGCCCGCTATACATCTCAAATCCGAAATTTGGTTTCAATTGTATCAACAAAACAACAACAATAAAGATTTAGATTTTGCAGCCCAATGTTATGAACTTACCCTAAGCTTAATAGATACTTTGAGGGGAAATTTTACCGCCGACGGTGCAAAAGAACTACTCATCAAACGCACTATTCCTGTTTTTGAGGGGGCTATAAATGTGTATAATGCCCAATATAGCAAACAAAAAGAGATGCAATACCTACAAAAAGCGTTTTCTACTATAGAAAGAAGCAAGGCATTTGTGTTGGTACAAGCTATCAACAGCAACAAAGCCAAAGCTGCGGGCATTATACCAGCCGATTTGTTGGCAAAAGAAGAACGATTGCGCCATAATTTGGCTTATTACAACGATTTTAAGAATCGCCCTAACAAAAATGCAACCGATTTTGACAAATCTTACTTTGATACCAAACAAGAATACGACTTATTGGTCAAAAAACTAGAAAAAGATTATCCCAATTACTACAAAATTAAGTACAATTACCAACCATTGACTATAGCTGAAGTACAAACACAACTTATTGATAATCAAACCGCTACGTTGGAGTATTTTATGGGCGACAGCAATTTGTATGTCATTTATATAGACAGCCGCAAAGCCGAATTATTCAAACAGCCCATCAGTTTTAAGCAAACGTCTTTTTTAAACCTTTTGCGAGCCAATCTGACCGATTACGAATCCATACAAAACGACCCGAAGCAAGCTTTTTTAGCATTTACACAGTTATCGGCTGAAGTATATGAGATTTTTGTAAGCCCTTTTATCCAAAATATACCCAACGACATCACCAAACTTAGCATTGTATCTGACGGTTTATTGAATTACCTACCTTTTGAGGTCTTTTTGCAACAAAAAATAGCCAAGGATGCGCCCATTTCTTACAAAAACTTAGCCTTTTTGCTCAAAAAATATGAAATCAACTACGCTTATTCGCTAAGTTTATTGTCACTCAATATAGCCCAAGGTAAAAAAATCAGCCATAATGGCAAGTGTTTGGCTTATGCGCCCACATACGACGAGAAAAAGTCTGCAAATGTCAATCTGCCCGGTACAGCCAAAGAATTGGAAGCGATAAAAAAAGTATATAGCGGAACTTATATTGCTGGAGCAGAAGCCACCAAAGCCCATTTTTTGAAAAATGCTTCCTCTTTTGGGGTGGTACATTTGGCGATGCACGGTATTGTTAATTTTCGCAACCCCAATAAATCCTACTTAGCGTTTGCCACAGTAGCCAACGACAGTTTGGGATTAGCATCAAATTTATACAATTATGAGATTATGAATGCCAATCTCTCCTCTGCATTGGTCGTTTTGTCCGCCTGCGAAACGGGTTATGGCAAGGTTATTCGGGGCGAAGGGGTATTAAGTTTGGCGCGTAATTTTATGGCAGCTGGCACCCCAAGCGTGATTACGACCTTATGGCAAGTCAATGACGCCACTTCTTCCACGTTAATGTCTTTATTTTATCAAAATATAGGCAATGGTTATGGCAAAGCTGCGGCTTTGCGCCACGCCAAGTTGGCTTTTTTGGAAAAAACCAATGAAGTTTCTGGCCATCCTGCTTTCTGGGCTAGTTTTGTGAGCATAGGCGACCCTTCACCCCTGCATTTAAGCTGGTCTTGGACGACTTGGGTTTTGATATTTGGGTTGATTTTAACCCCTTTCGTAATTTCTTTATTGTGGTTGAGAAATAAAAAGCATCAAAATAAAGCCCAACTATCGGCTTTAACCGCTCAAGCGCAAGCAGAAATAGAACAGGAAAAAGCTGACCAACAAATACAAGCTACCAACGAGTTGATACTCAATATGATTAAACAGAAAATACAACAGAACATAAAAAAAGATTAAAATAAAAGGTGTTTAGTAGACATTATATAGAATAAGTATTTAAGGGCAGGAACTTTATAAAAAACTTGGGCTTGCAATTTTTTTTAACGGCTTACGCCTAAAAAATTGTTTCTTCGTACTTTTTGCAGGCGCAAAAAGTACCAAAAACGCCCTGTTTCTATAAACTTGTTCGCTCCGCTGCGCTCCGTCTCACTTCAGACAGTATAGAAACTCAACGGATTAGTGTAGTTACGCGCTCCGCGCGACACGTTTTATTACATACTTACTTTTTAAATTCTGTATTATTTTTTTTAATTGAAAATATAAAAAATTTCTTACTAAACAGCTTCTATAAAAAAACGCAACTGTCGAGCAACAGTTGCGTTTTTTTTATGAGCAACAACAAACTATAATTTATAAATTTTCCCCTCTTTTTTAGGGTCTGGATTGGGCTTAGGCTCTACTCCAGGTGGCAATTTAGGATTTTTATTGTTGGGTGAAGTTTTAAACTGCTGGTCAAACAATTTATCAAATTCAGGCCATAAATTATTGAAATCCATAGGATTATCAAAACCGTCTATTTGGGGCATATCAAATTTGAACAAATCGGGATTATTGAAAAATTGATTAATATCTCCAAAAGGGCTATCAAAATTGTTGAAATTGTCAAAACCTCCCAATCCTCCCCCAAAAGAGTTTTTGGGTTCTGGGGTTGGTTCGTACTCGCTGGACACCTCAATATCTATAGCATTAGATTGTAAAGTACCCGCGCTAGTTTGGGCAGAAACAGCAGGCAGTACAAAATTGCCTTCAGAACTCGCCTTTAGTCTGTAAGTATAACTCGTTTTGCTGGTTTTGTTGCCGTTGATAATAGAAGTTGAATTAGCGGTTTGCGCGTGATTTAGTTTTTGCAAGGGCGAAAAATTAGGTTCTTGCCATTGTTGTACGTCGGCATTATGCACGGTGTAAGTAACGACAATAATATCTTGAGGATTAAATTGGTCGCGGCTTACTTGGGCGCTAATATAAGCATCTTGGGCTTGGCTCAAAGTATATAAACCAAAGAATTGAATTAGAAAAAGAAAAGTTTTCATATAAAATAATAAATAAAAAAGTGTGAATGAAAATGAAGTCGTTTAGTATTCAAAAAATACAAAAAATAGCTCACGGATTTGACGGATAAAACAGGTTAACACCGATTTTTTTATAAAACAATTCCAATTTTACGGATTTAAAACTAAAAAAAACGAAAAATAAATCCGTGCATATCTGTAAAACCCGTCAAATCCGTGAGCTAACTTTAATACTAAACAACTTAAAACTTAAATATTAAAAATTTCTAAACAAAAATAATGCCAAATTTAAACTATGGAGCTGGAGAATAGATTTTTAGCGCATTTTTTAGCACTGTATTTTTATCAAAAGACATCGTTTTGGTTTGGTGGCTGCTAAACATTTGCATTTGGTCTGTATAATGAAGGCTTTTGGGATGAGTAGAAGCCCCATAAGGAGAAATAGTTTGCAGTTCTACCCCAGATTGGGAAAATTTGGCCAATTGATAATAACCATCACCTCTACCCATAACCATACGCCGCCGTTTTTTGTCAAAATCCATCTCGGCAGCGCGCGAGGTTTCAAACAAACCATCTATGGGAAAAGATTTGTCCGCACGCGCAAGCCGCTGCACCTCTCCCAGCGCGACATCTATAGTTTTGTGATACTTGAGCAGGTATTTTTTGGCTTCGCGAATACCCTCTACAGCTTGCTGTTCAGAAATTACCGTTTTTTGTATCATAAGCAAAGAAAAAGAGATACCCGATTTTTGTGAGATAAAATGATGTGTAAGCATAGCCACTGCTGCAGGGCGATTATCTGCTTTTCCGCACCAATCCCATTGTTTTAGTAAGGTTATCATATCCGCAATATCTGGATATTTTTCGGGCTGCAATTGGAACAAAACTGCAAAATTACGCGCATAAGCGCCATTTTTTTCATAACAAGTATTATATTTTATCTCCAAAAACTCTTGCCAGCTAAACCGCCCCTGTTTTTCGTTCAGTACGCGCCCGTAGTATTCGTTTCGGTTGAAATCAAAAGTTTGTATGCCGATATAATTTTCTTTACTATTTTCGTCATAACCTGTCGCTTTGAGCGGCGTACCGTTGCAGTTGTACAAAAATCCCGCTTTGGGGTTGAAGTATTGTACTTTTCGCTCATAAGGTAGTAAAGTTGTCCATTTGTAGTCGGAAGAAGTGCCATCTATAGGCTTAGTCCAAGACAACTGTTTGCCATTTTTAAAACTATCGCGTTGGGGAATTTTGCCTTCGGAGATAAAATAGATATTGCCTGCTGTGTCTGCATAATTGACATTAAAAAGGCATAAACCTTGCATTTTGATAGCAGACTCAAACTCGGCAAAATTGCGCGCTTTATTCATACGAAACCATTGCTCGCCAGCGCGTATATCCATAGCAGCAGGATGACGAAGCGCATAAAAACCATATTTGGTCTTAAATACTGTACCATAATCACAAATAGGAATTTTTTTATTGACGCGAATTTTTAGTATGCCAATTTTTACCTTGAGGCGGGCTTTGGTATAACTAAATTTTTGCCATTCATTATCATAATAATAACGTTTTTTATTTTTGGAAATTTTTAGCTTATAAATATCCCCAAATTGATGATAATTGGTGGTATGCGCCCAACCCAAATGAGGATTGCAGCCCACAAAACCAGTTATCCCCCCAGCAAATAAACCGCCTATAAAATTCCAACCCTCTTCGCTATTGATATGGGCTTCGTACCAAGAAAATTCTCCTGCTATGGGTTGATGCGAATTAATCAATAACCAAGCCTTATTGTCTTCAGTGCGATTGGGCGATATGGTCAAACTGTTAGAACCTGTACTTGTCAAATGGGTAAATTCGTGGGTTATATTTTTGCTTAAAGCCAACAAATCCAAACCTGCTCCACCTATCAGTATGTTGTTGAGTGTATAACCTATCACCACATCTTGAGGCGTTACGGGAAAAACCTTTTTTAATAAAACTTGCTTGGGATGAGTGCGGGCAAAATCATTTGCGGCTTGTGTATAAGCCGCTATTATTTTTCTGTAGTCAGCTGACAGCATCTTATCATAATTATTTCTCACCAAAGTATCTACCTGAAAAAAAGTACGCATATAATCAAAAATAGCCCCTTCTTTACCTTTGACTTCGGCCAAACGCCCCCGCGCTGCCAACAATTGATATTGTATCAACTTAAAAGCATCTTCACAATGCGCCCAAGCCAAACCATAAGCTGCATCTGCATCAGTTTTGCCATAAATATGCGGCACACCAAAACTATCGCGGGCTATCTGCACATTTTCGGGTTTATAAACGTATTGAGCTTGCGCAAAGTGGGCAAAAAACAGATAAACAAGTATAAAAAAATGTTTGTTCATAGCATTTGGATAAAAAAAAACAACGCTTTATTTAAAACGTTGTTGTTAGAAAAAAGGATTTATTTATAAACTGGAGTTACGCTTCAGCTATTTGTTTGATAAAAATTAAATACAAAATCTAAATTTTCGCCGTGCGACGCCAAAACCAGCGTATGTCGCGGAAAGACGACCAACCGAGCGCAGCGAGGGCAGTAGCTTTTTTGCATAGCAAACACGGCGAAGCCCTCCCGAAGGAAACGTCGGCTTGTAGCGACGGTTTTGCGCTTATTTTCGTAGAAAATACAAGCAAAAACGCCTTTTTCCTTACGGGAGGGCTTCGCCGTTGGCGTTGGCTTTTTTGGTTACTTTTTTGCCACCAAAAAAGTAATAAAAATAAATTTTTTAGGCGTAAGCCGTCAAAAAAATTTCTACCCAATTTAACGTTACAGCTGTTTTGTACTAAATTTAAACCTCAAGCGTAACTCCAGTTATAAATTAATTTTATTGCTAAAACGCACATCTTGGCGCATCTCTAACGTAGCCACCACTTGAGCGTGGTCGGATTGCCAACAAGGAATACGGTCAAAACTCAACGTTTCGTCTATCAAATGGTCGTTAAATACTTTGACAAAAGCAACCTTGCCCATACTTTTGGGATTTTCCGAAACCAACTCTTGACTAACCATAATGTGGTCTAAACTTTCGTGGTGTCCGTTGTGGATATGGGTATAATATGTGTCTTGGTAAGATAAACGCGATTGTATATCTTTGACGTGATACAACAAAGTATCCCATTGGCTTAGTTTCTTTTCCATAGGCAAAAAACGGAAAGGTGGCTCGCCAGAAATTAGCTGGGTCGTCACAGAAGTGTGCGTATCGTTGAAATCGCCCATCACCACCACCGCTGTATCGCGGTTCAATAATTCAGCCATAATATGAGCGCGCAAGGCATAAGCTTCAGCAGCTCGAACCATTAAAGCACAAGCCTGTGCTTTGGCCAACTCCAAAGGATTGTTTTGATTGTCGTCCGCCCCAAACATAGGCCGCTTAGACTTGAGATGCGCCACGAATACAATAATATCTTGAGTTTCGCTAAGCTCCAACCGTGCTTTGAGCACAGGGCGGCTAAATTCAGTAAAAGGCAAAACAACCCCATTGATTTCCAACTGTTCGGGAAAAGAATGTATCACTGAATAATCTTTAATCGGAAAACGAGATACCAAACCCACAGATGGGCGTTCTCCGTTGGGGTCAGCTACTATAAGTTGTGTGCCGCCTTTAAAACGGGGGCAATCTTTTAAAACCTCAATGAGGGCTTCTTGGTGAAAAATTTCTTGAAATCCCACCACATCAGCTTGCATATTGAGCAACTGACGATTTATCCAAGATTTTTTTTGGGCAAAATCTTCTTTTGTATAAGATTTTTTGCCGTAGTAAGTATGTTCGGGCAAGACTAAATTAAGCAGATTAAAACTGCCAATTCTAAACACATTGTTTTTTTGCTGCATAAACTGTTTGCTTTTTTTTGTATAAAATTGGGCACAAAAATATAAAAAAATTGGGCATTAGATATTTTTTTATCAAAATATGGTTAAAAATATGGTTAAAAACATAGCTTTGGGGTAAAATAAAGATAATTTTTTGTAAATTAGCTATCTTTGCGCCAAATAAAAAATATGGACTTAAAATTCCCCCAATGGGAACGGCTGAAAAAACAAAAACTTATCCAACAACTTTTTACCCAAAAACAAAGCCTTGGGGCTTATCCTGTGCGCTTGTTTTGGTTGGAATTGCCTGCTACAGAAGACGCGCATTTGTTGTGTCAAGCAGCTTTTAGTGTTCCCAAAAAAAAATTTAAACGCGCCAATAAACGCAACCGAATTAAGCGACAAATGCGCGAAATTTACCGCCTGCATCGCCAAAATTTGCAGAATATATTACAAAAAAAGGGCAAAAATCTAATCTGTTTGTGGTTTTTTGGCGGGGATGAACTGCCCAACTTAGTCTTATTAAAAACTAAAATGTTGCATTTATTGGATAAACTTTGCCTTCAATTCAATCAATGATAAAATATCTCCTTTTCCCGTTCGTGGCTATTTATTCGGCTTTGGGTTATTTGATAGGCTTAGTTTTTCGCCTATTGATAAAAATATATCAACTTTGTATCCGCCCTTGGTTGCCTTCTGCTTGTCGTTATACGCCCACTTGTTCGCGTTATAGTATGGAAGCTATCCAAAAATATGGCGCTTTCAAAGGGGGTTATTTGGCAGCCAAACGCATCTTGAGTTGCCATCCTTGGGGCGGACACGGACACGACCCTGTGCCATAAATCGTTAATTATCATCTATTTAAACATAAAATAATGAATAAAAAATATATTTATGGAGGTTTGGGTTTAATCGCTATAGCCTTAATAGCCGCTTTTTTTATGACCAATAAAGAAAAAACGGTAGCTTATTACGCCCAAAAATTTTGTACCTGCGCTACAGAGCTTTCGGAATTGGAAACCCAGCGCACAATGGGCAGATTGAGCCCTGCTCATTATGAATCAGCAAAAAAAGATTTTGAAAAATGCTTGGGTACAGATAAAATAAAATTAGAACAAGCTTCTGATTCTATAAAATTTTACGATGCGCTGGTGCGCGAAATTAGAGACCAATGCCCACAAGTGGGACGCAATATGGGATTTAAAATTAATTAAATGGTGGTTAGTTGTTAGTTGTTAGTTGTTTTATAAAAAAAATTATTATATCAAAAAATTACTCATAACTGGAGTTACGCTTGAGGCTTTATTTTAGTACAAAAAAAACTAAAAATTAAATAAGTTAGAAATTTTTTTGACGGCTTACGCCTAAAAAATTTATTTTTCGTACTTTTTTGATGGCAAAAAAGTACCAAAAAAGCCAACGCCAAAAAGGCGTTTTTGCTTATTTTGCTTCATTTCATTCCGCCAAAAGCGCAAAACCGTCGCTACAAGCCGACGTTTTTTGCTATGCAAAAAAGCTGCTGCCCTCGCTGCGCTCGGTTGGTCGTCTTTCCGCGACATACGCTGGTTTTGGCGTCGCACGGCGAAAATTTAGCTTTCCAACTTGACCTTTATTACAAAATAACTCAAGCGTAACTCCAGTCATAACCAACTACTAATAATAACCACTCATAACTTATAACTAATCACTAACAACTAATCACTAACAACTAATCACTAACAACTAAATATGTGGCTGGCTAAATTATTTATGTGGATAATCCGATGGAAAATAGACCCCATCGTTCCCGAAGCAGCAAAGGCGAAATGTGTGCTGGTAGCAGCTCCCCACACGTCCAATTGGGACCAACCGATTACGGTAGCAGCGATGAAAATGCTAGGGGTAACGATGCGTTACACGATTAAAAAAGAATGGTTGCGTTTTCCTTTGGGTTGGTTTATCCGTATGACAGGCGGCATAGGCATAGACCGCAGCCCCAAAAAAGCGGGCGAAGAACGTCAATCAATGGTGGATGCTATAGCCGATTTGTACCCAAAATACGAACAGTTGGCGGTGATTATCCCCCCTGAAGGCTCGCGCTCCTTGCGTACAGAGTGGAAAACGGGGTTTTATTATACAGCGCTAAAAGCCCAAGTGCCTATAGCATTGGGATATTTAGATTATAAAAAGAAAATTGCGGGCATAGGCAAAATGATTTATCCAAGCGGTAATTTTGAAGCGGATATGCGCGAAATTATGGCTTTTTATGCGAATAAAGCGGCTAAGTTTCCTGAAAAATTTTCGTTAGATGTGCGATATTTGCCCAATAATCCAGCGCAAAACGACCCCGCACAGCCCTAAAAAAAAGTTTGGCACTGCTTTTGTACAGCCCAAACGATATTTCAATCACTCCAAACGCTTTTGTTTATTATGCAAATTTATTGGTACGGAATTAGCTTTTTGCTAAGTTTGGGCGCGTGTAAAAATGAGCCGAAACAAGCCCAAAGCTATAAAAATGAGAAAAGAAACAGCAACGACAGCAGCAAAAAATTGGTCAATGTAGCACCAGACCCCAACCCTAACCCCAACAACAAAGCTATTTTTAGCTATAATCTCAAAAATCCAGACGCAACCTTTGAGCTACACGAAGAACTTTGGGAGGTTTCGGGTATAGAATGGACAAAAGAAAATGGGATTCTGGCGGTGCAAGATGAGGGCGGTTTTGTATATTTTCTAAACGAAAAGACAGGAACTATGCAAAAAGAGCTAAATTTTGCCCCCAAAGGTGATTATGAATCCGTGCGGCTGGTCAATGATGTGATTTGGGTGCTACAAGCGGATGGTTTTTTGCATAAAATCCAAAATTGGAAAAGCGATAAACCCAAGCGAGATATTATCAAATTACCTTTCAACGACAACAACGATTTGGAGGGGCTTTGTTACGATAAGGAAAAAAATAGGCTGTTGATAGCTTGCAAAAATTCGCCCGTTTTTGGCGAAAAAATTAAAGATTATCGCGCTATTTACGCTTTTGATATTGAGAATGAAGAAGTTAGCCAAGAGCCAATTTATACCCTCACAATGGAAAAAGTGAATAACTATCTACAAAAAAATCCTCAAGCTTATCAAAACGCTGCCGTATTGGAGCGGCTCAAGAAAGCTAAAGCTATCCCATTTATGCCCTCAGAAGTAGCCATAAATCCCAAAAATGGTTATACTTACGTACTCGCAGGGACAGGATTTGCTATTTTTGTATTCAATCAAGACAACGAACTTTTACACATTGCCGAACTCGACGAAGATATTTTCGTACAAGCTGAAGGGCTAACTTTTGCCGATAATGGCGATATGTTTATCTCTTCGGAGGGGCGTTTTAATGGCAATACAGCCAAAATTTGGCGATTTAATTGGCAACAATAACAACAATGATTATAAATTTATCTTTTCCCCGCAGGTCTTTTTGGCTGGCGGGCTTTTTTTTACTCTTTTTTGGGGCTTGTCAATCTCCAAACGCTGTAGAAAAAACCAATTCTACCCAATCGTACGCGGATAATTTTAGTATAGAAAAATTTGCTGATTATCAACTCCTTACGATAAAAAAACCTTGGGCAAATGCAACCCAAAGCCTCCGATACGCACTTTATCCGCGCCAACATCCGCGCCCAAAACTGCCGCCCGATGCCTTGCCTATAGCCGTGCCTGTGCAAAAAATAGCTTGTACCTCAACCGCGCAAGTGGCTATGTTGGATTTTGTACAGCAAACGGATAAAATAGTGGCTTTGTCGGACGGCAAATATATTTACAATCAAATTATTTTCAACAAATTAGCGAAAGGCGAAATTATAGATTTAGGCAACGACCAAAGTTTTAGCTATGAGAAATTATTGACTGCTGCGCCCGATATTACCCTTGTTTTTGGTTTGAATAGCGAATCCAAAACCGCTAACAAATTGGGCGAAATGGGACAAAACGTGTTTTACATAGCCGAATTTTTAGAAACTAGCCCTTTGGGACGCGCCGAATGGGTGAAAGTGGTAGCAGCCTTGTTGGGGGATGAAGTTCAACAAAAAGCGGATATTTTATTTCGGGACTCGGTAGAAATTCCCTACAATCAGATTAAAACCCAAATTGATAAAAATGAAAAAAAGCCAACCGTTTTGACCGGATTGGCTTATGAAGGGATTTGGTATGTGGCTGGTGGCGAAAGTTTTTTGGCAAAATTGATAGCTGACGCTGGCGGGGATTATTTGTACAAAAACCAAAAAACGGCTGGTTCTGTGCCTTTTGCTTTTGAAAAAGTGTACGCCGAAGCCCAACAAGCGGATATTTGGCTCAATGTATCAGAAGCCCAAAGTTTGGATAATTTGAAAAAAGCCAACGCTTTATACGCAGATTTTGCCGCTTTCCAATCCAAAAAAGTGTTCAGTTATCATAAAAAAGTGTCCCCAAATGGCGGTTTTGATATTTTTGAATCGGCAATTTTGCGCCCGCATTTGGTTTTAGCAGATTTCTACCAAATTATCCACAATCAACCTGTGGATAACTTGCATTATTATCAACAATTGGAGTAAAATTAGGCTAAAATCGCACTTATTTTTTTCAAACTTTCTGTGCGTTCTGTGTTGAAAATATAAACGGCTGTATTTTTATCCTGCTGTTTAATCACAAATTCCGTTTCAATCAAAGTTTTGAGCTTTCTTCTAACCGTTTGCTCGCTTTGGGCTAATATCTCGGCTATAATTTTCACGTTCATAGGCTTGGTAGCTTGGAAAATCATATTTATTAAATCAAAATGTTGCTCCAAAACCTGCAATAAACTTTGGGTATGATTGGTTAAAATGGGCTCTTTGAGTTGAAATTGGGTTTGGGTTGCTTCTGTGTTGGGGTTGTATTCTTGATAAAGAAGCGAAGCATTTGGTAAATCTAAATCAAAAAAGCACATTAAATACCGAATAACGCTTATTGGGCTAACGCCCTGTTCTTTTCTTAAAAAAAGTATTAAGTTTTGGGTATCATCAATAGAATTGATTTGGTAAAATAAAGATTTTACCAAATCAATATCCAAACGAAAATCTTGTGCTTGTTCCAAACAGTTTTGATAGTTGAAATTCATAATAATTATTGTTTTTGGTTGAAAAATTTGACCGATATAGGGGCGTATTTAAGGGAATTTTCCACTAATCCCTTTCCCTTGCCATTAAATTCCATTTTTAGAATAGTCGCTTTATTAAATCCTCTTTCCGCCGCCCTTTGCCCTGTCCAAGTTTTAAAAGCGGCATCTTCAATTGGGATATTTAAAATAAATTTATTAAATTCGGGTGTATTGTCGCTAAAAAAGCCCCAAGAAACTTCTATGCCAAGAGGCGATTTTTGATAAAAAAATGGGAAAAAATCGTATAAAATTTTAAAAATTTGTTGCCCAGTAAATTCAGTATTTGTTTCCTTTCTGTAGATGGCTACAAAAATATAATCCGCCCTAAACTCTCCAACTCCGATATTCTCATTAATACCACAATCATAAAGGCTATAAGAATTATCCGTTTCAGAAAAAATTTTTCCCGTTAAATGTGGACTATCGGACAAAGAAACGCTAAACTCGTTATTTGTATTTGGTACGGGCGTGAATTGAAAATATTCTGCTAACATTTTGAAGAAAAAAAATGATTATTTTAGTTAGAAAAATTTATAACGCAAAGATACCACAAAAAGTTTGTATTGCCTAATTTTGTTTAGAATAGCTGCAAACTTTCGCCCGTATTTTCTACTATAAAATCCTCCAACGCCTTTTTATTGTACGCTTTCCAGCCGCCGCGAAAATCGCGACTTGATACGGATATAAAATCAGCCATACGGCTTGAGTTTAATTGATTGAGTAGAAAATTATAATCGCCTTTATATTTGATACAATAACCAGAATAAAAAGTACATTCTTCGTTTTTAATTAGAATAAAATTAGGATTTTTATTCATCGGTGAGAATAAAATTTTATCCCCAAAACTCGTATCCAAGCCCTGACTTCTACCGAAAGCATACCAAGCTACAGAATTGGGCTGACCGTTGTCGCGTTTGTCTAACTCTATTTTTATTCGGCACAAATAAGCGTAAGCCAAAGGAAATTTGGTTTTTAGCTGTTCTTCTGGGATGATTTTATGCTTATTTCTAACCTTTTCATACGGGAAAAGCACATATTGGCTAATTTTATCCGCGCTGGTTTTGAGTTTTGAGGCTTTAATAATAGGTTTTAGAATTGCTTTTTCTATGCTAATTTTTCCCGCAAAATGGGTTTCAATTTCTACCGTATCTAATTCATTTTCAACGTCTTGCAGGTCAAAAATATACGCTTTATCGCAAAGAGTGGTTATGCCCACGTGTATATCGCAAATATCTTTCAACTTCTGCCCTTTTACCGTTTGGGTTTCATTTAGTCCCAACTGCCAAATTTTTTGGTTAATAATCTGGTCAAAAGAAATCGCTTTTTGGGCTAACTCTTGAGCGGTTTTGGCTTGTTGGTATAGAAAATGCGTTTGTGGTTTTTTCCCAAAAATGCAAATGGCGCAGTAAGTTGTAGCGTTTTCAAACAGTTGAATATCAGCGTAATTGGTAATTTGCAACAGCGTTTTTTGTTGGGCAAAATAAGCGCGCATAGTGGCAGCAGTTTGACTGTAAAAAAAACTATTGGGGCTTATCAACCCACAAGCTCCCTCCTCTTTTAGCAAAAAATCGCACAGTTCGTAAAAAGCGATATAAGCGTCGGTAGAACCCGATTTGCAAAAACTATAGCGCGTTTGTATCAAATTTCGCTCGCGCTCGCTCAAGTGCTGAATGCGAATATAGGGCGGATTTCCCACTATAAAATCAAATTTGGGCGCATCATTTTGGCTTATTTTCTCCAAAGCGTTGCAATGTTGTATATTCCAATTTACGGCGATATTCAAATTTTTCACCAATTCGTTCAAATTGTGAATACAAGCCTCAACTGCTTGATTATCAATATCAAAACCGTATATTTTTTCCAAATTTTCTTTCCGTTTTTCTACAGGCGACCAAACCAAAACCCGCTCGGCAACCACGCACAAAAAACGCCCATCGCCACAAGCTGGGTCTACAATAGTTTTGCCCAATTGCTCGGTTTGGTTATAACCCAAATCATCCAAAATTTTTTCCACCACCCAACGCGGGGTATAAACTTGCCCCAACAGTTTTTGTTGGTCATAATTTTTGCTTAAAGAACTCATATTTTTTATTTTTAATCAAACCCTACAAAAACTTTCTTTTCCAACAATGTCAATTGCTCGAAATTTGAACCTGCTGCGGAAATTGATTTGATAAGCACAAAAGGCTCTGCCATATTATATTTAGAATACTCCAATTGCACAGACATTTCCCAAAAATCTGGCTCTTCATCTTTTGTCCTATCTTTAGCTTTAGTCCTATCTTTACTCAAAATAACGGGATGCGCAAATTCGTAACTATCCACCAGCTCGCCAGTTGTGCTGATAAAAGCGCTCAAATAACCAATATATTTTTTAGGATTGATGGTTTTGGCCAAGCAAAACAGATAAGTATAACGCTCAAATCCAAATCCCAACTCAAAGTAAAAAGCAGCGAATAAACTATCAGGTATATTAGAATTATCCAAACGCTCGCTAATCAGCCCTTCTTTGGCAAAAATTTGCAGGTTATTTTCCCATTTATTGGATATTATCGTACCCGAAAACTGCTTTTCAGCCTTTAGCTCAGCAAACAGCAACTTTTCCCCCTGTACTTTTTCTTTTATTTTGATAAAAATATCCGTTTTGGGATGACTACTATCTGCCCCGCCCACCAAAGTATCCCCTTGTAGGTAATCTTTGTAGGGAAAATGCAAAGAAGGGCAACACATGGCATCGCTGCTATTCCAAAGGTATGTATGGGTATAAATATAGCCGTTTTTGACCGTATCGAATACCTGATTATAGCGCGAGATTTTGTCTACAAGCGTAAATTTTCCCTCTTTTTGCAAATACACAGCCAAGTTATCAGAATAAGTTCTAGAACCTTGCTCTCCTACAGGCAAATCGCTGGTATAATCCACCACTGCATCAATTTGCCCATCTTGGTTTAAATCATCGAATTGCACCCGATTGAAGTAATAAACCCATTTATTATTTTCTTGCTGTTTCCAACGGGCAACATCTGCCTCAAAAGTAGCCTTAAGCACTGGCGTTAGATTAGATTGCGCACAAAGCGAGAAAATAAAATTACACGCAAATAAAAAAGCTATAGATTTAAAATTCATAATATAAGACATTTTATTTTTTTATCCGTAAAAAAACCCTTTTTGTCTAAAAAAGTTAGCTTTTCCAACAAAAAGGGCTAATTTTGGGCTTATAAAACCTCTAAAACGGTGCGAAAGGCAACAAATTTGTTAGCATAGCGGTCGCGGGTCTTTTGCTGCAAAGCTGGCGCGTATTTACGCATATACTCGTCCAAAAGTTCGCTATTTTCGCAATAATATTGCACCGCATAAGTTTGCCCGTCCTCTTCATCTTGCGAAATCAACCGCAAAAACTGATTTTTGACAAACATACCCGTAGCCAATACTTCGGGAATATGCACAGTTTGCATCCATTCTATCCACTCGGCTTCAATCTCGTGTTCTACCTTAACGGTAACATTGTATAAAAGCATAAAATTTTGTTTTTAGTTTAAAAATATGATTAAAATTAGGGTATTAAAACCCAATTAGAAAAAAAACAGCTACATTTATGTTAAATAAAGTTAAATAATTAGATGTTTTATAATAAATTTACTTTTTTTGCGTCTATGTTTCAGTTATATCCCAATTTCTTCAAATATAAATAAATTGATATGAATTACATTAAAAAATATCTGCTTTTAGGGCTGCTTTCTACAGGTCTAATAAGCCCCTTTTCCAGCTTTGCGCAGGAGTTGAGCAAAGACCAACTTTTGACCGAGTTGGTTATTCAGAGTTTGCAAACACAGCATTTTTCGCCCCGCCAATTAGACGACAAGTATTCTGAGCAAACCCACAAATTGTATTTGGAGCGATTGGACAACAACAAACGTTTTTTCTTACAAAGCGACATCAACAGTTTGGCAGATTACAAACTCAAATTGGACGACCAACTCAAAGCTGGCGATTTGTCTTTTTTTGAAGCGGTGATGAAAATCTACGAACAGCGTTTTGAACAATCCAAAACTTTTTATAAGGATATTTTAGCCCAACCTTTTGATTTTGAAGTCGCCGAAACTATAGAAACAGACGGCAAAAAAGTAGCTTATGCCAAAGACGAAGCCGAACTCAAAGACCGTTGGCGCAAAACGCTCAAATATCAAACCTTGAGCCGTATACAAACCCGTTTGGAAATACAAGAAGAAGCGATTAGCAAAAAAGATACTTCAGTAAAAGTCAAAGCTTTTGCAGAAATTGAGAAAGAAGAGCGCGAAAAAGCGTTGAAAAATTACGATAATTGGGCTGCCGATGTAGCCAAAGACAAGCGCGAAGAGCGTTTGGCGTTCTTTTTCAACTCTTATTTGGGGGTTATGGAGCCTCATACCCAATACTTTCCACCGCTAGAAAAAGAAAATTTTGATATTAGAATGGCGGGCAAATTGGAGGGCATAGGCGCGTCTTTGCGCGAAGAGGAAGGTTTTATCAAAGTGGCGCGAGTAGTGCCTGGTTCTGCTGCTTGGCGGCAAGGTGATTTGAAAGAAAACGATAAAATCATCAAAGTTGCTCAAGGCGAAGAAGCAGCCGTAGATGTGGTAGATATGAAAATAGATGAAGTGCTGCCACTGATTCGCGGCAAAAAAGGTACTGAAGTGCGCCTAACGGTGCGTCGTGTGGATGGTACTATAAAAGTTATCCCGATTATACGCGATGTGGTGGTGTTGGAAGACAGCTATGCTAAATCTGCTATTTTGGATTTCAAAAAAACCAAACAAAAAGTGGGTTTAATTGACTTACGCACATTTTACGCTGATTTTGAAGACCCACGCGGTCGCCGTTGCGCCAAAGATGTGAAAGCAGAAGTACAAAAATTGATAGCCGAAGAAGTAGATGGCATTATCATAGATTTGCGGTTCAATGGCGGTGGTTCTCTTAGCGACGTGGTGGATATGACGGGACTTTTCATTGATAAAGGGCCTGTTGTACAAGTCAAAAGTGGCAATAAAGAACCTTCAGTATTAGACGACAAAGATATTAGCGTTTTGTATGATGGCCCCTTAGTTATTTTGGTTAATAATTTTTCTGCTTCAGCTTCAGAAATTATGGCAGCCGCTTTACAAGATTATGGGCGGGCGGTGATTATCGGCACAGCTCCTACCACTTTTGGCAAAGGCACAGTACAGCGTTTTTTCAATTTGGATGAAGTGGTGCCCAAAGATTATAAAAAATATGGTGAATTGGGGGCTATAAAAATTACCATTCAACAATTTTACCGCATCAATGGCGGTTCTACCCAACTCAAAGGCGTTAGTCCTGATATTATATTGCCCAGCCAATATAGCTATCTAGAAATTGGCGAAAAAGATGAAGATTTTCCAATGCCTTGGACAGAAATCAACCCCGCCAGATACAAAACTATTAATAAAGCGGTTAAAATTGCCGATATAAAAGCTGCTTCCGCCAAACGCATAGCCAACAATAAAACATATAAATTGTTGGAAGAAAACGCGCAATGGATTAAACAACAAGATGATGCTTCTACCCATCCGCTGCAATTATCTGCTTACCGTGCTGAGCGTAAAGCTGAAAATGAAAAAGCCAAAATTTATAAAGAAGCTTTGGAAAAAGATATTAGTAATCTAAAAGTTCACTCGCTACTCGCCGACCAACCTAGTATCAAAGCAGATTCTGCCCGCAAAGAAAGTGCAGATGCTTGGCATAAACAACTGCTTAAAGATATTTATTTAGAAGAGGCTTTGTATGTCATCAAAGATTTAAAATAGTATGGCTTTCCGCGCTCGACCGCTCGCCAAAGCCGCTTCCGCTTCTGCTATTGCGCCTATCCAGCCATTGGGTTGAAGTTGTATAGAGATGAAAGCTGCATTAATTAGCAATAATTCCCTTTCTTGGGTACTGATTTCATTCGACAACAGCCGCTGCAAGTGTGAAAACGCTTCGGCGGCTGTTTCTTTTTGCCCGTTTGGTGGGAATAAAGCTGTAGTTTGGGGTTCAAACGGTTGTTCGCTGATGCTGTGGGTGCTAACTCCTGCTGCGGTCGTCCATTGCCAATCGTGGCGCAAACTTATCCAACCCGAACCGCTTTTGTCCTGCAAAAAATGCCCATTTGTACCCAAATTTTGATAAAAACGCCCTTGCGCCCAATCTTTTAACACAAAAATGGAATGATTATTAGCAAAAATTAAAGGTTCTAATTCGGACAAAATGCGCTCATTCTCCCATTCTGTGCGCAAAAACTCCCAATCGCTCCAACCTGCAACCCAATCGGCAGAGTTGAGATAAGCTACTTGTTTGTTGTCTAATTTTTTTTGCAAACTTGCTGCCGTTTTTGCCCCGTTTATCAACTCGGCGGGTAAAATATCGCCCATATTGGCTTGTGCAGAATAACTTTTTTCTCCCGTAAGGATAATTTTTTGCCCCATAGCGGACAAAATCGCCGCTATTGCCAACCCAAAACTTGCTTTATAACCTGTTTGATTTTTATCAAAATGCAAACTCCAAACGTTAGGGGGCAATTCTACCCCTTGCACTTGTTGGCGGATAATGTTTAAAATCACTTTCCATTGGGTAGTACTCAAGGTTTGGGCGTGGGCATAAGTTAGCAACTCTCTTTTTAGGTGTATATTATTACCTTGATTAAACGCTTCTTGCCAAAGTTGCGCCCATTCTGTAGTGCTGATGCCTAATTGTTGGGTTAGTTTGTTCATAAATGGTAATTTTTATATAAATGAATGGATTTTTAAAGGTTTAAAACTATTGCAGCGTTTTTTTATCATTTAATCCAATACAGTACAAATGCCCGTCGCGCGAAGCCACATAAATACGCCCTTGATGAACGAAAGGGGTAGCTTCTCCCCTTATATCTAATTTGGAAACTAATCTAAACTGATAATTATCATCGTGCTGGAATAACCACATCGCATCGTAAGTTAGCGCAAGAATTTTATCCCCAATAATCAACGGGGTGCTAATGGCTGCGCCCGTTGGATAGCTAAATATCAGCTTTGGACTTTTGACTTTGCGCGCGCCGTCAAATAATAAAACGGTGCTGTCGGTGGTTTCGTTCATATCCACGACCCACAACTTGCCGTCTATAGCCGTGCAAGCTGCCAAACTTTTATGCTGGGATTTTTTGGTTGTTTCGTTGGTGGAAATGCTGCCAATAATTCCCCCTTTCCAGTCGGCAAAACTTCTATCCCCTGTAGGAAAATACCAAACTACCGCGCTGTCTGGAGATACGTTGGGGTTTAGTTTTAATATGCCCCCTTTGCCTTTTATAAACTGTTTTTCTACCGCTATCAATATATGATTATCGGCTGTAGCCACGGGGCTGCCGTCCATATCCGAACCTATTTTAAACTCCCAATCCATTCGCTGGCTGTTGAGATTATAACCCCAAACCCTGCCACTACCAGAGGCGAGATAAACGCGGCGGTTGAGGTGCATAGGCGAGGCTTCAGTAACCAAATTACCTTGATGCGCTGTGTGGTCTTCTTTTCTGTATAAAGTGTCGGTTTGTTTATAAATTTGGGGTATAAAATAACGCCCATTATCTGCCGCTTGAGCGGGGTTGGGATTAAATACGGTAAAAACACCATTTTCCAACCCAATATAACCCGTATCATTGACCACCACACAGGACGCATCCACATCGCGACTATAGCAAAGCGTGCGGTTGGAGGCTATGCGCCATAATTCCCGCCCTGTAAAGTACGAAACCGCCCTAAAGCTCGGTGCAGCTTCATTCTGTGGCAACCTACCCGCTCTACTCCCCTGCATTACGATAACCGTTTCGTCCCATTTTTGCGCGTTTCGGTTTATCCAAATCGTGCCCGTGCCTTTTATCACATCGTCAAATTTATACTGCCAAATCAATTTGCCACTATCCACGCTTATTTTTTTCAAATAATGGCTATAAGTGCCCTGTATGATAAATTTTTTCCCGTTTTCTTCCACCATAAGCGGCTGTCCTGTCCAACCCGCGCCGCTCCAGCTCACTTCCCCCCCCAGCCAAGTTTTGCCCGTGCCCAAATGCGTTTTCCATACAATTTGCAAACTATCGGGGAGGCTGTCGCCGTAATAATTGCGCTGTTCGTTGTTGAGAAAGGTCGCGTTGATAACTTTTATATCTATATTTTGCCCCGCGCTGTCTTTTAGACTGATTTGATTGGCAATAATTGGGGGAGTGATTACAGTGTCTTTCGGCGCGGGGTTAATTTTTGGGATAGAAACCTCCTTGGGATTGTCGCAAGAACTGATTAGATAAAATGTGGTGAAAATTAGCAAAGATAGAAAAGCTACCGACTGCGGGCGTGAGTTCATTATAAAAAATAATTGTGAAAAATAATCGGCAAAGATAAGCAGCTATTTGGTTCTTTTTTTCGTATTTGATAAAAATGGTTAAAAATGATACGGTTAAAATTTTTATGTTTTCTTTTATTGGTTGCCAACGGCGGTAATTTATTCGCACAAGCCAGCAAAAGGGTTTTATTTTTAGGGAATAGTTACACCTATGTGAATAATTTACCCCAATTGTGTAGAGATGTGGCTTTGTCGGCTGGCGATACGCTCGCTGTAGATGTCAACGCCAACGGCGGGCAGACTTTGCAAGGGCATTTTACAGACAATAATTCTATTAGCAAAATAAACCAAGCCAATTGGGATTATGTCGTATTGCAAGAACAAAGCCAACGCCCTTCTTTTTCCCAATCACAGGTTGAAGTGGAGGTTTTTCCCTACGCGCGGGGCTTGGATAGTATGATTAAAGCGGCTAATGCTTGCACCGAAACCATTTTTTATATGACTTGGGGCAGAAAGAACGGAGACGCGGGCAATTGTGCGGTGTGGCCGCCCGTTTGTACCTATTCGGGGATGGATAGTATGTTATATTTACGTTATATGGCTATGGCAAATGACAATGAAGCGTTGGTTTCGCCCGTTGGGCAAGTGTGGAAATATCTGCGTGCTAACCACCCTTTGATAGAATTGTACCAACCAGACGAAAGTCATCCTTCTGCTGAAGGTTCTTACGCTGCGGCTTGCTGTTTTTATGCGATAATTTTCCAAAAAAATCCCTTGCTGATAACCTACGATTTCAACCTCAACGCGGCTATAGCAGCTGATATACGCCAAGCGGCAAAAGTGGTAGTTTTTGACAGTTTGAGTGATTGGAATGTGGGCAGATATGCACCTCAAGCTAACTTTAGCAGTTATATAGATAGTTTTTCCAATATCTCTTCGGTTACTTTTACCAACAATTCTGTACATTATGACAGCGTACATTGGGATTTTGGCGACGGCAGCAGCAGCAACGCGATAAACCCAATTCATACCTACAACCTATCGGACAGTTTTAGGGTGGTTTTAAGTGTGTTTAAATGCGGACAAATGGACACATTCAGCCAAATCGTGGTTATTCAGGATATAGTAAGTTTGGAAAATATCCCCAACCCTTTTATAAAAATATACCCCAACCCAGCCAGCCGACAATTGTTGGTAGAAAGCGAACGATTAACTGTAGAACGGTTAGAAATTATCGATGCGTTGGGCAAAATTCACCAGCCCATTTATCAACAATCCGAGCGTAAAATCATCATTGATATTCATTTATTGCCTGCGGGCGCGTATTGGTTGCGTATGAGTGGAGCAGCGAAAGTTCACCCATTTACTATAATCAAATAACAGCTATAAAAAAAAGCCCTGACTTCAACAAGTCAAGGCTTTTTTTTATTTGGCTCAAGCGGCAAAAAACTCTGTATCTTCTAATATCTGGTATTTGGCTTTTCTAAACCATTGCAACCGCTCTTGGTCTGTATCCAATAATTCTTTAGCCCAAGCTATTTCTTTATTGAGGGTATTCAATAACTCGGATATAGCATCAGCTACTTTTTGCAAAAGTTTGGGGCTGCTATCGGCTGGGGGATTTTGTTGGAATTTGGAAAATAAAAAAACCAAATTATTGGTTAGCGATTCCAATAACGGCACATCTCCCCATTTATCGTTGAGCTGGCTAATTTCGTCGCGGATAATTTTCACTTCTGCAAGTACATTCATAAATGGGATTTTTTTGAGTTAATAAAGTTCGTATTTAGCAAACACACATTCTATAGAACCATTGTACACGATTTGTTTGGAAGCAGCTTTCAGCCCGATACGTTTCATCGCTTCTTGATTGCCGCCCAATATCCAAGCCGTCCAACCTTTGAAACGTTGCTTGAGCATATCGCCAATTTGTTTATAAAAAGCAGCTTCAGCGTTTTGGTCGCCCAATGAAAGCCTTTCGCCATAAGGCGGGTTGAAAATCAGCGTGCCTGGGGTTTCGGCAGAAAAATCTTTCTGGAAAGCATCAGCTACAGATAGGCGCACCAATTCGTCTATACCAGCGTTGGATATATGCTGGCGGGCATCGTTGATAGCCCTTTTATCAATATCACAGCCGATAATTTTGGCTATATTATCCATATTCACTTTTTGGCGGAGTTCGACCCACATTTTTTCGTGCAATTTGGCATCGTAATTTTTCCAACGTTGGAAACCAAAATTTTCGCGGTTGAGATTGGGCGCAGCTTGGGCGGCTATAAGTGCGGCTTCTGCCAAAATTGTACCCGAACCACACATTAAGTCCAAAAAGGTTTGATTTTGACAATCCCAACCCGACCACATCACGAGCGCGGCGGCGGTAATTTCGTTCAATGGCGCGGGGTGGGTTGTTTGGCGATAGCCGCGTTTGTGTAGCGCATCACCTGAAGTATCTATAGATAATGTACAACGGTCTTTGAAAATATGCACATCAATGCGAATATCAGGATTTTCTTTATCCACAGAAGGGCGGCTGCCCTTGAGGTCGCGGAATTGGTCAACTATAGCATCTTTGGCTTTGAGCGAAGCAATCATCGTGTTGTTGAAATTGGGATTTCTATCCACGACACTATGCACGGCTATAGTTTGTTTTTCGGTAAAAAAGCGAGTCCAATTGATAGCTTTGGCCATTTTGTATAAATCTTCCACCGTTTGTACTTTTTCTTCCAAAATAGGGTGAATAATCCGCAAAGCTGTACGCAAGCACATATTTGCTTTATACAATAAAGCATCATCAGCCTCAAAAGCTACAGCGCGGGTTAAAATTTCTATATTAGATGCACCTATATCAGTAAGTTCTTGGGCAAGTAATTGTTCCAAACCAGCAAAGGTTTTGGCTATGTATTTGTTCATTTAGATAAAATTTGAGCCGCAAAAGTAGCGTTTTTTTCGTAATTTATACTTTTTTTGAATAAAAAAAAGCCCTTTCGGACAGAAAGGACTTTTAAAACTGTATATTTTTTAGATATAAGACTCTTTTAAAGCGGCTAAGGTATCTTCATCTATGCGCCCTGTTGGGTCTAATTCGTACTCTTCTTGGAAATTGCGGAGTGCCAATTTGGTTTTGGGTCCCATAATTCCATCCACATAACCTACATCATGTCCAGCATTTTCTAATATAATCTGAACCGCCAAAGTGGATAATTCTTCTACATCGTTGTGGAAAGCCTCGCCCAATGCAGATTTGGTTTCGTCATCCAAACGTCCTGTTTTGTCCAATTCATAATCGCCTTGGAATGAACGAAGTGCGCTTTGGGTTTTGGGTCCCATAATTCCGTCCACTTTACCCAACTCATAGCCAAGCGCCTCCAAAGCCAATTGTGCTTCTTTGGTGCCCATTTCTGAATAGTCATAATCTTCACCGCCTTCCTCATACTCCTCTTCGTACTCCTCTTCTTCCTCTTCTTCGCTGTTGTTGCGGCGATTGTTATTATTGTTGTTTTTGCTAGCAGCTGTAGCATTATTTTGAACAGTAAAAAGAGGATTGGCTTTGATAAATGCGTTGATTTTGTTCAAATCTGCTTGCGAATCTACTTTGCCGTTGATAACCAGCGTGCTGCCATTCATAGAAAGGCTAAGGTTGGCTGTGCTGATACCAGCTGCTTCCATTTGTTGTTTTACGGTATCCAATGGCCCGCCGCCACCGCCAAGAAATTTATCAAAAAGTCCCATTGTTTAGAAAGGTGTTTTGAATTGTAATAAAAATGTTGTGGGTAAAATTTGGCTGCAAAGTTCGCTTTTTTTTGCAAACCCGCAAATTATTTTTTGTAAAAAACGATTTTTTTTAGTTTAATGGCAAAGGAAACTTAGCCAAATAATGATTTTCGCGCTCGCGCATTTGTTTTTCCTCTTGGTCTGTGCCATCTCTATAACCCAAAAGATGCAAAACCCCGTGGATGATAACCCGATGCAATTCGTGCATTTTGCCCACTTTTAGATAAAAAGCGTTATCATTGACGCGGTCTAAACTGATAAAAATATCCCCTTCTACAGCCGTTTCCGAATAGGGAAAGGTGATAACGTCAGTATAAGTATCGTGTTGGAGATATTCCATATTCATTTGGTACAAATACTCATCGCTACAAAAGATAAAATTTATCCCTGTGAGTTCTTGTTTTTCGCTTTGTATGGTTTCATAAATCCAAAGGCGCACGACATCGGCGTTGGGCAGTTCAAAAACGACCTGCTCGCTAAAAAATTCGATTAAATCTAAGGCTGGATGGTTCAAAATGTGAAAATGGTTGAGTTTATTTTTAATAAAAGTTCTTTTTTTCTGCGCTACAGCATTTAGCCGCTGTTATAGCCTTTGTATTTTCTAGTATTTGCAACAGCGTATGCTAAAAAAATTATTTCAAGTTGCTAGCCTTACTAATCTGATGATAAGTGCCAGAAATATCCACATTAGATGAAAATCCACAACTTTCAGCACTACTTTCTTGGGTCAAAAATATCTCTTGCCCGCTCCATTGCATAATAAAGCTACAAGGGGTTTTGGACTTATTGGTTTCAAAAAAATAAATAGCTGTTTTGCTCGCATCTATAGCCATTTTACCCGAAACATTAGCTTTTAAGTTTTGGTCGGTAAATTGAAGCGAGAACTGAATTTCTTTGGCAGAGATTTGCTTGATTTGCAAAACGCCCAAACTCGATTCTTTAATATCAGGGTCGCCCAAGCGATAAGTACCTTCCCAAGATTGGGCATAAGTCAATTGTGTAGCGAAAGCCAAAAAACTGGTGAAAATGATATTTTTCATACGATAATTGTTTTGAAGGTTGAGAAAAACGGCACAAGATATAACTTTTTGGTTGAAATAAGCGGCAGTGAGCAGAAAAAGGCTAATTTTGTGCGAAAATTTCTTATTACAAAAACAATGCCAAAATTTTATGACCATAAGCGGGTTTAGCTACATACGGAACGGGTTTAAATATCAATACCCTTTTTTACAATCTATACAGTCGCTTTTGCTGTTGTGCGATGAGGTTATCGTGGCTGTGGGGCAATCCGAAGACGGCACGCGCGAAGCTATAGCCGATTTGCAAAAAAATAACCCACAACTCCATATTATAGATACGGTTTGGGACGAACAATTGCGCCAGTCGGGTAAAGTATTCGCACAACAAGCCAATATCGCGTTGCGCGCTTGTGCAGGTGATTGGATTTTCAACCTACAAGCGGACGAATTGGTACACGAAAAAGACATTCCGTTGATAAAAAAGACTATAGCAGAAATTCATAATAATTTGAATATCAACGGCTTATTGTTAGATTTTTTACATTTCCACGGCAATTATCAGCATTTGGACGCGAGCCGTTGGCGACATCCGCGCGAGATTAGAGCGTTTCGCAACCAACAGCAAATTTTTTCTTATAAAGACTCGCAAGGTTTTCGCCAATATCCAAGCTGGGAAGCCTACAACGAAGGGCATAAAGGGCTGAAAATCAAAGTAAAACATTTGCCCATTTCTGTATATCATTACAGTTATGTCCGCCCCGCTACAGCTATGCAAGCCAAAGCGCAGTATTTTGAAACCTTTTGGCACGATGACCAAACCGTAGCGGAAAAATACGCAGCAGCCGAAAACCAGTTTAATTATTACGATATCGATAAGGTCAAAAAATTTGCGGGTAGTCATCCAGCCTTGATGCAAGATATAACCCAAAACCAAAATATGCCCTTTGAACCCAACCAAATACGCGGCTTGAATACCACTAAGCTAAAATTTATCTATTGGCTGGAAAATCTAATCGGCAAGCGCATAGGCGAGTACAAAAACTATAAATTATAATCAATCGTCAAACCGATGCACGCGCGAGTTGATATACATAGCCCACAACACACTCACCAACAAACCCAAAGCAAAAACCGCTTCGGCGTTGAACTCCAACAACCAAAGCAAAAATCCCAAACCCAGCACAGTAGCCACCATAGCGATAAAATTGAATAAAAACCAACGCGCGCCTTGAGGCTTGAGTTTGAGTTGTGAAAAGGGTAAAACCCAAATCATCAGAGGAACTATCAAAAATATAAATAACAGCATAAAAATTGTAAATTTTGGGCGCAAAGATAGTTTTTTGCTTGAAAAAATTCCCCTACCCAACCAGAAAATTACATAAAAAGGCTAAAATCAAACATTTATAAAAATAACGCGCTCGCCCTCGAGCTACAAAATAAAAAACAGGGCTAATTTTAACGTTTTATTAACATTTTTTTGAAAAAAAAGCGACTTATTACCAAAACCGTAAAAAGCACTAAAAACCCAATATATATTTTTTTTTATAATATAAAGGTAAAAAAAGTGAAAAAAAAAGGTTAAAAAAGGGGATTTTTTTTCCAAAAAATTATCCAATTACGAAAAAAACATTCTACTTTTACCTGCCAAAATAAAAAAGCCCCTTTAAATTTGTTCATCTTTTCGGAAATAATTTGTGTAAAATTAGCTCCAAAAAATCTAAAATTTTGACTTTATGCAATTAAAAAAACAAATACTTGCCTTCGCAGCTATGCTCGGATTGAGTTTTTCGGCTCAAGCCATATCTCCCGAAGGAACGGACTTGTTCGTCACCCAGATGAGCCAAATACTCAATAATTATTCAGAAATCGGCAACGACGACGAATATAGACAAAGATTAAGCGCGCTATCAGGGCAAATCGACTATCAACTTGACCCAATGGTCAAAGAACAAATCACGTTGAGAGTAGAAAGAATGAAAAACAGCACTGAAAGAACTTTGGGCAAAGCGGAAATTTATTTCCCTATTTTTGAGGAATACTTAGCCAAATATGATGTACCTTACCACATCAAATACTTGTCAATAATAGAATCTAATCTACAACCACGCGCCAAATCTCCAGCTGGCGCAGGCGGACTTTGGCAGTTTATACCAAGTACAGCGCGTATGTACAATATGACCCTCAACGCGACCACTGACGAACGCAGCGACACACACCGCGCTTCAGAAGCAGCAGCCAAATTATTATCTGATTTATACAAATATCACGGCGATTGGGCTTTGGCAATGGCGTCTTACAACTGTGGTGCAGGTCGCGTCAATAGCGCCATAAGACAAGCAGGTAGCAAAGATTATTGGAAAGTGCGCAGATTTTTGCCCCACGAAACCCAAAAGTATGTGCCTTATTTTATGGCTGTAGTATATGCAGGCGAATATGCACAATTTCACGATATTATACACGAAAAACAACATCCAGATTTATTGCTAACGGACACCATCCATTTCAACGGGAGCGCAACTTTCAACCAAATAGCCAGCGATTATGGCGTACATGTGGATACAGTTCGTTTTTTGAACCCAGCTTATCTCAAAAATTATCTACCTCGCAGCGAAAAAACCCATATTTTGGTGTTGCCAGCGCGCGCTGTAGCAGCCGCAAGAGGTTATGAAGCTCAATTTCAATATGTACAAACTATACAAAACGAAAATCCTATCCGCGCGGTAAGAAGAGTATTTACAGAAGCTGACTTAGATGCTTTTGCCAAAGCTTTCCGCTGCACAGTCAAAGATATTTTGAATTGGAATGGTCTAAGCAGCAGTACCCAAATCAAATCGGGCGACCTCATTGCTATACGTAAATTTAATACCAATAAAGATTTTCAACAAAACCAAGGCAATCGCCCCAGCAACAAAATCAACTTGCAGCCTATCAACCTCACCACTATGCAGGTTACAGGGATTAAAAATAAAAAAGCTACAGTGGCGCCTATTCATACCATAGAAAAAGTACAAACTGTTAGCACATTGCCTAATGTAGCAACTGCTATTGTAGCAAGCAACAAAACTAATAATACAACAAACAATAACACAACCGCTGCTGCTCCTGCTCCCAACACTGTCAAAATTGATGCCGACCGCAGCCGTAGTCGCAACTTGCGCACTGAAGAAGCCAATAACACCGCGATAACGCCCATAGTAGTAGCCAATCCTACCGCCACCAAAGCTACAGAAACTAAAACAGTAGAAACCAAAGCTGTAGAAACTAAAACAGTAGAAACCAAAGCTGTAGAAACTAAAACAGAGGTTAAAATAGACAACAGCCGCAACCGCAACCGCAACCTACGCAACGAACAAGCTGTAGTTAATGCCCCTATTGTGGAAACGTCCGCTACTGCCAACACCGCTACCAGCAAAGCCACCCCAAAATCGGCTGATAATTTTATCTATCACTTGGTAGAACCCAAACAAAGCCTTTGGGATATTAAAAAATTATACCCACACATCACCAGCCGCGAAATTTTGCAAATGAACAGATTAAAATCTGAATCCGATATACACGCTGGTTTATTGTTGAAAATTCCAGCAAAAGACTAATTTTTATAAAAAAACGAAAATCCATTCTCGCACAATTCGGGAATGGATTTTTTTTAAATTCTAAAAAAGATGATAAAAAAACTTATTATAACTGACCTTTGGGATATAAAAGGCAAAAATTACAATATTGATTTTGATGAAAAAATCAATTTACTCACAGGCTCAAACGGAAGCGGCAAAACTACCATTTTAAAAATAATGTGGTGTTTAATTAGTGGACATTTTGACATATTAACCCGCGAAGTAAATTTCGGGAAAATAGAACTTTTTACTGATAAAAATACGATTAGTATTTCTAAGAAAAAACAGAAAGGATTGGATTTTTTTAACTTGGAGATTAAAGGGAAAGGGGCGCAAACTATCAACAACTATAAAATAAACCCAGTAGCAGATTCAGTGCATAATAGTTTATTTTTTCCCACTTTTCGTAGAATTGAAGGCGGCTTTTCTATTGTGCCTAAAATGGGAGAGTTGGTAGAACACAACGAAATTTATGTTGATTTTAACGAATTGTCTCAACGTTTGTCTAGATTCGGATATAGCAACAATAATCACGAATTTATTGCTTATGTTTCCACTAACGATTTGGATAGAAGATTAAATGAAAAAAAAGCTGAATTGGTAGATACTGAAAAACCAATAAATGAGGCGTACAACCAAAAACTAGTGGAATTGATTGACGCAAACCAAAATGAAGAAGCTGTAAAGCTCATAAAAACTCACCAACAAAACCAACAAAAACGACAACAACGTTTTTCAGTTTTAAATAATGCAGTTCAATTTTTTTTTAAAAAAGGGGTAAAATTAACCGATAACCTCACAATTGGCAAAACCGAAGATAAAAAAAACGCTTTAAATAGCCAAAATTTATCATCTGGCGAAAAACAAATGCTCGCTTTTTTATGCTACAATATATTCGCTGAAAATGCTTGTATTTTTATTGATGAACCTGAATTGAGTTTACACCCTGACTGGCAACGACAATTATTGCCTACCTTATTAGACCAAGGCACTGATAATCAATTTTTTATAACTACACATTCGCCGTTTATTTATACCAAATTTGCGGATAAAGACATAAGCCTCAACGATGACAAAGGAGAATAAACCCAAAAATAGCAAGCATCACCTTTCGCTGTCTTTCGACGAGACAAAAGCAGAGGCAAAGAAATCCGATACTTTTACCGTTTATGTAGAAGGTACGACTGATTTCTTCGTTTATAGAAGTGCAGAGCGCCTTTTTAAAGAAAAAAATTCTACTGAATTAGCAGGACAATTGATTGATTTTGTACAAATACAAGGGCGACCAAGGTTATTTGAGTATTTTGATAATTTGAAAAATAATAACGATTGCTGTTTTTTAGCTGACCAAGACAAGTATTGTTACAGACACATTCCAGAAAAATACATACACCCCAAATTGATATTTACTGCAGGTTATTGTATTGAAAATGAACTTTTTACAGACGGATTTGAGGACTTATATAAACGGATTTTCGAACAAGAAAAGCAAATTTTGAACTCTCTTTTAAACCAATCAGCACTTTATTTTGCTTATGTTTGTGAAGATTATAATGCTGACTGTGAGGCAAATAATCAAGAAGAAAGTAGAAAAGTGTTATCTTTAAAACTTCCTTTTTTAAATTCAAAAGATTTTGATATGAAAGAATTGTGTTTTACCAAAGCGTTTTTAGAACGTAACAAGTTTAAAATTCCTAAACAAGCTACAATTGAGAAAATGAAACAAAATCACTTTAGTAAAGTACAAGGAAAATGGTTATTTCAAGCTTTGCATATCATCTACAAAACAAGAAAAGAAAAAGACAAAACCCCAAATATAATCCGTACTATGGAAGTTTTATTTGATGACTGCCTACATTCTTCTAGCCTATCAGCGCACTGTATGAGCGATATATTTCAAAAAATACTCGCAATAATTAAAAACAAAAATAATCAATTATGAGCAATTTCAAATCTTGGTTTTCGCGCATTTTGGATAAAGCTGATGATGCTATAGATGCGATAAAAACAGCAGCCAAACAACAATTTAATCTATCTTCACCCATAGAAGTTGTTGTCTACAATAACTATATCGCCGCGCAAACCCTTAACATATTCGGGCGCGTGTTGGAGCGCAAAAATATCAAAGCAACAGAGAGCGAAGATAGTGCTTGGCAAAATTTTGTAACTTCTTATCAATATATGAACAGCGATGAAGTTCCCAACGCGAAATTAAGCCTACATTTTCAGGGAAAAGATTATGAAACCAGCAGCGATAAAGAGGGTTATTTTAGCTTTTCTATAGCTGTGTCCGAAACAGAAGCCTTGCCCACAGAAAATCCTTTTACCGTGTCTGTGAAACTAATTAGCCCCGTAAGCGAACCCAACACAGAAATAATCGGCACAGGCAAAATTTTCCGCCCCAGCGATAACGCCCAAATAGCGATTGTAAGCGATATTGACGACACGATATTGCAAACTGATGCTACCAGCTTTTGGTCAATGACAAAAAATACCTTTTTTCAAAATGCCAAAACACGCCATACATTCGCGGGCGTGAGCGAATTTTACCAAGCCTTGCAAAAGGGCAAAAATAACGATAGCCAACAGCCATTTTTCTACGTATCAAGCAGCCCCTGGAATTTATTCAATATGCTTTCCGACTTTTTGGAACTGCAAAACATACCCGACGGGGTGCTATTGTTGCGCGATTTTGGTATGGATATTGATAAAATAGGCGCAGGCACACACGGAAACCACAAATACAACAATATAGAAACCCTATTCAAAAACTTTCCCCAGCTTTGTTTCGTACTCATCGGCGATAGCGGACAACAAGATATGGATATTTACCGCCGCTTGGCTGAAAATTATCCCCAACACATAGCCGCCATTTACATACGCGATGTGCAACTCAACAAGCGCGAGGATTGGGAACGCGAACAGTTGGACTTGGCGCAGAAAGCGGGGGTAGAAATGTTATTATCGCCCAACACCAGCGATTTTCAGGCAGATGCGGTCAAAAAAGGGCTTATTGCTAATTTATAAACCGAACTTATAAGTTATTCTATAAAAAATTCGGCTATGAAGATAAAAGCATTTTTTCTGTCCGCTATGCTTGGGATATTGAGTTGCAACAACAGCCAATCCCCAACCCCCAACCCAACCACAAACGAGACCAAAAACGAACAAATTGCGCAACAATTAAACAAAGTTTTGGCAAAATACGAGCAAGCCCCACAAAAATTTAACGTTTCAGCCCAAAAACCCAGCAGCGTCAAAGGCAAACAAGGCACAGTTATTTTTATAAACCCTGACGACTTAATGACTACTAACGGCGAAGCGGTAAGCGGCAGCATAGAAGTAGAGTTGAAAGAATTGACCAACCAAAAACAGTTGTTGAATGCTAACGCAACTACCAGTTCTAACGGCAAACTGTTGGTGTCTGGTGGGGCTTATTATATCAATATGTCCGCAAGTGGCAAACCTCTAAAACTAAAATCGGGTAAAACCTTATCCGTGGAGTTTCCCCAAATCACTACAGAGAAAATGGGATTATTTTATGGGCAGCGCGATGGGTTGGGAAATCTAAATTGGGTAGAAAGTAATCAAAAATTCCAAACCCAACCAATCAAGAACACTGCTGAAAACAACGAGCAAAAAGCAACTACAACAGAGAAAAAAACTGACCTTGAGGAAATTCTTGATTATGTAGAAATTGATAGTAATTATGCTCCTATAAGCCAAAGCACACGAAGAAAATGGGCAATGGAGAGTAAAATCTACCAAGCGATACAACTTAATTCATTAGGCTGGATAAATTGCGATAGATTTTTAGAAAATACAAACAACACGAACTTATTAGTCAATTTTAGCCCTGCTGACGGTATTAAGAATGGCAATTTATACCTTATTTTTAGAGATATAAACAGCGTTATTTCCTCATTTTATAACGTATCGGCAACGACCAATGAAACGTTCAATAATATACCCATCGGTTATAAAGTTCAGTTGGTGGCTTATGCGATAAAAGATGAAAAAATATGGTTACACAATTCCCAATTCAATATACAAGCCAATCAAAGCATAACTTTGACGATGAAAGAAACGAATGAAAACGAACTTGCTAAAATTTTCGCGAATCGTTAGCTAAAAACAAAAAACTCCATTCCCAACTATCAGGAATGGAGTTTTTTATCGTAAAAATATGCGCATAAAAAAACCGCTAACTGGATATCCAATTAACGGCTAAAAAAGTTGTGCCCCAAGGGGGAATCGAACCCCCACGATGTTGCCATCGCTAGATTTTGAGTCTAGTGCGTCTACCAATTCCGCCATCAGGGCTTTTGTAGCGACACATTTTTTCTGTTTGCGATTGCAAAGGTAGAACAGTTCTGCGAAATACAAAAATTTTTTTTCTAAAAAACGGCTTTTTTTTAGCCTTTTTTGATTTTTTTTGCAAAAAAGTACATTTTTATGACTTTTCTATTTTACAAAGCGTATTTTTAGCGATTATTTTTATCCATTTTGGGCGGATAAGGCTTGTATATTTTTTTGTAGTTGGAACAAAAACCGCATTTTTTGGGCAGCTATTTGCAACTGATTGCGCAGATTATTGTCTGTATTCTCCAACAAATAAGCATCAACCAAAGGCTGCATAGTTTTTTGGGTGTGTTGCAATTCCGTTTGGGCTGTGCTTTGCAATTGGGCTAAAAGCGTTGGGCTAAAATCCGATTTAAGTTCGTCCAACTGTTCGTTGAGTTCCATCATTTGCATCAAAAAATCGGCTGGCAAGGGCAAATTGGCAATTTCTATCCCCAAAACTTGCAATAAGTGCGCCGCTCTCTTCTCCGAATCGCGCAAGGTTTGATAAGCCAAGTTGTTGATAACCGACAATTGCAGCGCGTTTTCTTGCTCTTCTGCGCTACTTTGGGTAAAATAATCGGGATGAGTGCTTTTGCTCTTTTCAAAATAGGCGGCTCTCAACGCTTGCAAATCCAACTCAAAACTCACAGGCAGTCGATAAAATAAAAAATAATTGCTTATATTCATAATTTAGGCTAAAATTAAACCGCAAAATTAGCTTTTTTTTGTAAAAAAAAGTGAGTTAGCAACCTTTTAGGCAGTTTTTGCGTATCTTTGCGGAAGTTTTTTTCAAACCAAATCCTTTTATAATGGAATACAATATCCACTTTGACGATGTGCAAATTCAACAGCTGGTGTTGCACAAGTTGGGCAGCTTAGACCAAAACGAGGGCGTTTTCCCCGCCAAACAGGTCTTAAACCCCAGCGAAGAATTGCGCGACACACTACAAAACTTTTTCCTTTCGGCGATAAAAAAAGATGAATTATTTCATTTCTACCACGAATCGGACGATTTGATGCAGAATGAAATCTACGCCTACGCCAATTATATCTTCAACGACAACAAAGATTTTTACAACCAATCCATCAACATACTCAAACATTTGTACAATCGCTCCCGCCACGCCAAAACTCAAGCTGGGGATTTGTATGTCGTACATTTTGAGGGGTTTGTGTACAACGACGAACAGGTGGAAGCGTTGGGCATTTTCAAATCGGAGACAAAAGACCGTTTTATAAAAATACACACTCAATCTGCTGCTGATTTTGCCATACATTGCGAAGAAGGCACTCCCCTTTCCAAAGTGGATAAAGGTTGTATCATTCTCAACAACGAAGCCGAAAACGGTTTTCAGGTGATTTCTACAGGTATCAAAAGCACAGAAGCGCGGTTTTGGTTGGATGATTTTATGAAAGTGCTACAAGAGCAAGACGATAATTATTTGACCAAAAGCTACCTTAATTTGTGCAAAGATTTTACCAAAAAAGTACTAAGCAAAGAGGAAAAAGATGAGCAATTGGGTTTTATCAACAAAGCTTTAGACTATTTTCAAACCAACAACGACTTTGAAGCCAACGCGTTTAAAGAGGAAGTTTTTGGCGAAAATGACGAATGGGCGGATAAATTTGAAGCCTATAAGAAAGATTATACCAACAAACAGGGCATACAAGACGATGCGTTTGAAGATTTTGGGTTTTCTATCTCCCCCGATGCGGTCAAAAAGGCAAAACGCGGGTTTAAAAACATCATCCAATTGGATACACAGGTAGAACTCAAGCTACATTCGGCACAAGTGCAGGAAGATGGCTTTTTGGAAAAGGGTTACGACGACGAGCGCAAAATGCACTATTACAAAGTCTATTTTAATGAAGAAAAATAAGCAAATTAGCCTTTTTATGGGGCTTTTGGGGGCGAGCTTGGCGATATTGCTAAGGCTCGCCTTTTGTTTTGGGGGTTACAACTACGATATGGAATCTTATACTATAGTGTCGGAGTTGGCTTTGGCGGGTGCAAACGTTTATGAGGAAACTTCGCGCTACAATTACGGCTTTTTTTGGGCTGCAATGTTAGCTTTTTGCCGTTGGGTGGGGGAATTATCGGGAAGTTTTGATTTTCAAACGTTTAGAATAGCTATAGTTTTAACCTTATCGGCTGTAGATGTAGCCTTAGCGGCTTTATTGTGTAAAAGATACGGGTTAAAAACGGGTTTAATCTGTTTATTTTTCCCCACGAGCGTATTATTAACGGGCTATCATTCCCAAATGGATAATTTTGCTATACTATGGGCGTATTGTTCGTGGATAATTTTACAACAAAAGGGTAGAAATTGGCGATTATCGGCTGCATTGTTGGGATTTTCGCTGGTACAAAAGCATATTTTTATCTTTTTTCCCCTTTGGTTATTATTTTCTAACCATTTTGCAAATTGGAGGGAAAAAATTGCTTACGTATCAATCAGTTATGGGATATTTTTGGGTAGCTTTTTACCCTTTTTGGGTTCAGAAATGGCTATTAAAAGCATTTTAGCGAATGTTTTCGGGTATAATTCCGCTGAAGGGATTGCGTTGCTACCTTTTATAATCAAAAAACTAAGTTTAGATTTTCATAATTATTTAATTGGTTATAATTTATACAAATATCTGTTTATCAGCAGTTTATTAGGTTTTGGATTTTATTCCCGAAAGGCAAAAAGTGAGTTATTTTACCTGTATTTAATCGCTATAGTTGCGTTTAGCAGCGCGTTGGTCAATCAATACTTGGCTATTCCCGTAATTGCTTTGTGTGTAAAAAGAAACGTTTGGGTTTGGGCATTTATGATATTAAGTAGCGCGTTTTTAGTGTTGCGAAGTCCAGCCCATTTGGGAATTTTGCCCTTTTTCAAACAAATTTTTGAACTGCTGCCCTTGCGCGTGTTTTGGGAGAGTATATTTTCGCTGTACGCTTGTCAGATTTTACTATTGATTATTTTATTCAAAAAAACACAACAAAAAAGCCTATCCACAATCAAGGGATAGGCTTTTTTAGTATAAAAGTTGCGGCTAACGCCAATAATTATTTATGTTGCGGCAAGATATGTCTTTCGGCGTGGTAAGAAGAACGCACCAACGCGCCACTTTCCACATAATCAAAACCTTTGGCCAAACCAACCTCTTTGTAGTGCGCGAATAAATCGGGGTGAATGTATTCAGCTATATCAATGTGC
>JAAFIM010000079.1 GCA_013297745.1 Chitinophagales bacterium | reverse complement strand
TGTGCTTGGTTTTGTTCTCCAGAATGGGCAATATTCTTTCGTTGAAATCTTTTTCTGTTATTTCGCGTCTCATTTTAATTGATTTTTTTGCAGCAAAGATAACTTTATTTCCTTACTAAACAACTCTTCGTTAAGTAAAAACACTAATTTTCGCCGTGCGACGCCAAAACCAGCGTATGTCGCGAAAAGACGACCAACCGAGCGTAGCGAGGGCAGTAGCTTTTTTGCAACGCAAACACGGCGAAGCCCTCCCGAAGGAAACGTCGGCTTGTAGCGACGGTTTTGCGCTTTTTGCGTAATAAAATGAAGCAAAATAAGCAACACGGCGAAGCCCTCCCGAAGGAAACGCCTTTTTCCTGACGGGAGCCCTTCGGGGTTGGCGTTGGCTTTTTTGGTACTTTTTTGCCATCAAAAAAGTACGAACGGCGAAGCCCTCCGCGTAAGCGCACAAAAATAAATTTTTTAGGCGTAAGCCGTCAAAAAAAATTTCTAACCTATTTAATTTTCAGTTTTTTTTGTACTAAAATGAAGCCTCAAGCGTAACTCTAATAAATAACTAACCACTAACCGCTAATTTATAGCTTTTCAAAAATACTTTTTTGCCCTTTTCTGTTAAACTGTAATCTTCAAAAACAAGCTCAAATTGCTTATAATTGCTCAAATCAGGTTGCTTGTGTGGGCTAATTATCACCAATTGAGGGGCTAACTTTAGCAAATTATTAACTACAGGAAATAATTTTTCCAAAGGACACAAATGCAGCGCGAAACTACAAATTATGCTATCAAACTGCGCTTGTATTTTGTTTTTGTACACATCTTCAAAACTCCACCGCATACAAGGACGGCCTATATTTTTTTGGTATAATTGTTGGGTATAAGGGTCAGAAGCGATAAGTTGGATATTATTATCCCACTCCAATAATAATTGGGAAACCTCTCCCCCACCTGCGCAAAAATCTAAGCAAGATTGGTAGTTTATTTTGTCTTTATTTTGTATCAATAAATTTCTAACCTGTGGCTCGTGTGGGTTTTGATAAGCGTGCGCGTAGTTTTTGTAATAATAATCTACCCCTAGCTGTTCGTAAATTGGGCGTATATTTTTCATAATTTTAGGGCAAAGTTTGGCGCAAAAATAGCTTTTTATTTTCAAACGCCAACTTTTTAACCAAAAAAATATAAAAAAAGCAAAATAAACCAATCTCTTAATGATAAATAGCTAACTTTGCGCCCAAAATCAACCCGTTTATGTTCAGAAGTTCGTTTTATATCCCCCACAAACCCAATGGGGAAGAAGTCGCCTATTTTTGCGGCAATTCACTCGGTTTGCAGCCCAAAGCCGCCGCCGCCGCCGTTATGCAAGAGTTGGAAGATTGGCAACAGCTCGCCGTAGAAGGACACGTCCGCGCCCGCCGCGCTTGGACCCCTTACCACGAGAATTTTACCCACCAATTGGCCGCTATCGTGGGCGCAAAACCTACCGAAGTGGTGGCTATGAACACCCTAACCGTCAATTTACACCTTTTATTGGTTAGTTTCTACCGCCCCGTAGGCAAAAGGGTAAAAATTGTGATAGAAAAGGGCGCTTTCCCCTCTGACCGTTACGCGGTAGAATCTCATCTCAAGTTTAGAGGACAAGACCCAGCTATAGCTTTGGTAGAAATCGCGCCACGCGCGGGCGAATATTTACTCCGTACTGAAGATATTTTACAGCTTATAGCCGAACAGGGGGAAGAAATCGCCGTGTTTATGATGGGCGGGATAAATTACTACACGGGACAATTGTTTGATATGGCAACTATCACCCGCGCCGCGCAAGAAAAAGGTATTTGTGTGGGTTGGGATTTAGCCCACGCGGCGGGAAATGTGCCCTTGTCTTTGCACGATTGGAACGTAGATTTTGCCGCTTGGTGCAATTATAAATACCTGAACGGCGGCACAGGCGCTATAGGGGCGGTTTATATCCACGAAAAATATCATCAAGACGCTTCTTTGCACCGCTTTGCGGGTTGGTGGGGTTATCGCAAATCGGATAGATTTGAGATGAAACCCGATTTTGTGCCTATTGCTACCGCAGAAGGCTGGCAATTATCCAATCAGCCCATTTTATCCCTTGCACCTTTGGTGGCTTCTTTGGAGATTTTTGCCCAAACGAGTATGGAAGCTATCCGCGCACAATCTATAGAATTAACCAATTATTTAGAAACGCAAATAGATGCGCTCAACACGGACAAAATTGCTATCATTAGCCCCCGCAATGTGGCAGAAAGAGGCGCGCAGCTTTCGCTGAAAATAAATAATACAGCTATAGCCCCCCGCGACTCCAAAGAAATTTTTCAACAGCTGCTTGCGCAAGGCAATATTATAGATTATCGCTATCCGCACGTGATTAGGGTTGCACCTGCGCCTTTGTACAATAATAAAACAGATATTGACCAATTTATTGGCGCCCTAAATAAAATTTTGTCCTAATTCTTGTTTATTTTTCAACAAAAATCTATTGCTCAACTTATAAAAGAGTAAATCTATGCAGGTTTGGGAATGGCTCAATAATTGGTCCGAAGGGCTAAGCGAAACAGAAACTAAACTTATTATTTCTATAATTTTACTGTTTTTGATTTGGATTATCAAAAATTTGGTGGTCAATTCTATCAACAAAATCAATACTGATGTAGCCAACAAATACCGTTGGCGCAAAAATGCAATCTACATCATGTACGCAGTAGGAGCCATAAGTATTATCTTTATTTGGTCTAATCGATTTGCTTCTTTTGCTACTTTTTTAGGTTTGGTATCTGCTGGCTTGGCTATAGCTTTCAAAGACCCCATAGCCAATATAGCAGCTTGGTATTATATTTTGGCTGACAAACCGTTTAAAGTTGGCGACCGGGTAGAAATTGACCAGCATACAGGCGATATTATAGATATTAGCTTGCTCCGAATCACTATGGTAGAAATCAAAAATTGGGTACAAGCCGACCAAACCACAGGGCGGGTTATTCACGTCCCCAATTCAAAAGTTTTTAATCAATCCGTGATGAATTACAGCACTTTAGTTGAACACCTGTGGAACGAAATTAGACTTCCTCTTACCTTGGATAGCAACTGGAAAAAAGCAAAAGAGGTGATGGAAAACATCTTAAAAAATCACTCGCCTATTTTATCCGAAGATGTTTATAAAGCGTTGGAAGAGTTGTCTGATAAATATATGATTACCGCCAGCAAATTATCCCCTGTCGTATTTACCAGCTTGGAAGATAATGGTATCGTGCTCACTATGCGTTATATGTGCCCAATCAGACAGCGAAGAGCGTCAGCCAATATACTTTTTGAAGAAATACTTACCCAATTGGGACCGCTCAAAGATGTTCGTTTTTCTTATAATACCCTGCGTATACTCAACGAAGAACGGTACTCGGTCAAATAGCTGATTTTTTTCTTAGTTTGTGCCCACAATCAAAACCACCAACTATATATTCGCAAAAAAATGACAGTTTTTTACCTTTTTTTACCTTTTTTTACCTTTTTTGTAAAAAAATGGATATTTTTTGCATTTTTTTAATAAAAAAGCAAACTATTTTTTATCCTATTTTATATAACCAACTAAAGCATTTTGCCAAACAAAAAGTATGTTTTTGGCTTTTTTCTTTATAAAAAATTTGTTTTAGTCAAAAAAAATGATTGTTTATACAAATATCCATAAATAGACAAAATGATTAGTATTTAGGAATGATTAACTTTTAGCCAAAATGGGTATTGCCAACACAAAAAACCGCCTTACCTTTGCATCGCAAATACGGAAAATAGGTTTCATAATAAAGTAGGTTTTAAAGATAAAAATTTAAATCCAGCTTGGCTTAGATGACCATTTAAGCCAAGCACTTTTTTTATGTGCAGCCTTCAGATTATATTTTCCACTTGCCAATAAATTCGCTCATATATATAAATTCTATTATATATTTTAATTGGGGTAACAATTTTGTTTTTGGGGATTTTAAATTAGAACGGAGCTGGAATGACGTGTGGTCGTTCCAGTTTTTTTTATTTTGGCCATAATCAAAAAATTCACATACACAAATTTTTCTTGAAAATTATGTTAGAAGAGTTAAAAAAACGTTTGGAAACCGTCTTGAGCGAATACAAAACCCTTTCCAAAACCAAAGCCAGCAACACAAGCAATAGCATTTCCAACTCTGTCGGTCGCGGTGGAGCGAATATACCCGCAGATGTTACTATAGTACAAACGCTACTCAATCAAAAATTGGGTTTAAGCCTATCCACTGACGGGCAATCGGGCGCAAAAACTATAGCCGCTATCGAACAGTTTCAAAAATCGATATTCAACGGCTGGTCTGATGGCAAAATTGACGCAGGCGGCACAACTTGGCAGCGATTGAGTAGCGCGGCAGCCGTAAATCCCAACAATGGCGGCAATTCTGGAACACCCACAGCAGCGGGCAGCAAAAGAAGCCTTTTAGCCAAAGGGCAACTTATTTTCCACGTTCCAACCACAGAAGGCAGCTATCCGCTATTGATAGTTTTTGGCGGGGTGGCTTGGGCTACAGCCGCATATATGGAGGGGGTTATGCCCAAAAATTATTTTAGCCAAGCGATTATCGTTTTTGCTCCGCTCAATTATGGCGCAGCATCAGCCGAAGCTGCCGTCAATCAACAATTAGCCAATATGAAAGGCTACAGCATTTCCAATAAAAGCGTCTTTGGCTTTTCAGGCGGCGCGCGCTCGGTCAAAACCTCGTCTATGTCCTCCTATAAAGTGGTGGGGTTTATAGACCCTGAAGTAGTGGGCGGGGATGAAAATCGCGGCTATGGTTCAAACGTCATTTTTTCTTATAATCGCACCAATTGGGGCATACCTGTAGTTTTGGCAGCCTTTCCCCACGTAGAAGCAGCGGTCAAAAAAGCTGGCGGCACTATAGATAAACCCACAGGCGTAAGCCATAAAGGCTATCCTGCGTATTTTTTCAACACCTTTAAGGGGAAAATTTTGTAGAAAAGCTAAACCAATACATTTTCCAATAATTTGAAGTTGTTTAGTATTAAAGTTAGCTCACGGATTTGACGGATGCGCTTACGCGGAACTTTGTTTTTACAGATATGCACGGATTTATTTTTCGTTTTAAATCCGTAAAATTGGAATTGTTTTATAAAAAAATCGGTGTTAACCTGTTTTATCCGTCAAATCCGTGAGCTATTTTTTGTATTTTTTAAATACTAAACAACTTCTTTGTTAAAACATCTGCGCAAATGGATAAAATTATCATAGAAAAGGGAGATATTACCAAAATCCAAGTGGATGCTATAGTCAATGCTGCCAATACTTCCTTGCTTGGCTGTAGCTTTTCCCAGCATTAGCACAGGCATTTATCAATTTCCTAAGGAAAAAGCCGCAAAAATTGCCATACAAACCGTTCTAAAATACTTAGAAAATGAAAATAATTTTGAGCAGATAATTTTGGTAAGTTTTGACGAAGAGAATTTCGCTTTATTAAAAACAGCATTGGCTGCCGCACTTAAATTAGAATAAAAGGGATAAAATTGTCAAAAAATTCGTTATAAAATAAAAAAAAGCTACTTTTGCGCTTCTAAAAATTAAGCGTATGAACGAGGTAAAACTTTTTTCGGGTAGTGCCATACCCCAGCTATCGGCTTCTATAGCTGATTATTACGGTGAAAATTTGGCTGAATTAAGCCTACAGCGTTTTAGCGACGGGGAAATGCAGCTCAATCTGCTGGAGTCGGTGCGGGGAAGTTATGTATTTTTTCTCCAATCTACTTTCGCCCCTTCAGACAATTTAATGGAATTATTGCTGATGACAGATGCAGCGCGGCGGGCTTCTGCTCATTATATTACCGCTGTAATTCCCTTTTTTGGCTATGCGCGCCAGGACAGAAAAGACCGCTCGCGCGTGCCGATTAGTGCTAAATTGGTGGCTAATTTGCTTACGGCTGCTGGCGTGGATAGGATTATGACTATGGATTTGCACGCCGACCAAATACAGGGATTTTTTGATATTCCCGTCGACCATTTGCGCAGCGAAGCTATATTTTTCCCCTATTTGGAGAATGAAAAGTTAGAAAATACCATTTTTGCCTCGCCCGATGTGGGCAGTATCAAACGCGCCCGCGCTTACGCCCAACATTTTGGCACAGAGTTAATTATTTGCGATAAATATAGAAAAGTAGCCAACGAAATAGCGGGTATGAACGTCATCGGCGACCCTGCGGGCAAACACGTGATATTGATAGATGATTTGATAGATACAGCCTCTACCCTTTGCAAGGCGGGCGAAGCGTTGATAAACAAAGGCGCGCTCTCAGTTAGAGCTTTCTGTACGCACCCTGTTCTATCGGGAAAAGCTTACGAAACGCTGGATAATTCTGTGCTAACCGAATTAGTGGTTACGGACACTATCCCGCTCAAAAAACATTCGGATAAGATAAAAGTGTTATCCACAGCCAAATTATTCGCGCACGCCATACGCTACACCCACGAGCATAAATCTATGTCAAATCTGTTTGTGGATAAACGAAAATAAAAAAACCTCCCTTTCTTTGCGATTGGGAGGTTTTTTATTTATGAAGTTGTTTAGTATTAAATTTTGCGCACGGATTTCACAGATAAAACGGATTTTTACGGATTTTTATCCCTAAAAAATAAAAAAAATCGGTGTGTATCTGTTTAATCCATAAAATCCGTGAGCTATTTTTTACGATTTGATAAATACTAAACAACTTTTTATGTAAATTATTGCTTTTTAACCAACGTTTTCAACAACGCTTCGTCAATTTTGGCTGGATAACGGCTGCGTAATTCTTTCAACAGGTCTTTTTCCAACTTTTCTTGATAATCCGCCACCACAAACCCACGCGCTTCATCAATGGATTTAGCCCGTGCTGGGGTTACTTTCTCTATTTTCATAAAAGAGGTTTTATTATCAGGTGCGGGGCTATTGGCAGAAATACTGCCTACTTTCCACTTCATTTTATCCAAAGCTGCATTTTTACCCTTTTCCACATCGGCATTGCTAGCGAATACAAGCGCTTTATCGGCATTGAATTGAGTTTTCAAATCTTCGGCTTTCATCGTTTTAGCCGCTTTTCGGATAGCTTTAAGCTGTTTTTTATCTGTGGTATTGATTAAAAAAGTGGTAACATTAGCGAGGTCTTTGGTTTGGTACTTATTAGGATTTGTATTATAAAAAGTTTTCAAACCCGCGCTATCTGTAGAAGCTTTATCCCAAATAAGCTGTTTTTTGACCTCAAATAGCAAAATACCTTCTTCATACTCCCGCAAAAGAGATTTAAAATCGGGATATTTAACCTCAAGTTGGGTTTCTTCGTAAGCCAAAGCGCGTTGCACCACCAATTTGTTGAGAATACGGTCAAAAGCAGCCTCGTGGTTCGTCGGCGACATATTAATCCGTTCTGGCACAAAACGCAAGGAAGCGGCGATATAATCTTTAATCAAAGTTTTTTGGCTGCCAATAGTGAATAAAACCCGCTCATCTGCTGCCAATTTTGCGTCTGCTGTCCATTGTGCATTATAAAAATTGGGGTCTTTTTTCCAAACCTCCAAAATTTCCCCGCGTAGTTTGGCATCCACGGTATAATTAGCCTCTTTTTTAATCCGTTCCACCAAAGCAGCCTGTACGAGGTTGAAACGGCTATCTTTTTTAATTTTATCGGTAAGTTCAGCTTTCACCTCAGCAAAAGCAGGATTGACTTGTGCTTTTACCCTTTTTATGATATGCCAACCAGCAGTGGTTTGGAAAGGGGCTGAAATTTCCCCGTCTTTTTTGAGCGCAAAAATCGCATTTTCAAAATCTGTGGCATATTTATTGATAGCCACCCAGCCTATAATTCCACTTTGGGTTTTGGAGGCATTATCTTCAGAAAAACGTTTTACCAAGTCATCAAATTGAGCTCCCGTGCGCAAGGCAGAAAACAGCGAATCGGCCAATTTTTTGCCCGTGTCGGATTTGTCTCGGATAAGAATTTGAGCGGTTTGAATCTGCCCATAAGCTGGGCGGCTGTCCGTCACCCGCAACAAATGCCAACCATAAGGGCTGCGCACTAGGTCAGAAACTTTGCCTTTGGGTGTATTCCACGCAGCAGTTTCAAGCTCATAATCCAGTTGCAAAGCGGCAAAAAAGCCCAAATCACCACCTGTACTTTTGCTAAACCCATCTTCCGAATGTTGTTTTACCATATCGGCAAAATTGGTTTCATTGCACATATCTTTTATTTTGCGGAGACGGTCGCCGCTTTCTTTTACCTCTTCTGGGCTTGCATTTTCGCGCAATTGGATGAATAAATGCGCAATACGGCGGTCTTCTTTGCTGCGTTCATAAGCCTCTTTTACCAACTTTTCGGTAATCTCACGGTCGGTAAGATAATTGTTGGCTAATTGGGCGCGATATTGAGCCTGCTCTTTTTTGATAGCTTCGTCCTCATTAATTTTGAGCTCTTCACCTTTTATGATTTGAAGTTTAAAGTCTATATACAATTGCAGATATTCTCGCAAAGATTTTTCGCTGTAATCTGCTTTTGCCCCATTATTTTTGTCATAAATGTACTTAAACTCAGATAAACGAATCTCTTTATTTTGTACAGTGAATAAAACGGGGTCATTTTGGGCTTTTACAGTGGCAGCCCCCAGCATCGCCACGCAACACAATGCGGGCAAAAATCGGCTAAAGTTCATTAGAATTGTGTATATTTTGTTTATAAATAAAGGTGCTTGGAAATAAATTTATACTTTTTGGGTAAAAAATTGTACTTTTGCGGCGCAAAGTTAGCCTTTTTATATAAATAGGTATAGTTTTTGCAATTTTTTTCCAGTTTAAAACCTAAAAAATTCTTATTATGATAAAAAACGGTTATAAATCCCTATTGGTTGGTTGTTGGTTGGCTAGTTGTACCGCTCAAATTCCCCCCAAAACCGCAACGATAGAAAAAAGTCAATTTTATCTCCGCTATGTAAGCGCCAAACGAGAACTGCAAGTAGAAGCCAAACTCATAGCCGATACAGGCAGCGTGTATATACGCGATAGTTTTTTGTTGAGTAGCAAAAATGCTGAAGCGGTAAGTTTGACCGCTCAAAAATATAAAAATGAATTTGTGCATAAATTGGTCAAAGATGGGGTAGAATTTGCCCCGCCTTTTTTAATCCAATTTCCATTCAATCAACAAAAGGTAAAACATAGCATAAATGCGCCCGATATAAAAAGTTTGCGCTTAGGCAGCGCTTTTATCAGCCCAGAGACCGGCGGGCTTATACTTTGGGATGGTCAACCTTTTGGCGAATTGGACGCCGTGCATATCATCATCACCGACGCCAAAGGGCAAACTTATAGCCTTAATCACGCAGGCAAAACCCGCAGCAATGAACTGCCGCTGCCAGCAGCCGAACTAAAAAATTTAGCCAAAGGGCAAGCCACGCTGCAGTTGTCGTTCCAACACAACGAAATACAACGCGAAGGGCAAGAAATTCAAAAAATAGTAGAATTTTATTGCAATCCTATTTCTATAATGGTAAAATAATAAACTTTTTTAATATATGTTGTTAGTACAAGATAAATTGATTAGCTCGGCTGTGGTAGAAGAGCAATTCGCTTGCCACTTGGAAGAGTGCAAAGGGGCTTGTTGTTGGGAAGGGGATTCGGGCGCGCCTTTGGAAGTGGCTGAATTGGCAATTTTGGAGCAAATTTATGCGAAAGTACGCCCTTTTCTCCGCCCCGAAGGTATAGCCGCTTTGGAGCAGCAGGGCTTATATGTGCAGTTGCCCGATGGTGAATATGCTACCACTTTGGTCAATAATAGAGAATGTGCATATTTGACCTTTGAACCCAACGGGGTGGCCAAATGTGGGATTGAAAAAGCGTGGGAAGCTGGCGAGGTGGATTTCAAAAAACCCATTTCTTGCCATTTATATCCTATACGATTAACCCAACTGGCTGACTATGAAGCGCTCAATTATGAAGAATGGGAAATTTGCTCGGCAGCTTGCCAAAAAGGTAAAGCGCTGCGCTTGCCCGTTTATGAATTTGTAAAAGATGCGCTTATAAGACGTTATGGCGAATCGTTTTATGCAGAGCTTGATGCTGCCGCAAAATTTTATTTGGGAAAAACAAAAAAATAATTTTTTTTGGTAAAAAAAACGGCAGAAAAGCTACTTTTTTTAGCTTTTTTGAAAAAAAGTTGATAATTGTTAAAAAATGTTAACATTTTTTGACTTATTTTAAATAATCTTTAAAAAAATCTGTTCCTTTGTGGTGACTTTTTAGCCTTTGGCGCGTAAAAAGCAAAAACTACATTCTTTGCTATCTTTTTATTCTAATCTTCAATTTTTAAATGAAAACATTTTTAGCTGTCGTTTTATTTTTAACCTCAATTAATTCTATTTTTTCTAATCCTAATCCAGAGATGCTAAGCGAGCAGGGATTAGACCAACTCATCAACAAAGCAAGCCGTCAAAATATGCTTATTCAGCGCGTAGCCAAGTGCTATTTTGCTATAGGTATGAATATCGAGGCTAAATTTTACCAAGTGCAATTGACCGATGCACTCAACACTTACAAAAAACAACTTTCAGAACTCAAATCTAACGCCCCCAACCCAACCATACTGGAAGAGTTTAAAAGTATGGAAATTTTATTCACAGACTACAGCATTTTGATAAACTCTGGTATAGAACGCGGAAACGCTCAAGAAGTATTGGACGTAGCCCAACAGCTGAATATCCAATGTGATAAAGCTGTCCTCTCCTTATGCAATTTGGCTGACGAATTGCCGCAAAATATAAACAGCAAAATTGATAATAAAGAATATACCAATTTATTGGTTAGAGTGGGTCAAAATAGGATGATAACTCAAAAATTGCCTTTATTGTACTTGGCTAACTTGTGGGAAATTGGCACTGCCAACAATAAATCCGAAATGGATATACTGTTGAGTACTTTTTCAAACAACTTGCAAAGTATGCAAAAATTGAAAGAAAACACAGACAACATCACTGAATATATTTTTAGCGTAATGGGCGAATGGCGTTTTATAGCTGAAGCCTGTTTATATTTGGATGAGCAAAACAGAGCAGAAGCGGTTCGTTTTTTGGAAAAAGCAGACACAGCAGCCAACGCCATACATAAATTGGCTGGTTTGTACGAAAAACTATTTAATTTAGACTCAGGCAGTCTTTCCAACCAAGGAAAAAATTAAGCTAAGTAGTGGAAATAAATTAATTGTAGTTATAAATTCTACGCTGCGTATCAATAGCGTGGGGTTTTACACCCCACGCGGCAATAAAATTTTAATCAAAATAACGAGAAATTTCTGTTTTTTTTATCTGATTTTGTGCGTGGGGTGTCGCTTACGCGCAGCTTGATGCAGCTTTGCTGCCTCTGCGGTTTAAACCGCACGCTATTGATACGTTTTGCAACGCAAATTATAATCTCAAATAAATTGTTCTTAATACTTATTTAGTATTTTTTTATAAACCAATCTAACTATAACCATGCGTATCATTATTTTATCATCGCTCTGCATATTATTATATGCCTGCCAACAACAACCCAACTTGCCCCCGCTCACAGAAAATACTGGCGAAGAGCGAAAAGAGCCTAGTACATTGGAGAAACAGAGTGGAATGGATGTGCTTATCAATAAAGCAGGCCGCCAACGGATGTTGAGCCAACGTATGGCTAAAGCCTATTTTATGCTGGGGATGAATATCAACAGTAAAACAGCACAAGAGCAGCTGAATAAAGCCATCGCTTTGTTTAAAGAACAACACGAATTGCTAAAAGTCAATACTATAAGCAATAATTTTACCGAACAGCTACAAACTACAGAAAAACTTTGGAATAAATACGAAGCCATACTTTTGAGCAAAGTTGAGCGTAGTTCAGCCGAAAAAGTATTGGAAATGTCCCAAGAATTATTGGACTTGTGCGAAAAGAATGTAACAGCGCTTTGCGAATACACCAGCACCTTGCCCAACAATATTACCAGCAAATTGACTAACACAGAAATGGCTAAAATTATCAACCAATCTGGTCGTCAGCGTATGCTCAACCAAAGACTAAGTTTATATTATTTAGCTTATATTTGGGATATAAAAGCCAGCGAAGCGTCAGAAATAGTGAATAATGTGCTTACCGATTTTTCCAACAATCTGAACGAATTGCAGTCGTTTAAACTCAACTCGGAAGAGGTCAAAAAACAATATACCGCGCTGTTAGACGAATGGAGAGCAATAGCGACCGCCTGCCTGAATTTAGAAAAGCAAAATAGAGAAACTGCGGCTGCTTTTTTAGAAAACACAGAAATTGTAACCAGTACTATGAATAAAATCACCTCTTTATACGAAAAAGATTTTGAAATTGATAGTGAAGCATTGAGCGGCCAAGGCAAAAAATAATCGCACCGCACACACAACATTAAAGGGTATGGCTTCAAGGCTATACCCTTTTTCTATTTTTTTTTGGCAAATTAACCCAATTGGCTTAAAGTTTGTATATTTGCGGCATAATTGTTATCCCAAAAAAATTGACTATGTATGAAAACAACTTTCATCACCTGTGCCTCGTTATTATTGGCTTGGACAGCCCTGAGTTGGCCAGCAGCGAAGCCAGCCGCAAAATTTGAGTTTGATAAAGAAACCCCATTATGGGATGTAATGAGCAAATTGGGCAAAATCAAGCAAAATATGTTAGACACCAGCCGCCCACAAAGCGCACAAAAAGGGTTGGAATTAGTCCAAGAAAGCCAAACAACAGATTTTAACGGGCGCAAAATAGCCAAAATAGCTTCTATACCTTGCCTTGCTTGCCACAATGCCCAACCAGAATACAACCGTTTGGACGAATTAGACCCACAAAAAAGACTTATTTATGCTGATTCTGCCCAAATGCCTTTTCTACCCGGTGCGCCATTTTATGGGATTGTGAATAGAATTTACTTTTTTACCGAAGATTATCAAACTATTTATAAAAACGAACCCAAAGATAAGTTAATCAAAGCCGCCCACGTAGATTTGCGCAAAGCTATACAAGCCTGCAATCAGGTTTATGCCAAAGGGCGCGAGCTGGAAAATTGGGAAGTAGAATCTATTTTAGCTTATTTTTGGAGTTTAGAAATCAAAATGGGTGATTTGAATGTACCAGAAGAAGATATGCAAGATGTGAGTTATTCGCTAACCACCAATCTAGGCAATGCAAAAGCGGTCAATGTATTGCGTAGACATTATCCTGAGGTTTATCCCGCCACACTTACCGCTGCCCAGCCTGTAGCCAAAAGGAAAAAAACCAGCCCCATTTTAAATAATTTTAGCAATGGGAGAAAAATTTACGAATTGAGCTGCTTGTACTGTCACGGGGGGAAAAAATACGCCGATTTCAAATTAGATGAAGAGCAAAGTACGTTTCTATTCTTAAAAAAGAACTTTGACGATACCACCAGCCGATTTTCTATTTATGATGCTTTGCGTTACTCGCCCACTTCCAAAAGCAACCGCTCTGGTACCCCACATTTTACCCAACAAAGACTAAGCGACCAGCAGCTGCAAGATTTGCGCTTTTATATCATACAAATGGCAAAATTTGGCGATGAAGCGTACGAATACTTTAAACATCAGAAAGAAAATAGCCGCCAATAAAAAAATCCCTTCCTCGATTTGAGAAAGGGATTTTTTATTTATGTTGTAAGCCTTGCACCAACGCAACAATCTCTTTTATAAAATTTTCAAACCACAACAAAGTAAAATTTTCGGGGGTGATTTGTAAGTAAAAATTTTCTATGGCGAGGTCAAATAAACCAGCCGCGACCTGTTTGTTCTCTCCCAAATGTAGTGCATTTTCCCAAAGGGGCAAAAAACAATGCGCCTCCAACTGATTGGCTTTTTCAAAACAAGCCGTAAAAGCAGGAATTTGTCTGTGTATGCGCAATTGCTTGTTGAAAAAAAGGTCATCTTTGGCTTCTATCAAAAGCATAGCCACATCAGGCAACAATTGCGGCAGTTTTTTCATCTCTTGAGCTAATTCTTGCGCGCGTACTAAATGATAATCAAGCAGTTGTTGGATAAAAAAGTCCATATCCACAAACTGATGATAAAAAGAAGATTTGCTTTTAAAAATGCGCTTTGCCATCGTTTCCACCCTCAAAGTATGCAAGCCGCCCTCAGCAAAGAGCGCATAACCCGCCAAAATCCATTCGTTGGAGATAGTTCTATTCATACAAAATAAAACCACAACAATTCAAATTAAGAAAAGTTGGAAACGACGGGATATTTATTAACCTATTTTTCTATCCCCAATCAAAACAGAGATAAAATCTCCCCTTTCGCGATACAATAAATACAACAAATAAGGCGCAAAAACCACAATACCGAGAATCCCCGCAACAATCGCTATTATAATAGACGAGGGTTTATAGTGATTTCTCCACACAATCCACAGGGCGGAAAGGATTAAATAGCAGCCAAAATCTAGAGTAAATTGCCCAATCCAAGCCAAAGATTTAACATTTTCTATGCCCACTTGCACGAATATAAACCCCTCATTTTTAGCGGCAAGGAGTGTGTAAATTCCTACTGCGATTGTTTGGAGGGCTAAAAGAGTGGCTAAAAATACCCAATGGTTTTTATTTTGGTTCATGATATGAATAGATTTGTTTAAAGAAGCGTGGTGTAAAAAGTTTTTTATAAAAATAACATACGCGGTTTATTTTGGGGCTGGCAACCAAAGCGGACCAACTGCCAATAAAAGCACTAATACATTGATAAAAGCGTTGGATGTATTTCCCGAAGCGATAGAACCCGCACTATCTAAGCAAAACCAAGCCAACAAACCCGCCACAACCGCTTTTCTGGTCTCATTGGGCGCTTTGTCATAAACCCATTTCTGTAAAAAAAATATACAAATTCCCCACCCGAAAAGAAATCCTCCCGTCAGCGCGGTTAGAAATCTGGTTGTTGCTTCTTCGTAATTTTGCACCCCATCCACAGGCCAACTTAGCACATCCAGCGTCCATCGGGCAGGTTCTGCTGTGGCAAGCATAGTGCCTAATGAAAAAACAGGACCAAATGAACCCACCACAATAGCTGTTATTAGCAACCAAAACTTATGAAATGATTGTGTTCTCATAATTATAAAATTTAAATGATTAGTTGTTTTATGCTGCAAAGGTAGCGGGTTAATTACCTGATTTGTTGTACGCTTGCGTACAATTTTATATTTTTTGAATAAAAAAAACCCCTTCCTCATAGCGAGAAAGGGGTTTTATCTTTGGCGGAAAGCCTACTCTGTTTTTACTATTTTGACGCTAATTTGCTGCCCATTGTGTTGGATTTGCAGCAGATAAACGTTGGGGTTTAAGTTTGATAAATCTAATACTTCCTGCTCTTGCGCTTCATTTTTGGTTAAAACTAACTGCCCCAGTGAATTGTAGAGCAATAATTTACTACCAAAGGGCAGAGAACGCAAGTTGAGATACTGTTGGGTCGGATTGGGGAATATCTGCAACTCATTAGCCCAAGCATAAGCCACCGAAGAAACCAAAGTAACGTTAGCATTTGCAAACAATACGCAGTTATTAGCATCGGTTATGGTTACGAAATATGTCCCAATACTCAAGTTATTGATTTGGGCGCTTGTGCTACCATTAGACCAAGCAAAAGTATAAGGTGAAGCCCCCCCATTTATAAAGATAGCGGCTTGTCCGTCAGCGCAAATGGGGCAACTCGCACCCTGTACAGCTACGCTATCCACCAAAACAGCAGGTTGGGTAATAGTAATTGCCACTATATTAGGATTGCAACCGCTAGCATCGTTAACAGTTACCACATAAATACCTGCCGAAAGATTGGTATTGAACGCAGCAGTGCTGCCATTAGACCAAGCAAAAGTATAAGGTGAAGCCCCCCCATTCGGTTGTATTAACGCGCTGCCGTCTGTGCCAAAGCTACAGCTTGCTCCCGTTACGACAGGATTTAAACTAATCAAAGTATTGCCAACTGTAGCCGTGTCCAAAATAGAACAACCGTTGGCGTCTGTAGCTGTTACTGTCCAATTTCCTGCTGTTAAATTCGCTGCTGTTGCGGAAAGATTGCCATTAGACCAAGCAAAACTATAAGGAGAAGTGCCTCCCTGTACAGTAGCTGTAGCCGTCCCATCCGTACCATTCACACAAGATACGTTAGTGGAAGCGGTAGAAATGGTTAAAGCTGCACTTTGGGTAATCGTAACCGTATTTGAAGTCGTGCAAAGGTTAGCATCAGTTGCTGTTACGATATAAATCCCAGCCGCCAAGCCTGTCGCTGTATTATTGGTTTGCCCATTAGACCATACAAAATTATATGGTGAAGTTCCCCCCGTTATATTAGCTGTAGAATTGCCTGAAGCTGTTCCAAAACAAGCAGAATTAGCAGTATTGAACGATAAGGCTAAAGCAGAAGGTTGCCCAACGTTAGCATTCTTCACCACAGAACAACCCGCGCCGTCAGTAACCGTAAAGCTATAAGTAGCTGCAGTTAATCCTGATAAATTTGCTGTTGTAGCGCCTGTAGACCACACAAAACTATACGGTAGCGTTCCCCCCAAAGTAGTGTTGTTGATAAACCCATTATTCCCGCCAAAACAGCTCACATTTCCTATAGTAGAAACAGGATTAATCGCTGCTGGTTGGCTTACTGTTGTTGTTCCAATAGAAGAACAGCCGATATTATCCGTAACGGTTACGCTATAAGTGGCTGCTGTGAGCCCCGTATTGATTGCTGTTGTGCGACCATTAGACCAAACAAAAGTGTAAGGTGCATTAACCCCTGAAGCGGACACTGCGCTGCTGCCGTCTGCACCCATAAAACAACTTGCACTATTGGTGGTGAACGAAATCGCAAAACCACCCACCGCTTGAGTGATATTGGCTGCGGCTGTAGTGAAACACAAATTGGCATCTGTTACCGTGATTGTGTATGTGCCCGCTACAAGCCCTGTATTTGCTGCTGTAGTTACATTGTTAGACCAAGCATAAGTGTAAGCACCCGTGCCGCCTGTAGGATTAGCTGTTGCTGAACCCGTGCTGCTACCCCCACAACCTGCTGCTACTATAGAAAGATTAGCTGCTAATATCGCGGGTTGGGTTACGGTAGATGCAGCTGTAGCTGTACAACCCAAATTATCAGTTACTGTTAGCCTATAAGCACCCGCTGCCAGCGTGTTTATGTTAGCAGTTGTAGCATTGTTAGACCATAAATAATTATAAGGGCTAGTACCGCCTGTTACTGTGCTATTTACACTCCCGTTATTGCTACCGTTGCAAGTCAAATTAGTGGCAACCAAAGCTATAGAAGGAGATGCGGGCAGGCTTATTGTAACGCTGCTGTTGGCTCTACAACCGTTATTGTCGGTTACAGTTATTGTATAAACACCTGGTGCTAAACCTGTTATTGTGTTGGTAGTTCTAGCATTTGACCAAGCAAAATTATAAGGACTTACGCCCCCCGAAACGCTGGCTGTAGCTGTACCTGAATTGCTGCTGCAGTTGCTGTTGGTTGAGGATACCGAAAGGGTAATCGCGCTTGGCGCGGAAATTGTTACGCTTCTATTCGCTTGGCAACCGTTGGCATCTGTTACCGTTACCGTGTATGAATTTGGCATCAATCCCGTTACGTTAGCTGTAGTGGCATTGTTAGACCATAAATAAGTGTATGAACCCGCACCACCAGAAACTGAAGTGCTAATTGTACCGTCATTGTTAGCTGCGCAAGATACGTTTGTACTCGCTGTAGTAATCGATAATGTAGCCGCTGGCTGGGTTAAATTTACCGCTTGAGTGGTGGTACAACCGTTGGCATCTGTTACCGTTACCGTGTAATTTCCCGCTATTAAGCCCGAAAATGCGCCTGTAGGTTGGTTGCCCGTGCCGCGATTAAATTGGTAACTTGCTGTTCCACCCGTTGCGGATATTGTAAATGAGCCTGTATTCCCACCAAAACAGCCTATGTTAGTTTGTGAACTAATGCTGGTTGTTAGTGCTGAAGCGGGTTGAGTGATTGTTACCGCTTGGGTTGTAGTACAACCGTTTGCATCTGTTACTGTTACCGTGTAATTTCCAGCTGTTAAGTTTGTAAATACGCCTGTAGGTTGGTTGCCCGTGCCGCGATTAAATTGGTATGAGGCAGTTCCACCCGTTGCAGATATTGTAAATGCGCCATTATTTCCACCAAAACAGCTTACGTTTGCTTGTGAACTAATTGATGTTGTTAACGCTGAAGCGGGTTGGGTGATTGTTACCGCTTGAGTTGCGCTGCAACCGTTTGCATCCGTTACCGTTACCGTATAATTTCCTGCTGTTAAGCCCGAAAATACGCCTGTAGGTTGGTTGCCCGTGCCGCGATTGAATTGATAACTTGCAGTTCCACCCGTTGCGGATATTGTAAACGCGCCATTATTCCCACCAAAACAGCTTACATTCGTTTGTGAACTGGTTGATGTTGTTAACGCTGTTGCGGGTTGGGTTATGGTTGCGGATACATTAGCCGTGCAACCGCCTGCATCTGTGATAGTAATGTTATAAACACCAGCAGATAAGTTGATAAAACTACCCGTTGCTTGGTTGCCCGTGCCGCGATTGAATTGGTATGGAGTTGTTCCTCCCGTTGCTGTTATCAACAAACTGCCATTTGTTCCCCCAAAGCACGATACATTCGTTTGTGAACTGATTGCACCTGATAGAGAACTTGGTTGGGTTACTGTAGCTGAATTGGTCGTGCTACAACCGTTTGCATCTGTTACCGTTACAAAGTAAATTCCGCCCGCCAAACCTGTTGCTGTAGCCGCAGTTTGGTTGTTCGACCACAAATAACTGTAAGTTGCCGTGCCGCCTGTGGCTGTTACTGTAGCTGTTCCGTTTGGCGTGCCGCAACTTGCTTGGGTCGCACTCGTGCTGCTGCTCAATGCTGTTGCAGGTTGGGTTATTGTTACCCCTCTTGTTGTGTTACAACCGTTCGCGTCCGTTACCGTTACCGTGTAATTACCAGCCGTTAAGTTGGTAAATACGCCTGTGGGTTGGTTACCCGTGCCGCGATTAGATTGGTATGAGGCAGTTCCGCCCGTTGCGGCGATTGTAAACGCGCCATTGTTCGCACCAAAACAAGCAACGTTCGTTTGTGAACTGATACTTGTTGTTAATGCGCTTGCTGGTTGGGTTATTGTTACCGCTTGAATTGTGCTGCAACCGTTGGCATCTGTTACCGTTACCGTGTAATTACCAGCCGTTAAGTTGGTAAATGCGCCTGTAGGTTGGTTGCCCGTGCCGCGATTGAATTGGTACGATGCAGTTCCGCCCGTTGCGGCGATTGTAAATGCGCCATTATTCCCACCAAAACAAGCAACGTTCGTTTGTGAACTGATTGATGTTGTTAACGCGCTTGCGGGTTGGGTTATTGTTACCGCTTGGGTTGTGGTACAACCGTTGGCATCCGTTACCGTTACTGTGTAATTACCAGCCGTTAAGTTGGTAAATACGCCTGTGGGTTGATTACCTGTGCCGCGATTGAATTGATAACTTGCAGTTCCACCCGTTGCGGATATTGTGAATGCGCCATTATTCCCACCAAAACAAGCAACGTTCGTTTGTGAACTGGTTGATGTTGTTAACGCGGA
>JAAFIM010000078.1 GCA_013297745.1 Chitinophagales bacterium | reverse complement strand
GCGACGGTTTTGCGCTTATTTTCGTAGAAAATACAAGCAAAAACGCCTTTTTGGCGTTGGCTTTTTTGGTTACTTTTTTGCCACCAAAAAAGTAATAAAAATAAATTTTTTAGGCGCAAGCCGTTAAAAAATTTCTACCCGATTTAACATTATAGCTATTTTGTACTAAAATTAAACCTCAAGCGTAACTCCAGTTATTAAAACAAGATTATATGCCTTCAGCAGATAAATCTAAAGTGTATTTTTGGTTTAAGAAATCAATGGCTTCCTGTACTGTTTTTTCTTCTGCTAGTTTGTGTCCAGTAGCCCAAACCCCAGTTTCTTTCGTTCCGTCTTTGTGTATTAAAATTCCCCAACCTTTATAATCGTCCCCTTTCCATTCGCCTATGTATTTATCTCCCGCTACCGCTTTTGTAATGCTAGAACCAATTTTATAGGTAAAAATACCATAACCATTTCTATGACCTCGTTCGTAATTTCCATCATAGGTATTGCCTGCAGGGCAGACATAAAAACCCTTTCCGCCAAAATCGCCATTTAGCCAATTACCCACATAACGCCAACCTTGTGTAGCGGATTTAAACTCGCCATAACCATTGATTTTGCCATCTTTAAAGTCCCCCTCATAAACATCCCCAGTTGTCATAGTAATTTTTCCTTTTCCATTCTGAAGTCCATTTTTCCACTCCCCTTCATATTCAGCATTTGTAAATCTGTATTTTCCGATACCATTTTGACAATCGCCTGACACACAAGCAGCGTTTTCTTTATTTGGGGAAGTATTTTTGATGTGTTTTACCCCACACGAATAGATAAAGATAGCAAAACCCGTAAAGCAGTAGAAAAAAAATTTCATTTTTGATGTTTTAAGTTTAAAATAAAGGATATAAAAGGTTAATGAGATGTTAAGCCACCGCAAAGAAACTATTTTTTTTTGTAAAAAAGCCAGCTTTATATTTTTTTTTGTAAATTTGCGGCGTTTTTATACTATTGTGGCTATTTTTATCCAAAAAAACAAGTTTTTATGAGTATATTGAAAGAATATGATGTGCGTCAAACTGGCAATTTAGAGCTTTTGGCCAAACAGGTTGTAGAGGGTTTTATCATCGGTTTGCACAAAAGCCCTTTTCACGGTTTTTCGGTAGAATTTGCAGAACATCGCATTTTCAACCCAGGCGAAAGCACAAAAAGTATAGATTGGAAAGTTTTTGCCCGCACGGATAAATTATTTAGCAAACAATACGAGGAAGAAACCAACTTGCGCTGCCAAATAGTCATAGATGCGTCCTCTTCTATGTATTTTCCCCAAGAAGCGCCCAAAGGACAGCCATTGGTAAATAAATTGGCGTTTAGTTCGTTGGCGGCTTTATCGTTGATGTACTTGCTACAAAAACAACGCGATGCATTCGGTTTATCTATATTTTCAGACAATTTGGATTTACACACCACTTGCAAATCATCCACTCGCCATTTAAACTTATTATTAGCCCAATTGGATAAGCTGCTGGATAAACCCAACTTAAATAAAAGCACAGCCGCTGCCAACTCTTTGCACCAAATTTCAGAAGCTACCCATAGACGCAGTTTGGTGATTATTTTTAGCGATATGTTTGAACAAGGACGCGATATTGAGGCACTTTTTGCCGCTTTGCAGCATTTGAAGTACAACAAACACGAGGTGGTTTTATTCCATACAGTAGACAAAAAACTAGAAGAAGACTTTGAGTTTGAAAACCGCCCCTATATTTTTGTGGATATGGAAACGGGGGAAAAAGTGCGCCTACAATCCAATCAGGTGAAAGATTATTACATAAAACAAATGATAGAGTTCAAACAAAAGCTAAAAATGCGCTGTTTGCAGTACAAAATAGATTTTGTGGAAGCCGATATCAACGAAGGTTTCCAACAAATTTTGATGCCTTACTTGGTCAAAAGAAGCAAAATGTTATAAAATGAAAAAACGCAGCTCGGATTTTGTCCAAGTTGCGTTTCATTTGTTATAAGAAAGCTATATCTATATTCTTTCAATTGGTTTGGATAGATTAATAAGTGTAAAATAACTTCAAATCTACCTCAGATTCTAGGTTGCAGAGCACATCGCTAACCAATAGCCCTTCATCATCCTTGCCTGACAAAGACACGATATAAAATGCTATTTTGGAAGTAGCTGCGTCCGCAGTAAAGCTGAAGTGGCTGTGGGTAAATTTACCCGCTTCTACATTATTTTTAAATGTTTGGGTAAAAACGGCTTTACCGTTGACTTCTACTATAAGCTGTTTGTCGCCAGCATTGGGACGGGTTGCAAAACCAAAACCTAAAAGATAATCTTTACCTTCTACAGTGGTTATGGTTTGTTGGATGGCAGATTGGGCATCTAATTCTGCAAAATGTAAACCTGCTTGATTATCAGCCAAACCGTATTTTTTATAGTCATTGCTCACTTCTATCATTCGGGGTGCAGCACCTCCATTAACGAGGAAAATGCTCCAGTCTTCTACCCCTTTGGAGAAGTTGCTATTTTTAATCAAATTTTGTGCGTAGCTGCTTATCGCAAAAGCGGAGAAAAATAGCAGCGTAAAAAAGTTTTTTTTCATATTCAAAAATATATTTTTGATTGTAAGGTTAGCAAATTATTTTTTCTGCCTCTTATAACGGGACAAAAGTACAAAATGTTACATGACTCACACAAAAATTATGCCAAATTATGCATATTTATTGAACATTTAATCAAAAATTTGCATTTTCTTTACAAATACCGCTCAAAAAGCTCAAAAATTCTTCTATATTCGTCCAACCAACTCGCTGCTTCAGTAAAACCGTGCGCCTCTACGGGATAAACGGCTAACTCCCAACGCTCTTTTTTCAACTCAATTAATTTTTGAGCCAACCGCACCACGTCTTGATATTGTACGTTATCATCCACAGCCCCGTGCAACATCAACAATGGTTTTTGCAAACCAGCAGCGTGATAAATAGGCGAACTGCGCACAAAAGCCAAAGAATCTTCAACCGGTGTATTGAGTATATTGCTCGTATAACCGTGGTTGTAATGCGCCCAATCCGTAACTGAGCGCAAAGCCGCCCCACAGGCAAAGGTTTGGGGATATTTGAACAAAGCCATAAGGGTAATAAATCCCCCATAACTGCCCCCATAAATACCAATTTTATCCGCTTTAATCTGATAGGTTTTGGTTAGATAGCTGGCTGCGGATACATAATCGTCCAAATCTGCCCCCCCCATATTTCTATAAATACTTGTTCTATAACTTGAGCCATAACCTGCGCTGCCGTGATAATCAACATCCAAAACGGTATAACCTCTTTCCGTTAAAAATTGGTGAAACATATACTCGCGAAAATACACAGACCACCACTTGTGCGCGTTCTGCAAATATCCTGCCCCGTGTACAAACAAAACCGCTTTTTTGGCATCATTTTTGGGATTGGGGCGATATAAACGGGCACTTACAGGCTGATTTTTAGCATTATTAAAACTGATAAATGTTGGCATTTGCCATTTGTAAGCTTTAAACTGTTCGGTTTGTGACCAAGTTAATTGTCTGGCTGTATCTAATGGGCTATTTTTTTGATAAAAAAGCTCCCAAGGATTGCTGGCATTAGAATAACGCATCAACAAATGCTGTTTGTCGGGCGAAAGGCTAACCTCATAGCCGCCCGTTTTATTGGTATAACAAATTTCTTCGCTTGTGCGCACATTATAGCGATAAAAATGCCGCTCTCCTGCATCTTTTTTTGAAGAATGATAGTAAAAATGTTGATTTTCTTCATCATAATATACATCCGATACTTCAAATTTGCCTTTAGTGATAACCTTTTTCTCCCCATTTCGTATATTGACGGTATAAATATGGGGAAAATCTGTTTCGTTGGAGATAAACCAAACCTGATTATTATCCACCCAACCCGTTTGACCAAATTCTATCCCTTCGCCCCCTACCCAAGCGCTGTCTTGTTGATAATCCAAAAGCTCAAATTCTCTGCTTTCTTTATTGACCAAACATATCCAACGTTGTTTGTTGTCGCAAGAACGCAAATCAGCGTATAAATCCCCTTGCCGATTGAACCGATAGCCTGCCACAAATGTAGGTTTTTCTGCTTTATATAAGGGCTGATAAGCAACCGTGTCCTCCTTGCGGTGATATTCGCGCATAAAACTTGGCTTTTCATAAATCCCTTTTAGGTTTTTGCTAGAAATAAACTGATAACTGTCTTTTTTGACCTCATAAATACCCAACTTGCTTGTGTATTGGTAAAACCCTACCTTAGCGCGGGCATTTTTAGCCTCCGAAAATCCGTTTTCAGCCATATAATTGGCATAAATCGTTGTACTCGCTGGCTTTTGATTAACCACTTGATACACTGCATAATCTAATTTAGGGCTAATTCTTAAATTGCTGGCGTTGTGGTCACCACTTTTTCTTTTGTTGGGGCTAAATAAGCTTTTTTGGATGCTGTCGCTAAACTCTCGGCGGCGGCGGGCATCTTTCGTATATTCAAACAGGCTAATCTGCTGCATATTCAACCAATCTGCTGCTGTTTTATACTCTTTATTTTCATTGTTATCGGTTGGCTTGTTTTTTTCAAAAAAAGTCATTTGCTTAATCGAATTGGTAGCCCTGTTCCAATGGTATATATTCCCTTGTGCTGTGTAAGCCAAACCCATTCCGTCAGCCAACCATTGTGGATTTGTTTCGCTAATAAATGGGGTGGATAAAATACATTCAGGTTTGCTCATATTTTTGCCATAAATGTATAAATCGCCGTCTTGCGACCAAACTATCTGCTCATATTTTTCGTCATAATTCCAATCTACATAAAGCGCATAAGCTAAATTTTCTCCGTCGCTGGCTTCCACTTTGGCAATCTGCCACGTTTTAATATCTATTTTATACCAAATTTCTGCTGGCAATAATTGCGGATTCCATTTAAAAAAAATCTGTTGATTGTCCAAACTCCAAATTGGATTCTCTGGGCTATAACCTATAAAGTTTTTCCCCTGCATAATTGTTTCCAAATCCAAACGCTTAATCGTTGGTTTTTGCGCAGCGACGGCCGAAAAGATATTCAAAAAAATAATAAAATAAATTAATTTCATTCTCAATTGTTAATGGTTAGTGTTAAGTTGTTAATTGTTGCTGTTAAGTTATTAGCCGTTGATAAACCCCAATATCTTTTAATCAGACTGCAAAATTACACTTTTTTATCAAATCGCTAAACACACTAAAACATTTCACTAATAATTAACAACTAATCACTTAACACTAATCACCAATCACTAATAAAATGATTTCAGCACAAACTATAGAAAAAAGTTATAATTCGCTCAAAGTCCTCAACGGGGTTAGCCTTGAAGTCCAAAAACAAGAAATTGTCGCTATTATTGGCAAATCAGGGGCAGGAAAATCTACCCTTTTGCATATACTTGGCACGTTGGACAAACCAGATGCAGGTAAATTAATCATCAATGAACAAACAGTTAATAATTTAAGCAGCAATGATTTAGCCAAATTTAGAAATCAACACATCGGTTTTATTTTTCAATTTCATCATTTGTTACCTGAATTTACCGCCTTAGAAAATGTCTGCTTGCCCGCTTTTATTGCTAATAAAAAACGCTTGGATGTAGAGCGTAAAGCCAAAGAATTACTGGATTATTTGGGCTTGTCGCACCGATTAGAGCATAAACCCAACCAATTGTCGGGCGGCGAACAGCAACGCGTATCTGTAGCGCGCGCACTTATCAACCAACCCGCGTTAATTCTTGCTGACGAACCTTCTGGCAATTTGGACACGCAGACAAGTAGCGATTTGCATCAACTTTTTTTTAAATTGCGTGCCGATTTTGCCCTTACTTTTGTGGTGGTTACCCATAATTTAGAACTCGCCAATATGTGCGACCGTTGTTTGACTATGAAAGACGGGCAATTTTTATCTTAAAAGCTTTTTTCCAATAGCTTTTATTTTTTTTGCTTTATCAAAAAGTATATTTGAGTAAAATTTATATCAAAAAATATAAAATTATAGCTTAAATATCCCCTTTGCCGTTTGGTAGATTTATTGTTTTTATTAGCCGCTCTTTTTTAAACTTTATACTTTTTACCCTCAATATCTTTTTCTTTTATGAAAAAACAAAACACCAACCGCGAATATAATTTTCCCGATGCGGATTTATACGCTCAATGTATAGAAAGGCTAAAATATATGCGCCGCGACGCAGATTTATTCGCCAATTACGCTTATTTTGTAGCCCGTATGGATACGTTTGAACAAAATTGCCAACTCTTTGCTGAATTGCCCAACGATGATGAGTTGGTAGGTGACCAAATGGATGCTACCCAAAAGAAAAACGAAGCCCGAGAAGCACTCAAGACTGCTATCCGCAGCGTAATGTTGCGCGTTGAGGCTGTTTATCCCGATTCTTCAGGCAAGTATAGAAAATTTGGCACGTTCAAAATGAATGATATGACCGATGCACAACTATTACTTTGCGGGCGGCGAGTGGTTAGGGTTGCCAATTCGCTGATTAGTATTTTGGAAGAAATGGGGTTAAAACAAACCCACTTGGATAAGGTCAAAGAATCTGCCGCGCAGTTTGAAAATGCCCTCAATATACAAATGGATAAAATAGCCGACCGAGACATCTCTGTAGAAAAACGGGTGGAAATTGGCAATAAACTATATCGCGAGCTTATTCTTACTTGTAATATAGGCAAAGATATTTGGGCAGAAAAAGATAGAATCAAATATCAAAACTATGTCATTTATGAAAGCAACAACGAACAGAAAAAATTGCGCAAACAAAAGCTAAAATTGAACGTTGAAGCGGATAATTTAACCAACAAATTGGAAACTGATAAAAATAAATCCTAATCTCAAACACACTGTAGCATTATTCTACAGTGTTTTTTTATGTGCTGACTTTTGGTAAAACTCAAAAATAATTTATTTTTAGCCTTTTATTTTTTGGCAAACACACACTTCAACAACTTTTATATCATCTTACCATTGGCAAACATACACTTCAACAACTTTTACGTCATCTTGCCATTGGCAAACACACACTTCAACAACTTTTATGTCATCTTGCCATTGGCAAACACACACTTCAACAACTTTTATGTCATCTTGCCATTGGCAAACACACACTTCAACAACTTTTATGTCATCTTGCCATTGGCAAACACACACTTCAACAACTTTTACGTCATCTTGCCAATTTTTTATTTAATAATTTTTTATTTTTTTGATTGTATATTCTAAAAAAAGGGCTAAATTTGCGGCAAAATTTTATGTTTTTTAATATAAAAAATATCTACAACAATGAAAACGTTTATTCTTTCTTTAATTTTTAGTTTGTCAATTTGTTATACTTTCGCTCAAAAAATAAGCGACCTTAACTTTGCCGCCGCTATTCGCGAAAATTGCGCTGAATGTATAGATAAAAATAATCAGCTTACCCCTGCGGCTAATGCTTTGCGAATTTTAGATATTTCTAACAAAAATATCAAAAATTTAAATGGATTTAATTTTCCCGCTTTAACTCATTTCGACTGTAGTGATAATCAAATAATTGACTTGCCTACAGCATTGCCTAAGAATTTAACCTATTTTAACTGTAACAGTAATCAAATAATTGACTTGCCTGTTACGTTGCCTAAGAATTTAACCAAATTGTATTGTAAACGCAACCAAATAATCACTTTACCCGACATTTTGCCTAATATGTTAGATACTTTAGACTGTTGCCATAATAAATTAAAGTTTTTGCCAAAAACCCTACCTAATAATTTATTAGTTTTGGCTTGCGAAAAAAACGAAATAAACATTTTACCTAAAATACTACCTAATAATTTAATTATTTTAGATTGTAGCGATAACAAAATAACAAATTTACCAAAAATACTATCTGATAGCATAACAACTTTAGATTGTAGCAACAACCAAATAACTGCTTTACCGACAAACTTGCCTAGTAATTTAATTAAATTATGGTGCAATGGTAACCAAATAACTGTTTTGCCAATACGATTGCCTAATAATTTAAGTCTATTATATTGTAGTAATAATCAAATCATTACTTTACCTGAAAAATTACCTAATAATTTAAGTCTATTAGATTGCAGTGATAATCAAATAACCACTTTACCTGAAAAACTGCCTAATAATTTAATTAAATTATGGTGCAGTGGTAACCAAATAACTGTTTTGCCAATACGATTACCTAATAATTTAAGTCTATTACATTGTAGTGATAATCAAATCATTACTTTACCTGAAAAATTGCCTAGCAATCTAAGTCTATTACATTGTAGCAATAACCAAATAACTGCTTTACCTACAAAATTGCCTAGTAATTTAATTGAATTATGGTGTAGTGATAATCAAATTATTATTTTACCTGATAAATTACCTAACAATTTAAATATCTTAGAATGTAACGATAATCAAATAACTACTTTACCAAAACAATTGCCTAATAGTTTGATTGAATTATGGTGTGGTTATAATCAAATTACTGCTTTGCCTAATATTTTACCCGAAAAATTAGATACTTTAATTTGTACAAATAATCAAATAACTACTTTACCAAAAAAATTGCCTGATAATCTAAGTGTATTAGATTGTAGTGAAAATAATATCTCTTCTTTACCTGAATTATTACCTAACAGCTTGATAAATTTAGATTGTAGTTATAACCCAATAAACACATTGCCATTATTACCTGCTAAATTAGAGGAACTAGAAACAAGCGAAACGCAAATAACTTGCTTACCCAACCGCCCAGAAAGTTTAACACGGGGAGATTTTCCTTCTAAAATATGTGGAACTGTGCGCTTGCGTGAAGTAAAAGACCGATAAAATTAGATTTTATGCGCCTTTAAACTTATTTATTGTATTTGTCTTTACAATTAAAAACAACAATGGATTTTAACATTTTAATCACTCAATTAAGCGAATTATTTTCTTATCAAGAAAAAAACCCAATACTATTTAGTAGTGGGCAATTTTTGCTATTATTTACCCTTTTTTGGGGTATTTATTTGTTTATTTATAACCAAATTAGCGCGAGGATATTTTATCTAACCGCGTTCAGTTTGTTTTTTTATTATAAATCAAGCGGTATATTTTTAGCCTTATTTATTGCTATTATCGTGATAAATTATGGGGCTGGTTTATGGATTGAGCGGGTGGAAAAACACAAAGGAAAGTTATTATTTGGGTTTATTATAATAAATTTAATCCCTTTATTATATTATAAATACGCTAATTTTTTTGTAGATAATGCCAACGCTTTGGGCGCGGATTGGTTGCGGGTAGAAAATTTAATCCTACCTGTAGGGATTTCCTTTTTTACATTTCAAACGATTAGTTATTTGGTAGATATTTACAAAAAAGAGATAGCTGCTTGTAGAAATTTGTTAGATTTTGGCTTTTATTTAAGCTTTTTTCCCCAATTGGTAGCAGGCCCTATAGTAAGAGCCAGCGATTTTATTGCCCAAATTAGAAAACCGATTATTTTTGAACACGAAAAAATTAGCGAAGAGGAAAAAAATACTAATAGTTTTAACTATATCAGCAACGCAGAATTAGGCGCAGCTTTGTTTTTAATCGTAAAAGGTTTTATCAAAAAAGCGATTATAGCCAATTATGTAGCCCAATACGCCGATTTGGTTTATGGTACAAAAATGGGCAAAGCAGCCGTATTAAATTACTCTGGGTTTGAAAATTTGATGGCGATGTATGCCTACACGTTGCAAATTTATTGCGACTTTTCGGGTTATTCGGATATGGCTATAGGTTTGTCTATGTTATTGGGTTTCAAGTTGTTAGACAATTTTAACAGCCCGTATCAATCCACGAGCATAACCGAATTTTGGCGGCGTTGGCACATATCTTTATCATTTTGGTTGAGAGATTATATTTATATTGCGTTGGGCGGGAATAGAAAAGGGGAATTGTGGCGCAACGTTTTTTTGATGATAACGATGTTGGTGGGGGGATTTTGGCACGGTGCAAGTTGGAAATTTGTATTTTGGGGAGCTATGCACGGCGCGGGTTTGATTGCGCATAAATGGTGGTCAAATCAGTTTAAAACTGCCGATTGGCGCAAAACACGCTGGTGGAATTTCTGCGCTTGGCTATTAACTTTCCATTTTGTGGCTTTTTTGTGGATATTTTTCCGCGCTTTTAGCTTTGAAGACGCGTTCAACAGCATTTGGCAGATGCTAACGAGTATGGATTTAGCCTTTGTTGAACCGTTTATGTCAGCGCGGCCGTTGTTGATAAGCTTATTATTTTTGGGATTTTATACCCATTTTGTACAAACAGAGCATAAAAAAAGGCTGCAGATTTATCTCTACAGCCTACCTTTTATGGGCAAATTATTGATATTATTGGCGACGATACAAATTGCTATGCAGTTGCAAAGTGCTGATGTACAACCTTTTATTTATTTTCAATTTTAGACTTTTAGCTTATTGTGCGCTTGCTGAAGCAAGTTGGTCAATTCCAACAAAGTATTGCGGGAAATTTTATTCCTTTTTTTGTCTGGAAATTCAATATAAACCGTCCATTTTTCCCAAGTTAGGTTATAATTAGCATAAATACGCATACCAGAACGGCTGGTGTAATGCAACTCTGTGCTATCTTTTTTGGGTGAATTTAACTGAATTTGCAGATTTTTTAAAGCGGTGATTGCTATTTCCAACTCTTCGGCATCTATAAAAGCAATGCGAGTTTCATAATAATTGGTATTGTTATTTTCTTCATTTCCGAATCGGTTTTGATTAGAAATCAACAATTTATACTCTATTTTCACCCCATTTAAGACCTGTTTGCCGTCTCTACAATTGATAGTATAAAGGTGTAAATTGCGGGTTTTGCCCACTTTGGAGGTTTCTCTTTGCACCAAAACCTGTTTTTGTTCCCAACATTTTTCTATCTCGGTGAGAACTTGGGCGTTAGAAATCGGGCAAAAATAGCTGTTGATTAGTAAAAATAAGGGGATAATGCGGGTAAAAAACATAAAAAATTCAATAATGGTTATATTTTTAAAAGATATTTTTCTATAAAATGCAAAACTTTGCAAAAAATTCGCCAACTTTGCAGCAAAATTAACATTTTTATCATTTTTTAAACACAATAGCTATGCTTATTCGCTTTTTTGTTGGCAATTTTTTATCTTTTGACGAACCCACCGAGTTTTCAATGGTAGCTGGTCAAGGTTTAAGCCTACCCACTCACACCGTAAAAAATAAAAAGCGACACATACCCACTTTGTTGAAAACAGGCTTGATTTATGGGGCTAATGGCTCTGGCAAATCTAATTTTGTAAAAGCTATTGATTTTGCAAAAAAGTTGGTAGTTGGTTTAAATTTAAAAAATCCATCGTTTCAAGCATTCAAGCACAACCACCGCAGCGAAAAACCAACAAGTTTTCAATTTGATATTTTACTAAATGATAGCGTTTATTCTTACGGTTTTGAGATTTTAAACCAGCAAATTCATACGGAATATCTACACGAAAGGGGCGCGAAAAAAGATAAAATTATTTTCGAGCGGAAAAATGCAGCAGACGGCAAAACTTTAATGAATTTTGATATTCATTTTAAAAACAAAGAACAACAACATTTTTTAGAATTTATAGCCAAAGCTTGTCCTAAAGACACTTTATTCTTATATGAATGTTGGCGCAGAAATGTTTTTCAAGAAGTAGAAAATCTAACAGAAATTGAAAATGTAAATAATTGGATTGGAAACGGATTAAAAATTATGTTTCCTGACTTCGCTTTTGATTTCACCCATAATAACGATGATGATAATGATAATCGCTATTTAAAGTTATTATCTCATTTTAGTATTGATATGAAAAAATTTTATTGGCAAGAAATAGAATTTAAAACTATTGAAACTAACTTATCAAATGAAAGTCAATGGAGTTTCCAAAATTTAGCAGACAAACAAAACGTTTTAATTAAATCAGAAGACAAAAACGCACTGTATCTATTTAAAAAAGAAAATAACGAACTGCTTGCGTATAAATTTGCCTCTCAGCACGAAGGCAGCGAAGCTATTTTTGAATTTAATGAAGAATCCGACGGAACGAAACGCTTATTTGATTTTTTTCCTGTTGTTGGTTATCAAATAAATTGTACCTTTATTATTGATGAAATAGACCGCAGTTTGCATCCGCATTTGAGTAAGGCTTTACTATCTTATTTTTTAGAAAATCAACAAGATACAAACTCCCAGTTTATCGCCACCACCCACGAATCTAGCTTATTGGATTTGGATTTATTGCGAAAAGATGAGATTTGGTTTGCAGAAAAAAACAGCAAAGGTGCTACAGAACTGTACTCGTTGGAAGAGTTTAAGCCGCGCGCAGACAGCGAAATACGGCGGGGTTATTTGCAGGGGCGTTATGGCGCAATTCCTTTTATTCCCAATTCAGCAAACCAAAAATGGTAAAATATGCCCATTATCAAAACCGATTTTAAGCGCAAAACAGGCTTAAGAGACCATAGACTATTCATCATAGCGGCAGAGGGCAGCGATACGGAAAAGCTATATTTTGAGGCGATAAAAAATAAATTCAGAATCACCCGAGTACAAATTGAGGTGTTGAAAAGAACCGACTTTGGGATTAACGAAACCAACAGTTCGCCTATAGACGTGTTAAAAACTTTGGATGAGTTCAAAAAACGCTATCATTTAAAAAGTGATGACCAACTTTGGTTGGTTATTGACCGAGACCGTCAAAATATAAAAGACAAGCAGTTAAGTGAGATTGCGCAACAAATTGTACAAAAGAAATACTTTTTAGCTTTATCCAATCCCTGTTTTGAGCTCTGGTTGCTGCTACACTTTGAAAATCCGCGCGATTGGGACGAAAATAAGCAAGACGAATACTTTGAGAATAAAAAAGAGGGCGCGAAACGACTTTTAGAAAGGCTATTATCTGCGCATTTAGAAGGGTACGACAAAGCGGCTTACGATACGGAAAAATTAATGGCTCAAATAGATGCAGCAATAACCCACGCCGAATATTTGCCGATAAAAGAAAACGAGCGTTGGCATTCCACTTTAGGTACAAAAGTTGGGGAGTTGGTAGCACAACTTATTCCCCAATCAACTATAACCAATTCACTCAATATCAGTTGATTATTGAGTGTTTTTTTATTTTTAAAAAACTACCTTCGTACGCGGCAACCAAGCGCGGATTTCTTCTTTATGCGCAGCCGAAATATCATTTCCGCTCAAATCCAACCACTCCAAACGCTTTAATTTGCGCAAAGAAGCGGGCATTTTTTGTAACCGATTGTGAGATAAATCCAAAGAGCGCAACTCTGACATATAACAAAAAACACTTCCCGTATACAATAACTGATTGTGGGCTAAATTCAATTCTGTAAGCTTTGAAAGGGCAAAAAAATTGTTTGGCAAACGCTCCAATTGATTATATGCCAAATTTAAAATCTCCATTTTGTCCAAATAGCCCAAACTATCGGGTAAAGTGTTGAGCAAATTGCCGCTTAAATTTAAGTTTTTGAGCTGCGACAACCCACAAAACCCAACAGGTAATTGCTTAATCCTATGATTGGGCAAGTTTAAACTTTCTAATTTAGCCCAAACTTGTATTTTATCGGTCAAAAACTGTAATTTTCGCTGGGATAAAGCTAATAATTTTTTATCCAAATGCGCATTTTCCAACCCCCAAATCGAGTCAAAAACTGTAGCAATATATTCGCCCCCGTCATAGCTAAAATGCGCTAAATCAACTTGTTGCAAAGCCGATTGGGGAATATCTTGTAGCGTTTCGCCGCTCAAATCCAATTTATAAAAATTGGATAACTGCGCATCTTCTAAGTGAGCCAAATTAGCAGCAGCGAGACGAGGGTTTTCGCGCAAAACAAATAAAGCCCCCGAAGCCAAAAGTAAGCAAGCTAAGAAAAAACATATATCTTTTAGCATATTTATAAAAAAATTATATTAAAATGAGCTAATAATCGCACAAATGTAGTATTTTTGCCCCAAATTTATACCCAATAATTATAAAAATTGAATTTTAGCCCTTTTTTTATGAAAAAATATACATTTTTAGCCATTTTTTCCCTTTTTTTGGCTTTCGCTACCGCGCAAAATGAAGAAAATGCTTTTATTATACAAATTGCTTCATTCGGTAACCCAGAATATGCCGATTTCAAAAAAATTCACAACTTGGGTTATTTGTACGAACAACCAGCCCCTAATGGGCTTTCGCGGATTATGTTGGGAACTTTTGCCACCTCTTCTACCGCCAACCAGCGTTTGGCACAGGTCAAAACCCAAGGGTATAAAGACGCTTTTATCCAAAAAATAGCTATAGAAGACCAAGATGCGGTTTATATCGTGCAGTTGGCTACTGTAGATTTGGACGATGAAATCAACTGGTCGGATTGGAAAAGTTTGGCAGGTAATAACCTAGTGGCGCAGATTAGCGAGCAAAAAGTGCGCTTGGCTCTCGGCACGTTCAAAACCGAAGAAGAGGCAGAAATCGCCTACAAAAAAATCCAACCGCGCGCACCAAAAGATATTTTCATCAAACGCGTAAGCGCGAAAGTTGTGCACAAAGTAACCCCGTTTGAAATGTCCCGCTCGCGCAATTATCAGCCCAATAGCCAAGTTAGCCGCAGTTCGGTGCTGAATATGCAAAATTTTTTAGCAAAAGAGAATTTTTACAAACAGAAATCGGACGGACTTTGGGGCAAAACTACCGAAAGCAGCTTTTTGCAATATCAACAAAACAACCAAAGTTACCAAAATTACCAGCTACTTAGCGAAAAAATGCGCTTTGGTCAAATCATAGAAGATTATTCGCTACAGTATTATATCAACCTTATCGGCACAAAACCCTTTACAGCAGACGAGGGTTTGAAACAGTTTAAACACCCCTTGGCTAAAGTTTATCGCGCGTATATGTATATGAACGGGGATGTTAAAATAGCTGATTTTCAACAAGTTTCGGACAAATTGATGCGCGAAGCAGCCCAGCAGATTATGGGCAATTACAAACAAAAAACCCGCTCCGATTTTAGCTTTGCTTATTCCTACCGCGAACCCGAACAGTTGATACAACACCTGCGCGAAATGCACGAAGCGAGCAAGGACGAACCCGCTTTCCCCTGTTGGTTGTTTCAACGCCATCCAGATATTTGCGCCAAAGTTTTTGCCCCATATTGGAACAATGAACGGGATAATTACCAAATTTCGTCAGATTGCGGCAGTTTTTTTTCTATGCCGAGTATGCGAATTTTGTTAGCAGTAGGGCGCGATATGGAAGAAAATCTACTGGATAAATGCAAATGGAGCGAGTTGAATAATTGCTACGCCCAACCTCAACCCCCAACGAGCGAACAAATACAACAATTGAACGCTTGGGATGGGAAAATTTGGTCAAATTTGTCAAAATGGGCAGATAGCGGCAGCAACATTCAACAGCGTTTGTACAAATCGTTGTATATCAGCTATTTCGATGCTTTGCGCAACTTAGAAGATTATTTTATCAAACAAGGATTTAGCCCCACAGAAGCGCGGGCTTTGGGTTTGAACGTGGTTAAAACCGCTTTAGAACCCGCTTTAAAAGATTTTGCTAATTAGTATTTTTTGGCAATCTCCAATTTTTCAAACAATTTTTTATCAGTATAAAAATGGAATTAGAGTATTTAGATGTCTTATACGAAGACAATCATTTAATTATTATCAACAAACCCGCAGGTTGGTTGGTACAAGGGGACGAAACAGGCGACCAGCCCATTAGCGAGGTGGTGAAAAGCTATATCAAGAAAAAATATGACAAACCTGGGGACGTATTTTTAGGCACTGTGCATCGTTTGGATAGACCCGTAAGCGGTGTGTTGCTGTTTGCGCGCACAAGCAAGGCTTTGGAGCGTATGAATAAACTATTCGCTGACCGCCAAATACAAAAAACTTACATTGCGTTGGTAGAAAAACGCCCCAAAGAACTAAGCGGAACATTAACCCACTATCTAAGCAAAGATAAAAGTAAAAACTTAACCACAGCTTACACCTCTCAAAGGTACAAAGATGCTAAAAAAGCGAGTTTGGACTACAGACTAATTGGTGAAGTGGGCGATTTCTGCGCTTTGGAGGTTAAACCCGAAACTGGCCGCTCTCACCAAATCCGTGCACAATTGGCCAAAATGAAATGCTGCATACGCGGCGATGTCAAATACGGCGCGAGCAAACCCAACGAGGATGGGCGTATTCACTTGCACTCTTTCAGTTTGGAATTTATCCACCCTGTAACCCAAGAGCCGATAAAAGTGATGAATTTCCCCCCTGATGAGCAGATTTGGAACTTGTTCCAAGACGCTATAGCCGACGAAATGCTAAAATAAATGTGCTAATTATCGCCACAAAAAAAACCGCTTTGCTTATCGCTTAGCGGTTTTTTCTTTTTAATTTTTTAAGGTTCAATCCTCCACTCCATCAACATATCCGAAAGCGTCCGCAATAAAATGCGCTGTTCATCGGGGCTATCTCTTTTCGCTTCTATGTTGATATAATTCAACCCATTATGTTGGGCAAAAACGGAAAAAGAACCATCATCGGGCGCGTTTTCAGCCTGTAAAATCACGTTACAACGGTGCGTTTGCGCCTGCATAAAAACGGGATGATTGAGTACGATGAAAAAACCGCTTAAATTTCGCTTGGGGTTGATATAAATTTCATCCGCAGAAGCATTTTCTTCAGTTTCGTGGCGAAAATACGTTCCCAGATTGTAAGAACCGTGCCTAAAATTGCAATTATCATCGCAGCGCGGCTCAAAACTGTGATTGTTGTGTAAAGCGACTATTATTTTTGCTTTGCTCGTATCCAAAAGTGAGATTAAAGTATCCGCCAAAATTTTCAACTCATTTTTAGCGAACAGCACACATTCCGCTTCTGTGGGCATTTGCGAAGCAGATAATTTTTTCAGCTGATTAACCGCCTGATAAAATTGTCTATGTTCTATCAACGTAATCGCTCGCACACTATCATTATTGGTAAAAATGCGGTTGGGGTCAAAGGTGTAAATTTTATTATTTTTTTTAACCGAAACATATCTCGCTTTGTCCTCCAATGCGCCGAAATGTTTGAGTTCTATCAACCTGCCGCCTGTATTTTCCAACAAATTTACCGCTTCTTCTACACATAAATTTTCGTCGTCGTGCATATTAAAATACACCAACCCATTATCGCTGCGATTATAAATTTTAACCCGTATAGAATCGTTATGAATATAAACGGTTTTGGTTTGTATAAAAATTTGTGCGTGGGCTTGAGTTATTATAAAGATAAAAAACGCTAATAAGCGAGTGCTATTCTCCATATTTTTCCAACTTTATTTTTTCTGTCTGTTTTTTAACTTGTATGTACAAAGCTATGTATAAAACTCCCAAAACAAAACTGACCAAAAAAGCTAAAACAACCATTGGCGCAAATATCGCCACCTGTTTTGCCCCCGCAGCTGAAGCTGATGCCAAAGCTAAAAATAAATAGCAAAAGAACAAAAAAGTAGAAATAAGGAAACAAACATAAGGCGCAAAACCTATAGTAGGAAAAGGATTTTCATCTAAAATAGCGGGAAGATAATTCTTTCTATATTTTTCCAATAATAATTGTTGAACCCCAACCAAACAAGCGTGTAAAGCTGCTAAATTATAAGCCCAATAGAATAAATTATCTGCGTTCAAATTAAGCGGTATAATGTTGGAAGCGTTGGCACTTTTGATAACAAAAGCCACAAAAAACCAAACCCAAGGATTAGAGATTTTAAAATGATTTATCCGCGCCTGTGGGAATAAATGCGATAATTTTGCGCCCTTTTGTAAAGCAAAAAAATGGTTAAAATATGCTATTCCCAACAATACTAAAACGGGTAAGAATAGATAAAAAATTAATTGCTCCAACCACGTAATTTCGTTACCAATTGTTAAAAATTGAGCTATTCCGCAAATTACCAAACTTACAATAGCAATTAATCTCCAGCGAAAAGCTTTTTGCACAGCGATAAAATAAGCATCGTAATGTAGCTTAAACTCCTGTTGATTAACTGCTTGTGAATTAGGTTTAAATCCATCGTCTAAAATAGAATTATTGTTCATATTCAAAGGTTTAATTAATTAGGTTTTTATTTAAAACGTTTTATTATCAACAGAATGTTTTTCCGCTTGTATGTGCAATATAACAGATAAAACCCCCAAACAAAAATTAACAAATAAAGCATAAGAACTAAATAACGAAAATACATAGTACTCATTATGCCCTCGTCCAGAAACACTAGCCCATAATAAACTAAAAGATAAAAAAAATAAAATTACTGACAGCGTAAAATAAATAAAAGGGCTAAATCCTATAGAAGGGAAAGTCTTTTGTTCAAAAATAGCAGGGAAATAACTTTCATATTTTTTTAATAATATCTCTTGCATAACCAAACAAAGCAAATGTATAGTGATTATATTCGCAAACAACCAAATTACGTAATAAAATAGGATATTGCTGCTAAATATATCCACTTCTGACAAAATTTGAAATAAAATAGATAAAGTGATTAAAATCCAAATGTTATATTTTTTAGGTCTTACATTGGGGATGTCAGGGAATAAATACGCTAAAATTGCCCTTTGTTGTAAAGCAAAAAAATGGGTAAAATATCCCACTAATGAGATAATCACAGCGATTAAACACAAAAAAGATGAAAAATTATTGCCAATAAATGAAATCCCAGCATAATACATAAAAAAATAAAATATATATAGTGATAATGATACCATAGATATAGTTTTCCAACGGTTAGCTAATTTAGCTGCTGTTGTGTATTTTTCATACAAAACTTGAAATTGATATTTGCTATCATTAGTTTTGTTTGTTGGTATTTCGTCGTCTAAAATAGAATTGTTGTTCATATTCAAAGATTTAATCAATTAGGTTTTTATTTTAAACGTTTTATTATCAACAGAATGTTTTTCCGCTTGTATATGCAATGCAATGTAAAAAATTCCCAATAAAATCCCCATAAATATAGCAAATAACATTAAGGGTAAAATAAAAACAATTAATTCATCATTGCTGGAACTTATTATCATCAAAAAAACAAACAACACGAATAAAATCGCACTAAATAGCCAAGATAAAAACGGCATAAATCCTATAGAAGGAAAAGGCTTTTGCGAAAAAAACGAGGGAAAATACCTTTTATATTTTTGTAATAACAACTGTTGCATAGCCATAAAACAAACGTGTATAGCAGCCGCGCAAATTATCAACTGTGAAAAATGGATAAAAACCTCCCCTCTCGGAAATTGGATAATCTGCGTTACCAACCCCAAACTTATAGATAAACCAAATAATAACCATGGATTATACGTTTTCCATTTTCCAATGTTAGCTTTTGGGAATAAATGTAACAAAACAGCACCTTTTTGTAAAGCGAAAAAATGGGTAAAATAGGCAACACCCAGCAAAAAAACCACCGCAAAAAACAGATAAAAAAGACTATCGCCAGCCCATCCAAAATCTGTGTGAACATAAGTTAAATAATTAACCATAATCACTAAAGTAGCCCCCATTCCCAACAAACGCCAGCGAAAAGCTGCTTGCAGCGAGCTAAAATAAGCATCATATAATAAGGAGTTGTTTAGTATGATTTTTATCTTTTAATTTCTCTATGTTGTGCGGGACTAAAGTCCCAGCACAATTGATATTTAGGATTTTTTCGCGCTTTTGGGGCTAAAGCCCCGCGCGTTTTATACTT
>JAAFIM010000077.1 GCA_013297745.1 Chitinophagales bacterium | reverse complement strand
AAACTATAAAACGCGCGGGGCTTTAGCCCCAAAAGCGCGAAAAAATCCTAAATCTCAATTGTGCTGGGACTTTAGTCCCGCACAACACAGAGAAATTAAAAGATAAAAAATCATACTAAACAACTTCTATGTTATCAAATTTAACCGTTTTAGAATTGGGTTCTGTGCTGGCTGTACCCGCTGTGGGTAGTTTTTTTGCAGAGTTGGGTGCCAAAGTGATAAAAATAGAGAATAAAACCACACAAGGCGATGTGACCCGCTCTTGGCGTTTGTCTGCTGATAAAGACCAAAATTTAGTTTCTGCTTATTATGCTTCAGTCAATTGGGGTAAAGAAACCCATTTTTTGGACTTAAGCCAGCCCGAAGCCCAAGAGTTTGTGCATCAATTGGCAGCGAAATCTCAAATTGTTTTGGCTAATTTTAACCCTAAATCAGCCCGCAAATTGCATATCGATTATGAAACGCTCAAAAAATATAACCCTCAACTTATTTATGCCAATCTTACCGGCTTTGGGGAAGAGTCCAACCGTCTGGCTTTTGATGCGGTCTTGCAGGCAGAGGCTGGATTTATGTATATGAACGGTCAACAAGATAGTTTGCCTACCAAAATGCCTGTAGCTTTTATCGATTTATTCGCAGCGCATCAGCTCAAAGAGGGGATTTTGTTGGCTTTGCTGTTGCAAAAAGATAACCCAAAAAGTTATTATGTCAGCGTTTCGCTATTGGAGGCGGCCTTAGCTAGTTTGGCCAATCAGGCTAGCAATTATTTAATGGCGGATTATATCCCTCAACGTTTGGGTTCTTTGCATCCCAATATAGCCCCTTACGGGGAAATTTTTTGCACGGCGGACGGCATACATATCATTTTGGCGGTGGGCAATGACAAACAATTCAATCTACTTTGTCAAGGATTAAATCAGCCCTTGTTGCTGGAAAATCCTTTGTTTCAAAACAATATACTTCGGGTGAAACATAGGGCTGACTTAGCCCAAATTTTGCAAATTGCTTTCGCTCAACAGCAATCGGCGGATATATTGGCTTTTTGTCACGAAAATGGGGTGCCTGTAGGGCAGGTGCGCAATTTGGCGCAGGTTTTTCAACTGCCAGAAGCGCAAAAGTTGGTTTTAAGCCAAACTGAGGCGGACGGAAAATTGTCAAAACGGGTGAAAACTGCCATTTTTAACCTTAAATAGTGTTATAGCTGCCATTTTAAACAACAAACAACCACATTATAAAAAACAATTCAAACCGTTAATTTATGAAGCTTTTTTTTATCTTTTTGGGGCTAAATTGTTGCCTTTTTTTCCTCGTTGCGCCCCAGCAATTACAGGCTCAAAACCCTAAATTGGCGTTTGAGTTGGAAAAGCGTGCTTTAGTTAAAGAATTGCAACAGGTGAGTTTGCCCCTCATCAAGGCGGATAAATTAAACACTTTGTATAAGTTTTGCGTAAAGCATAAATCGCTTACAGAGGCGCAAAAATATGCTCAAGAAGAGTTGGAAATTAGGCTTAATTTACCCGTAGATAGTGTTCAAAATCATAAAATTGCCAATTTATACTTCGGTTTGGCTAGTCTTAGCAAAAGTTTTACCTTGTTTAGCCAAGGGATAGACCACATCAACCAATCGGTTGTTTTTTACCAAAAGTTGAATGTTAGCCCTCAAACCCAATTGGATTTGGCGGATGCTTATAGGATGGCTTCACAAATTTATTTTTCTTGCAACCAACCCCAAAAAGCAGAGCAATTTGCGATACAATCTTTATTGATTTTGGAGCGATACCAAACCGAAAGTGGGGAAAAAAGGATTACAGCGTTGATAACTTTAGCCAATGTTTATTCTGTACAGTACAAATTTGATGCGGCTCAAAATTTATTAACTCGTGCCTTATCGGCTCAAAATCAGCTATTTATACAAAAAAATGTAGCCAATACAGATAACAACAAAAATAAAACAGAGACTGCCAATACAAATAAAACAGAAACCGCCAACGAAACCACAGCCCGCATTTGGCAGGCTTTTGCCAAAAATTATGAATATCAGGGCGAGTATAAATTAGCGGCGGATTATTTGGATAGGGCTTTGCTGATAAGAAAAAATTTATACGGGGTTAGCCCTAATTTAGATTTGGCTTACAATATGGAGCATTTGGCGCTTATGGAAACCCAACAATCCAATTTTAAGCAAGCTAAACATTTATTTGAACAAAGTTTATCCATTTATAACCAAATTTATGGAGAAAATAGCCCTAAAATGGCAATTAGTTTGGCTGGTTTGGCCAATGTCTTGCGCAAAGAGCGCAAATTGGATTCTGCGCAAGTATATTTTCAGCTGGTTTTGGATTTATATAAAAAAGATTTGGATAGTTATGCCAACAAGGCGGCTGAGATTAGCTTAACCTTAGCGCATTTGGCTATAGATAAAAAAGATACTTTGACCGCCTCAAAAAGGATAAAACAGGGGTTGGATTTGCTGAAACAGCAGAAAAATTTAAACCTAAAATTTAGCATCGCCGCCGATTTATACGCTGCTGGTTGTATTTTTGGGGATAATGCGGGCGAAAAATGGGTTTATTTTAACCAATTCTTTAACCTTGTTTGCCAATCGGCAGAAATTAGCCAATTATTAGCCATTGACCCAGAAAAAATTGAATATCAGCAACTTGAATATCAAAAAATTGCCGATATTGGCGCTGCCACTCAATCATTCGAGCAAAAAATTCCCATTTTTCAGCGTATTTATCTCAATACCTTAAATAAAAAATTGTTGATAAGCGGCTTGTGGCATTATATCAATTTTTTGAACATAGAAGCGGATAAATTAAAAAAAGAAAGCCAAAAAATCGCCTTTTTGCAAGAAGCTAATCAGTGTTTGGAGTTGTTTTATTATTGTCATCAACAGTTTATTTTGGGGTTTCAAACCGAACAGGATAAATTGATGTATTTGCTCACCGCCGAGCAGATTTTTTTGTTGGGGGTCAAAACCAACTACCAACTTTATATCAGCCAAAACATTACAAACGAAAAAAATAGCCAAATCGCCAACTTTTATCTGGAAAAAGGTTTGAATTATTCTGAATGGGCAAAGTCGGTGCTTTTGCAGCAGTATTGGCGCGAATCTGAGCTTTTTGTGGGCAAAAACCAACTCTTTCAGTCGTATAAAGCGCGTCAATATCAACTTTTGTACGCCGAAGAGCAGTTTAAAAAAAATGCGCAATCAAACATTGGCGAACAAAATAACAATAGTATAGAATTTTTGGCAAAGTCTTACGATTCGCTGCGCTTGGAGCGCAAAAATATAGGCTTGAATGGCAGAACAGAGCAACAATTAAATCAGATAAAATCACCTTACGCGTTGACTATTAGCAAGTTGGAGCAGGAGATTATAAACCCCAACACGGCGGTTATCGCTTATTCAGGCACGAAAGACGGTTTTTATACATTTCAACTTTGGGCGGGAAAAAAAGCTTGGTTCTATCAAAAAATAAATTTGGATGGTTTGATTAGGGATTTTTATCAGCACATAAGCCTACAACAGCAATCGCCTAAAAATGCACTTTTTCGCCAAGAATATGCTTCTTTGGCTATCCATTTAGGGCAAATTTTACTCCCCAATGATTTGCCCCAGCGTATCAATAAGTTGATTGTTAGCCCTCAAAATAATCAAAATACTTTCCCTTTGGATGCGTTGTTGTATGAAAATCCTTTAAAAAATGAAAAAGATACCTTGCCGTCTTTCAAAAATATGCCTTATTGGGTAAAAAAAGCAGCTTTTAGTTATGTTTATAATCTGCAAATGTTGGATAATACGGACAAAAATTTGGTTGTTAATCCCCCTGCTGGGTTTAAAAAAGCAAATATATTCGCTTTTAGCCCTGATTATAGCCAAAATAAAGATACAACGGACGGGTTGAGAAATAAATTGTCTCCTTTGGCGGGTGCAGCGCAAGAGTTGGATTTTTTGCAACAACAATATAAAGGATTATTCCTGAAAGGTAAAATAGCTAACGAAACGCGGATAAAATCAGAGATGAAAAAATATGATGTTATCCATTTCGCTGGGCACGCGCTGGCGGATATGAATTACAATTGGCAATCTAAGTTAATTTTAAACCCAACGGCAGATAGTAGCTTGGCTTTCGCTAATGAAGGCTTTTTGCAAATGTATGAGGTCGCTGCTATGCAGTTGAACGCTAGATTGGTTTTTTTGTCCGCGTGTGAAACAGGAATTGGGCAATATGTGGCTGGAGAAGGAGTTTTTAGCTTGGGAAAATCTTTTTTTTATGCGGGAGTGCCTGCTGTGGTGATGAGTAGCTGGAATGTAAATGACCAAAATACGTTTAGATTGGTTAGCCTTTTTTATCATAAATTAAGTTTAGGATTGGAAAAAGATGAGGCTTTGCGACAAGCAAAATTAGCTTATTTGAACGGCGAGCGAACAGATATGAACGAATTAACCGATAATCCAGCCAATCCTTGCTTTTGGGCTGGGTTTAGTTTGGTGGGAGATATTCAACCCTTAGTTTTACAACCGATGCCCAACGTTTGGATTTGGACTATAGCCAAAATTTTAGGTTTATGTTTGGGCGTTTATGTATTTTTTTGGTTTATTAAAAATAGAAAAAGATAACAGCTAATTTGCTTTTTTATAAAATAATAAATGTATATATAATAAAAAAAATAAGCATATTTCAAAAAAAACAATACATTTGCAAATGCAAGTGAGTAGTTTCAAAAAAAAACAATACGTTTGCAAGTGTAAGTGAGTAGTTTCAGAAAAAAACAATACGTTTGCAAGTGTAAGTGAGTAGTTTCAGAAAAAAACAATACGTTTGCAAGTGCAAGTGAGTAGTTTCAAAAAAAAACAATACGTTTGCAAGTGCAAATGAATAGTTTTTATTTTATAGTTTATAAAAACGCATAAAAAAAGCCTTCTCTGGATAAGAAAAGGCTTTTTTTTATTTGCTTATAATCAATTCACACAAAACCCCATAATGGTCGGCTAAATCCATCTCTTCACCTTTATATAATCTACGGGGGCGGATGATGGTTTGTTTATGCATTTTTACTTTATGGTCTAAATAGTTCATCAAAATATAATCTATTTGACTAGGGTTTTTTTCGCTTTTATTCCAACTGTTTATACTATCGGAGGTAAAAGGGCGCGGGTCACTGATGGTTAAATCTTGCATATCCAACGTTTTCAGCATAAATTCGTATCTATCCGTTTTAGCTTTTTCAGTATTTAAATCTCCTGCTAAAATTTGGCTAATAGATGGGTTTTTATGTTTATCCAATAGCATTTTTATCTCTACATATTGGGTATTGCGTATGGTTTGTATAGTTTCGCGCCCACCAGATTGCAAATGAGTGCCAGCCAGATGAATTTTAGTGCCAGCGACTTGCCATTCTGCGAGAGTACAGCCTTTTGCGGCTAATTTATCCTCTGTTACGCCCTGTTGATAAATACAATGGTCTACATATTGAAGCGGTTGGCGAGCCACCATATACACCCCGTTACTGGTCATTTTAAAAAATTTGCTGCGGGTTTTGATATGATAAGGGTAAGCTTTTTTTAGCCCTCTGCGCAAACGTCTTTTCATTTGCACATCAAAAACTTCTTGAAACACTATAGCATCAAAATCGTTCTGTAACGCATAATCTATAACCCAACGGATACGTAAGGCTTGTTTTTTGCGCAAACTTGAGGAGAATATAGCCGCTCCATTGGGCAACATTTGTATATTCCAAGTTAATAATTTGATTGTGTCTTGTGCCAAAGCGCAAAAAGGGAATATAAAACAGCATAAAGCGACTAAAAAAAGTTTTGAAAAGTGCATAAATGATAAAAATGAATAGGGTTGTGAAAAGTTGTTTGTATAAAAATTAAATCTCCATATCAGCTTGCGCATAAAAGGGATAGCGTTTTAAATATAATTTTTGTATAAAAGATAATAATTCGCTATTATTTAGGTTAGCTACCAAAGGGCGGCTGTTTTTTTGGGTTTGTAACCGTTTAAAAATCAAGGATAAAGGGGTATTGATAAAAATAGAGAAGCCTGTTTTTTTGATAAAAGTTAAATTATCTCCAAAACAAGGTGTGCCTCCTCCGAGTGCTATGATTATTGGTTTGGGCTGATTATTGACCAATTGCCGCAGATAAAAAGATTCTAATTGTCTAAAATAATCTTCTCCATTTTGGGCAAAAATTTGGTTGATATTGAGCGAAGTTTCTGTAGTTATATATTCGTCCAAATCTATAAAAGTATAATTTAATCGCTGCGCGAGCAATTTTCCCGTGTGGGATTTGCCTGTAGCCATAAAGCCCAACAGATAGATTATCTGCTGGGCTTTCAGCTTATTGGGTATAAACCGCATTAGGCCGAGATTAAGGTTTAACGGCGGTTTTGTTGCTATCTACGGGCGGCACTACATTTTTGCCCCGCATTTTATCCTTTTTACTATCAGTTGAGTTGGGAGCAGGAGCGGGGTTGGTTTTGCTGCTATCTGCCGCGCCTCTATTCATCTTGTCTTTTTTGTCTTGAGCGGTGGTGCTGTTGCCGTTGGCATCTTTATTCCCGTTCATTTTATCCCTTTTGTCTTGAGTGGTGGTGCTGTTGCCGTTGGCATCTTTATTCCCGTTCATTTTATCCTTTTTGTCATCAGGTTTTGGGGCGGGTTTTGGCTCTTCTTTTGGTTTTTCTTCCTCTTTTGGCTCTGGTTTGGGTTCAGGGCGCGGGGCTACAAAACCGTTAGATTTGCTTACTGTTTTGGCAAAACCTTCTTTAAAACCTTGTTCGGTAGCAAAAGCGTCATAAGCAGCCTCGTGGCTGGTCATACCCAAGTTGAATAAACCTACTGAAAGGTGATAAAATCCGTTTGAGTGGTGTACAAACAGGCTATTATCGGGCAAGGCAGCAGTTTTCAACGCATCTACCAATTTTGCCACTCTCAAAGTTTTGACCGCGCTAAATTGGAAAGTATGGGTTAAAGGTTCGCCCATAGCGTTGCTAAATTCAGCAAATTTAACCGCATAAGCATCTTTATAGCCGCGTTTTTTAGCTTCAGCTACCACTTTGTTGGCGGTAGATTTGCCCAGATAATTACCTAACTCCAAACGGGTCAAAGCGCCTTCACCGCTTGCGCTAACTTGTCCTAAGTCCTTTAATTTAGTTTCAGCGGCTGATAGTTGTTGCGCGTCCATTTTGGCATAAGCACCTAATCTAATTTTATAAACTGCATCAATGCTAGGGCGGGCTGTATTAGACTTTTTAGCGGGTTGATTTTGTGCTAATATGGTCGTGGGATTGGCTGCCAAACAAAGCAAGGCAATGAGCAGCGAAAAAATTGTTCTCATACGATGAAGTGGAGTTGATGTTTTTAAGTGTTTTGATTATGATATTTTGAATTTGGGCGCAAAATACCATTTTTTTTTATTGTGGGTTTTTTTTGCGTTTTTTTTTAACAAAAAAGATGAAAATTATTTTCTTTGAAGTGGCGTTTATTTCTTTTGGGCGTTTTTGGCAGCTTCTTTTTGTATAAAATCATAGGCAAATTTCCCCCCTAGCACCAAAACCAACCCCAACACAGCCCCAGCCAATAAGCCTAACATTAAATGTACAAAACCGTTGGGCGCATTCATCGCCAAAGGATAAATAGGAGGGTCTATCAGTTCAATCAATTGCCCTTGTTCGCGTAAAGCAACTTGTGCGGCTTCGGCTGCTCGCACCGCCGAAAAATAGGCTTCCATTTTGACCTGTAAATCACGGGCTAGATATTGGGTTTGTATGCCGTCATAATGCTGCCCTGCTGCTGCGCGATTATTTTTATTTTTATAGTCCGCATAAGCATTTTCGGCGGTTACGACTTCCCCTTTAAGTTTGGCGCAGCGAGTTTCTGCCGCTTCTGCCAACAGTTTTTGTTTGCGAATAGAGGATTCAAAATAATAACTATCTAATTGGTTGTACAAAACGTTCAAAAATTCGTAAGCAAACTCTTCTGAAGTAGAGGTAAAATTCATATTGAAAATACCGCTTGGACTGATGTATTTTTTTAGCCCTTCGCGGGTAATTTGACCGTGTACGCTCAATAAACGCTCGTTTTCGCTGCGGCTGAATAAGTCCAAAGAGTCTGTTTTAAACATAGCTGACTCTGGATAACCTTTTAAGCGGAGATAATGGTTGATGATAAAATCTTCTCGCTCGCTTTGGTCGGGATAGAGGCGGATGGTAGCGCGATGAAAAAGAGCCATTTGGCTAATTTTGCGGGTCATCAACAACTCTTCTAATTTTGATAAATTGATGCTACCGTTGCCGCTGTTCATATCCATACCCCTAAATCCTAATAAATTGCCCAAAACGCCTTGTTGTACATTGTCTTCACTCAACATAAAGGTTAAGGTGGCTGTATAAACTGTAGATTGTTGGATTTTGCGTTGGTATAAATAATAACCCAAACCTATAGATAAGCCTGCTATCAACCAACTGAATTTAATCAACACCCAGCCGTAGGCTTTGACCGTTTGCCAGATTTCCAACAGCGAAAAAGAACTTTCTGGCTGCTGCGCAGTAGTGGTATTGGTTTGTTGTTCCATAATTGATGTGTGTTTATCAAACTATTGTCGGTTTTGCCAATTTTGAATTTGTCTTTCCAATTCATCGGCAAATATCTTGATTTCTCCTGTTTCTTTTGCGGATTCAGTCCTAGCAATAATTCTAATAAGTTCCTCTTCTTTTCGTTTTAATTGCAAAGCGAGTGCGTGAAATTTATTTTTAGAAATTTCGGTAGGTTTACCACTTGCATTATTGTAAGACAAGTCTAAATTTTGCATTTTTTGGTTAAGTCCTGTGGTTTCTAGTCCAAGCAACTGCGCGTAACTTTGCGTATTATTCATTAAAATCTCCCAGGCCCAAGTTTCAGGAATGTCTGCACCTGGCAAAAATAGAGGCTCTATATTAGCGGTGGGTTGTACTTTTGAGGCTTCTTTTTGTAATTCGCCTTTCATATCTTTAGCGTCTCCGTCCAGCACAAAAACAAACTCATTAAGTTTTTTAAATTTACCTAATGCTTTGATATGTGTAGCAAATTCAGTTTTACCTGTATCTCTACCCACAGAAATATCATCGTGAGCAAGATTTATTTTAGGATTTAGATAGTCTAATACGCCAAGTACAAAGTATTCGCCTATATTATCTTCACACAAAATACTTAATTTATCTGTGGATTGACCATAGAATGCTTTTTGAATAATTGGTTTTTGGGCTGGTTTTTCTATAACATTATCGCCTACTCTTTCCAAAAAAACCCTTGCATCTTTGGGTACAGTCTCTAATATAACGGGGCTGTGTGTGGTAACAATAATTTGTAATTTATTTCTTAACGCAATTCTTTGTAGTTCCAACATCAATTGAGACTGAGTAAAAGGGTGCAGGCCAATTTCTATCTCGTCTATCAATACTAAGGCATTTTTTAATTTAGATATATCTTTGGATATTCGTAGAATAGACCGTTCTCCTCCTGACATATGAAATTCGGAATAACTACCACCATTTTCATCGTTTCGTTGTACAAATAGTAAGTTTTTATCATTTTTTTTGATGAGCACCACCGTCCCATATTCTACTGGCAGAACTCGTTGTGCCAAAGCCAATAGATCAGAACTAATCACTTCTAATTCTAAATTGGGCTGCTTGTTAATTTGCAATACTGCTCTAACTTCGGAAGGGTTGCTTAAATCGGATAAAGTTCTTAAATACACTTGACTTTTGGGTTGTTCGGCGGATTTTTCTCCAAAAAAACTTCTGTTCCAAGATACGCCTTTACTCCATTTCATTCTTTGTTTGGTTTTATAAGAAAAATGAAAAGCTGTATTTCTTATTGAGTCTGACCATTCTGAATGCTGTTTATGATTTAAATTTGGAAACAAAGCTGCTGGTGTATGACTTCTTTCGCTGTCAGTAGGCTGATACGCACAAGCCGCAGCAAATAACACAGTTGTTTTGCCGCAAGAATTGGGGCCTGCAATAACAGTAACAGGATAATTAAAATCTATTTTGAGATGTTTTATACCTCGTATGTTTTCAACAATAATTTGCTCCAAGTAGTTGGTGTATCCTTGCTTTGGATTTTTTAAAGCCAACCGCAACTGTTCCCAAACTTGTTCAAAATTTTTTTGTTCCATATTTTTTAAAGTTTTTTATTAGCTGTAAGTTAATCAAAATAAGGTTCTAATCACAGCCGCCAATGTAATAGCCGCCATCAATTGCGCCATCGTGTTTTGCATAAAATTATTCCAATTGAAAGGCACGCGTTGTCTAAATTCTTTGGGACGGCGTTCTTTGACCTCTACAAAAACCATAGCCCCTTTTTCTACTTTGGGATAGGCTTTCCAAAACAAAAAGTTGCGGGTTTTTTTGACCAAGCCGTTGGCATATCGCACATAAACCAATCTTTTGCGCCCGCCAGCAAATCTATCCACTCCCGCGCCATATTTTTTGATATAAAAGTTAGCGTATTTTCCCTTATGAAAAGGAACATTGACTTTCAAAGGGTTGGTTTTGCGCCCAATTTTATCCAAAATAAGCATTTCTTCCCGTTCCAAATCCGTGCTGGCTTTTTTCAACCTTAAGTCCATTTCTAATTTATCAATTTCGGTTTTTTCGCGTATGTAAGGGTGGCGAACCGCGCCTGCTATAGAGACTAAATCTTTAATTTTGGGGATTTCTATCTCGTCGCCATCGCGTAAAATATAATTGTAAGGGGATTTTTCGCCCTGTTTTTGCAATTCCTTTACATTCAATAGTACAAAACCTTCACCTTTGCGCATCAATTTTGCCCCTTCCAAAAAAGCAATTTCTGTAGTTCCGCCCACCCGTTTTAATAAATCTAAAACTTTCTCTTTCCTATTTTCTATGGTATAAACGCCAGGAAAACGAACTTCGCCCTCTATTTTTATATTCATAGGCAGTTCAAACGCTTTGGGGCGGCGTACAAATATCTGGTCATAAGGTTCTAACTTAAATTCTTTGGCGCCAATGACCTTTAAGCCCAACAAACTATCTTCGCGTTCATCTATCAAAAAGGTTTGGAACACAATATATGAGCTGTCTTTATCCCTTTGCAAGCGGGATATTTCTATATAACTGCCAGCAGCTTCGGATTTTATCCCGTTGGACATATACAAAGCATCAGCTAGGCTTAGGTTGCGGCTATAGGGATAACTACCTTCTTGGCGCACAGAGCCAAAAACTTGTATATTAAATTTATCTATAAAATCGGATTTATATTTGACCTCTATTTCGTCCAAAGGTCGCAATAATTCGTTTTGTTCGGAATTGGGATTTCTCAATACTTCTGATATGCTGACTTGGATATATTTTAACGATAAATCTGCCTGCAATCGTTTAATGTATACTTTATCCATAACGGCAGAGCTGATGATACCAGCTTTGTTGAGTACATCCAATATGCGGCTGTTGGGCTCAAGTTCAAACTCTCCGGGCAATTTGACCGCGCCGCTTACTTTTACATAATTGGCATAGGCTTGTTTGATAGGTTTGATTTCTATAATATCCCCATTTTTTAGCTCAAAATCCCCCCCAATTTCTCGCAAGTTTTTTAGGTTAATATCAATCAGCCGCTCTTCGTCATTTTCATACCGTTTGATTTGTATGTTGGTTTTATACGCGTCAGGCTGCAATTCACCCGCATAAAATAGCAGCTTGTTTAGATTTTCGCCTGCTATTAGCTCATAAAAAAACTCTCTTTTGACCGCCCCGCGAACTTCTACCACCCTTTCAGCCAACGGGACATATATATAATCGTTGTTTTTGAGAAAAAACGAATCCATAGCGTTGGGGTTGGTGATAAAATTATAAACATCCAAAATTTGTTTATCATTGGTAGAACTTACCACAATTTTGCGCACGCTGCCAATTTGGGAGGGGCCGCCAGCAGCTACCAGCGCGTTGAAGGCTGTATTGAGTGCGGGGATAACATAACTACCGGGATTGAAAACTTCCCCCGTGATATTAATCGTTATGCTTTTGGAATAATTGAGTTCTATAGCCCATTGCGAATTGTCTATGTTCATATGGTTGCCCAATCGCTCTATAATCGCTTTTTTGGCTTTTTCAAACTGCACCCCTTTGAGATACAAGCGGGGAACTTTCAGCCCTGCGCCCGATAAATCTATAAATCCAGCCTCATCAATAATCACATTTGCGCTAAAATCTGTTCTACCCCAAACTGTAACCAATATCTCATCGCCAACCCCCAGCAGATAATTGCTAACCGCTTTTATATCCCGCGAGCGGGTAAATAAGCTAATGCTTTGGTCGCGAAAAAACTGTTGTCCCCAAATTTTGGCTTCGGGTAGTTTTTCCATCCGCTCTTTGACTATAATGTCTTTTTCATCTTCTATGTTGTTTTTTTTCGCTTTTTCTTCTTTTTGACGATTGGCTAATTCTTTCTTTTTAGCTGCTTCAGCGGCTTCAATTTCAGCCTTCCCGTTTTTGTCCAAACCGCCATCATCGCCTTTATTCCCGTTGTTGTTCTTGCCATTGTTGGCATCGTTCAATAAAGGAATTTCAATTTTGGTGGGGTTGGGATTATCTATAATAAGCGGCGGTTCTTGGGCTTGAACGGCTGGGATAAATATGCTTGAAAACAGTATTATGATAAACGCTAAAAAAGGTTGATATTTCATTTTTTTATATAAAACTAAATTTTGGGGGCAAATATAGTTGTTTTTTGCTAATCAAACCCAATGTGTGGAAATAATTATTGGTGATAAAAATTTACGTGATAATATCTTGTAGAGACAAGGCTTGCCTCTACACCAACGCCATCAATTTTTTGAATATCGTATAACCGCCAATAATTTATTTCACATATTTAGTCCGTAATAATAACCCTACAATCATAGCTTTATTTTTAATAATAATACTAACAATATAACAACCATAGCTTCATTCTTAACGCTCGTAATGATACTATAACCGTTACAGATTTGCTACTAACACTCGTAACGATAATATAATTGTCATAGCTTTATTTCTAACGCTCGTAATGATACTATAACCGTCACAGCTTTGTTACTATCGTCAATAATGATAGTGTGATTGTCACAGCTTTGTTGCCATTGTTAATAATTATAGTATGACTGACACAGATTCGTTGCCATTGTTAATAATGATAGTATGACCGCCACAGTTTTGTTGCCATTGTTAATAATGATAGTATGACCGTCATAGCTTCGTTGCTATCATCCATAATGATAGTATGATTATCATAGCTTCATTCCCACAATTCGTAATGGTAATATGACATCCACAGCTTCATTCCTACAGTCCGTAACGACTACAGTAAATTACTTGACAACATTTTCTTTGTATAAAATAATAAAAAAATAACGTTTTACCCTATTTTTAAACAAATATACACTTATTAGCATAAAAAAAAGCCCATTCCTTGACGGAACAGGCTTTTTGTTTTTTTTATACAACGGTTTGGTTATTCTATAACTATTTTCACCGTTTGTTGGCTATTATCTGCGCTTATTTTAAGAAAATAAATCCCAGCAGTTAGGTTATTTCTACCCAAAACATATTGGCGAGTGATTACATTTTCTTGAGTAAAGACCAAAGCACCCAAAGCATCGTATAGCTGCAAACGCAAAGGGGCTACGTTATTTTCAAAACTGATAACGGTTTGGTTTTTGAACGGGTTGGGAGCTACCGAAACGGATAAAGCGGGCAAATTATCGTTTGCTATCCTGTTGGTATTGATAGTTTCGTAACAAGCGTCTTCTTTCTTAGTCGCCAAAGACTGATAATTGCCCGTCACTATACTGTAGATACTATCAATGCAGACGGACATAGCACAAATGGCTTGAGTCTTAAAGTGTATTCTGCACAAAGGTTGTATGCTGTAGCTTCTCCTAAAAGCAGAATCTACGGGCGAAAGGGCAGCGATGATATTGGTAGTAGAATTTTGCACAATTTGTACAGGGTAATTAGCCCCAACTAAGCTTATCGGCGCGTAATTATCATCCAAAGCCAAAGCCAAACCTGTCAACGAAAATTGATAAGCGGTAATGGTATTGGTAGGATTTCTAATCCCTATATCTACATAACTGGTACAATATCCGTTAGAGTCTTGCCCTACGGTTTGCACATCTATAATAGACAATATAGCGGTGTCAATGCTGTTGTAAAGCCCTGTAGGGAAAGTACAACGGCTGCTATCGTTTAGGCATCTTTGCAATAGGGCGGCGTCATATACATCCAACCCGTTGTCTCTGTGCAAGTCTATACATTCGCTAGCAGCTAAGTCTTGCGCGGTAATGTGGTTTAAATAAGCATTAACATCGGTGGTTTCTCTGTTTTGGTTGCTATTGACATCACCACGAATACCAGAGCCGTTGCAAACCCCGTTGCAGTCGCGTACAGCCGAACCGTAAAGAACCCCCATACAATCTGTATACGGAGCGCAGTTGGGCAATATCGTCATTTGAGGGCTGCCTGTGGCACGGCTTAAATTGAAGCAAGCGTTAGCCCAGTTGTTGTCGTAATCTGTTTCATAAACCCCCAAAGCATCAGGGGAGTAGTTCCAATTGACCCGTATAACCAGTTGATAGTCGCCATCGGGTACGTCAGTGACATCAACCCATTGACATTGCAAAGAGCTATCGTAAATATCCCCACAACCTTGAGAAATACCCATATTGCCGCAACCATATTGGGCAGTACCGCCGTGGTCGCAGGTTAAATCCATCACACAAAAACCGTTTTTCATCCCTATAGGCAACATATTGCCTTGGCTATCAAACAAAAGATATTGAGCATAGCTTTCGTGGTGCCAGTGATTGTGGCAATTACCGTAAGTAAATTGGGGGTTGTTGGGACCAGGCACGCCTACATAATAATCTCTTGCTCCGTTGTTTTCTATATGGGTGGTAAAACGCACAATATCCCGCATCCCCATACCAGATACACATTCTTCAGTGGCTAAACAAGGGTCTATGCTGTTGTAGGTGGTTAATTGTAAAGAATTTCTAATCACGTCTTGTCTCAAAAACAAGTCTGGTCCTAAAGGACAGTTGGGATTGCCAAAATATATGCAGGTGTCCGACACTGTAGCCAATGGGTTATAATTGCACGCGCTTGGGTCTGTACAGCCTCGTATAGGCCCATTATAAATGATATTAAACCCAACGTTTCCATTGCAAGCATTGGCTCTATCCCCAACCCGAATAAGATAAGGGGTGCCAGCAGCCATAGCAGCATCTATACTAGAGCGCAACCCACAAGAGTTGTCGTTATAATATAAAGTCCCCACATTGCTGGTATCAAAAGTATGGTTGCAATTGTCATAAATCCATAGTTTGGTATCGCAGCCATTGCCGCCACAGGTGTTAAAATTATACATACCCGTCACAGTGGGGCTAAACCAATACCATTGCTCGCCAAAACTGGTCGTATGGCTGCCGTTGATGACCGTAATGGCGGAATTGCAGCTACTACCCGGAGGGCAGTTGAAGGTCGTGATGCGCTCGCGGCCAAAGCTACTGTCTCTTGCTATAGTATCGCCGTCCACGATTAGCAGATAATAACCGCTTCCATAGTTGCAACATATACCATCCCCGTAAGTATCCGCCATTCTAAATCGGGTACAACTTGCGCTCGGTACGCAGAATGTTTGGCTGTATAAAATGGGGCTATTGTTGGGATACGCACCAGCTACTACTCCCCCGTAACTTACGGTTGAATTGCTATTGGTAAGTTGCCAGTTGGTTTCTGTCCCGTAATTGTCCGCTTGTATCACCACTTGTACAAAGGATTGCCCCGCTCCACATTGGGCAGCGGCTTGTTGGGCTATTGCGCCAAAACAAAAAAGGCTAAAAAGGGTAAAAAAGTACTTCATAGATTTGCTGTTTATTTGTTTTATAAAAAAAGTTTAACGGCAGCACAAAGATAGTATTTTATATTAAATACTGTATATAAATTCTAAAAAATATAAAAAAGAAATTATTTATTTGGATAAAATTTGAAAACTGCGGCTTATTGTTTCCCCGTCAGCATCTACAGCCGTGATTTGGTGTTGGCCTACGGATGGGTTTATACTCAACTGATGCAGTTCTGTGGTAGAGCCTACATATTCATTATCCAAGTGCCAATGTATAAGCGTTTGGGGATGGTTGTGGGCGATTTCAAACACGACTTTACTTTTTTGTTCGTCTAGTTCGGTTGGGATATAAATTTTTAACCCAGATTGGTTGGGATAAATAAACGACATCATATTTTTGCTGTTGATGCTGGTTTGGCAGTCAGGGCGATAAACGGGGATAGCATTTTCTGTAATGTGTCTTTTTTTATAATACCATTCTTGGGAAGGGGCTAAAATAAAGACGGTATCTATATACATATTGCTTACCAGCTCGCATTGGCTATGCACTCTGTATTGGCGGTCTTTGGACAAGAATATCTCTTTATGATAGGGGCATAATTTACTTTCGTGATTGCTTATGGGGATTAAGACCGTATCAACCTCTCTACATAAGCCAGAAGCTAAATGCCCAGAGTGGCGGCAAGTAGCTACTTTGGTTAAATCGTCATAAGGGGTGGCGAACCATTGGCGGCTACTACCCAAGCTGCTGAATATATCAAATAAAATAGGGGCGGCAGCTTTTACCCCCAATAAACCCGGTCTGCCTTCGCCGTCTGCATTGCCAGCCCATACAGCCACCACATAGCGGGGACTGCAGCCTACCGCCCAAGCGTCTCTAAATCCGTAACTTGTACCCGTTTTCCAAGCGATTCGGGAGGAGGTTAAAAAACTCCGCCAATGATTATCTTCGTTGGGGCGGGCTACTTCTTGCATAGCGTTTAAGGTATGCCAGATAGCGGAAGCCCTCAAGGGGGCACTTTTATTATAATTGGGGTTGGCAATGGGCTGATTTTGCAAATACTCAAGAGGTTTATAATTATTATCTGCATAACGGCTGTTATTTTTGCTGTAATTTAGCAAATCTCTCACCATTCCCGCATACATAGCAGCCAAATCTTCTAATGTGACCTCCGCGCCGCCCAAAATAAGCGTTAGTCCGTAATGTTCGGCTGATTTTTTGAGGGTAGTCATCCCTACCGACTTTAATTTATGCACAAAGCGCGTCCCCCCGTACTGATTGAGCATATACACGGCGGGTATATTAAGTGATTTTTCTATAACTTCTTTGGCAGCTACAGCTCCGCTGTATTCTTTATCAAAATTCTTGGGATTATAAGCCCCGAAAAAGGTAGGCACATCAGGGAAAAGCGTATTGGGCAGCATTTCGCCATCAGACAGCATAGCAGCGTACAAAAATGGTTTTAATATACTCCCGCTACTTCTTGCAGCAGGTATCATATCCACCGCCCAACCGTGTTCTTTATCCGCATTGGGATTGGCTTGAGGTATATTTCCCCCATAAGCCAACACGCGGTTAGTTTCTACCTCTACGATGATAGCGGCTGCGTTGTGTATGCCGTTGCCTGCAAGGTTGGGATAATGGCGGGTTAAAATTTCATTAAGTTGTTGTTGCAAATCGGCTGAAATGGTGGATTGATATACTGAAGGTTGGTTTGGGCTGGCATCAGAAGTATGGGATTTGTTTTTTTTGTTCAATCTCTCCAGCAGATGATAGGCCAACATCGGCAAAGGTTTGGGTTCTGTGGGCAAAGGTTCTAATTTGGATAAAGCATAAGTCAAGGAATCTATTTCTTTATTTTGGTATAATTTTTCTAATAAACGGTCGCGTTTGGTTTGCAATAAATTTCTATTTTTGGCTATATGTATCAAACTGGGGCTATTGGGTAAAACGGCTAACATAGCGGCTTCTGCCCAACTCAATTGATGCGCATTTCTACCAAAATACTTCCACGCTGCAGCATCCAATCCCACCACATTCCCCCCAAAAGGGGCGTTGGAAGCGTACATTTTTAGTATGTCGTTTTTGGTGTAACTCCATTCTATTCGGGTAGCTAATACGATTTCTTTTATCTTTTGCCAATAACTACGGGGGGCGTTTTGATAATGTAATCGCATCACCTGCATAGTTAGGGTACTTGCGCCACTCACGCGGTCGCCAGAGCTGATATTTTGCCAAAAAGCCCTACCCAATGCGGTAAAATCTACCCCCCAGTGGCGGTAAAATCGCTTATCTTCAAAGGTGATAATGGCTCTCGTAAATTTATGCGGCACGCTGTCGCTGGGGGGAAAACGCCATTGCCCGTCTGTAGCTATTTTCGCACCCAATAGGCGTTGGTCTTTGTCAAAAAGGACGGTACAAACGGGCACATCGAACAGTTTGGCGGGCAAAATATACCAATAGCCAACAAGCAGCAGCAAGAGTATAGCCGCTGTAGTTTTTTTATAACGAAAGGGCGCGAGTAGGATTTTTTTAAACATAAGAGTGGATGGGTTGATATTGGGGGCAAAGTTATATTTTTTTCCAAAACGGTAACTTTTTTGACGGAAATGATTATCTTTGCGTTGGATTTTTATCAAATCTACTTTTATCTCCCCCTCTAAATTCAAATACCATCTAATTATGGGGGCTTTTTTATAAAACCTAACTATAAAACCTATGCGATATTTCATTTTGGTATCCGTTATTTATTTAATAGCTTGCTTGCCTTTGAAGCAAAATAGAGTTATGGTTATTCATCAATATACGCGTTGCGCTTGTGAGCCACCAACAATGGGCGACGAACACGCAACAGTATTAGAACTATATAATGATAGCACTTTTTATTTAGTAGGTTCGTTACAATACTGTTGTTCTGATGAAATTCCTAGTGTTATTATAGCCCTTAAAGGCACATACGAAAGCTCAAGCGATTCCTTACTACTCAAGGCTAATTTTAGACAAAATACATATTTTGCAAATACAGACAATAAGTATGAAGGAATGCCAAATATAAATCGCTGGGACGCGCTCAAGGAATTTGCTGAAATAGATTATCAGAATGGTAAAGCTATTTTAAGAAAAAAGAGCGACACAAGTTATATTTTGAGCACAAAATCTGGCGGGGAATTAAGCAAAACTCCGTATAGCACACAATCAATAGAACTTGTAGAGGTTGATTATTTACCCAAACCTTTCCTAAATAAACGTCAAACCTATGATACTAGTTTTTATAGAATCGTAACTGATAAATGTAGAACTAATTGGTACAACACAAGGATTAAAAAGCGGTAATTTTATCTAATTTTCTCTTGCCCCTTTGCTTTTGCTTCGGGGCTTTTTCAAACTCTAAACTTCAAACCATAAAAAAATCCCCACTTGCGCATTTTGCAGGAGGGGATTTTTTATTCAGTATTTAAGCGAATATATTATTCAATAAAGTTCCCGTGATGGCGACAACAGCCGACTTGGGCAAACTGTCGTTATAATCGGGAAAGCGACTGCTTAAATTATTGAGGTCTTTGCTTGTTTCGCCCGGATGCTGTACGCTGGCGAATAAAGTGCTGTAATCTGGGTTGAAAAACAAGCCCGTAAATTCGGCGTCGTTGGGAGCTGAAGCAATTTTTATCACCTGTCCCGCTTGCTCGCCTGTGGCTGGAACTAAGAAAATGGCATTATTACCGAAAGTTTCGTACTGTTTTTTGCCTATAGCCTCGCCCGATATGTCGGACGCAAACCACAAATTGCCGTTTTTATCAAAACAGATATTATCTGGACAGGCAAAACCCGTGCTTGCGCCCCCCGCCATAAAAGTGCTGGCTTTAAACTCGCTGCTGTTGTGGTCTTTGTTATCGGGGCTAATTTTTAGTATAGAACCCGTGTAATTTCCTTTGGGTTTATTATTGGTTAAGGTTATAAAAACTTCGCCCGTGAGGGGGTGAATATCTATATCTTCGGGGCGGT
>JAAFIM010000076.1 GCA_013297745.1 Chitinophagales bacterium | reverse complement strand
CAAGAGAAAAAATAATAAATAAAAATCCAAATCACAACCCCAACGGGGTTGAACGATGGTAGCCCCACGCCGCCGCGTGGGGACAAGAGAAAAAATAATAAATAAAAATCCAAATCACAACCCCAACAAAATTAAACGGCAACAACCCCGTTATTTCTTCAAAAAACCATACTCATACACTTTCGGCACAATCTGCAACGCCAACACTTTGAGCGACATACGCAACGCCGCTATCAATTCATTATATTTTTTGTCTTTGCTTTTGTTATTCATTCTGCCCGCTTCGTTTCTACCCTGAAAATACGCTTTAATATCGTACAAAGACGCATTAACATTGGCATCGGCTTGCGCGTGATAGTATCGCCACAATTATTCTTCTAATATAGAGGGATAGCGCATAGGGTAAAACGGTTTTGAGATGTGATAGAATGCCGCAAAGGTAATAAAAAAATGTAACGATAGAAATTTTTTATATTTTACTAATAAATTAACGTTGTTTTATTTAGCGAGTAAACCTTGCAGGTTTATAAACCTGCAAGGTTTGAACAATAAAATAAAAAAAAACCGCTGCAATCGTGCAACGAGGTTTAATAAATAGGTTTATATAAAGTAAGCAACAGACTAAAGTCTGTTGTAATCAATTTTTTATTATTCAACGGGTTAAAACCCGTTGGTATTGATTTGTAAAACAACATAAAACGCGCGGGGCTTTAGCCCCAAAAGCGCAAAAAAATCCTAAACCTCAATTGTGCTGGGACTTTCGCTTACGCGCAGCTTGATGCAGCTTTGCTGCCTCTTCGGTTTTTCCCGCACAATATAAAAAATTAAAAAATAAAAAATCATACTAAACAACTTCTTTATAAAAACGGATATTCTTACCACAAAAATAAAAAAAACCCCGTCGCCAAAGCAACGGGGTCAAATAAAACAGGTTTATAATGAAGTAAATTTATTGTCTTTTGAATAAGCTAAGCACAGATTGCACCAAAGCGCGACTATGTACAGCCCCTCTATGCAATAACCATAACATAATCGGCACAACTACTAGCGTCAAGAACGTGGCAAAGACTAAACCATACACTACAGTCCAAGATAACGCACCCCACAAGGCTGCACTATCGCCACCCCAATAGATATTCGGGTTGAATGATTGTATCAAACCGGTAAAGTCAAAGTTGAAACCGACAGCCAAAGGTACAAGACCTAATACAGTAGTAAAAGCGGTTAATAATACAGGGCGCAAACGGGTTTGGCCAGCTTCAGCTATAATATCCATATAATCAGCATCGGAAAGTATAGCATCGCGCGCGCCGCCAGTCTTTCGTTCCACCAAAAAGTTGACATAATCTATCAAAACAATAGCGTTATTGACCACTATACCAGCCAAAGAGATGATACCAATACCTGTCATAATGATAACTATATCCATACCCGTGATAACGTACCCTAAAAATACGCCAATAGTAGAGAAAAGGATAGAAGTCATAATAATAAATGGTTTCATCAACGAATTAAACTGCAATACGATGATAAAAAACACCAAAGCAGCAGCATAACCCAAAGCACCAGACAAAAACGACATAGCAGCCATTTGTTCTTCTTGTTCGCCAGTAAAGCGATAGCCAAATTTCTCGGGCATTTTGTAATCGCGCATTATACTTTGTAGTTCGGCTACAATTTCGTTGGCATTATAACCCTCCAGCACGTTGGAAGATAAAGTAATTGTGCGTTTTTCATTCTTGCGTTTGACGGCATTATAAGTAGCTGAAGGCATTATTTGCGCAACTGTAGCCATAGGCACTTGCACCAAGCGGCCTGTGTTCATATCCCTGAACGTAATCAACTGATTGAGTAGCGCGTCGGGGTTTTGTCTGTATTCGTCAGCGTAACGAATCATAATTGGATACTCTTCATCGCCTTTTTTGAGTTTGGACGCTTCGTTGCCATAAAGAGCCGTGCGCAAAGCCATAGAAATATCATAAGTAGAAACCCCAAAACGGCGGGCTGCATCTCTATCTATATTCACTAAGTCCTGTTGTACGTCGGCGGAAACGTTTTTTTCCAAGTTTTCTATCCCAGCTATATTTTTGCCTTTGATAAAATTCTGAATGGTAGAAGCCACCGCGATAAGTTCGGGCATTTCTACATCGTCGCCGTATATTTCTAAGTTAATGGGCTTGCCAGTAGGAGGGCCATCTTGGTTTTTATCCACTATGATATTGCAACCAGCTATCCCTTGCAAAGAAGCGCGGATATCTTCCATTATTTTGGCAGTAGATTGCCCTTGTCTTTTATCTGCGGGTACGAATGAGACGGTCAAACGCGCTTTATTGGGAGTAGCACCGGGCGCGGGCGGTGCGGCAGGGTCAGCAGTGTTTTCACCTATTTGAGAAAGCACAGCTTCTACCACTCCGTACTGTTTGTAAGGGGCTAAAGCCTTATCAATTTTTGTTTCCAAATCAGAAGCCAGCGTATTGGTTGCTTTTATATCCGTGCCTATGGGCAAATCTACGAACGCGTTTACATATTTGGGGTCAGATTCGGGAAAAAATACTATTTTGGGCGGAAACGCACCCAACAAAACTATAGAAGCAAACAACAAAACGAACATACTAAGGAAAGTAACTGTAGGTTTCCAGCCCGACAACGACCATTTGATAAAGCGATTGTAACCATTTTCCATAGCAGGCAAAGCATAAGCTTGAAACAAGCGCGTACCGGGACGGAGCAGGGTTAAATTGCTCAAAATCAGCCCAGCAGTAATCACCAACGCATTGCCAGCCCAAGTAATACCCCCAGCATAGAATACGACAGCAGCAGTAGCCACCACGGCGGTAAAAATAAGCTGATTGCGCCAACGTCTGCGCATTTGGTCGGGTTGTTCTTGAGCCAAATCTTCAATTTTCATAAAGTATTTGGTATAAACAGGGGTTAGTACCAACGCCACAAACATAGACGAACTCAATACAATAATCAACGTAATCGGCAGATAGCCCATAAACGCGCCCATTATACCAGGCCAAAATAATAAGGGTACAAACGCGGCTACTGTAGTGGCTGTAGAGGTGATAATGGGAATAGCTACTTCGGCTGTGGCTTTTTCGCTGGCATCGTGTGGGTCAAAACCGTCTGACATATAGCGATAAATGTTTTCTACCACCACAATAGAGTTATCTACCAACATACCCAAGGCCAAAATGAGCGAAAACAACACGATAATGTTTAGGGTGATGCCCATAACGTCCAATATCCAAATCCCCATCAACATAGATAAGGGAATAGCCACACCCACAAACAAAGCGTTGCGCAAACCCAAGAAAAACAACAAGACCAAGACCACCAAAATAACCCCAGCGATGATATTGTTCTGCAAGTTGGCTACTTGGTCGCGGGTATCGTTGGATTGGTCGTTGAAAATAGCCACTTTCAAATCTTTGGGGAATTTATTAGCACTAAAATCTTTGACTAATGCTTTAATTTTGTCGGCAGCCGATAGCAAATTTTGTCCGCTGCGTTTGATAACGTCTAATGATACTACAGGATTGCCGTCCGAGCGGGCTATTGAGGTAGCTTCAGCGAAACTTTCGTACACTTTGGCTATATCGCGCAAAAATACGGGCTGCTGAAAGGGGCTTTTGATGATAATGTTTTCTATCTCTGATACATTTTTGAACTCACCCACTACCCGCACGGAGCGTTTGAAATCGTTGGTGGTTCTATCCCCAGCCGACATAGTTAGGTTTTCCATCGCTATAGCGTTGTTGATGTCGCCAAAAGAAACCTGACGAGATTGCATAGCGAACAAATCCACATCTATTTTGACCTCGCGAGTAGCAACACCTTTTATCTTAACGTCCGAAATTTCGGGCATTTTTTCAATTTCTGTTTGCAAATCTTCAGCAAAACGTCTCAAATCGTCTTGGCTATAACGTCCAGAGATATTGACGGTCATAATCGGAATTTCCGAGAAGTTGATTTCAAATATATTAGGCCCTGCGGTCAAATCTTTGGGAAAATCCTTGTCGCTTTTGGCTTTATCTACAGCATCTTTAATCTCTCGCAAGGCATCTTCTACATCTACGTTGGTATTAAACTCAACAATGAGGTTGGAAAAGTCTTGGATAGAAGTGGCATCTATTTTTTTGATACCTGTGATAGAAGCGATTTCTTTTTCTAATGGTTTGGTTACCAAACTCTCCATATCTTCGGCTGAGTTGCCCGAATAGGTTGTACCCACGTAAATAGTTGGGATTACAATCTCTGGAAAGGCTTCTTTGGGCATATTATTGTAAGAACTGACCCCAAAAAAGAGGAGCAAAGCCGTTAGCAACAACATACTCACGCTATTATCAACAGCAAAAGTGGTAGGGCTAAACTTTCTAAATATAGTTTCTTTTAAATTACTCATTTGGGGGTTATTTTTGAGTTATAGGTTCTTGTATTACTTCCAACAAATCGCCTTCAATGGTAAGACGTGCGCCTTTGGTGAGTACCAATTCGCTACCATCCAAGCCGCTTACGATTTCGGTTTCGTTCATATAGCTTTTGCCTAAAGTTACGATACGTTTGGCTGCTTTACCGTTTTCGTTTATCATCACAAAGTTATTGCCTGATACATCCTGCATAATCAACTCGGCAGCTAAGGCTATAGCATCGGCTTTGGAATAATCTTTGACAAAAACTGTGGCCAATAGGTTGGGTTTTACCAATCCGCCCTCGTTGCCTATAATAGCTTCAATTTCAAAGGTTCTATTGCTGGGGTTTATGGTTCTGCCTATCATAGAAACGCGCGCAGTTTGCTCTTTGCCCAAGGCGGGGAAACTTACTTTGACCGCATCGCCTTTTTTGACACTGGGCAGATAAATTTCGGGAGCAGCAGCTACCACTTTGAGCGCTGAAGAGTTGATAATTTGTGCGATAGGAGAGCCAGGTCCGCAGACTTCGCCATTTTTGACCATTATCATTTCCACTATCCCTGAAGCTGGAGCATAAACGTTGGCTTTTTTGAGTTCAAACTCGAGGCGTTCTTTGGTTTTTTGCAAAGATTCTATTTGGTTTTTGGATTGCAAGTACTGCACTTCAGAACCTATGTTTTGTTTCCACAATTTTTCTTGCCGTTCAAAAATATCTTGAGCCAATTCCATACTTTTGGACAACTCATCTATAGTTTTTTGTATAGATTCTAAATTAACCCGGGCGACAAGGTCGCCTTTTCTAACCGACTGTCCTTCAGCGACCAACATTTCTACCACGCGGCCGCCTGTTTCTGAAGAAGCAATAGCTGGGTCTTCGGCAGTGGCTACGTTGGCTTGTATTTCTACAAAGTGTTCAAAGGTTTTTTTGATAAGGGTTTGAGTACCAACCAATACTTTTTTGGCTACTTTGGTGGTGGTATCCAACTGCCCCAATAATTTTTCCAAATCGGCTATTTCGGTTTGGAGTTTTTGCAATTCAGTTTTTTTGGACTGCAATAAAGTTTTGGCTGAAGCCGCATCTTTGGGGGTTTCGTTAGATGTTGCGCCACAACCTACCCAAAATAAGCCCGCGAGGGAAGCGAATAGAATATATTTCATTTTGTTTGTGATTGAATTTTGTATAAAAATGCCCAAAGTGGGTATTGGGTTGAAAAGTTTTGGATTATTTGCCGAGTGCTTGGTCAAGGCTTATTTTGGCAGCCACTAAATCATAAAGCGCGTTCATCCGATTGGCTTGAGTGCGATATAATTCTTGTTCGGCTGTGGTGATTTCTATGCTATTGCCTACGCCCTCTTTGTATTTGGTTTTGGTGCGCGCAAGTATTCGTTCTGCGAGGGCTAAGTTTTTGGTTTGATTATCCAAACGCTGTTGAGCATTTTTGTATTGAGCGCGCGCATTGGCAACTTCTAAATTCATAGCACGGCGGAAGTTCTCCATTTCCAACTGATAGCGGCGTTGGTCTATGCGAGCGCGTTGTATTTTGGCGCGTTTGTCAAACCCATCAAATATAGGCACATTCAAACTTATACCAATAAAGGCAGCATCGGTAAAACCTGTTTCGTCGTTATCAAATAAGTTATTGCGCTGTAGTTGTTGTTGGTAAGAAGCAAAAGCGGTAACGTTGGGATAATAAGCCATTTGCAAGCGTTTGACATTTAGCGAGTTGAGATATTCTGTTCTTTTCAAAATATCCATTTCTATGCGGTTGTCGTGGGGAGTATTGCCATTCAAGTCGCTGTCTGTGGGTATTTGTATCAAATCATCCAATTTATTGGTTAGGGTTATGGGTTTATTAATATCAAAACCCATCATAAACTTGAGCGCGTTGTAAGCTAAATCCACCTGTCTTTGCACAATTTCTTGCTCTGATTGTAGATTGGAGAGGGATAATTGCAGCCTATCGACATCCAATTGTTCCACAAAACCAGCTTTATAAAAGGCTTCGGTTTCGGCGAGTAGTTTTTTCAAATTATCTACATTATTAACCAAAACCTGTTTATTTTCTTCAGCTATAAGCACCAAAACATAGGCTTTCATCACCGAATAACGCACTTGGTAGTCGTTGAGGTTGGATTGGCGTTTGGTGAGTTCGCGCAAGCCTTTGGCGGCTTTTAGCCCTACAAGATAAGAACCATCAAAAACCAAGGTGCTAGCGGTTATGGAAGCAGTTAGATTGTTTTTGACCCCAAATTGTACAGGCGTAACCCCCCCTGCGGGAATGTTGGCTGATGTGCCTGCGGGTACGAGTTGAAACCCTTCCAAAACCCCAACAATAGCTGGGCTGATAAAATCGGGTAAAAAAGAAGTGGGCAATATTGCGTTATTGGTATAATCTACTTTAGCGTTGAGTTTGGGAATGCCAATGGCTTGGTATTCTTTGACTTGGGCTTCAGCATTGGCTATGTCCAAGGCCGCTTTTTCTACACTTGTAGCGTGTTTGAGCGAGTAGCTTACTGCCTCTTCTAACGTAAAAGGTTGGGCTGGGTCTTGAGCATGAGCGTTATGGGCAAAAAATCCTACGGATAGCCAAAATAAGCAACGGGTTAGAAAATGTTTGTTCATTATTGATTAAAAATATCGTTGATAAATTATATATAAAATGTTTATTCACTCCACATTTGATGTGTTTTGAGCCATTCGCGCCCTTTTTCGGATACGATACCCATTATATGATATTTGATAAATTGTTGATGAATTTCAGCTCTTGAGTGATTTTCAAAAAAACTATTATCGCTAAAAATAGGCAAGGAGTTGGCATAAATGCGGCTAATCAAATCTACATGCAAGTCTTTTCTGTATAAGCCTTCTATCATCCCTTGCTCTAAGTTGGCGCGGATTTGTTTGGCTACCACATTGGTTTGAAAATCCATGACAAATACCCAAGCTTCGCTGTGATATTTTTGCAAATCAAAAAGTAAAACAGGGCTAATGTTTTGAAACTCTTGCTGTACATGTAGGCTAATTTTTCGTAAGACATCCAAAGCGTTTTGGGCTTTAGATATTATTTCCTGTACGCAATTAAATTCTCTTGAAAAATGCCGTTTTAATACTTTTTCTACCAACTCTTCTTTGTTGGCTATGTGTACATAAATTGTTTTTTTGGATATACCCAACGCTTGGGCTATATCGGACATAGCAACGCTGCGGATGCCATATTTTCTAAACAATTGCTCTGTAGTATCTAAAATTTTATTGAGTTCGCTGCTTTCTGCGCTAAAAAATAGTTCGTCTAACATTCATTTTGGTTTTTTTAAAAAAATTGAAAACTGAAATAGTTTTTTGAGTTTCCAATAAGCACAAAAGTTGTCTTTATTTGCGCTGCAAAGGTAGTTATATAACTTCGGAAACCAAAAAAGGTTTTCAAGTTTCCATTTTTTTTACAAAAAAATGATGAAAAAAATCAAAAAAACTAATTTTTTAACAATTTTTAACAAAAACTAACTAACTTTGCGCTCTAAATTTAAGTATATGCACAGCACACAGTTTTATGACCCTCAGTTTAATCTGCTTTATGTGATGGTATCACCCCGAAGCGAAAAAAAAGGTTTGAGTAAATTGAGTTCTTATTCAGAAGAAGTTGGTGTTACAAATATAATGCTTTGGGATATTCCCAAAAAGCAAAAAAAGGCTATTTTTGCAGACCAAGAGTTAGCAAAAGGTGAGTATATTAGCCATTTATTGTTTGAGACAGGTCATAGCGCCGACAAAAATGAACGGACTTTTAACGATTATCAGCACGTTTTCAACAATCATCCGCTCACCACGCGCGAGGCGGTCAACAAATTGTTGATAGCTACTCATCATCAGACCAACAAAGAAATCACACTTTGGTTTGCCGATAAATTTGGTTTTGATAAATTTAAAATTGCCACATTTAGCGATGCTAACAGTTGGCAGTTGGATGTCCGCAATGGGGATATTCGTATTATAGAGCAATTGGACAATGATATTAAGGTGTTGGAATTGCGCTGGTATTTATAAACAAGAGAACAAACATAAGCTTATTTAGCTTTTTATATCATAAACTTTTATATTTTTGATTATGAAAAAAATACTTGTGCCAACGGATTTTTCCGAAAATGCTTCTTTTGCGGTGCGTTACGCTTTGGCTTTGGCTACAGTTTCTCAATCAGCCGTGCATATCGTACACGCGCTATCTGCCTCCAAAAAAGCTGGACATTTTTCTTCGGTTGAAGATATTATTCTGGAAGAGAAACAGCAAGAGATGACTAAATTGTTGGCTGATTTGCGTCCTTTGTTGCCCGAAAATTTGCCATTGACTGGAGCAATTCAACAAGATTATGTAGTGGATGCGCTTATAGCAGAAGCAGACCAAATCAAAGCTGATTATGTGGTTATGGGTACTGAAGGAGCAAGTGGGTTGAAAAAATGGTTGGTGGGCAGTACCACCAATGCGTTGATTAAAAACACCACGTTGCCTGTTTTGGCTGTGCCAACGAGTACTAAGCCTTTTGCCCTCAATCGGATTTGCTTGGCTTTGGATTTATCCAATCCTATAGATTCGGCAACTTTAAAGCCTTTATTGTTTTTGGCCAAACAGTTTCAATCTCAATTGGATTTGTTGGAAGTGCGCACAAATGGAAAAACGGGATTGCCCCAAATTCATCCTTCTGTGGAAGCTGAGCTCAAATTAATGAGCATAAAATATCAAGCTTACAAAACTACAGCCAAACAAACTTCAGAAGTAGATGATGCAATTTTAGATTTTGCTAAAACTAGCAACGCGGACTTGGTTTGTATACTCAATCAAAGCGAGCAGCGCAGTTGGTGGCAAAATTTATTCCACTCTTCTGTGAGTGCTGAAATTGCGTATCAAACCACTGTGCCTTTGTTGGTGTTGCATATCTAACCAACGAAAAGAATTTATAACAAAAGCTCATTCTGTAGTATTGCAGGGTGGGCTTTTTCTGTTTTTGTGTATAAAATTATAGGCATTGATTAAAAAAAATACAATTTTTTTTAGGGTTTTGGTAGGAAAAGTGGATTTAGTATTTATCTTTGCAACGTTTTTTATTAACACTTTTAAATGATTTAACAAAAATGAAAAAAAAGTTTTTTTGGTTAGTTTTATTGTCTAGCTTTTTTGCCGTACAAGGCAAGGCGCAACGAGGCTTAGAAATTGGTTTTGATGTGCTGGGGCAGGGTTCTATGCTCTTGGACACAGCCATAAGCAACGCAGGGGACGAGATGAATCAAGGGGTTTTGTTGTCTTATGCGGCGGGCGGACACGTAGGGATTAATTTTACCCGATTTATGGGAGTAGGTGTGGGTTTTCTGATGTCAAAACAGGGCACAGCACTTAGCAATAAAGAGGGCTATGTGGTTGATTCGGTGGCTATACCCCAACGAGTTTATGGGGTTCGGTTGGAATATCATAAATTTCCTGTTTATCTTAAGTTTAATACCACTTTACAGTCTGCTGCTTCAGCACAGGTGATGTTTGGACCACAATTGAGTTTTCTTAAGCGGGCAAGAGCTTATGACAAAGGTGCTATTGTTAATAGCGACACTATTATACAAGCCTACACCACCGAACTACCTGTAGATGCGACCAGTATTTTTAAAGAGACAGATTTGGGGGTTATGTTCGCATTTAATGGTAGATATAATCTGAGCAAATATGTACACATTAGCTCTTTGTTTAGAGTTGATTATTCGCTTTCGTCTATCTATCGCAATTCCAACGCTTCTGACGCGCGCAATTTGACCTTTGGGTTGCAGTTGGGGCTAAATTTTGTCATCGGGGTTAAAAACTAATCTAACATTAATCAATCAATTCACCATGCAAATGTTTTCTTTTCGCTTTATCATCGTTTGTATCATAGCGCAATGCTGTTTTTCTAGTTGCGCTATGATAATGGGCTTGTCGGGTAGCAACGCTATCGCCCACAGAGATGTACGCCGTGCGGCTAAAAATCCCGCTATTAAGGTTTATAAATCAAAACGCGACCTCAAATTAGACCCTAAAGTACTTGTGCACCGCGTAACGCTCGAACAAAAAAGTCAAACAACGCTACTTCTAAATTATTATATCGCCAACCAAAACTTTGAGTTTGATTTTAAAGCACAAAACTCATTCGATAAAAACGATTATTATTACAACGATAAACGCAAACAATGGCTGTTGGTAGAACATTCAGCGCAAAGGGTGATATTTTTTACCACCAACGAAACCAACCCGATGAAATTTGATGCCGACAGCATACAAAATATACATTGCGCCGCCAAAATGAAAAAAGAAAGACAGCTTAAAAAACGCGCTGCTGCTGAAATTGTAGCTTCTTTGAAAATAGCTGAGCAAAAACGCATAGCCGAGGAGAAAAGAATAGCCGATTCTATTTTTCAAGCCAATACTTTGGAGGGGAAAGACATCAGCAGTATTAAAATTATAGCCGTTACCAAAGGCAGCGGGCTAGGGGCAGTAGTTCCAATAGGGATAGAAGCAACGCTCAAAAATGGCACAGTTCTTAAAACCAAAAACTTGGGAGGGCTTACGCCTAACAATCAAATTTTCATAGAAACTAGCTTGGGCAAAGTGGGGAATGGTGAAATTATTTTGCCCTCATCTCCCAGCGAATTTATTAAAGATGAGGTGAGTTTTAAAGCTGGTAGTAAATTCCATCCCAATTTGCATAAAAGCGAAAAGTTTATCGTAGAATACAGCGGCTCTGTGTATATTAACGCAGAAGGCAATGGCGGCCGCAGCGGACAGAGTGGTAGAAAGGGCAGTAATCCAAGTGGAGATGGCGGCGATGGTGGAGACGGCGGCGATGGTGGTGATGGGCAACAAGTAGAAATTTCATTTGATACGCGCAAACACAGCGTTACAGGGCAAACTATTTACTATGGTACTATAAAAGGCACTTATTTTATGCTTAGCCAGGGGGGAACAATTACTATTAACGCCAATGGGGGCAGCGGCGGTAGCGGCGGTAGCGGTGGTGATGGAGGCGATTTGTACCGTTGCAATGGTGCTTCAGGTTATTTTGCTGGCGGTAGCGGCGGAAATGGCGGCAATGGCGGAAATGGCGGAAACGGGGGGACTGTAATTTACAAATATATGGCGGGAATAACCGTTGATGCTTCCGTGAGTGGCGGCGGTGCAGGCAGTGCTGGTAGCAAAGGCGATGCTGGCGAGGATGTTACTTGCACAGACGGCAACAGCAAAGGAAAAAGAGATAGTAGTAAAAATGGACGAAGTGGAAGTTCAGGCAGAAGCGGAATGGATGGAAAAGTAATTACAAGATAATTTTACGATAAAAGCCCATTCTGTAGTATTTCAGAGTGGGCTTTTTTGCTAAAATATAACTACTTTTGCGCTCAATTTCTATTATTCAATAATCAACACAACACAAGAATGAAAACACATTTTTACCTTTATTTAATTTTAGCCCTTTTGCTATTTTTTGCCGCCTGTAGCAACCCCCAAAAGATGATTTATCAGGGTAGATACGACGAGGTTATCGCCAAACTCACCAAAAAGATGAAAAAAAGCCTCAAACGCAAACCTGCGGACGTAACTGCGCTAGAAACTGCTTTCAATAAAGCCAACACACGCGATTTTAGCGCCATAGATGCTTGGAAAGCCGAAAATAATGAGTCGCATTGGGCTAAAATTAACGAAACTTATAGCCGAATTAAAGCCCGCCAAGAAAAAATTTCTCCACTTATGCCCATCAAAGATGATAATGGGAGAGTGGCTAATATCGTTTTTGTCAATACAGACCAAAATATAGCTGAAGCCAAACAAAAAGCGGCAGAATATAGTTATAACAGGGGAGTGACATTCCTTAATGAAGCCCGCCAACAAAACCGCCGCCCACGCGCAAGAGAAGCTTATGTTGAATTTTTGGCTGCCGAAACCCAAATCCCCAATTATAAAGAAACCCAAAAACTCAAAGAAGAAGCCAAAGTTTTTGGTACTGTGCGCATATTGGCTGTACTTTCTGACCAAAGTAATAGCGCAATTAATTATAGCAAAAATGCAGTCGCCGATTCTTTATTTATACTCTATAAAAGCGATGAATGGACAAAAACAGATTATATAGCCAAAAGTAATATCGTTTATAATTACGAAATTTCTTTTATTATCCGACAACTTAGCCTCTCTGATGTAGCCAGTAAAGACAACAGTAAACAGCGCAGTATGGTGGTAGATACTACCATCAATGGGGTCAAACAAAAAGTGACCGTCAATGCTACTGCTATTCAGCGGGTTCAACGCCAAAATGTGCAAATGGATGGGTTGTGGCAAATTGTGGATAAATCCAATGGGCAGTTGATTTGTGATAATAATATACAAAAATCATTTTTGCATATCCACAACTCGCTTACTTATACAGGCGATGTCCGCGCGCTGACCCAAGAAGATTTGGCGCAAAGCCGCAATAGCCCCAATTTCCCCAACCGCGACCAAATGCTGCAAATCGCAGCCAAAGAAGTGCAAAAAACGGTATTGCAGCAGTGTAATTGGGCAAAACCATAAGCCTAAAAATGGCTAAAAATCTTATTCAGCTTATTTCAGCATCAAAATTATAATTTTTTTTTGTTTTTTTGAAAAAAAAAATGGGAAAAAATTTGTACATTACAAAAAAGCCGTACCTTTACCACGAAAATAAACTATTCAAAACAACCCAACTCAATTATTTTAATCATGGTAGATGTAGACGATATCGTTAGGCTCAAATCAGGAGGACCTGATATGGTGGTTGAATATGTTTTTCAGGACGATGGTACAAGAGAAAAGGCTGCTTTTCTGCGTGGCTTTGCTGAAGGTGATGTGGTTTGTACTTGGCAGCACATACTACCGACAGGTAGCACCAAAGTTATGCGCGAAGCTTTCAAAGCGGCTACCCTCGTCGATGAAAAAGGCAAAGAAATTTCTTAATCCACCCACAAAACCCATATTTTATAGCTATGCAAATTGGAGACGTAGTACGACACATAGAATCCAATACCCTACTTACTATAGTGCGGCTACTTGGTGATGAAGAAAATGCGCAATTTACCCAGATGGACAGACGTTATGAGTCTTCTGGTTTTGCCAAAGGAGACCCTAGCTGTATTTGGTTTCACGAAACCGAATTGCGCACAGGCGTGTTTAAAAAACGCGAACTTCAAATAGAGGATTTACCTCAACCTGCGGGTTCAACTGATGCTGGGGGCGATGATTTAGACCTCGATTTAGGTTTAGATGACTTGGATTTAGGTTTGGATGATTTAGATTTAGGTTTAGATGATTTAGATTTAGACTTGGATTTAGACGATTTAGATTTGGACTTGGGCGATGATTTAGACCTTGATTTAGGTTTAGATGATTTGGACTTGGATACAGATTTAGATTTCGATTCTCCCGACTTTGATTTTGATTCAGGTTTTGAAGAGGTAGCAGATGACCCTGATATGGATTTGGGGCTTTCCAACGATGATTTTGATTTTGGTGGTTTTGATGATTTGGAAGAATCTGTAGATTTGGATTTAATAGATTTTGACGATGAACCAAAGGTAGATTTTGACGACGCTGACGACTCTGGTTTTGATTTTGGTGGCGACGATGATTTTAGCTTTGATGATGATAGCAGTTCTGGTGGCGACGATGATTTTAGCTTTGATGATGATAGTTCAAAGTCGGAAGAGAAAAAAGACGACGATGACTTTGATTTTGACTTCTAACACTTTTTTTCGCGTTTTAACTTTTTTAATCATAAAAACTCCCTTTCCACAATGACAATTCACACAGAAACTCTTCTTCCACAAGAAGAATTGCTAACTATTATCGCAGCCCCAAGCACAGATTTTGCTGTTTATGCCAAAGACGAAGAAGATGACGATTATGAGGATGATGATAGTGCTGATTACGAAGACGGCGAAGAGTACGATGACAACGGCGACGATTATGAAGATGATTACGAAGACGATGATAGCGAAGAGTAATCAATGACACCTTAAAGCGTACCCCAACAGGTGCGCTTTATTTTTATCTATAATTTAGCATCTTTATTTGTTTGTTTATATGTTTCATTTCCAACAGTTTTCCGTAGCACAAGACCAATGCGCTATGAAGGTTAGTACTGATAGTTTGTTATTGGGGGCTTGGACGCGTTATTTTGATGCTCAACCTATTTTAGATATAGGCACAGGCACAGCCATACTTGCACTTATCGCTGCCCAATTCAATCCGCTTGCTGCTATTCACGGGGTAGAAATAGACCCAGCCTCAGCCCAGCAAGCCCAACAAAATGTCCATAACAGCCCTTTCCAATCCCGAATAACTATACTCAACCAAAGTATTCAAAGTCTTGCTTTATTACCACAATATCAACAGTATTTTCATTCTATAGTCTCCAACCCGCCTTATTACGACCCTCAAAAATTTCTTAGCCCTGATACCCCCCAACGTCAATTAGCTCGCAGTACTCACCAACTCTCGCACGCCGAATTGTTGCAGGTCGCCAAAATTTTACTCGCTCCTCAAGGGCGTTTTTCTTTGATTATACCTTTTGATGCCAAAACTGATTTTTTTAAATTGGCTAGCCAAACAGGGTTTTATTTGAGCCGACAAACAATCGTTGCTTATACCGCCGCCAAACAACCAGCCCGCTTATTGTTGGAGCTTACCCTTCGCCTAACAACGCCTATATTTGCTAATCTTTCAGTTTATCAAGCTCATTCTAGCCTTTATACTCCAGAATATGCTCAACTTTGCAAAGATTTATATTTGCCCAAATCCTAATTATTCCTTCTCCCTAATCCCTTTTATATGATTATGCGTTTATTACTTCATTTGATTTTATCATTAGCTGTTTCTTTGTCTGCGCTTTTTGCACAAGGGCCTATTGGTGGTATCCGTATCCGATTAGAAGCTGACAATCCCCAAATAGCTAGAGCCGAAGGTTTTAATCAAGCTTATCAAGAACTTAATCCTAAATTGGTTTATTTCTATCTCAATAAAGAGGGCAAAATTACCAAAGGGGATACTTATCCCACCAAGTACGACGACCAATGCAAATGCTGGGCTAATTATTATCTACCTTATGGCTTGTTTGAGGTCATTATACATTCTACCGCTTTCAAACGCATCCAAGATTCCTTAGTCGTCAATCGACCCGTTTATGAATATACAGCCCGCTTGCGCACAGATTCTGTCCCTTATTCTTATCGCGATGGGCAAAAATATACCTATACGCGCGGGCAAGTCGCTTTCGCGCAAACCATAATCATTTTCTTTAAAAGTGAAGACTTAGAAAAAAACCTAAAATTTATAGAAGACGCTATCCCCGAAGCCATAGTCAAAGAGGTAAATCTCAACGGGGTCAAAGGGGGCAAATTCATAGAACCTCGCCTCTCTTATGCTAGCAATCATTATTATGTAACTTTACCTGTTCCCAATTCCGTAGTTAGTGTGGGCGAATTACTAGACGAATATAAACACGGCGAAACGCGCCCTTTTTATGCTTATATGATAGGCGATGTTATCAATTCTTATATTGAAAAATTACTTAGCTTAGACGAAAAAAACAAAGATGTTGAAATAGAGCTTATAGAACCCACTTATTTTGATGGCGTTCCCGAAGATAGGTTTATTGACCCCGACAAAACCCCCAAAACAGAAGCCTACAAACAGCGTATTCGTCGCCGTCTTTATGAAGGGGGCTAATCTCATCTATTACTATCCTTACCTTAGCCCCGCCCACCACATCGGGGCTTTATATTTTTATCAAATCCCATTAACTCATTTTCATAACTGGAGTTACGCTTTAGCTATTGGGTTTATAAAAGTTAGATTTTAAAACTAAATTTTCAACGTGCAACGCCAAAACCAGCGTATGTTGCGGATAAGCCGACCAACCGAGCAAAGCGAGGGCAGTAGCTTTTTTGCGCAGCAAAAAACGTCGGCTTGTAGCAACGGTTTTGCGCTTATCTTTGAAAAAGATATAAGCAAAAACGCCTTTTTGGCGTTGGCTTTTTTGGTACTTTTTTGCCACCAAAAAAGTACGGAGAATAAATTTTTTAGGCGTAAGCCGTCAAAAAAATTTCTAACCTATTTAATTTTTAGCTTTTTTGTACTAAAATTTTATCTCAAGCGCAACCCCAGTTCATAACTAACCACTAACCACTAACCACTAACAACTAATCACTATCTATGCAACATCTCGAACCAGAACAAAAAGCCTTAGAAATAAATTTAGATAATAGCATTTATGGCTCTTTTGCCGAAATCGGCGCTGGGCAGGAAGTCGCTCGCTTTTTCTTCAAAGTAGGCGCAGCCGCAGGCACTATAGCCAAAACCATTTCTGCTTACGACAAAACCGTCAGCGACCACGTTTATGGCGCAGAAACAGGCGGACGTTATGTCTGTGAGTCTCGTCTTTACAAAATGCTTGACCACGAGTACGAACTGATGATAGACCGCCTAAGCAGCGAAAGGGTTAATACTCGCTTTTTTGCTTTTGCTGATACCGTTTCTACCATCAATTTTCACAAAACTACCAAAGGACACGGCTGGTTGGGTATGCGTTTTCAGCTCGAAACAGGGGGAGAACCCAACGACATCGTTCTACACGTCGAAATGCTCGACGGCGACGCTTCTCTCCAGCAACAGGCTTTGGGCATATTGGGGGTTAATCTCGTTTATGCTTGTTTTCGTTATCACCAAGATTACAAAAAAATTATCGCTTCCCTTATGGATAATCTCCGCGATAGGGTTGCTATTGATATGATACGGATAACAGGCGCACAGTTTGAAAAATTAGACAACCGCCTGCTCACCCTCGAACTCGTCAAACAAGGACATACGCAAGTTTCTATTTTTGATAAAAAAGGACGACCCGTACAAGCCTCCGAATTTTTATACAAACAAAACGTATTGGTCGTACGTGGTAGTTTTCGCCCCATAACCCACGTTAATGTGGATATATTGCACGCTGCTACCCTCCAATTCAAATCCGATTTAGGCGCTGACAGCAGCCGTTGCCAAGTCTTTTCCGAAATGACTTTATCCAACTTATCCACAGACTCCGCCGCCGTCGATGACAAAGACTATTTAGACCGTTGTGATTTACTCAACTTTATGGGACAGCACGTAATGATTACCGATTGCAAACAATACACCCATCTTATATCTTATCTTTTTGGTTATCGCATCGCTCAATTGGCCATCGTTATCGGTTCTCGTCCTTTGTTGGACTTACTCAACGAAAAATTTTATCAAAATCAAAACGGGCTTTTATTGGATGCTTTTGCTCAAATTTTTACCCAAAATGTCCGCCTTTATGTTTATCCTGCCCAAAAAGAGGGTAGTGGCGAATTGCTAACTTCTCAAAACCTGCCTATTCCTCCCGCTATGGCTTATTTGTATCAACACATTTTACAACACAAACATATTGTTGATATTCAAAATTTTGACCGCGATATTTTACACATCTACTCGCCCGAAGTGCTGCGTTTATTGCGCAATGATGAAGGCAATTGGGAAAAATTTATCCCTCACAAAGCCGCTCAATATATTAAAGAACACTTCCTATTTGGTTTCCCTTGCCAACAAGCAGAATTTAATTACTAAAAACTATCTCACCACTCACCCACCACTTCTCACCACCCACTTCCCACCTCTCACCACCCACTCCCCACCTCTCACCACCCACCCACCACTAACAACTAACAATTAATAACTAACAACTATATGCAACCTGTTTCCACCCGTTGGACGCTCTTACTCAAAATCATTTTACCCACCGTTTGGATATGTTTTTTTGGAGCTATAGCCATTCTTTCTATTTTTTACGACCCACAAGTCACCGAACCATTTAGCCCGCTTACCGCCAAAATCCTAATTATATCTTTTTCTTGCTCTTCGATAGGGTTGATATACTTGCTATTTATGCGCATCAAATGGGTTGCTTTAGCTCCCGACGGCTTTTATGTATCCAACTTCTTCAAATCCTACAAATACACCTACGACAGCCTACAATCTATACAAGAAGAAAAAGTCTTATTTTGGAAACGCATAACCTTTCAGTTGCACAGTTCAGGCACTTTTGGCAAAAAGCTATTTTTTATAGCAGGTTATCAATGGGAACACTATTTAGAAAAAAATCCCGACATTATGCAAGCCATCGTCGATGCCACCAACCAATCCTAACTCTCTTTCAACCATTACCACCCAACCCCACAAGCAACCCGCAACGGTTGCTTTTTTTATTTTCCACAACTTTGCACATACCGCCCACAACAACCCACAACCCACATAAAATTTCCCACAAGTCTCCCCTTTTTTCCACAAGTCCCCCTCTCTTTAAAAGAAACGAAGTTGCGCGTAAGCGAATGGGTCGGGGAGGGTTAAAACACCACAAGCAGCAACCCATACATCAACAACAATGACTCGCATATTGACAGCAGCAACTCATATATTGACAGCAGTAACTCATATATTGACAGCAGTAACTCATATATTGACAGCAGTAACTCATATATTGACAGCAGTAACTCATATATTGACAGCAGTAACTCATATATTGACAGCAGCAACTCATATATTGACAGCAGCAACTCGTATATTGACAGCAGCAACTCGTATATTAGCAGCAGTAACTCGTATATTGATAAAAAATTAAATTTTTTTTATATTTCACACACCAATTTCAACTTTTTTTGCGTTTATACATTTATTAACCATAAAAATCCCTAAAAATGGCTTCAGTATCAGAAAAATCCTTTGGCGCACGCTTACGCAACGCTCAAAATTTACACCAATTCGTTACCACATTTTCCAACTTCAACCCCTTAAATCCCGACGACAGCCCCGCCGCTATCAACGCTTTGCTCAACAACATTATTGTCGTCAATAACGACATAGCCACTCATTTACAAAACTATCAACAAGCTGTAGATGTTCGTCATAACGCGTTCAAAGACTTTAACAACAACCTATCATTAAATAAACGCCTTGCCGTAATACGCGGATTTGTAGAAGCCCAATACGGCAAAACCAGCCAAGAAACCCAAAAAGTAGCCACTATAATAAAAGAACTACGCGATGGGCGTCTTATCAAAACAGAAAAAACCATAGATACAAAAGGGTTATCAAGCACTCATATTTCTACTTCTCAACAATCTTACGGTTCTCGCACTCAAACTTTTAACAATCTTATCCGCGTATTAGACACCTTGCCCAATTACGCTCCAACTTTGCCCGATTATACCCCTGCATCTTTGCAACAATTTTGCGACCAACTAACCGTGTATGGGGATAATGTTGCCAACGCTTACGCTCGCATTACTCAAATCCGCGACAGCCGCATCAAATTATATAAAGAACTAACCTTGCGCGCATCTCGTATAAAAGCTTATATAAAAGCCCAATACGGAAACAAATCTGTAGAGCATCGCCTCACAAGCGGTCTTGCCATTTAATTTTTTCTTTTTATTCAATCCCGCAAGCCCCCCCTTAATCCCACAAGTCTCCCTCCCTTTCAAAGGGAGGGTTGGGGAGGGTTAAAACACCCCCAACAACACCCAATAAATCTCCCCCTTAATCCCACAAGTCT
>JAAFIM010000075.1:19867-20737 GCA_013297745.1 Chitinophagales bacterium | reverse complement strand
AGTGGGCGTTTCTTTCGCTAAGGCGTTTGCGCTGTCGCTGAATTTGCCGTTGATAGAAGTGCATCATATCCAAGCGCACGTATTGGCGCATTTTATCCCAGAACGCAAGCCAAGTTTTCCGTTTTTATGCTTAACCGTTTCGGGTGGGCATACGCAGATTATGTTGATAAAATCGCATTTAGAGATGGAAATTTTGGGCGCAACTATAGACGACGCTGCTGGCGAAGCCTTTGATAAAGCGGGCAAATTGTTGGGATTGCCTTATCCTGCTGGTGCGGTTATGGATAAATTGGCCAAACAGGGGCAAGTGGTGTACGAATTTTCAGAGCCTAAAATTCCCAATTACGATTTTAGTTTTAGCGGGTTAAAAACCCAAATTCTGCGCTTTTTGCAAAAAGAACAGGCCGCTAATCCCGATTTTATAAAAAATAACCTCAACGATTTATGCGCTTCTATCCAATCGCGAATTGTGAGTATTTTAATGAATAAATTAGTAACTGCTGCCCAAGATTTGAATATCAAAGAAGTATCTATAGCTGGGGGCGTTTCTGCCAATTCTGGCTTGCGTACAGCGTTGGAAACAGCAGCTCAAAAATATGGTTGGAATACTTATATCCCCGAATTTCAATACTGCACCGATAACGCGGGTATGATAGCTATAGCTGCGCATTATAAGGCTTTGGCTGGTTTGTACACAGACCAAGCGGCTACGCCTTTGGCACGTTATGAGTTGTAGTTAGTTAGGATTGGAGGACGTTAGGATTGGAGGATTTTAGGACGTTAAGATTGGAGGATTTTAGGACTTTAGGAATTGTTATAAATAGAAATGGACTTTGCAGATGGCGGGGTTCGTTTTTTTTTATTTTGTCC
>JAAFIM010000075.1:0-19857 GCA_013297745.1 Chitinophagales bacterium | reverse complement strand
GGCAGGATTTTTTTGTAAAATAACAACTAATCACTAACAACTAAAAAATGTCTAATTTGCAAAATGGTTAAAAACTGTCTGAAATCTTTAATCCAATTATAGGCTTTATGCTCGCTGGGCTGCTCCCAAAGTTCCCGCGCAAAGGGATAAACTGCTGCATCTACGGCATACGCCGCTCTTTGCAACAAGGCTTTCAACCCATAATACAAAGAAAAATTTTCTTTGCTGCTGTGTTTATCTATCAATACCAACACTTGGCGGCTAATGGGCAAATTCCAATGGGGCGCATTGTTCAATAAATTGATGAGCGGGTGTGTGTCGGAGAAGCTTTTTTGGGCATCCTCTAAGTATAAATTAGCAACTTGCTCAAAATGGCTGCTATCCAACCCCAAAGGCAACTGCTCGGCTGGATAAGAACGCCAATAGTTTTGGCTGTGGTTTTGTAAATATAATTTATGCAGTTCATAAAGCCAATCTTGCGCCCCAAATCGCTGCGCTGCCGCCCATAATCCACAGAGCAAAGAACGCCGCCAATCGGACAGCAACAGCAATTGCAACCAATCCCTTTTGCTCAAATCTGGTTGCAAACTCAATAAATTGTCTGGATGTAATTTTGAACACAATTGTAGCAGCCACGAGGCTTTTTCGCCCCCTTCTATTTGGTGTAAATTGGCTTTTATCCCCAACGCTGCCAACTCCGCGCTGTGTTTGTCGGGTAATTCTACCTTTAAAAGGGTTTGTTTTTCGGACTGTTCTATTTTTAACCAATCTTTGGCTATGTCAAATAGCATTTTTTGCCATTGGCCTGTGGGATTTTGTTCCAATACCAACAAAGCGGCATCTCTAACCTCTTTGCGGCGGTCTTGTAGCTGCTGTAGTACAAATTCTTCCTCTGTTGGGCTAAAATTTACCCGCAAACATTCCAACAATTTGGCGCGCATTTCTGTTTTTTCGCTCTTCCAAACTTGTGCGAGCAACTCGTACGCTGTGCTGGGGGATTCTTTGCGCAGTTGGGCGAACCAGCGCAGGCGTTGTTTTTCGCTACCGTATTCAAATATATCGCTGTTTTGGGTGTCTATAAAATAGTCGTTGATATACGCCCATTCCGTTCTGAATTGTGCCAACCATTGCCCTCTTTTGCCTAATAAATCGGCTATAGCTGCTTGTAGGCTCTGGTGTTGTACCCCAAAATTCAATAAATCGGGCAGCAACCAATCGGGTAAGCGGTATTTTTTAGTATCAAAGTTGTGTATAAACTCGCTAAAAATCTCCTCGTGGTGGTCTTTTAGTATAAATATCAGCGCATTACTCAACTCTTCGCTGCAATATGCCAAATTGTCATCTTCTTGTTCCAAACCTGTAGCTTCTTCGTCCCCTTCCCACGCCAAAGGCTGGGTTGCCGCTTGCAATAAGGGCGCGTAAGCCGCCGCCGCCGTCAATAATTGGGCTGCTGGCTCTTGCTGGGCAAAATCCGCGCTAAATTGTATGCCTAATTTATTCAATTCGCTAAGCATCGCCTCCGAAAGTTTAGCACCGTTGGCACTGCCTATCATCAGCGCGTAACTCAATTGGTTAAAGTTTTCCATATCTATACTTTTTATTGATTATCTGGGCGCAAAGATATAGTTTTTTTCATCATCGCCTAAAAACAAAATAAACTTTTGCCCAACCTATACAACTATCAAATATATTGTTATATATTTGCCGCTATCTTTTACAATTTTTAAAAATTACCTATTATGGATTATAATTATCAAACTGCGCTTGAGCGCATCGCTGAATGTAAAGCGAATAAATCTACTAGATTAAGTTTATCGCGTATAGCCCTCTCACAAATTCCTCAGGAAATTCAAGAATTAACTTGGTTAGAAACACTTGATTTGCGAAATAACAGATTGGTAGATATGACCCTTTTAGGGAATTTGATAAATTTAAAAAACCTTGACTTGTCATTAAGTGATATTACTGATTTTTCTTTTTTGACAAAATTAATTCATTTAATAAAATTAAATTTATCTGAATACCAATCTAAAGATGGACTCACAAATTTAGATTTTCTATCAAATTTAACGAAGTTACAAGAACTTAATTTGTCTTCAAGTTTAGGCACTATAAGTGATATAAGTGCATTATCAAATCTAATCAATTTACGAATTTTAAATTTAGAGTGTAATACAATAGAAAATATAAGTGTTTTATCAAATTTAACTAACTTACAAATACTTAATTTGTCTCAAAATCAAATAAAAAGTATAAGTGCATTGTCAAATTTAATTAATTTGCAAGCACTTTATTTATCTTCTAATGAAATAATGGATATAAGCCCATTAAGTAACATTAACCTTAAAAATTTGCAAAGACTTGATTTGTCTTAGAACGAGATAGTCAACATAAATCCGTTAAGCAAAATTAGTAAATTACAAGAACTCAATGTGGGTAATAATCCAATAATAGATATAAATGTATTGTCTAAGTTAGAAAAGTTGCGTACAATAGACCTATCAAATGTTTCTTATCAAAACTTAACCTGCTTAGAAAAATGCACTAATTTAGAAATATTTGAATCATCTAATACTACAGTTGGGAAAATTAGCCAACTAAATAACTGTTTAAATTTAAAATCTATCTATTTAATAAGATGTAATTTAACTGATATAGATGATTTAAAAAAACTTGTAAAAAATCATAAAATTGAGTTATATTTACACAATAGCAAGATACAAGGAGTTTCAGATAATCTTTGGATACGTGTGCTTCCCGATAAACTATGCGCTGTATTAGATGCGTATTTCACAGGTTTGGAAAACGCTGAAGAAGACCTTTATGAGGCTAAAATGTTATTTTTAGGAGATAAAGCGGTAGGTAAAAGTAGCTTGAGGCAGCGTTTGGAGTTTCCCAAAAGAAAGCGATTACAAAAAGAAGATGCTACTTTAGATATTAATTTTGCTATTTGGAACTTTGATTGTGGAAATGGCAATAAATTTAAAACTAATCTTTTTGATTTTGGCGGCGATATGAAATTATTGCCTGTCCATAAGTATTTTTTGGCTGATTCGCATTGTGTTTATGTGTTGTTGATTGATGAGCGCAAACACGAAGAATTGGGTTCTGAATTTTATCATTGGTTGCCTATGGTTAGGGCTTATTCGGGAGCAGACGCGCCTATTGTCGTTATTTTTAATAATAAAGAAGCCAATGAGAAAGACTTGCGCAACTATGCCATTCCAGACGAAATTAAAAAAGAATTTAATATCGTTGAAGCTGTTAGTACCAATCTAAAAACTAAAAATAATTGGGAAGCAGCAGAAAATATGCTTAAAACCGTGTTGAAAGACACAGTAAGCAAACAAAAAGTGGCTTGGCGTTCTTTGCGCGATAAAATAGCTGATGCCGAAAACAAAAATTATGTAGATTTTAGCGAATTTTCGGAATGGTGCAAAGAATTAGCCCCAAATATAGAAGATAGTATTTTAGCACAATTACTACATAATTTGGGCTATTGTTTCCACTTTAAGCAGTCGCCCACACTAAAAGATTATGTTTTTACCAATAAAAATTGGTTGGTTAAAGCTGTTTATGCTATTTTGTGGGATACTGATACAGAAAAACAAAGAAAAAGCTTTACTAAATCGTATTTGTATGTACTACTCCAAGAAAAATACAAAGAACAAAATTACAAATTAAGCGATTGCCAGTTAATTTTAGATTGTATGAGCCACTTTAAAATTGCCTATCCCACAGAGCAGCAAAATGACAAAGGCGATGTGGTTTATATCACTAGTAGCGAATTGAGTGGAGAAAAACCAGCAGCTTATAAAACTATAGTTGATGAGGTTATTACTGACCGCTCTCTAAAAATGCAATTCAAATTTATTGGTTTTATGCCCTTTAATTTGGTATTTGCTTTAATGGCTACTCATTACAAAAAAATACATAAAATCAGTATAGGTGAATTAATGCAATGGAGAGGTGGGGTTATATTTAATTTTGGTACAGATGCAAATCCCGAATTTGTAGAAGTCAACGAGCAAAGAACAGATAAAATAAAAGCGATTAATATACAAGTGGTTGGCTCAAATAGCTTTAACGTGGTTATAGAGGATTTTAAAAAAATCTTTAATAGGGTGGAAAGGCATTTGGATACTTTGGAAATTGAAGAATTATTGCCTTGTAATTGTGTAGATTGCCGAAAGAGCGATAAACCCACTTATTTTAAGCGGCAAGAAGATTTGTTAGACGCAATAGAACAAAACGAAGAAACTGTACTTTGCAAAATTACAAAGCCTTGGAAAAGAATAAATATTGTTACTCTTTTGCACGGTTACGATATAAAAACGCAACTTACAAAAGTTTTGGAGGTTGCCCAAGAAGTACAAAAAACTGGATTGAATACAAATAGAGCCTTACATTCTTTAAATAAAAAATTTGAAGGCTACTTAACGGATTTTCTTTATGTTAAAAAACAAATTGCAAACGAAAATGAAAACGTGAGCAAATTGTATGAATTACTGGATAAATGGGGCGTTGATATTGATGATATGAAAGATTGTCGAATTGCAATCGCTCAAGAATTAAAATTATCAATAACAAGAAATCTAATATATCCTAATAGTCTAGATTTCTTGGCGATGGGATGGTCTCTGTATAAAAAGTTTAAAGAGCGTTCGCGTTATAATAAAATTGATTTTTCGGCTGCTATATTGCAGTATTGTAGGGCGGTAGAGGGGGAAGTAAAGGAGATATTTGAGGCGTTTGCAAAATCTACATACGCGGTAACTACAGCGGGAAATGATTTTTGTAGATTTATACGAGAGATAAAAACGCCCCCAACTTTACCCAATAAGCCAAAATACTATTCATTTGGTAATCAAATCTCTGATTTGGAAAAAGTAGTTATTAATATTGATACTTCTACAGCTTTATATGTAGAATTTCAAAATTTCTTACAAGCGACCTATACCAATGCTTTTGGTAAATTTACAGCTTTTGTAAAGGGTTTAGTCATCTTAAAAACTGATGATTATCGCAACAAAGCTGCACATCCAGCCACTTTAACATCCATAGATGCCAACGATTGCAAAAATAAAGTTATCGCGCTGCTGAATAATCTATTAGATGCTAAGTAGTTGGCTTTTCGTATATTATTATTTCGCTAGAAACCTTGAAGGTTTTAAAAACCTTCAAGGTTTAATCAACCGAATAGACTACCTGTAGAAAGAAAATATATGTTTAATAGACTCTACGAGACTACCTGTAGAAAGCGAATATATGTTTAATAGACTCTACGAGACTACCTGTAGTAAGCGCATATATGTTTAATAGACTCTACGAGACTATCTGTAGAAAGCAACGAATATCATATTTGGAAAAATTAAACCATAAAAAAAACGAGTTACTAATCATTAGCAACTCGTTTTTTTATTTAAAAGCCTAAGGTTAGGGCTAAAAACCAATTAAAGCCAGCTTGTGGGTACAAACCAATTTGCTGATATTCGCCCGCATTTCTGCCCGCTGTAGAATACGGGTCATCGGGTAGGGGATTATAGCCGTTGGAAACGTAGCGATAAGTCCAGCCGTTGGAACTGTACAACTGATTGAATATATTTTTGGCAAAAAAGCTAACATTTAGGTAAGTTTTGGCGTATTCCAACCGATAAGATAGGCGCAAATCGTTGAGAAAGTACGCATCCAACTGTCTTAATTCGCTGCTGGTGTTGTCCAAATACTGTTTGCCCACATATTTTGATAATAAAGCCAAATTGAGCGATTGCAGCGTTTTGGTCGTTTTCAAATTTTTAAAAATAGCCCAATCCAAAGTAGAAGCGGCTATAATATTGGGGGAAAAAGCAATATCTGTTCTATCAAAATTCTGCTGTATTTGTTCGCCCGTGTCCCAACTATCCACAAAATCGGTAAGGTTTAGAATTTTATTCTGGCTAAAAGTGGCGTTGGCATCCCAGCGCAATTGGGGTATAATCTGCCAAGCTGCTTGTAATTCTATCCCAGCACGGTAACTTTTGGCTACATTCGTGCGCACATTCGCGCCCACATCGTTGAGTTGTCCCGTTAGCACCAACTGATTTTTATAATTCATAAAATACAGATTTGCACCAAAACTTAACTGTTTGTCCTGTTGTTGGAAACCTAATTCATAATCGTATAAAGTTTCCGCTTTGGGGCGGCTGTTGGGGCTAGATTCGGTCAAATCGTTTCTATTCGGCTCTTTATTGGCAACGGCAAAGGAAGCGTAAAGGCGAGCGTTGGGGTTGATTTTGAAATTTGCGCCCAATTTGGGGTTAAAAAAACTATAGCTGGCTTGTTGGGTTACATTGTTCAAATCGTTGTCAAAGCCCAAAAAATCATAGCTCACCATCCGCTGTTGTAAGTCCGCAAATGCGGTGATGTTGGGATTGAGTACGCGGCTGTATTTGGCGTAAAGGTTTATATCGTTTTTGGTAGCCATATTATCGTAGTAACGATGCCCTATAGTGCCGTTGCTGCTGTATTGCGCCCAGATAATTTCCCCATAATGCTGCCCTTTATACTGATTAGCACCCCCGCCAAAGCTGATATTATTCAATTTATCCGCGTAAGTGGCGTTAAAAACCGTCCCGTAGAAATGATTATCCAACCAACGGCGGCGGATTAGGTCGGTTTCGGTGATAACTGTGTCCCCCAAGGTTATATTTTCGAGGTTATAATCGCCAAATTCCTGCCCTTTTCTATACTGTTCAAAATAACCCAATCCCCGCGTGTAAAATAGGGAGACATTAGCGGATATTTTCCCCATTTGTTGGCTAAAATGTAGCTGATAATTGGGTTGTTGGTAATTATCCACCTCGTTTTTGTACGTGTAGGGGTTGTAAGTGCGGTTGGTATCCACATAATTAACGGGAACGCCCCCCCAAGATTGGTAAGTAACCTCTTTCCCCCCGAATAAATTGAAGCGGATTAGGGTGTTTTTGCGCACAAAAGAGGCGGTTATGGCATAGGCTTGCAAATTACTTGTTGCCCTATCTATAAACCCGTCCGAAAATAGCCGCGAAAGGCGCGCTTCTAACGAAAACATACCGTTGATTAATCCCGTACCGAATAGGATATTGTGGCGGCGGCTGTTGAAACTGCCTATACTGTGGGAAGTTTCGGCGTAAGGGTTAGCTTTTAACCTATTTAGGCGTATATTAACCGATGCCCCAAACGCTCCCGCACCGTTGGTAGAACTGCCCGCGCCCCGTTGTATCTGTATATCTTCAGCACTACTTGCCAAATCGGGCATATTTACCCAAAAAACCCCTTGAGATTCGGCATCATTCACGGGAATACCGTTGATAGTAACGTTGATACGGGTGGCATCCGAACCCCTAATCCTCAACCCTGTGTAACCAATACCAGCTCCCGCGTCGGAAGTAGCCACTACAGAGGGGGTTTGTTCTAATAAAAAGGGCAAATCTACCCCCACATTGTTGGCAGCTATAGCTTTTTTATCCACTACAACGTGCGGAATGGGGCTTTCTTCCCCCACGCGGGTAGCATTGACCTCTATTAGGTCTAAATTTTTGCGCATTTTACCCTGTAGGGCTTCCATTCCCGAATCAAAAACGCTGGTATCTACCCCGTTGCTATCCAACCGAAAGGGCGCGATGCTGGTATCGGGTTTAATTTTAGCCCCATTGTAGGCGGCCGTAAGCGGGTAATAATTTTGGGTGATTTGGTAGTGGGGTAAAAGATGAGGTTCGGCTTTGTTTTGAGGGCTAAGTTCTCCCAAAAAAAGCTGGAATAGATAATAATAAAACATAAAAAAGAAAAAATTAAGATGTTGGCACCATCGCAAGGGGATGCGACGGTTGCTAAATAGTATTAGCACCCAACTCCCAACCCTGTGGCCAAGGTGGGACTCTTTTCCCTTCGCGGCATTATCCGCGCAGGTTCAATGGGTATAATCTCAGCCCTTTGTATTGTGTACAAAAAGCACCCCTATAGAGATTTCGATTAAAAAATCGCCGCAAAGTTAAACCTATTTTGGATATCAAAGGTTATTACAGCAAAAATTTATACTAAAAAACCAAAAAAATAACATTAAGCCGATAAAATGGCGCGTTGGTAGAATAAAATTAGCGAATTGGGCTGGGTTCTGGTTACTTTTGCGGTGTGCGGTGTGCGGGGTATCTAATAACTAACAATTGATAACTAAGTATTTGAAATAAATTATCAGGGATTAAAAACGTATATCTTTGCAGCGATATTTTTAATTTTTTTTCTTGCAATCCCCGTGTTTCACACGGGGCAATTGCCGTTCAACCCCTTCGGGGTTGGCAAAATAAAACCCCAACGGGGTTTAACAGAAATAGCCCCGCGTTACAACGCGGGGACAATAAGCGAATGAAAGTAAGTTTTTAACCATAAATAATTCTTTTCACACACTTAATCATTAACAACTATGTACATATTCATACAAGTATTTTGGGAGAGCATAGGGCAGGCTTTTCAGCAATTGTGGGGGAATAAACTAAGAACTTTTTTATCCTTATTGGGGATTACTATAGGGATTTGGTGTGTGATAATGGTGTTTTCGTCTGTGGATTCGTTGGAAGCGAGTATAAAATCAAGTTTTGACGAATTGGGCGAGGATGTAATTTATGTCAATACAATGCCTTGGGGTGAAGACCCGCGCGAAAATCTGTGGAAATATGAACGCCGCCCCGAACCCGATTATAGGGATTATATGGCGTTGAAAACTAAATCAAAAGCGGTGGGTTTGGCTACTTGCACCATTTTTATGGGCGGTACAAAAGTAGATTATGTAACAGGCGAAGCCGATAATGTGTTTTTGATGGCAGTAACTGAAGATTATAAAGATATGTTCAGTTTGGAATTTGCGCAAGGGCGTTATTTTAGCCTGAACGAATTTTATCGCGGTACAAACGGGGTAATTATCGGGCATAATGTAGCCAATGCTTTATTTAAAGAGAACGAAAATCCTGTAGGTAAATCTATTAAAATCAAAGGGCAAAAGATGCAAATTGTGGGCGTGTTGGCAAAAGAGGGCAAAGATTTGTTGAACCCTATCAATTTTGATAATATAGCGATGATGACTTATGTCAGTTCGGGCAAATTCACCAACCTCAACGCAGCTATGGGGATGAAAGGGCGCAGTTCTATCTCGGTAAAAGCTGCTAAAGGCGTATCTATGGAGCAGTTGAAAGATGAAGTTACCGCCACTTTGCGCGCGCATCGCAAGTTGCCCCCAGCAGAAGAGAATAATTTTGAACTCAACACTTTATCCATTCTGTCGGGTATAATGGAGAATATATTCACGGTTATCCGCGCGGCTGGGTTTTTAATCGGTATTTTTGCTATCATCGTGGGCGCGTTTAGTGTAGCCAATATTATGTTTGTATCAGTAAAAGAACGCACCAATCTTATCGGGGTGAAAAAAGCGTTGGGGGCTAAAAACTATGTGATTTTGATAGAATTTTTGATAGAATCGATTATTTTATGTCTAATTGGTGGTGCTGTAGGTTTGTTATTTGTTTATTTGGCAGCGCAAGCGGCTACAGCTATTTTCGAGTTTAATATCTTTTTATCCACTTACAACGTGGTTTTGGGAATAGGTATTTCCACCCTCACGGGCGTATTTTCTGGGATTGTACCCGCGTATATGGCTGCCCAACTCGACCCTGTAGAAGCAATGAGAGGCTAAGTTAGTGATTAATGGTTAGTTATTAGTGATTAGTTGTTAAATACCACATACCGCACAGCGCATAGCTCACACCACATACCGCATACCGCCCCGCACAAAAAAAATAGAAAAAAATAGAAAAAAATAGAAAGGTTGGGAACTTTTAGATAGGGTAAAATAGTTAAGGGGTTGGTTATTAAATAAAGGCTAAAAATACAGCTAACAATTTGATAATTAAAGACTAACTGCTTATCTCCAATTACTAATTTAAACCCAATTCCGATTATGCGCCAACTAAAAATTAACACCCAAATTACCACCCGCGATAGCCTTGCACTGGATAAATACTTGTCTGAAATTGGCAAAATTGAAATGTTGACCGCCGAAGAAGAAATTCGCTTGGCTCAACGTATCAAACAAGGAGATGAAGAAGCCCTGCACAAGATGACTTTAGCTAATTTGCGCTTTGTAATCTCCGTAGCCAAACAATACCAACATCAAGGTTTGCACCTATCTGACCTTATCAATGAAGGAAATGTGGGTTTGATTAAAGCTGCTCAACGTTTTGATGAAACCAAAGGGTTCAAATTTATCTCTTATGCGGTTTGGTGGATTAGACAAACCATTTTGCAATCTATAGTAGAAAATGCCCGCTTGGTGCGTTTGCCGTTGAATAAAGTAAATTTACAAAGCAAAGTGCATAAAGCACACGATAAATTTATGCAGTCTTTTGAGCGAGAACCAACAGCAGGGGAGTTGTCTGATAATCTAAATATGAACCAGCGCGATATTGAAAATGTTATCCGCGTGAGTTTGCACCATTTGTCGGTAGATGCCGAAATGGGCGGACATAATGGAGAAGAAGGGGTTACGTTGTTGGATATGTTGGAAAGTGATGGCAAAAGCCCTGAAAATGAATTGTTACACGAATCTCTACAAAATGAAGTCAAACGAGGAATGGAAGTGTTGCATCCCCGCGAACGGGATGTTTTGTGCGCATTTTTTGGATTGAATGGACAAATCCCAATCTCTCTCGAGGAAATTGGCTACCGTTATAATCTAACCCGCGAACGGGTGCGCCAAATCAGAGAAAGAGCCCTGCGCCGTCTCCGCAAATCTACTTCTCGCGAAGAGCTTCGCAATTATTTAGGCTAACTCTTTTTTAAAACATAAAAATATATAAAAAAAACCAACTCATTGCATAAAATGGGTTGGTTTTTTCTTTTTTATCATTACCTTTGCGGCTAATTTATACCTTTTATAATCTTTTTATAAACTATGCAAACCAAACACATAGCCATAGCTGGGAATATAGGCGCGGGCAAAACCACCCTTTGCGAATTATTGAGCCAACATTTTGGCTGGCAGGTCAATTACGAATCTACTGAAGATAATCCTTACCTGTCTGATTTTTATGATGATATGCAGCGTTGGTCGTTCAACTTGCAGGTTTATTTTTTGAATAATCGCTTCCGCCAAATTTTGGAAATACAAAAAGGCGAACTTACCGTTGTGCAAGACCGTTCTATTTACGAAGATGCGCATATTTTTGCCCCCAATTTGCACCAAATGGGATTGATGGCAGAACGCGATTTTCGCAATTATTTTGACCTGTTTCAATTGATGACCACCCACATCCAAGCGCCCGATTTATTGATTTATTTGCGGGCGGATATATCCACTTTGGTGCGGCACATCCAAACCCGTGGGCGCGATTATGAAGCCAATATGAGTATTAATTATCTAACCAAATTGAACGACAGATACGAAAATTGGATACGTGGTTATAAAGAGGGCAAATTGTTGATTTTAGATGTCTCCAAGTTGGATTATAAAAACAATCTCAATGATATTAAATTTGTGGTGGAAGAGGTAGAAAAAAAATTGCAAGTTCCAGCTTTTATTTAAACTATAGATAATTTTGTAATTATGGATTTATTCGCACTTTTTGCTCAATGGCAAGATTTGCTAACCATCCGATATCCCCAATCTATGTTGGTTTATTCGCAAGAGGCTACTTATAAAAAAGTGTATCACTTTGGCCAAACTTCTGCGAACGTGAAACTATTGCATGGGTTGGGGATTTCTTATGAGCAGGATATTTATTTAGAAACCACTTTATTGTATATAGGTTTTTTTGTCAATGGCAAAAAACAAGGTTATGGTTTGCAAAAAAATCAGGCTGGGGATTCTATATTTGGTTATTGGCAAAATAATGTATTAGACCAAAATTTGGTTATATCCAAAAACAAATCAGATGCTACCATTTATTTGGGCGCACAATCCGCAAAACTCGCGCAAGGATATGCCAAAACTTGTTATCTCAACACTGTAGGCGGCACTAGCGTTTATATGGGCGACTATTACGCGGGGCAAAAACAAGGGTACGGAGTTGTGTATTTTACCAACGGGGATATATACGAAGGCAATTGGTCAAAAGGACGTAAAGAAGGTAAGGGGCGTTATCAATTCAATGACGGGGGTTTTTATGATGGCAATTTTGAAAACGACGATTTTTGTGGATATGGGGAGAGTGTAACCTCTAGCGGTAGTTGTTATAAGGGCGAATTTGCAAAAGATAGACGCAATGGCAAAGGGATTTTGTATCATCACACAGGGGCTATATTCTCCGGTTGCTGGAAAGATAGTTATTTACAGGGCAATTCTGTGTATATTTACGATTCGGGAAGTGTATATGTGGGGGATTTTGAGCAAAGTTTGTTTAGTGGGCAAGGTTATTACTATAGCCACAAAGGGGATATGGTGGCGGGGACTTATTTAAAAGATGAAAAGACAGGCGAACAAACTTTTTATTATCGAGATGGTTCGCGCTATGAAGGACATTGTGAGCGCAATCAACGAAACGGTTGGGGCAGGTATTATTATACCAATGGAGATTATTATGAGGGCAATTTTGTAGCAGGTGAATGTTCTGGGCAAGGGCATTATTTTTATAATTTGGGGCAAGAATATATAGGTACTTGGCAAGAAAGTAGGTATCACGGAACAGGGCGGATTATTTTTAGCGATGGACGATATTTTGAAGGGGAATTTTTGTCCCACAAAAAAAATGGGATAGGGTTTTATTATCATAAAAATGGAGACAAAAACTATGGCGGTTATTGGCAAGATGATAAATTGATAGACAGTTATTAGTTGTTAATTATTAATGGTTAGTTATTAATTATTAATAGTTAAAATCTAAGAACATTGCTATAAAACCTAAGAACATTGCTATAAAACCTAAGAACATTGGCATAAAACCTAAGAACATTGCTATAAAATCTAAGAACATTGGTACAAAAATTCAAAACATTGGTACAAAAATTCAAAACATTGGTACAAAAATTCAAAACATTAGTACAAAAATTCAAAACATTGGTACAAAAATTCAAAACATTAGTATAAAAATTCAAAACATTGGTACAAAAATTCAAAACATTGGTACAAAAATTAAGAACATTGGTACAAAAGTTCAAAACATTAGTACAAAAATTCAAAACATTAGTACAAAAATTCAGCACTTTATACTTGAATTTAAAATTTAGCGCATAAAAAAAGCGAACAAGTGGTTTAAACCTGTTCGCTTGTAGATTAGTTTTTGTATATTAGCCCTGTGCGGGTATGATATTACTCACCTTGTGCAGAAATATAAATTTTTTCCCCGTTGGCTGTGTATAAGTTTTCTGTTTTAATAGCGGGTATGCCGATATTTATAAATTGTTGCATCATATTCACCACTACGCTGGGAGAAAGGTTAGCATTTTCTGGTTGGTTGGCTATAAAGCGGCAACGCCAATGGTCTGTGCAAAAAGTAGAAGACTGTCCGTCAGGATAAACTTTGACCCCGCGATTGGATATTAGCTTCAAATGCACGTTTTCGTTATTCAAGCGGCTGATAATTTCACCCAGTTGGTTGGGATTGCGTCCTGGTTCGTTCCATTCTACAAAAATATCAAAGCCCAACAGCTTTTTCTCAAAGCGTTCGCCCACATAAGGCGGAATAACTATAGGGCGAGCTTCGGCTGTAGGTACGACAGCAGGGATTTGCACAGGCAATTGTCCCAATCTTTCGATAAGTGCGTTGGTAAATCCTTCCGTGCCTACGCGCGTTGTGGTATGTTCGGCGGACGCTACATCTCCAGTATGAATACCATCTTCTAGAGTTTTGAGCAAGGCATTTTGTATTTTGGCTGCTATTTCGGGTTGTCCGAGATGCACCAACATCATACAAGCCGCATTCAATAACCCTGAAGGATTGGCCAAACCTTTGCCCGCTATATCGGGCGCACTGCCGTGTATGGCTTCAAACATAGATACTTCTTGCCCGATATTGGCAGAACCGCCCAAACCTACCGAACCCGCTACCTGTGCGGTAACGTCGGATATAATATCCCCGTACAAATTGAGGGTAACAATAACATCAAATCGTTCGGGTTGGTCAGCCAACATAGCCGTACCTATATCTATAATATAGTGTTCGTTGGCTATCTCTGGATATTCTTTGGCGATGCGGTCAAATGTTTTATGAAATAGCCCGTCGGTTAGTTTCATAATGTTGTCTTTGGTCATACAAGTTACCTTTTTGCGATTGTGAGCGCGAGCGTATTCAAACGCATAGCGGCATATTTTTTCGCAAGCTGGTTTAGAAACTAACTTAAGGCATTGAACCACCTCATTAGATTGTTGATATTCAATACCTGCGTAAAGGTCTTCTTCATTTTCGCGCACTACCACCAAATCCATTTTGGGGAAAAAGCTGGGTACAAAAGGTGCATAAGCTTTGCAGGGGCGAACGTTGGCATACAGCCCCAATATCTTGCGGGTGGTCACGTTCATACTTTTATAACCGCCGCCTTGTGGGGTAGTGATAGGGGATTTTAAAAATACTTTGTGTTTTCTTAATACGTCCCAAGCACCAGGCTCAATACCGGTGTCAATACCGCTTAAATAAACGTCTTGTCCAATTTTTACCTGTTCGTAATTTAGGTTTGCGCCTGCTGCTTCCAATACGCGCAAAGTGGCGTTCATAATCTCGGGTCCAATCCCGTCCCCGTAAGCAATAGCTATGGTCTTTTTTTCCATTTTTGGTCGTGTTATTAGATAAAAAATTTATAATAGATAAAAAAATCGCTCAAAAATTAACAATATAATTATAATTTTAAGTCAGAAATCCGCCGCAAAGGTAGTTTTTTTTGAAAAAAAAGAAACGGTTAGCAAATTATTTTACCAACTTTGAACCGATTATTTGCGTTTTTGACAAAAAATATGCTTAATAATAATTAATCTTATGATGACAATCAAGCCTTTTTGGATAAATTCTTTTTTTTTGGTCTTTCTTTTTTTCGGTTTAGGAAGTTGTAGGCTTACGCTCAACAATAGCTATATAGATTATAGCGTGTACAAAACCGTAACCATAGAACAGTTTGAGTGCAAGGCTGCCAATGCGCCCCCTCAATCTGGGCAGCAGTTTTCAGAGCGTTTTAAGCTTAAAATTTTGTCGGACACAAGGCTCAAAAATACAGAGTCGGCTGGCGATTATGTCTTTACGGGTGAAGTGATTCGCTACGAACTGGGTATAATAGCCCCTCAAGCCAACGAAACGGTAAGTTTGCAAAGACTAACTGTGGCTATATCCGTCAATTGTATAGACAACAAAAACCCCGACAAGAGTTGGACACAACAATTCAGCCCCCGTTTTGCCAATTTTCCTGCGGATACGGACTTTAACAGCGTACAAGAACAGCTTATCACCGAAATTTATGACCAAATTTTAGAGGATGTGTTTAATAAATCATTTAATGCTTGGTAAAAAAAGATTTAGTGCTAACAAAATTTTAACAAAAAGGTTTATCTTATCCCCTTAAACTTATCATTCTTAAATAGTAAACTGACAAATTGTCAATAAAAATGGATAAAAATGCTCAAAAATTGGCGAATATCTGTATGTTTTGGCAGTATTAGGTAAAAAATGTCAGTTTTCAACCTTTGGCACAATTTATGCTACGCTATGAGTATATTTTCAAACAAAATTTTCTTAAAATCAAAATATACAACTTTCATTATTATGCGTCCAATCAACGATAGAGTTATTGTCAAGCCTGCAGCTGCCGAAGAAAAAACCAAAGGCGGGCTATTGCTACCCGAAACAGCCAAAGAAAAACCCCAAAGAGGAGAAGTAATCGCTGTAGGTACGGGCAAAGAGGGCAAAGAACTAACAGTAAAAGTAGGCGATATTGTATTGTATGGCAAGTATTCTGGGCAAGAAATTAGCCACGCTGGGTTTGATTATTTAATCATGCGCGAAGACGACATTTTGGTGGTGCTATAATCATCCATTTTTATCTTATTTTTTACCTTAAAATTATTAACAAAAACATATCATGGCTAAAAATATTAGCTTCAATATCGACGCTCGCACCAAATTGCAAGCGGGCATCAACGCACTCGCAAATGCGGTAAAAGTAACCTTGGGACCAAAAGGGCGTAATGTGGTGATTCAAAAAAGTTTTGGCGCACCTATAGTTACCAAAGATGGGGTAACAGTAGCCAAAGAAATTGAATTGCAAGATGCTATCGAAAACATGGGCGCGCAAATGGTCAAAGAAGTAGCCTCCAAAACCGCTGATATAGCTGGTGATGGTACAACCACCGCTACAGTATTGGCGCAGGCGATTACCAACTCTGGGCTAAAAAGTGTAGCTGCTGGTGCTAATCCTATGGATTTGAAACGCGGTATTGACAAAGCTGTGGCTAAAGTGGTTGATTTCTTAAAAGAAACTTCAGAAATAGTGGGTAACGATATAGCCAAAATTCAGCAAATTGCTACCATTTCAGCCAACAACGATGCAGAAATTGGCAGATTGATAGCTGATGGGATGGAAGTGGTTTCTACAGCTGGGGTTATTACGGTAGAAGAGTCAAAAAGCCGCGAAACTTATTTAGAAAAAGTGGTTGGTATGCAATTTGACAGAGGTTATTTATCCCCTTATTTTGTGACCAACACGGAAACAATGGCGGTAGAATATGAGCGTCCGTTTATTTTGATACACGACAAAAAAATCAGCAACGTACAATCTATAGTTCCTGTATTGGAAAAATCACATCAAGCTGGTCGCCCTTTGTTGATTATCGCTGAAGATGTGGATAGCCAAGCGTTGAGTGTATTGGTGGTGAATAGAATCCGTTTGGGGTTGAAAGTAGTTGCTGTCAAAGCACCTGGTTTTGGCGACCGCCGCAAAGCTATGTTGGAAGATATAGCTATTCTCACGGGAGGAACTTTAATCTCTGAAGAAACAGGCCGTACTTTGGAGTCTGTGGAGTTGGAAGATTTAGGCTCTGCCGAAAGGGTAACTATTGATAAAGATAATACCACTTTGGTGGATGGCCACGGGGACAAATCACAAGTAGAAGCACGCGCTGCGCAAATAAAAGCACAAATTGCGGTAACTACTTCTGAATATGATAAAGAGAAATTGCAAGAGCGTTTGGCTAAATTGGCTGGTGGTGTGGCTGTATTGTATGTAGGCGCACCTACAGAAGTAGAAATGAAAGAGAAAAAAGACCGTGTAGATGATGCTTTACACGCTACTCGCGCTGCTGTAGAAGAGGGTATTGTAGTAGGTGGTGGGGTTGCCTTTATCCGCGCTGCTGCTGTGTTGGAGGGTTTGAAGGGTGAAAATGATGACGAAACTACAGGTATAGCGATAGTTCGCGAGGCTATAGAAGCTCCTTTGCGCACAATTATGGCTAATGCTGGTTTGGAAGGTTCTGTTGTGGTGATGAAAGTACGCGAAGGCAATGGTTCTTTTGGCTTCAATGCTCGCGCAGAACGCTATGAAGACTTGAAAGCTGCCGGAGTAATTGACCCAACTAAAGTTACCCGTGTTGCTTTACAAAATGCTGCTTCAATAGCGGCTATGGTATTGACTACCGAATGTGTAATCTCTGATATTCCTGAACCTAAAGAGGCTGCTCCTCAAATGCCCGGCGGAATGGGTGGTATGATGTAATACTTATTCATATAGCCATAAAAATAAAAAGCACGACTGATATTTCAGCCGTGCTTTTTTTATTTTGCTTATTTTAGCCACAAGTGAGGTTATAAACCTATACCGCCGCCACCCATTTTGCCTTTCATATCTTCTTGAAATTCTTCCAACGTTTTCATCTCGTAGCCTTCTGGCACTACAAATATGCTCTTGTCCAATACCTTTTTTTCCACTGAAGTAGCCATTAGTTTCATTTGTATACCATTCAAATCCAATTCCATCCCCATAGGAAAACCACCCATACGTTTGAAAATATCTTGACCAAAAAAAGGTCTAATTTTCTCGGTGGAAAAAATCAACATTTCACCTTGCCCATTGGGTGCGGTTATTTTACCTTTTTTGCAGCGATGCTTGGCTATCTTTTTCTTACCTTTAAATTTAATAGGATTTTCGGCATCATTGGGTATGCGGCTGTCTTCTTGCATTTTTTTGAACGCTTCGTCTTCGTCGGATATAGCCACAGCTATTTTGTCCGCAAACATAGGTATATCCAGCAAAAGGGTGTTCATTTTGGTTTCTTCATTGCGCAAAAATTGCAGTTTGGCAAAGCCGCTCATCACATTTATCTCAAAACGGCTATCTTTTCCTTTTATATACCAAACCATAGTGGTAGCGTTTACAAATTGCTTGGCTTGTGCGGCTTGTTCGCCATCCACGCTTATCCCATAACGGATTATTCCCTCTTCAAAATTGGGAGCGGCAGCTTTTTTTTGTGCAAAAATGGCCGTTGCTAACAAGCAAAAAACGGCAAGCAAATTCAAATTTAATGTTTTCATCGGCGATGTTTTTATAAATAATAGTTTAGTTTCCAAATAATCCCTTTGAATTACCCCCTGCCTTATTTTGCAGCTCTTCGAGGGTGGTAACTTCGTACCCTGCGGGAATTTTCATATTAAAGTGGTGCTTTTCTGGGCTGGTTTTTTCTATTGATTGAGCGATTAGTTTAATCGTTCCCCCGTCAGGCAGTTTTGTTTCCATCCCCAAAGGAAAACCGTTTAAATTGCCCACTATTTTTTGCAAAAAGCTATTATTTTTGGGTTTTATCTGGTCGCAAGTATAAAGGGTAACCTGTTCGCCATTATTCGCCTTAAAAGTAGATTTTTTGCACAAATAGCCTGCTATAGTTTTGGTTTCGTTGCTTGGGCTAATTTGGGGGGCAGAAGTTGCCGCGCCTTCTTCAAAATCAGATTTGTCAATTTTGACCGCCATTTGTTTGGCCATCATATCCATCAGCAACACACCTTCTTTTTTCTGTTCGTCCAAAATTGTGTTGATAGAGATTAAACCACCCATAATATCCAATTTAACCTTATTCAAATTGCCCTTGAATAGGGCGGTAACGTTAGCTTTATTGAATAAAGCCATATTGGGGTCTTTGCTATTTTCTATAGTTACTAAGTAGTTGATAGCACCTTCGGCAAACTTGCTTTGGGCAAAACCAAGCTGGCACATAGCTAATATGCAACAGCAAAGGAGAGATGATTTAATACTCATATTTTAAGGTTTGATTGGTTACCAGCTTATTTTTTCTTTATTGACGAATGCGGCTATTCCTTTTTTGCAATCGGTGGTCATTCGCGCTTTGGCGTTGTTGGCTGCGGCTGTGTTTAAGGCTTCATTTATCCCCATTTCTTGCACTTGTGCTATCATTTGTTTGGTTGCTGCCAAAGCTTGCCCAGAATTGCTGATGCACATATTGGAGATAAAAGCCAACACGTCAGCATCTATAGTTTCTGTGGGGCATACTTGGTTGATAATCCCTGCTTGTTGGGCTTCTGCTGCGCTGATAATTTTACCCGTCAAAAGCAACTCTTTGGCTTTGCCTTCGCCTATCTTACGGAGCAAAAACACCATTACTATAGCGGGTACAAACCCAATTTTGGTTTCGCTGTATGAAAATTGAGCCGTTGGCACAGCAAAAGAAAAGTCGCAAACAGTAGCCAATCCACAACCTCCAGCTATAGCCGCGCCTTCTATTTGTGCGACTACGGGCTTTGATAAAGTATAAATTTGCTTATACAATTCCATAAGGCTGCTGGAATCCGCCAAATTTTCTTCGTAAGAATAAGCCTGCATAGATTGTATATACGCCAAATCTGCCCCCGAACTAAACGCTGCCCCTGCTCC
>JAAFIM010000074.1 GCA_013297745.1 Chitinophagales bacterium | reverse complement strand
TTTTGCAGGCGCAAAAAGTACCAAAAACGCCTTGTTTCTACAAACTTGTTCGCTCCGCTTGCTAAAGCTGCGCTTCGTCTCACTTCAGACAGTGTAGAAACTCAACGGATTGGTGTAGTTACGCGCTCCGCGCGGCACGTTTTATTACACGATTGCTTTTTAAATTTTGTATAATAAAAAAAGTAGTTCCAATTTTACTTGAAACTACTTTATAAAAGTGCGTATTTTTGAAAATTATTTTAGCTGTCCGTTCAGAATAGACTTAGCTATGTTCTTGACTTGTAGGGGAAAATCTCTGTCGAGCATCCAACGCAACACATTAGGGTGCTTATAAGCAGCTTCACCTTTGTTATTGCCAAAATTAAAAACGATTTCGCCCTGATTATTGCGAATAAAACGGGCGGTAAAATCTACGCGGGTATGGTCGTTGACAAACTCGTGGATAGATTGCATACTATCGGCTTTGATAGGAGCGGGGTTAACATTGCCGTCTTGGTCGGTATAATCTACATTTTGGTATTTTTCCAACTGCCCAAAGAACACATCGGCTGTAGCTTTGGTGTCGGCGGTAGCATCGTGGGCATCGGTAAGGTCTTGACCACAGTAGAATTTGAACGCAGCTTTTAGCGTGCGCGGTTCCATTTTGTAGAATATCTGCATAACATCTATCAACCGCCGCCCCTGCATATCCAAATTGAGCCCTACACGCGCAAATTCTTCTATCAATAGGGGAATATCAAACCGATTAGAGTTGTAGCCAGCTAAGTCGGCATCTTGTAAAAACTCAAAAAGCTCTACAGCTATCATTTTGAAGGTTGGTTTATCCATCAGCATATCATTCGTAAAGCCGTGAATGGCAGCCGCGTCAGCCTTAATAGCTATGGTAGGATTGACCAAATAGGTTTTTTCGATAGGGGCAGACTTATCTTTTGGGTATTTAATCACACAAATTTGGATAATTCTATCCTTAACGACATCGCCGCCGGTGGTTTCGCAGTCCAAAAAGCAAAGGTCGCGGTCTAAAGAGAGTTGCATACGATTATTATTAGTTGTTAAAAATAAAAAAATAAACCCCTCGCGGGGCTGAATGGTATAAATTGATGATGTTATTGTTTTTGTACATAATGCGCGAAGGGTTTAGGTTCTATGGTTTGCCCCTTGTAGTGAGTGTAGGCTTTTATAAACTCTGCCCCAATAAACAATAATTGAGAGCTATAATATACCCAAATCAACAGCACAATAAGAGAACCCGCAGCCCCATAGGCAGAAATAATGCTCACAGTGGCTAAATAATAACCCATAACGATTTGCCCCAACCAAAATAAGAGCGAAGCGACCAGCGCACCCATACAGGCTTTGCCCCAAGAGAGTTTGGCTGCTGGCAATATCTTATAAATCAGCGCAAAAAATGAACCTGTAAGTACTATAGAAGCCGCAAATTTGATAAGCAACAGCAAATAACCCGTCAAAGATTGGATATAAGGGTTGAGAAAGGATAAATTATAGGGCATATTAGCCACCAAACTAACAGAATTATCGCTTATAAACCCAGTAACTTGCAATAAAATGGTATTTAAGACTATTGATACCACAAACAAACTGCACAAAATCAATATCATTGTGAGCGACAACAGCCTGTTGATTATCTCCAAAATGATACTTTTGCTAATTTTGGGCGGGCTAACTTCCATCCCAAAGATGATATTCAACGCTTCTTGTATGACTTGGAATATACCCGTAGCCACAAAAGCCAAAAACGCGATACCGAATAAGGTTGCCCACCAATTTTGTTGGCTTGTGCCTGTACTTTTCACCGCATTTTCTATTTGCAAAGCAACCTCTTCTCCCAAAAATTCTTTCAGTTGGGTATAAACTTGCCCTTGTATGGCGGCTTCTCCGTATAAAAATCCCACCAAACCGATAATAATTATCAGCAAAGCGGGCAATGAAAATATGGTATAATATGCCAACGCCGCGCCTATTCTCAACACTTTATCTTGTGTGTATCCAACTATAGTCGCGTAAATGATAGCGTAAGCAGCTTTGAAAAAGTTGAGTATGCGTTGGTATAATTTTTGAAAAAAAGGCATATACTTATCGAACAAAAAATCCTATAAAGTTAATTTTTAAACCGTTTCAAACTGTTAGCTGGGAACGTCCATTCTGGCGTGCGCAGTTCTTCCCCCTCTTTGAGTTGATACCAACATTTTTCTACAGCGTTGCTGTTGGGATTGACCAACACGTGCAAAGATTGAGCGGGCATATAACTTTGGGCTAATAAGAACAGCTTTTGTTTGGTTTGTACATTTTCTACCACATCCAACACAATAACTGCGTGTCCGGGGAAACCGCCTTTGATAAAAATATCCCCAATTTGTAGGTCGTTTAGGCTAACTTTTTGCAATTCTTTTTCCAACGAAGCCGTACCCGCGTAACTAAATACGCTAATCAGGTATTTTTGAAAATTATTGCGGGAATTATCCTCTTTTCCATTCCCTGCCGAAAAGGTTACGGGCTTGCCCACTTTTGGTTTTCGCCCTTTGCGCCAATCATCAAAGGAAACTTTGTCCCCGCTGGTGTAGTTGAAATGTATTTTGGTGTATTCTTTTTTTGCGTAATGATATTCAGCTTTTAGCCGCATCACCGCATCAGCGCACTGTTGCAGGTCTTTATTCCCAATATCCAAATTAACCACTCTAAACGCGCCCGCTTGGTAGGATTTTTCGCTGCCGTTGTACAACATAACCTTTGCGCTGGTAGGCAATAAGGGTAAGTTTTGTAAAAAATGCGCCCAAGTGCCTGTTGTAGTGCTGGTTCTTTGATAACCTTTGGGTGTGGGGATTTGATTGGCTAAAGCCGTATTGGGTTGATAATTATCCAACCAACTGTAGGGATTAGCTTGCGCGAATATATCTAAAGGTAAATTGCAGCAGATAAAAGCGATGAGGAGAAGGTTTTTCATATTTATGTAATCAGTTTTTTTATTAAAATGGAGATTATATTCGCAACAAATTAGCCCAAAGCTATGTTATCGGCTTCGTGGTTGTCGGGCATTTCATCAACTGTGAGCATAATCACAAACTCTATTTGCACCAAATCCACACGTTCATCCTCAAAATAAGCAGCGCGGCGACCTGGCCAAAAACCCATATCGAATAAAGGGCGGACTTTGAACATATTGCAGGTGGTTTTACCCTGTTCGTCTGTATAAATTCTGTCTGTGGTGTCGTTGATAATTTTACCCGCAAAGTGAAACCAACCCCCGTAGATAATTATCCCCTCAAATCGCGCCGCTTCGTATAAACCTGCTTCTTTGCCAAAGTCTATACCCGTTTGTTCGAATAGTTCCAACACTTCGGTAGGGAATACATTCTCGCGCCGTGCTGCATAAGTGAGACAAGATGCACAACCGCAGCGTTCTGCTGCGCCGTGTTCTGCCTGCGCGTAAGTTTGAGCGGTTAATTTTTTATCTACTTCAAACTGCCAATCTAAAAAATTTACCAACATTATATTATAAAATAAAAAACAGTTTATGAGAATTATCGGAGAAATCGCCCACGCCAAGTACAAAATTACCGCGATGAAAAACGAGGGGCGTTTGTTGTTGAAAATAGAGGATGGTTTGTTGGAACAAACGTTCAAATTCCGCGCAAGCGAAGAATTATCCAACATCAGCCAGATTGCACAACTCGTTAATGGGGAGTTTTTGCAAACGGTATCGGTTTGTTTCGCACAAATGCAAGCCGCACACCAGCAAACATTAACCAATTATCTGCAAAGTTTGGAACAAGACAGCCTAAATTTGCCCGATATTATATAATTTAGTCCTCTTATTTAGCTAATAAATCCACCTCGCCATCTATCAAGCGGGCTTTAAGTTGCATATTAGGTTGAAGTTGGGTTATAGAACTAATCCTATTTCCGTCTTTATCCAATAAAATAGCAAAACCACGGGATAAAATATGCTCTATTTGGGCTTGTGCAAAGCGATTTTTTAACCGTTCCAAATGGTGTTTTTTCTGCAAAAGTTGGTTTTGGAAAACATTGTGCAGCCTGTTTTTGAGCTGGTTGAGTTTATTTTGCGCTTCTACCAACTTATTGATGAGAAAATCGGCTACCGCTGTGGGCGTTTTGAGCTGTGTATGCGCTACTCGGTCGGATAAAGATAAGTCTATTTCGTGCCCAATACCAGTCAACACGGGCAAAGGCGCGTTGGCTATAGCCCCGCAGGTTAGAAACTCGTCAAAAGCGGCTAAATCCAACTTCGCGCCCCCACCGCGCACGATAACTATACAATCGAAAGCGTCTTTGTAGGCATTAATAAGCCCCATTTGCGCTAAAATATCCCGACCTACAGCCGCGCCTTGCATAGTAGCGGGGAAAAGTTGGGTTTCAAACCCAAACCCAAAATGGTTCTCTTCTAATTGCTGGATAAAATCTTGATAACCAGCAGCATCGGGGGAGGAAATTATCGCTATTCGTTGGCAAATCGTGGGCAAAGGCAACTGTTTATTTTTATCCACCAACTCCGCTTGCTGCAATTTAGCCCAAGTGTTTATCCTGTCTTGCTCTAATTGCCCAAGGGTGAAACTCAAATCAATATCTTGAATGGATAATTTTAGCCCGTATTGCTCTTGATATTCTACCTGTACGGAAATAAGCACCTGATTGCCCACCTGTACAAGTTGATTGAGCGTATCTTGAGGAATTTTTTGCTGTATTTTAGCCAAATTATTCGCCCATATAGCAGCATCAGCGCGCGCTTTTAGCTGAAATTCGTCCCGTTCTACAAGAGAAATATAACAGCTATTTTTGTGAAAATTGGCATCGGCGATTTCAGCTTTTATCCATAGCGGTTCGGTTAGATTAAAACTAATCACCCGTCTTAGGTGTTGATTGAGTTCGTATAAAGAGAAATAATTCATTAAATTACGATAAATTTTGCGCAAATATACAACCTTTTACAAAAACCTTACGTTTTAAGCCCCATAACAGCAATTTTTTTAGAACAAAATGAAATTATTTTATTTATACTTATCCTTTTTTGCGCTAGTGGGTACTTTATCCGCGCAGAAAAAATTTACTATCAGCGGCAAAGCTATAGACCAAGAAACGGGCGAAATGTTGGTTGGGGTGAATGTTTTTGATGTCAAAAGCAGTAGCGGAACCACCAGCAACGAGTACGGGTTTTATTCGCTTACGCTGCCCCAAGACAGTGTATATTTGCTATATTCCTACATTGGTTATAACGATAAAATGCACTATTTTTTATTAGAAAAAGATACTGTTATTGATATTATAATGGGGCAGGGGGTAGATATGAAAGAAATAGTGGTGGAAGAAAGTTCTATTAAAGAACAGCTTAATTCTACCCAAATGGGAAAGCTGGAGGTTACTGCCCAACAAGCTAAAGAAATTCCCGTTATTTTTGGCGAGGTGGATATTTTGAAGGTTTTGCAACTCAAGCCTGGAGTGCAGTCGGGGGGCGAGGGTTCATCTGGTATTTTCGTGCGGGGCGGCGGCAGCGACCAAAATTTATTCATCTTAGATGAAGCGCCCGTTTATAATCCTAATCACTTGTTTGGTTTTTTCTCTACTTTCAACGCCGATGCGGTAAAAAATGTAACTTTGTACAAATCTGGTTTTCCTGCCAACTTTGGGGGCAAATTATCCTCTGTCGTTGAGGTGTTTATGCGCGAAGGCAACCGAAAAAAATATCAAGTGTCTGGCGGTTTGGGGCTAATCTCTTCTCGCTTGGCCGTGGAAGGTCCTTTGGTTAAAGATAAAGGCGCGTTTATTATCTCTTTTCGCCGTACTTATGTGGATGTTATCACCGAATTGTTTAACCAAGCGAATAAAGACAATCCAGATTGGAATCAATTACCTGCTTATAATTTCTTTGATTTTAACGCTAAATTTAATTATGATTTAGATGCTAAAAATAAGCTATTTGCGAGCGGATATTGGGGACGGGATTTTTTCGTGTTTAAAGATGGGCAGATAAATTTCAACTTTAATTGGGGGAATATCTCCTCTACAGCGCGCTGGAATCATATCCTCAGCCCGAGATTATTCACCAACACCGTTTTCACCTTTTCTGATTATGTGTACGATATTAGCAATAAATTTGACCAATTTTCGGTTAGTTTGGGCTCTGGTATCCGCGATATGAACTTAAAAACTGAATTTGATTGGTTTCCTAATCCCAAACACACGATTAAATTTGGTATAAACGGCATTTATCACCGTTTCAAAGTGAATAGATTTAACGCTGGTGCGGCTGATAGCAGTTTTAGTTTTGCTGCGGGCAAATTTTATTATGCAGGCGAGTATGGTTTGTATTTTTCCGATGATTATGAAATTAACAAACGGCTTAAAGTAAATTATGGCTTGCGCCTTTCTGGGTTTAATAACGATAACAAATTTTATTACGGGATAGAACCCCGCGCTGCTATTAAGTACAGCTTGACCGAAAACTTGTCTATAAAAGGCAACTACTCGCGTATGTATCAGTACATACATTTAGTTTCCACTTCGGGCGCATCTTTGCCTACAGATGTTTGGTTTCCTTCCACTTCAAGGGTTAAGCCCCAATTTTCCGATTTGGTGTCTGCTGGGTTGGCTTATGGGTATAAAAATAAACTTTTCTTCTCTTTGGAGGGCTATTATAAATGGTTGGGCAATCAGGTAGATTTTAGAGACGGTGCGCAGTTGTTTGTCAACGATAACTTGGAAAATGAGTTCGTTTTTGGCACGGGAAAAGCTTACGGGGTTGAATTTTATGTGGAAAAACAGGCTGGCAATTGGCGCGGTTGGGTTGGTTATACTTTGTCTTGGGCTTGGCGTCAATTTGATGATATTATGGATGGCAAACGCTTCCACCCTCGTTATGACCAACGGCATAACATTTCTGTAGTATTAACTTATGAAATTCCCAAAACACCGCTTACCTTGAGCGCAACTTGGATTTATGGCACGGGCAACGCCGTCTCTTTACCTGTAGCGCGCTATTTCCACACAGATATTACCCGCCCCAATCCTTTCACGTTTATCCCCGTATTTACAGAACGCAACGGGTTTAGAATGCCCGCTTATCATCGGGGCGATATTGGTTTGGTTTGGAAATTATTTGCTAAAAAGAACTATAAGTTTAAATCTGACCTCACCTTCAGCATTTATAACGTTTATAACCGATTAAACGCTTATTTTATCTTTATAGCACCAGAGTTTGCCAACGAAGGCGACCAAATTCCCACCAATTTTCAAGCTAAAGTGGTTTCTTTATTCCCGATTATACCCACTATAACTTGGAATTTTAAATTCTAAATCTTTGTTTTGATAATCAAGTCTGCTTATTATAAACCTAAATGAAAAGCCCTTAACTTAGCAAGTTAGGGGCTTTTGGTGTTGAAAGGGGGTTTGTTTATTTACAAACAGGTAGCTCGTTATTTTTTAACCCTTTTGGTAAATTAGGCAAACAGTTTATCTCGTTGCTACTACAGTCTAAATCTGTTAATGTAGCGGGTAGTTTGGGTAGCTTTGTAAGCTCATTATCGCTAACTGATAATATCAACAAACTATTAGGTAGCTTTTCGGGCAAAACTTGCAGCTTGTTTTCATTACAATGTAGTTCTTCCAACGTATTGGGTAGAGTTTCGGGTAGCGCAGTGAGTTGATTTTTAGAACATAATAATCTTTCCAATTTGGTGGCGTTTAGCTTGGGCAAGCTGCTAAGTTGATTGCTGCTACACAAAAGAATTGCTAAACTTGTGGGCAGTTCGTCGCAAAGTTTGCTGATTTGATTATCATTACAAGCTATTACTTTCATTTTAGCTGGCATTTGTTTGGGCAAGCTGCTTAGTTTATTTTTAAAACAATAAATTTCTTCCAATTTGCTGGGTAGATTATCGGGCAGACTGCTAAGTTGATTGTTATTACAATAAAGTTCTACCAAAGACGAAGGTAGTTGTTCGGGCAAACTTTGCAATTTGTTATGATTAACATATATTATTTTTATACTATTAGGCAGCTTATCGGATAGAACGGTTATTTGATTGCTATCACAATTAAGTTCTTTCAAAAAAACGGGTAAATTATCGGGCAGACTGCTTAATTGATTATTACTACAATCCAAATCTAACAACATATATGGTAGTTTAGCGGGCAGACTGCTTAATTGATTGCTGCTTACATACAGTATATTTATCGTATTAGGTAGATTATTGGGTAAGCTACTGATTTGATTATTATTACAGGTCAAATCTAATAAATTGGCTGGAAGTGTGTCGGGCAGACTGCGGAGTTGATTATAGCTACAGTCCAAGTTTTCCAAAAAAGATAAATAGCCTACGTTTATACTTTTAATTTGATTGTGGCTAATGTATAAAGTTTTTAAGCTAATAGGTAGATTATTGGGTAGCACTTCAAACCGATTATTGCTTATCCAAATCTCTTCCAATTTTTTGGGCAATTGATTAGGCAAGGTTTTAAGCTGATTGTGGTTAGCGTATAGTATTTTCAACGCGGCTGGTAGTTGAGTGGGTAGGCTTGTAAGTAAATTATATTCACAATCTAACTCTTGCAAATCGGCTGGTAGTGGGGCATTTAAGCTTTTAAGTTTATTGCGAGAGCAATAAAGCAGCTTCAATTTAGCTGGTAGTTGTTTTGGAAACTGCTCAAGTAGGTTATTATTAACATACAGTTCGGTCAAATTGGCAGGTAGTTTTTGGGGTAAGGACGTGATTTTATTATGCCCACAATCTAAGTTTTTCAGACTTTGGGGCAAGTTGTCGGGTAAGCTCGTGAGTTCATTGTGGCTGCAATCCAACACTTCTAATCGGGGGAATTTGAACCCTTCCAAAGTCTTTATCTCTAAACCCAACGCCTCCAAATACTTCAACGTATCCGCGCTTTTGGTTAATTTATTCCCTTTGTCTATACAAACAGGGCATTGTTCGCGGATAGCTTCGGCAAACTTTTCATCTTTTATCTGCTGGGCTAAAACCAAAGAAACCCAAGTGGATAAAATAAAACTTAAACTCAAAAAAATGTATTTCATTGCGGTTAAAAAATTAAAAAGGTTATAAAAAATATCAAAAGATTATCACAAAAATATACAACAGTTACTTGTCGCAAAGTGGTATATTTGTTAAATAAGGGCAAAGTTCTGGTCTATTGGGTACGCACTTAATCAAATTTTCATCAAATTCTAAAAATATCAAACTTTCAGGCAAAACAGGAAAAAACGTAATTTGATTTTCAGAACAATATAATGATGTTAATTCTACAGGTAGTTTATTAGGCAGTTTAGTAAGTTTATTAGCATAGCAAGATAGCCGAAGTAACCCTGCTGGTAGATTATCAGGTAGCTTAGTAAGTCCATTAAAAGAACAATCTAATTCTATCAAAGTGCTGGGTAGATTATTTGGTAAAGTTTCAAAACTACTTGCAGAACAATCTAATACTTGCAAATTTTCGGGTAGTTTATCAAATATATCCTTAATTCCACAAAAAGAACAAATAAGAGTAGTTAATTCAGCAGGTAGCACATCATCAGATAAACGTTGCACACTCCAAGATATATCAAGTTCTTTCAATTTAGTTGGTAGTTTAGGCAAAGTTTCTAAATCTAAATTATAAGCACAATTAAACGAAATTAATCTTACAGGTAGCACTTCAGGCAGGCTTGCAAGAAAATTGTTACTACAGTTTAATGTTTCTAAAGTAGAAGGAAGTTCTTGATTAAAATCAAAAATGCGCATATTCGCACAATTAAGTGCTAATAATCTTTTAGGCAGTTGTGGGATTTCAGTCAATAGCGTATCGTCTTCTAAATTAAGTTCTTCTAAAAACACACAATTTGCTAAATTTAAGCGACTAATTAGCGTTTTACCTGCGTTTAGTTTGCTCAAATAACGAGGTAGTTGTTTGGGCAAGCTGCTAATTTTAGTATTGTTAAAATTAAGCTGTTCCAAATAAACAGGTAAACTGTCAAACGTTCCTACTATAGGATTATCGCTAACATTAAGTACTGTTAATAAAGCTGGCAGCCTTTTTGGGATACTGCTGATTTTATTATTTTGAATATAAATTTCTTTCAAACTGATAGGAAATTCTTTGGGAAAAACACTAATTTGATTTTTAGAAACATCTATATATTTTAAATTTATAGGCAGTTTGTCGGGCAAGCTGCTAATTTTATTATCCGAAACGTCCAGATATTCTAATCTCAAAGGTAGTTTTTTAGGCAAGCTATTTAAGCCACTTTTTATAACCTTTAAATATGTTAACGCAGCAGGTAGTTTGTCGGGAAAACTGTTTATATTACCCAATAAAAAAGTAAGTTCTTTTAATCGGCTGGGTAGTCGTTTTGGAAATTTTCTAACTGTAGTTAATCTAAAGTAAAGTTCAGATAAATGAGCGGGTAGCTTTTCAGGCAGCTCTTCAATAATTGTATAATCAAAGCTAAGGCTGTTTAAATGAGCGGGTAGTTTGTCGGGCAAAGAACAAATATATGCTTGATGAAAAGTAAGTCGTTTTAGATTTGGAAATTTAAATCCTTGCCAGTTACAAATCGTATCAGCCACAATATAAAGTTTTTGCAAAGTGTCCGCGCTTGCGGTTAAATTGCCTTCTTTGTCTATACAATCGGGGCATTCTCTGCGTATATTAATCATCAATTTTTCATCTGCTATCTTTTGAGCGTTTACAAAAGGGATAAAAACAGATAAAACAAAACTTAAGAATAAAAAAGTGTATTTCATTATTGTTAAAAAATTAAAAAGGTTATAAAAAATATCCACACAATTCGCCACAAATATACAACCGTTTTTCATATTTGCAACTAAATTTTAATTAAAAATAAATTTATTATATCATTTTATAAACTAAATCGGTTTTTATCAGCGTTTAGGGGCTAAAAAACAGCAATCAAAGGCTAAAATTTAGACAAATTAGTATTTAAAACAAAAAACAAAAGGCTAAAAAATAGCGATTAGGGTCTGAAATTCGGACATTATAGAATTTTAAAATTAGCTTGCGAGGCTAAAAAACAGCGATTAGGGTCTGAAATTCGGACATTACAGAATTTTAAATTTACTTAATAGGCTAAAAAATGGACTTATTGCTAAATAAAATACAGTTTTTTGGCTTTAAAACAGCCTTTGTTGAAAAATTAGCATATCTTTGCCCGCTCAAAAATAGCTTTGGGTTTCTTTATCATCAAAACGGTTATATTCTCACCACAAAAACAGGTTTTATTTTATGAAAGTATATTTATTGATTACAGTAGCCGCTTTAGGTTATTTTGTAGATATTTACGATTTGGTGCTATTTAATGTGGTCAAAAAGGAAAGTTTGGAGTATATTATGGCGGGCGCGTCCCCTCAAGAGATAAAAAACACGGGTATTTTCTTATTCAATATGCAAATGTTGGGTATGTTGATGGGTGGGTTGTTGTGGGGGATTATAGGGGATAAACGCGGTCGCGTAGCCGTACTTTTTGGGTCTATATTGTTGTACTCGGTAGCTAATGCCGCAAATGCCTTTGTCTTTGATTTGACTTGGTATGCTGTGATTAGGGTAATTGCTGGTATAGGTTTAGCGGGTGAGTTGGGCGCGGGGATAACGTTGGTCTCCGAAACAATGAGCAAAGAAAAGCGGGGATATGGTACGATGATAATTGTAACCTTTGGCGCGCTGGGGGCGGTGCTGGCTTCTCAAGTGGCAGGAAACGGGGCTTGGTTTGGGCAAATTATCACTAATATAACCGGCTATTCGTTTATGAATTGGCAAGTTGCGTATTTAATCGGGGGAGGATTGGGTTTATTATTATTGTTATTGCGGGTTGGTTCTTTGGAATCGGATATGTTTAAAGATACAAAAGATGCTACACATATCAAAAAAGGGGACTTTTCTTTACTATTCAAAGAAGGGCGGTTCAAAAAATATCTCAATTGCATATTGGTTGGGTTGCCTATATGGTACGTCATAGGCGTATTGGTAGCCTTGTCAGAAGAGGAATTTGCACCCTTATTCGGTATCGCAGGGGTAAAGAACGGCACGGCTATAATGTATGCTTATTTGGGTTTAAGTATAGGAGATTTGCTAAGTGGATTGATTAGTCAGATATTGAAAAGCAGGAAAAAAGTAGTGTTCTTATATTTGCTTTTTAACGTTATTTTAGTGCTAATTTTCTTATTTGGGTTGTATGGAGCAAGCAAAGAAACATATTATATAATGACCTTTTTGCTCGGCGCAGGTACGGGATATTGGGCTATATTTATTACCATAGCTTCAGAACAATTTGGGACTAATATCCGCTCTACTGTTACCAACACAGTACCGAACTTTGTGAGGGGTTCTGTGCCTATCATTACCAATTTATTTAAGTTCTTAATCATACCAATAGGCTCTGTAGGCTCGGCTGGAGTAGTAGGGTTGTTATGTTTGGGGCTTGCGGCTTGGGCTTGCAGCCAACTGGAAGAAAGTTTTGGTAAAGATTTGAATTATAATGAACAATAAGATAGTGATTAGTTATTAGTGGTTAGTTGTTAGTGATTAGTGGTTAAGTATTAAGAATGATTTATTTGTGATTAAAAACTTACACCTTTGCAACGATATTCTTAATTTTCTTTTCTTATAAACCCCGTGTTTTACACGGGGCAATTACCGTTCAACCCCTTCGGGGTTGGCAAAATAAAACCCCAACGGGGTTTAACAGAAATAGCCCCGCGTTACAACGCGGGGACAACGGGTGAATAAAAGCAAGTTTTTAATCACAAATAATTCTTTTCACACTCTTAACAATTAACAACTGATGAAATATAGCATTTATTTAATCATCTTTTTAATGATAGCGGGGTTTATATACCGCAAAACTTGGGAAAAAGAAATAGTCGGCGGGGGCGATGCTTGGGGCTATTATGTTTATTTGCCAGCTATGTTTATCCACGACGATATAAAAACGTTAGAAAAAAGCTACCAAACGCGGGTAAAATACAAATCAAGTGGCTGGATAGCAACCAACGAGTTGGTAACAGAAGCTTACCCAGCTGGAGAAAACAAGGTAATTAAATATACGATGGGAATGGCAATTTTAGAATTTCCTTTCTTTGTTATAGCGCATATAACTGCGGGTTGGTTGGGATACGCTCAAGACGGCTGTAGCGAGCCTTATATGTTGATAGTTAATTCAGGATTGTTATTTTACGTATGTTTAGGTTTATATTATTTGCAAAAATGGTTAAATAATCATTATGATGAAAGTACGGCAGGTTATCTGTTGTTATTATTGGGATTAGGTACTAATTTGTATTTTTTCGCTTTGACGGGGATGGCGCACGCTATCTTGTGCAGTTTATACGCTATGTTGTTGTATAATACAGACGCGTTTTTCCGCCAAAAAGCCAGCCGAAATTTAATCGGTATAGCCGTAAGTATAGGTTTTATTATCTTGATTAGACCTGTAGAATTGTTGTGTGTATTGATACCCGTTTTATATTATTTGGGGTTAGAAAATGGGCTAAAAAACAAAGAGAACGTATTTATACAAAGATTATTATTTATCAAAAAAGAGTATAAACGTATTTTATTAGCGGCTTTAATCCCTATTTTTATAGGCAGTACGCAGTTGTTTTATTGGAAATATGTAAGCGGTAAGTGGTTGTTTTATAGTTATGGGGGAGAAAGTTTTGATTTTAAAAACCCGCATATATGGGAGGGTTTATTCTCGTTCCAAAACGGCTGGTTTGTTTATACCCCGATAATGGCAAGTTTGTTGTTAGGCATCTTTTTTTATAAAAATAAGCTGGTCAAAGCCAATTATTTACTACTTGGGTTATTTATACCCGCGCACGTTTATATCACGTACAGCTGGTGGTGTTGGCAATACATCAACGGGTTGGGTTCGCGCCCTATGATAGATATTTACCCTGTAGCAATGATAGCAGTAGCGGCAGTTTGGGGATATTTATACACAAAAATAAAGCCTTTGGCTTGGGCTTTGGCTTGTTTTTTTATCAGTTTAAACCTATTTCAAACCTACCAACAATGGCAAGGGATTATCTGGGCAGAAATTGGCACAAAACAATTTTATAAACAAACCTTCTTCAAAACCTATTTAGAATACAACGATTTAGTAGCTTTTGACTTAGATTATCACCAACCTGCACCCGAAGAGGTTAAAAACTTAAAGCTATTAGCAGAATTGGAACTTAAAGAAAAAAATATAGCCCCCGCGCAATTTTCCGAGAACTTGCATTTAAACCCAAACCAAAATGAACTGATTAAATCCAAATCTTGGTTAAAGTTGAGCTGCAAAGCGCAAAAAAATTACACGGGGGCGGACATTTACAGAATGTCAAGTTTAGTAATAGAAGTAAAAGAAGAGGGAAAAGATAAACCTATAGTCTGGAAAGGGTTGCGGGTAGATAATAAAATCGCCTGTGAGGATAATTTTAGCTTCTGGGGGGGCAAAAAAGATGTGTGGGGTTGGGTTCATTTCTACTATCAAATAAATGCGGATTTAACCAATAAAATGCAGGTTAAAACTTACGTTTGGAATAATAGCCCTTATGCGCTGCAATTGGATAGTTTGAGAATAGAAGTGGTAGAGTAAAGGGCTTTTTTTTATTATCAATAAACTTTTGGATTATATGCAATCTACAATTATAGATTTATTATGTACTTCTGAGCGAGATAATATAGCTTTGGCTGAAGTGTTGTGTACTTCGCAGGGTTGGAAAATTGAGGAAATAATAAAACAGTTTTATTATAATACAATCTGCCTTTTTAGAAAAGAGGATTTTATGTATAAATCTTGTCGTTATAACCGTTACGAGAAGGGTAAAAGTTTTCCCGTAAAATTCCCCAACTCTATAGAATATATCAACTTTGAACGCGCGAATTTAACCCATCTTCCCAGCGATTGGCCGCCTAATCTAAAATACTTGTATTTATTTGATAATCAATTAACTGAATTTCCCGCTAATTTGCCCGATACTGTAGAAAGTATAAATATAAGCAATAATAAAATACAAGCATTGCCCGATAAATTGCCTGATAAGTTGACAAATATGTACGCTAATCATAATCAAATTAAGCAATTACCAACCAACTGGCCGCTTAATTTACACACTTTGCACGTACATAATAACCAAATTGTAAGCATTGATAATAATTTGCCCGCAAGGTTATTCACCTTAAATCTTAAGCATAATGCGCTAAGATATATTAATTGTCAAAACTTACCCAATTTACGCGAGGTTAATTTATCCCACAATCAATTTAGCAAAGAGGGTTCTATTTTATTAACTGATAAGGTGATTGAGTTAAACTGTAGTCATAATCAACTCTGCGCTATTCCCCAGCACTTGCCCAAGGGGTTGCAAATAATGAGTTTTGCTCATAATCAAATAACTGCTATTGATGAAAATAATCTACCTGCGAGTATAAACACATTAAATTTGCAACATAATAAAATTAGCATTGCGCCTATTTTAGACTTGCCCGAGTTGAAAACCTTAAACCTAAGTCATAATCAGATTAGCGGTATAAACATCGCAATTTACAGCCAGCTAAAAAATTTTAGCATCAATAACAACCAATTAACCCATTTGGATATAAGCGGTTCAAAACAGTTGAAAACTTTAGATTGTGGGCGTAATCAAATAGAACATATTTTGTTCGGGCAAGAAAATGATTTAATATATTTGGACTGCCAACATAATCAAATACAATCTATACCGTTTTTTGTGCTGCCGTTTTTGATACATCTCAACTGTGCGAATAACCAATTAATGCAATTATCCCAACCTTGGGCGGCTAATTTAGCTCATATTGATGTGAGTTATAATTTTCTAAAAAACATAGGGGATGAGTTGCCTTCACAGTTAAAAAAGTTATTTTGTCAGCACAATCAAATCAGCACATTAGCCCGATTAAACGACAAATTAGAGCATCTCAACTGCGCTTATAACCAAATAAAAGAGTTGCCGACTGTTTTGCCCAAGCGTATAAAACATCTGAATATAGCCCATAACCAAATTGAAAAACTTCCCCAAAAAGGGCTAACTATTTTAACCTATTTGGATTGTAGCCATAATCTGTTAGAAACTATCCCGTTTCCACTCTGGGAAAATTTAAACTATTTATATTGTAGTCATAATTTGATAAGCAGTTTTCCCGCTATATGGGGAAAAATGTTGAAAAAAATAGACTTTAGTCATAATCTAATCCAAAAACTGAACAATAATAAATCCCAAAATTTAACCACTTTTATCGCCAATTACAACCATTTAAAAACTTTGCCTGACGGCATTAACAACTTGGAACAGTTGGAATGTAGGGCTAATGAGTTGGAAACGATACATTTGAGATGGTTTTCCCGCTTAACGGGGTTGAATTGTGCAGATAATCAGCTAAAAAGGATAGAATTGCCCGAAAAAGGGCGGTTGGAAAAAATCTATCTGAATAATAACCCTATTGAGTGCGAAGAAATGGAAAAAATATCTGCTGTTATGCAGCAAAAATGGGCGGGTTATTGGATTAAAGGGGAAAAATAATCAGCTTTGTTTTTAGTTTTTAGTAATAGAAGTTGTTTAGTATGATTTTTTTATCTTTTAATCTCTCTGTGTTGTGCGGGACTAAAGTCCCAGCACAATTGAGATTTAGGATTTTTTCGCGCTTTTGGGACTAAAGTCCCGCGCGTTATATAGTTTTATCAATCAATACCAACGGGTTTTAACCCGTTGAAAGACAAAAAACGATTACAACAGACTTTAGTCTGTTGCTTAAAAGACGTAAGCTGTTGTTTTTCTTAATTGAAAATGTAAAAAATTTCTTACTAAACAGCTTCAAAATTTAAAACCCTTATGAAAGCTACCATTATAGATTTATTATGTACTTCGCAGACCGAAAATATAGATTTGGCAGAGCAGTTGTGTATTTCGCAGGGTTGGGATATAAAGGAAGTTATAAGCGAATTTTCTTACGGTAATATAGGCATATTTACTACCAGCGATTTTACCAAAAATCATTGTTATGTATTTAGGGGGGAAGATGGGCTTTGTTTTCCTAAAAAAATTCCCGCTGCGGTAATGTCAATGTCTGTAACTGATACCAAATTAAGCCAATTGCCAACAAATTGGCCAGCTAATTTAACCTATTTAGACTTGAGGCGTAACCAAATCAGCGAATTTCCTGTTAATTTGCCCGCTTCTTTAACCACCTTAGTACTTAGCCATAACCAAATAATAAATGTTATTGGTATCTTGCCTGAAAAATTGCGCCATTTAGACTTGAGTAACAACCAATTGCGTTCTCTGTCGCTCATTTTTTGCTCTTCTTTGCGCGAGTTATTGCTAAATAATAATCAATTGGTTAGTTTACCCGAACAATTAGGAGCTAATTTATTAGATTTATCAGAATTGAATGTTAGTAACAACCAAATAACTAATTTGCCCGATAACCTGCCCGATAGTTTGGAGAAAATATCCTGTAATAATAACCAAATTAGCAACTTGCCGCAGCGTTTGCCAGCGAATTTAAAAAAACTAAACTGTCAACATAATAAAATAAAAACGCTTAATTTAGCAGGTTTATCAAAATTAGCTAATTTAGCTTGCGAGCATAACCAAATAGAGGAAGTGGATATTAAAGAATTGCCTTTGTTGGATAATTTAGAATTAAGCCACAACCGATTAAAGCATTTAGCACTTTTTGATTTTCCCCAATTACAAAATTTGAACTGCGCACACAATCAATTAGATACTTTATGTGTAAAAAATACGCCGAAGTTAAATCATATAAGTTGCCAAAATAATGCGCTCAAAGATATAGCAGGAGATTGGTTAAAAATTGTCTCTTTTTTCAACTGTGCTGATAACCAAATCAGCAGTTTGGATATAGTAGCAGAAAGTTGTTTGGTGTATCTAAATGTTAATAATAATCAACTTACGAGTATAGGCGTTAATATGCCAAATACGTTAAAACAATTATACTTAGCCCACAATCAGTTGAGCCATTTGCCCGAGTTGAATAAAACGTTGGAAGATTTGAACTGCGCGCATAACCAAATTAGCAGTTTGCCGCAGCGTTTGCCCAAAGAATTAAAACAGTTGCAAATACAACACAACCAAATTCGCGAATTAACGGGCAAAGTGGGGCGACATTTTTCCTATCTCAACTGTAGCCACAACCAAATCGCAGAAATTCCCGCTTCAATGTGGGATAAATTGGAGTATTTATACTGTAGTCATAATCTGATAGAAAAACTACCTATGCATTGGGCAAGCAGTACGCTAAAAAAAATTGATTGTAGTCATAATAAAATCCAAAAAATAGGCTATAGTCAAAATAGCAAATTAAAGCATTTTTTAGCCAATTACAACCAAATTGAGGACTTGCCCAGTTGGATGGAAAATTTGGTACAGCATTTGGAATGTAGGGGCAATATGCTCACAATCATAGATTTAAGTGGGTTTAAAATGTTGGAATATATCAATTGCGCAGATAACAAATTGCAATTTATACCCCGCACATTAAGCAAAACGATAAGAAAAATATATTGCAATGGCAACCCTTTTTATAAACCTGTAGATTTTAGCCCCACAATGATAGAAAAAAAGGAAGGTCTTTGGATAGCGGATAAAAGCCAATAAACTTTTGTCAAGAAATACTGTTTTAGGCTAAAATTATTTCATTAAACATAAAAGGTATGTGGTCAAAAAATCAAATTTTTAGCACTTTGGCAGGGTTTTTGCTATTATGTGCAAGTTGTAAGCCCAAAGAACAAGCCAGCAAATCCAATGCGGTAAAAGCTGGCCCCAATGTCACTTATTCAGCCCCAGGCAAGTTGCAATTTGAGGCAAAATCCAACCTTTACGAAGCATTGGCTGAGTTTAGAGATTGGAAATTTACCGAGATAAAATTTGCCAATAAAGAAAATCTAAACGGTTTGTTGGCTAAGTTGGAAATTAATATGAATTCAGTGTTTGAGAAAACTATACGCTTGACCCAGGATTTAAAAAATCCAGATTATTTTGATGTTAAAAAATACCCCAAAGCCTATATTAAAATCTACGAGGTGAAAGCCACTAATGATAGCATATATGCGGCAAAAATGGATATTAAACTCAAAGATAAAAAAATGACCAAGCCCTTTGAGTTTACAGTAATTCAGACCAGCCCCAACTACAAAGTAAAAGGACAAGTTACACTATTGCGAGAAACATTTGAGGTCGGAATGACTATGTCTTCTATAGAAAGTGAGGTCAAAGTAATGTTTGAAACAGAGTTGAAACTGCCCGAAATTATAAAACCAAATTAATGTTTACCCAATAACAGCCAAATAAAAACAGCCACAAATGCCACATTTATTTTCTAAAACTTTTTTTGTAGCTACTATAGCTATGTTGGCACATACACAACAAATATATGCACAATTTTATACAGAAGCCGACAGTTTGAGGGGTACATTAACCCCATTAAGAACCTGTTATGATGTCAAACATTATGATTTGAACCTTGATATTGATTTTAGCAATCAGTTTATAAAAGGTTATAACCAAATCACTTATCAAACGGTAATTGGTTTTAATATGCTACAATTGGATTTATTTGCTGATATGCGGGTGGATAGTATAGTGCACAAGAACAAGCAATTGAACTTTAACCGCAAGCATAACGCTGTATTTGTTGATTTTGGGGATATGCAAGAGGCGGGAATACGCGATACCATCCGCGCATATTTTAGCGGCAATCCCAAAACAGCAGCCAATCCTCCTTGGGATGGTGGGTTTGTGTGGCGAAAAGACAGTAAAGGCAGGCCTTGGTTGGGGGTAAGTTGCGAGGGAATTGGGGCGAGTTTGTGGTGGATAAATAAAGACCATTTGTCGGACGAACCCGATAGTATGCGGATAGTTACCACCGTTCCCAAAGAATTAATGTCTGTATCCAACGGGCAATTGCGTAGTGTAGAAAAGCAAAAGAAAAAAATGACTTATGAGTGGGTGGTTACTTACCCAATCAATAATTACAACGTAACGCTTAATGTAGCCCATTATAAACATTTTAGCGATACTTTCGCCTACCAAGACGGAGAAAAATTAGCTTTGGACTATTATGTATTAGATTACAACGTTGATAAGGCCAAAGTACAGTTTAAAGAAGTAGCGACCACATTAAGGGTTATGGAAAAATACCTGAATAAATACCCTTTCCATAATGACGGTTATGCTTTGGTGGAAACCTTTTATTTGGGTATGGAACATCAGGGCGCTATAGCTTACGGCAATAATTATATGAAAGGCTATCGGGGTATGCACCCTTACGGAATACCTTTTGACTACATTATTATGCACGAAACCGCCCACGAATGGTGGGGCAACAGCGTAACCTGCAACGACCACGCCGAATTGTGGATTCACGAAACTTTTACCACTTATATGGAAGCGGTTTATACTGAAGAAGTATACGGATATAAAGATGCTGAACGTTATCTGCGCCAACAGATGGATTATATCGCCAATAGTCAGCCTATGGTAGGACCAAAAGGGGTGAATTATAACAAACACAACAGCGATATTTACTATAAAGGCTCTATGATGTTGCACACCTTGCGCAATAGTATAGAAAATGACAGCCTTTGGTGGGGGATTGTAAAGGGTTTTTATAATAAATACACGATTAAAAACGCCAATACAGAAGATTTTATCAACTACGTGAATGAAGCCACGGGACAAGATTATAGCTTGTTTTTTCAGCAGTATTTGTACAAATCCAAACTGCCAACGATACAGTATAAAATTAAGAATAAAAACGATAAAACTGAAATCAGCGTTCGGTTGAAATCGGAGGTTAAAAACCTTTTTTTTAAAATAAAAATAGAAACAGCGGAAGGGAACAAGTTTATAACCGTTAGCGACGAATGGAACAGTCTAAGCACCATCACTAATAAAACCACAGGGGTAAAGATAGGATTGGGGTTGTATAATGTAGAACCCATTAATTAGCAATTTATTATAAAAATAAAAAAGCCTCACTTGTATTTCGCAAGTGAGGCTTTTTTATTAACTATCAATAACTTAGTAAATTTTATTCGCTGATTTTTACTATCGCTTTGCTGTGTACAGTTTGGCTGTTTTTGTGCGTAGCGCGCACTGTGTAAGTACCAGAAAGTAGATTAGACATATCCACGCTTAGTGTGTTTAGCCCTGCTGCTGCGGTGTAGTTTTGGATAGCAACTTTGCGCCCCAATACATCAATGATTTCTATCAATACTTCGTCAGCTTGAGCGGCTGAGAATTGATAATTCACTGCATTTTGGGTAGGGTTGGGGAAGAAAGCATAACCGTCTTTACTATCGCGGTTGTTGTATAAAACCACCACGTTGGATAAACTGCTGCTGCCGTCGAAATCAACTTGGCGCAAGCGGTAATAATTGACATTTAGTAAAGGTTGTCTATCATCAAAGCTGTAGTTATTGGTTTGGTTGCTAGTGCCAGCACCTGCTACCTCGCCAATGTATTCAAAGTTGATACCATCTGCACTGCGTTCCACCTCAAAACGTGCATTATTGACTTCGGAGGTAGTTTGCCAGATTAAATGGTTGTAATCGCCTTTGTTTTCACCCGTGAAATAATTATAACTCAACGGCAATAATACACTTGGTACTAAAATAACCGCACCAGAACCACCAGAGAAACTGGTAACGCCGGTTAATTCGGTGTAGTTAATCCCTGTAAC
>JAAFIM010000073.1 GCA_013297745.1 Chitinophagales bacterium | reverse complement strand
GTACTTTTTTGCCATCAAAAAAGTACGGAAAATAAATTTTTTAGGCGTAAGCCGTCAAAAAAATTTCTAACCTATTTAATTTTCAGTTTTTTTTGTACTAAAATGAAGCCTCAAGCGTAACTCCAGTAAATTACCCATAATTTATTTATACGAACATTATGCTCTGTTTTGGTATAACCATAAAAAAAGAGAACGCTTGTATTAAGTGTTCTCTTTTTTTTATAAAAAAGTTTGTATTAAATGGTTCTATTCAAATCAAAGCTTTCCATATAGTCGCCTACACGGCGTAGGAACGATGAACCAAGTGCGCCGTCAATCACGCGGTGGTCATAGGAAAGGGATAAAAACATCATTTGGCGTATAGCGATAACATCGCCGCTAGGTGTTTCCAATACAGCGGGTTTTTTCTTGATAGAACCAATAGCCATAATAGCCGCTTGAGGTTGGTTGATAATCGGCAAACCCATAACGCTGCCAAAACTTCCCACATTCGTCAAGGTAAAAGTTCCGCCTTGTATATCGTCGGGTTTCAACTTATTATTGCGGGCGCGATTAGCCAAATCGTTTACAGCTTTGGTCAAACCATTGAGGTTTAAATTTTCGGAGGCTTTTATTACAGGAACGATGAGGTTGCCTGTGGGTAGGGCGGTGGCCATTCCCAAGTTGAACGATTTGTGTCTAATGATATTTGTACCTTCTACAGAAACATTTATCATAGGGAAATCTTGAAGAGCTTTGATAGTAGCTTCCATAAAAATGGGGGTAAAGGTGATTTTTTCCCCATATTTTTTCTCGTAAGCATTTTTATTTTTTTCGCGCCATTGTACAATGTTGGTTACATCCACTTCTACGAAAGAAGCCACGTGAGGAGATACGTGTTTGGACATAACCATGTGGTCAGCGATAAGGCGGCGCATTCTATCCATTTCTATAATTTCCGCGTTGGATTTATCTATAGCTGGGACATTGTATTGCTGGACTTGTACCGTATTTTGTGCGGGTTGGTTCGCTTGTACTTGTACTTGTGGAGTAGATTTTTCTGCGGTTAGTTTTTCAACGGCTGGGGCTACAGGTTGGCTATTTCTATTATCTACATAAGACAGAATATCATACTTAGTGACTCGTCCATTTTGGCCTGTACCATTGATATTTTGCAATTCTTGATTAGAAATTTGTTCAGTTTTGGCTATGGATTTGACCAAAGGAGAATAAAACCTGTCATCTTGGTTGTTGCTGTTGCTAACTTGAGGTTGGTTGGTTGGGGCAACAGCTTTTTGTTCTTGGGCAACAGTTTGGGCTATGGCTGGCGAATCTTTGACCGTTGAGCTGCCACTGGTGCTTATTCTGGCTATGGGTGTGCCAATTTTGACTACAGCACCCACTTCAAACAAAATTGCCTCCAACGTACCCGCTATGGGTGAGGGCACTTCGGTATCCACTTTATCGGTGGCGATAGTTAGCACGTTTTCGTCTAATTCTATAGTGTCGCCTACTTTTTTCTCCCAAGATAGGATAGTAGCTTCCATTACGCTTTCGCCCAACTTGGGCATTATCAACTCTATTGAGGCCATTTTTAGGGTATAAATTGAGTTTATAAATTGATTTCTATTAAAAACGCCGCAAAGGTAGATAATGTTTTGAATTTTTTGCTAAAAAATATAATAAAAAAAGCTAACTACTTTCGTAATTAGCTTTTTGAGTAGCTTAAAAGTTTGCAGATTAGTGCGTACCTTCTACAGCAACTGCTGATTTTTCTACTTTAACCTCAGCGGTTTTGGTAGCAGTAGCAGCTTTTGATTTGCAGCAGCTTGATGCGCCTTTGGTGCAAGTAGCAGCTTTTGCGCAACCAGCTTTAGCTTCGGTAGCAGCAGGAGCTGCAGCGTTGCTAACTGTTTTTACTTCTGTAGTGTTGGTAGTAGCCGCAGTAGCAGCTTTTGATTTGCAGCAACCAGCAGCAGATTTGCTGCAAGTAGCTGATTTTGCGCAACCAGCTTTGGTTTCGGTAGCAGCAGGAGCAGCTACTGTTTTAACCTCTGCTGTATTGGCGGTAGAAGCGTTGGCAGCTGCAGCTTTTGATTTGCAGCAAGTTTTGCCAGCTTCAGCTGATTTTGTGCATTGTGCGTTGGTGAAAGCTACCATTGACACAAACATCACGAACAACATAACAAATTTTTTCATTTTCGTTGTGAATTTATGAAGTGAATAAAAAAAATTAAAGATGCGGATTGGATTTATCCCGTTGCCATTTGGCGGGGAGAGTTTGCATTGCGTTCAAATCTCTCGCAAATATACAACCAATTTTTGTTTTTGTTGGTTCATTTTTTGAGAAAATGGCATTTTTTTGACAATTTTAACATTTATTTAGCAAAAAAAATGTAGCTTTTGTTACCAATTTGCAATAATGGTGCGGTTGCCTACAGATACATCGCCCAATTTGACGGCTATTTTAGTACCTAAGGGGAAGTATAAATCTACTCGCGAGCCCAATTTGATAAAACCCATATCTTCGCCCTGTGCTACGGTTTCGTCTTCTTTGACATAATGCATAATCCGCTTGGCTAACGCGCCTGCTACTTGCCGCATCAGGATTTTTTGCCCGTTATTGGCTTCATAAACTATAGTGGTGCGCTCGTTTTCGGTGGAGGCTTTGGGATGCCAAGCGGCGAGATATTTGCCCGCGTGATAACGCACATAACGCACGATGCCATTGACTGGGTTTCTATTGACGTGGACGTTGAGCGGCGACATAAAAATAGAGACTTGCAAACGGCGGTCTTTGAAATACTCGGTTTCTTCCACCTCTTCAATCACCACAATTTTGCCGTCTGCTGGTGCGTAAATTATGCTATCGTCAGTTTTGGCTAAACGGCGGTTGGGATTTCTAAAAAATTGTAGAATAAGCAACCAATATAAACCCAAAACGGTTGTAACGCTAATTTGTAACCAAAAAATATCCAACAAGCCCCAAACTAAGCCCGCACCCACAGCTAACAATAAGCTAGCCACTAAAATGGATAAATTGCCTTCTTTATGAAAACCGAACATCTTATTTTTTTATTATTTTTTTATGAAAAATTATTAATTGGGCGCAAATATACTACTTTTGCGGTTTCTGATACGATTTTCTAGCAAAATTCAGCAAAAAATATTTTATAGATATGAAAATAATTTCAACATTAGGGCTTTTGTTATTTCTCACAGGGCTGGGATTTTTTACAGCGGCTATGTTTAGCAGTACGCATCAACTTACCCCGCAAGTATTGCAAACGCAAGTCAGCAAACCTGCGCACAAGGTTGTTTTTGAACAAACATTTGCTCCATTGATGGGTCAAAATTTTAATTCTAATGTGGCTTTTATAGCTGCCTTGCAGCCTTTGTTGTTTGAAGCCAAAAGTAAATTAGACACAGAAGCCAAAAATCCTCCCGCAGGGGTGAGTGAGTGGGATGTTCGTTTGTCAGATTATGATTACAAAAACTATCAATTTGTACTCACCAAATACAGCACAACGGTTATGTTGGCTGGCGGTGGGCTGACTTTATTCGGGTTGAGTTTTGGATTGATGATTTTGGGGGGCTTATTGTATTGGTTGCCTACGTTTTCGCGCCCTGCTGGGATACAACATAATGGTATTTTTCACAGTTCAGCCTTAGCAAGGGGCTGGATAGGAATAGCTACAGGAGCGTATTTAATCACTTTTTACGTTTTTTTGTATTGGTTTCCCCAATATCTGACCAATTATACCAAATTAGTGGATAATTTGAGCCAATTATTAACAGGTGGGGACGCTTCCCAATGGTTTTTGTACGGGTTTATCTACTGCGCGGCTATGTTGGTGATGTCAGCCAAACTTTTTGCTAAATATAGACATAATAAATACCAAATTGTTCGCACTTGTTCGGTGTTATTCTTCCAAATTGGGTTCGCTTTTTTATTGCCAAATATAATGTATAAGTTGGGGCAGCCTTATATGGATTTGAAAGAGGCTTTTCCGTTGGATTATGCCTACTTTTTTGATTATAAAATAGAGCAAAGAGTGGGGCAGGGAGCGGATTTGGGCTTGTTTAAACTTGGTACGTTGATGTTTGTGTGGGGTATCGTTTTTTCGCTGGTAATTGTGCCCTTAATGACCTATTTATATGGCAAACGTTGGTATTGTTCTTGGGTTTGTGGCTGTGGTGGATTAGCCGAAACAGCAGGGGACGGATACAGACAGCTTTCGGATAAATCTTCGCGCGCTTGGCGGATAGAAAAGTATGTAATTTATACCGTTTTGGGGTTGGTGTTGGTGATGACGGCGATGGTATTGATGACGTATTTATTCGGTATAAGCCAATTTTGGTTGGTATCTTCGTATCAGGTGCGGGATTGGTACGGTTTTTTCATCGGGGCGACGTTTTCGGGCGTGGTAGGGACGGGTTTTTACCCATTGTTGGGCAATCGGGTTTGGTGTCGTTTTGGTTGTCCTTTGGCTGCGGTTATGGGATTGATACAACGTTGGAAATCTCGTTTCCGCATTACCGCTAACGGGGGGCAATGTATATCTTGTGGCAACTGTTCTACTTACTGCGAAATGGGTATAGATGTACGCAGTTACGCGCAAAAAGGCCAAGATATTATCCGCGCGAGTTGTGTAGGTTGCGGGGTGTGTTCGGCTGTTTGCCCTAGGGGTGTATTGAGGTTGGAAACGATGGATTTGGACATTGACGAACGCAGTACAACCCAAAAAGCTTTGCATATTAGCAAAGAAGGGATAAAATTATTGCCATAGAAAAATAAAAAATAAGTTTTATAAAAAACCCAATCTATCTATAAGGTTGGGTTTTTTTATTTTCAAGGCTTGAAAATTTGCAAAATAGATAAAAACTGTATCTTTGCGCCCGCTTGCAAGTCAAGACTAATTTTTATGAACAAAAAAAAATCTAATCTTCATTTTTTAGCCATAGATATAGGCAATACCCGTATTAAAATTGCAATTTTTGACCAAAAAAATGCTTATCCACAAAAATTATGGATATGGGACACTATAAATAAAAACAAAATAAAAGATTTATTATCAACCTATAATGTAGAGGCTATTATAGTCAGCAGTGTTGGCAAACCTAGACCAAAACTATTAAATTATTTGCGCAAGCAGGTTGATATTTTAATTGATTTAAACCATAAAACGCCCTTGCCGATTAAAAATGCTTATCTTAGCCCCAAAACATTGGGAAAGGATAGATTGGCTAATGCGGTGGCAGCTTGGGCTTTGGGTGAAAAGGGGGTTTCTACCCTAATTATAGACGCAGGGACTTGTGTAAAATATGATTTTTTGCTCAACAATCAAACTTATACAGGTGGGGTTATTTCTTTGGGTTTGCAGATGCGCGCTAAGGCTTTGGCGCATTTTACCGCCCGTTTGCCGCTCATAACCCCTCACCAGCCCCAAAATCCACACGGCAGAAACACCCAAGAGGCTATGAATTTGGGTATAGTAAAGGGCTTGGTGGCTGAAATAGATTACTTTTATCAACACTATTCGCAATTGGCGGCTGATAAAATAAAAGTGATTTTGACAGGGGGGGATATAAATTTTTTACAAACTTGGGTTAATTTTCCCAACGTTTCTGAGCCTAATTTGGTTTTAATAGGCTTACATCAAATTTTAAAATATAATGTTGAAAATTATCAATAAATTTCTTATTTTGGGGCTACTGTTTCCCATTTTTGCACAAGCGCAAGGGCTAAATGGCACAAGGCTAAATTCACCTTACACCCGTTATGGTTTGGGGGATATGTCTTCGCTGGCTTTGCCCAATAGTCAAGGTTCTGCTGGAGCGTTTGGGGCTACTTTGAGCAGTGATGCATTATCGTTTGATATTAATTTGCAAAATCCAGCTTCTTTTTCTAAGCTAAAAATCACCTCTTTTGAGGTTGGGGGCTATTATCAGCGTGCCAATTTGACCGAAAATACGAATAATATCTTCACCAAATCTGTTTCCAACGATGGCGGGTTTTCTTATCTTGCTTTGTCTTTCCCTATTACTCGCACTTGGGTAGCGTCTCGGGATACAGCCCAAAAAAAGATAAAAATACAGTGGGGGATGGGCTTTGCTTTATTGCCGCACAGTCAAGTGGGATATGATGTGGCTGTTACCCGCGAGTTGCCAAATATAGGAGACGTGCAGTATAATTATGTGGGACAAGGCAATCGTTTTAGGCTCAATTGGGCTAATGGTTGGTCGTACAAAAATTTTTCGGCTGGGCTTAATTTAGGATATTTATTGGGCTCGGTTACCAACCGCAGTACAGTTTATTTTGAAGATAGCTCTTATATCTACGCGTATAATGAGGATATCGTCAATAGCCAAACCGTGCGCGGCTTGCTTTGGGATGTGGGTTTTATGTATGAAAAACGATTGAAAAGAAACCCCAAAAATCAAACGAGTGCTTACAGCAGTGGCGCAAAATTTCCGTTTATACTCAAAATAGGCACTTATGGGCATAGCAACCAACAAGCAACCACTTTTGACAATCAATTTTATCGCCGTTATGGCAATTATTATAGTTATGATACGGTAGTCAATAATGCTGAAACTACAGGCAAAATGCGCTTGCCTGCCCAAATCGGCGGTGGGGTTTCTTTTGGGGTAGAAAATTGGTGGTCGCTGGGGTTTAATTATGAACAAACTTTTTGGTCGCAATATACCAATATAGCCCGCCCCGAAATTATGCAAAATGCTTATCGCGCTGCCTTGGGTTTTCAAATTCGTCCTCGACCTACAGGCAATAATTTGCAAACTTCTACATTCAGAACTGGAGTTTTTTACGGTACAGAGGGCAGAATTATAGAAAATGCGTCAAAAATTTATCAATTGCAAAAATATGGCATAAATTTTGGTATGAACTTAAGATTGATAGGCAAAGCCAAAACAGCAATGAACGAAACTTTTGTGACTAGCATAGCAGCAGCCAATGTAGCGTTTGAATACGGCTTTTTAGGCCATCCCGATTTAATCCGCCAACGCTATTTTCAAGTCAATTTAAGTTTTAATCTCAACGAAAATAACTGGTTTATCCGTTCGCGCTATCGTTAGACTTATAAAATTATATTTATTCAAAATAAATCCAATCTTAATAGTTATGTATCAGTCAAAAAAATTTTTAGCCCTTTTTGGAGCTACTTTATTCATCGGCGCTACTGCTTGGGCGCAAGATTACAAATGCACTTCTTGGGAGGCATTCCCCGATGGCACTAGCAAAGCGCAAGAAATTCATACCATTTACCGCGATGATTTCAGGGGTAAAAATTGGGAAGCCGCGTACAAAAATTGGTCTTTGTTGATACCTCACGTGACCAGCCCCAGAGAAGCTCCCGCTCGCCATTTTGAAGATGGTATCAAAATTTGTAAAGAGTTGGCCAAAGCCAGCACAGACCCAGCCCAAAAAGCAGCTTATGCCAAACAAATGTTGAGTTTGTATGAAAATTTGCAAAAATGTATACCAGCCAAAATCACCGCTTACGAAATTGCTTACCAAGCCTATGATATGCAGGTTTTGCAGATGAGTATGGCAGATGTAATCAGTACTTACGAGCGTTCGCTTTCTTTGGTCAAAAATAACGATGCACCTTATTTTGTGTATTCTACTTTGGTAGATGCTACTGTGCCTATGTTTGGCAAAAACGAAAAATACAACAAGGCTTATATGATGGATTTGTACAATAAGTCCAAAATAGCTTGCGAGGCTGGGATGAAATCAACCGATGCAAAAGCTGCCGAGAAGTTCAAAACCGCTTGGGAAAGTATACAAGCTACTTTTGCCAAAATTGAGGACAAAATTTTTGATTGTACTTATTACAAAGAAAAAATACAACCTGAATACGAAAAATTGTTGAATAACAATCCTACCGCCGCTCAAGTCAAAGAGATGTACGACCGCTTGCGTTGCCCAGCAGAAGATGAATTGGTGATAAAAATTAAAGCTAAATATATAGAGTTGAAAAAAGCTGAAGATGAGGGCAAATTCAACGATTATTTTAATATAGCTGACGATTATGGCAAGTATTTTTTGCTTAGCCAACGCAACAATGAAGGCGATGCTTCCGAATCGATAAAATACTTGGAAAAAGCACTCGAGAATAAAACTATGCCAGATTCTATCTCCAATAAAGAAAAAGCTATAGCTGCTTATCGCATCGCAGATAGATATTATCGCAATAGCAGTTATGGCACAGCGCGCAGCTGGTGCCGTCGCGCTTCTGATTACAACCCCAATTGGGGCGACCCTTATTTATTGGTGGGTACTATGTACGCTTCTAGTGGCAAATTGTGCGGACCTGGCACAGGTTGGGATAGCCAAGTGGTGATTTGGCCAGCTATGGACGAATGGCAAAAAGCTAAATCTGTAGATGCTGGCGCAACTGATGAAGCCAACAAACTCATAGGCAGATATCGCGAGTATTTGCCTACAGCAGAAGAGGGTTTTCAGCGGGGGATTAAAGAGGGTTCATCTTACAAAATAGATTGTTGGATAGGTACAAGCTCTATCGTACGCCTCAAAAAATAAAACCAATTATTCTTGTCATAATTTTAAAAAAAAACCGCAACGCTGTGATAGTGTGGCGGTTTTTTTTGTACTTATGTCCATTTTTTAGTTTTTTTGTCTGGATTATACAAAAAAATACGATTTTTTTTCTTAACGTTAAAAAAACTGCCTATTTTAGCGGCTTTAAATCGCAAACTATTATTTATAAACTACAAACCCAAATTGTACACAAACAATTATTTAAATTTATGAACAGATATTTTTTTACTTTATTTTGTTTGCTCTGTTTTTGCTCGGCCATTTCAGCGCAAAAAATGATTATTACTGGTACAATAGTAGATGATGATACTGAAGAGCCTGTAGCTTTTGCCAATGTTTTTTTTAAAGGCACAGATATAGGGGTAAATTCTGATGTTGATGGCATTTATACTATAGAATTTGAGCCCGCTGCTGTGCCTGATAGCTTGATAGCCAATTCTTTGGGTTATGCGGATTTGATAAAAAAAGTGGATAAAACTTTGGCTACCCAAACCATTAATTATAGGATGAAAGCTAGCGATTATGTATTGCCTACTTTTGTGGTGGAAGCTGGCGAAAATCCTGCCAATGAGATTATAAGAAATATCATAAAAGCCAAAAAACGCAATAACCCAGCCGCTTATGATGCTTATAAAACCGAGTTGTATTCTAAATTAGAGTTGGATTTGGATGATATAGGCCCTGAAATGAAAGATAAAAAAATGTTCAAAGAGTTTCAGTTTATATTTGAGAATGTAGATAGCACTTCCGATATCAAACCTTTTTTGCCTGCTTATGTAGCTGAACGGCTTTATGATGTGTATTATGTCAAAAAATTTAATGAGCGCAAAGAAATGCTCAAAGCCCAAAAAGTATCTGGTATCAACAATACTTCTGTGGTAGAATTTATAGATATGATGCACGAAAAATATAACGTGTACGAAAACTGGATAACCTTGTTAGGCAAAGAATTTGTTAGCCCTTTTTCTAATAGTGGTTTGTCTTACTATGAATACTATATTTTGGATAGTACGTTCATAAAAGGGGCTTGGAGTTATAAATTGAAATTTAAGCCTCGCCGCAAGCAAGAAAATACTTTCTATGGCGATTTCTGGGTGTCTATGAAAGACCACGCCGTACAAATTGTCAATATGCGTATGTCTCCTGATGCCAATATCAATTTGGTAAATCGGGTTATTATTTATGCTGAGTTTGAACAAAATAAAGATAGCCTTTGGTTGCCCAATAAAGAAAAAACGGTGATTGACTTCTCTTCCAATGCTAAAGATAAAGGGCTTTCTATTATAGGACGAACGACATACAGCTACAAAAATTTTGAATTGGGTGAGGCTGTAGTATCCAATCAAGAGTTTAGAAAAATGGACCCCAACGAAGTCGTAGCTGCCAACTTGACCAAAGATGAAACTTTTTGGAAAGAGGCGCGCCACGATAGCCTCACCAAAAATGAAGAAAGTGTTTATAAAATGATAGATAGTATCAAGAGCGTACCCATATACAGAACTTGGTCTAATGTATTGACGCTTTTGGGCACGGGTTTTCAGGTGGTAGGGCCTGTAGAAGTAGGACCTTATTGGAACTTAATCAACTACAACCGTTGCGAGGGCTATAGATTGGGATTGGGTGTGGGCACTAGCACAAAATTAAGCAAAAAAACTTATCTTTATGGTTATTTTGCTTATGGTTTGACCGACCAAAGACTCAAGTATTCAGCACAATATCAATATGTTTTCAATAAAGAGAAACGAACCAAAATTGGCGCACGTTACTCTAATTTGGTGGATTTTGAGTCCGTCAATTCAGAAGAAACATCAGCTCAATCTTTAGGTGCTGGTTGGTTGCGTCGCCCTGTAATGCCTAAGATTTTTTTGGCTCGCGAAGCTAAAGTTTTTTATCAACAAGGGTATAAAAATGGTTTCCAAACCCGATTGGCGCTAATCCATCGCGACCTTATCCCACAAGAGCGTTATTTTGTCGATGACCAAACGGGTTATCGCTATGTGTTTCAAAGTGATGCCAATGATAGCAGCAAAATAGATACAGCTTTCCGTACATTCGAAACCGTCTTTACCTTTCGCTTTGCTTATCGCGAACGGTTGCTGTTGGGCAATTTTTCTTCTATTAGCTTGGGTTCCAAATATCCCATCGTTTCAGCCCAATACACAGCAGGCATACGGGGGATAGTCGGTTCTATGTACAATTATCACAAATTGGCTATTACGTTGGATGACTGGTTTAATGTGGGTATAGCAGGTTGGATAGATTATAATGTCAAAATGGGGGCTACTTTTGGGCGTGTGCCTTACTTTTTTGCCGAAACTCACCCGGGCAATGAGGCTTATTTTTATAATAATACCTCTTTCAACAGTATGAATAGCTTTGAATTTGCTTCTGATATGTACTTGTCTTGGAAATTAGAACACCACATGGACGGGTTGATTTTGGACAAAATTCCTTATGTGCGCCGCCTCAAATGGCGTACAGTTTGGGCTTTTCGTGGGGTTTGGGGGCGTATGTCAGCAGAAAATTTATTGGCCAACCGCTTCAACCATTTAGATTATGCAGGCAATAGATTGGGCGCCACAGGTACGTTCAGAAATGGCTTTGGCAATATCCCTTATATGGAAGCCAGCATCGGGATAGAAAATATATTGAAAGTGATACGTGTGGATGCTTTGTGGAGACTTACCCATTTGGAAAACATAAGCCCAACCTTATTCCCAATACAAAAATTTACGTTGAGAATGACTTTAAATTTCAATTTTTAACCATTTATTCAATTTTTTTTGGTTTTTTTTTGGTTTTTTTGGGCTTTTTGAAAAAAAAATTTGCACAGCGCAAAAAAAATACATACTTTTGCATTGCGATTGCCACACACACTCGCAAAATTCTTGTAGGGGAATATTTTTAACACACACTTTTAGCAAGCAACTGATGAGTATTGGGGGCTTGCTTTTTTTATGTGAATGATTTAATATAATCTCAAAACTTAATTTATTAAAACTCTAATAATATGGGACGCGCATTTGAATATCGCAAAGACCGAAAAATGAAACGTTGGGGCATGATGTCCAAAATGTTTACCAAAATTGGGCGGGAAATATCTATAGCTGTTAAAGAAGCTGGTGCAGACCCTAGTACCAACGCTCGTCTGCGTATAGCTATCCAAAACTCTAAGGCTTGTAATATGCCCAAAACCACTGTAGATGCTGCCATAAAACGCGCAACATCTAAAGATGAAAAAGATTTGGAAGAAATAGTTTATGAAGGTTATGGACCTCACGGTATAGCTATTTTGATAGAATGTTTGAGCGACAATAGCACCCGCACAGTAGCCAATATGCGTTTATATTTATCCCGAGCCAATGGCGCTTTGGGTACTTCTGGCAGCGTGGCTTATATGTTTGAGCGCAAAGGCGAGTTTAGAATCCCTTTGGGTGATTGGCAAATGGACGATTTGGAAATGGCTTTGATAGATGGTGGAGCTGACGAAATTGAGCCTTCAGAAGGCGAAAATGGCGAAAAAGAGGTTTATGTTTATACCCGTTATGAAGATTTTGGCTTGATGCAGCAAACCTTGGAAACTTTGGGCATAGAGGTTTTGGAAGCTAGTTTGCAACGTTTCCCAACCGCTAGCAAAGAACTCACCGAAGCGCAAAAAGAAGATATTGAGCGCCTTTTGGAAAGAATAGAAGACGACGACGATACCCAAAAAGTGTTTCATACGATGGCTTAAGTTGTTGTTGTAAATAAAAAAGTCGCCTTTTGATTAAAAAATCAGTTTTTTTTAAATTTATTGTAAAAAAAACCGCTTTTTGCAAAAAAAAATTTGCACAGTTTGTTTTTTTATAAGACCTTTGCAGCGTCAAAAAAGACAAATGTATTATCTACCCAAGCCCAGATGGCGAAACTGGTAGACGCACTACTTTGAGGTGGTAGCGCCCGCAAGGGTGTGCAAGTTCGAATCTTGTTCTGGGCACAAAATAAAAAGCAGTTAGTGATAATACACTAACTGCTTTTTTTTATTATTCAAATTTTTATAAATGATTATTGGCGGCGTACCAAATTTTCTTTGGCTACTTGTATGGGAATAGCCACACAGCGTTTTTCCATATAAGCCAACACTTTATCAAAAATCAGCTTGCTCGCTTCGTCCAACTGAGCTATATCGTTTTTAAACACATTGTTGAGGGCGTGGTCTTTTACCGCGCGGATTTGTTCAGGCACAGCGCGCAGGGCGCGTTCTATCTGACGGGCTTGAAACAGTTGCAAAAAAGCTACCAATTCTGTGCTTAGCAAGGCTTTGGCTTTGCTCACTTCGTTCTCGCGAAAACCCATATTTTCTTGCGCCAAACTTTTCAGTTGTTCTATTTCTATATAGGTGCAGGCGTGATTGGACACTATGCTTTGGTCTATGTTGTAGGGAACGGACAAATCCAATAAAACTTTATTTTTGGTTTCGTTGCCTATCAATTGTTTATACAAATCTGGGCTAATTACCGTTTCGGTAGCGCCTGTACAAGCGATTAAAACATCAAAACCGTTTTTATATTCAGCCAAATCTGCCAATAAATGCGCTGTTCCGTTTAATGTTTGCGCCAGTTGTTGGGCTTTGTTTAGGCTGCGGTTGAAAATAGCAAAATGGCGAAAATCTTTTTTTGACAAAAATTTGGCCACCAACTGATTGGTTTGTCCAGCACCTACAATAAGAAATCTGGTTTCTTTGCTCAATGGTAGAGAAAATAATTTTTGCATAGCCAAAGATACTATTGATACAGGTTTTTCGCCTATAGCTGTGTTGGAGTATACTTTTTTGGCTGCTTCTACAGTAAAACGCATCAATAAACGCAGACAGTCGCCCGTCAAACCCATTTCTGATTGGCTGTCGTAAGCGTTGCGCAATTGGCGCAAAATTTCTCTTTCGCCTATTACCAACGAATCCACCGAAGCAGATACCTCAAATAAGTATTGCACGGCTGCTTCACTTTCATATACTTGCACAGTTTGACAAGCTGCTTGCAAATCTTCTGCCGCTACATCGGGGTAAATTTTGGACAAAAAATCTGCAGCCCCTTCTTGGCTCAAAGGGGATTGTTGTACAAAAATAAACATAATACGGTTGCAAGTAGCCAAATACATCAGCTCTTGTAGCTCAAATTGTGCTTTTATAAATTCTAGCTTTTCTCTCAACGCTACTTTTTCTTCTCCAAAAACAAAATTGCCTAATATAGACAAGGCTGTGTTTCGGTACGAAAGGCTGATAATTTTATAATTTTCTATTGTGTTCATAAGCTAATCTACGAAATGAAATAATTTTGCGGTGCAAAATTAGCCACAAAAATATTGGTATTTGTCATAAAATTGTCAGTATCAGTCCCATTCACTAATTTGTAATAAGTCTAAATAAAATAAAAGTGGCTAAATGCTTAGCTCTTAATGACTTTTATATTTAAAATTTTTATATCTGTATTTGGGCGGTCTGCATTGTTGGTAGCTTGGTTGCTAATCAAGTCTATAATTTCTAATCCTTCATAGACGCGGCCAAACACGGTGTATTGCATATCCAACTGCGGCGCGCCCCCCATTTTTTGGTACAATTGGCGTTGTTCGTTGCTATAAACCATATTATATTTGCGTTCGTTTTGGTCTAAAACATTAGCGTTGACTTCTGTGCCGCTTACAATATAAAATTGAGAGCCTGATGATTTTTTGTCTGGATTGACATCATCTGACAAACGGGCAGCGCATAAAGCACCTTTGACATGAAAGTATTTATTGTTGATTTCTTGCTCAAGTTCGTATCCTGTGCCGCCCCCGCCCAATCTGCTGTTGGCTTGGGCACTGCGCGAAAGTGGGTCGCCAGCTTGCATCATAAATCCTTTAATCACCCTATGAAAAAGCAAACCGTTATAAAACTCTTGTTTGGCTAATTTGATAAAATTTTCTCTGTGATACGGGGTATGAAAAAACAACTCAATTTTCATCAATCCTAATGTGGTTTGCATTTCTATTAAAGATGAAAAATCGTCGGGTTTGAGCTCAAAAATACTACTATCTACTTTGATATTGGTTGTTTTTGTGAGTTTTTGGCTGGGACGGCAATTGGAGAATAAAATTAGCCCAAGCAATAAGCAAAATAAGAAAGGAAAATGCTTCATTTTTTAGTTTTTTTTTAGTATTTTTGTTGTTTTTAGTATTAAAAAAAGATTTTTCGCACAAAAAAAGCTATCTTTGCGCTCATTTTCATACAAAAAAAAATTTTTTTTGTAAAAAAAATTACCTTTGTGGGTATTTTTCAATAATTATCTAAAAAACAAATTATATTTTTCTACAAAAATGGCATTATTAGGCAAAATTAGAGGCCAATTCGGTTGGCTGGTGATTGTAATGGTGGTTTTGGGCGTGGGAGGATTTTTGCTAATGGACGCAACTTCTTTCGCCAACAAAAATATCAATACTAAAGTAGTGGTGGGTACTGTTAACGGCAAAAAAATTACCCCTGATATGATAGACCAAGGTGTAGCTGCTATGAACAGCAACCGCGCTATTCAGGCTGAAAAAAGAGCTTTCGCTTGGAACAAAAGCGTCTCACAATTATTGCTCAACCAACAGACAACGGCTGTAGGATTGGCTGTATCGGACAAAGAAATGGGGGATTTGTTTTTGGGAGACCCATTCAGCACGATGAGTGCGCGCGTTTTTGAATTTTTTGGCGGTGACGAACAAACAGGTCAAATTGACAAAAATGCTATCCGCCAGCAATTGGACGCTTACGAAAATCCAGAAATGTTCGGCAATGACCCAAGTATTACCCCACAGGTGATAGCAGACTTCAAAAAAAGAATTGAAAATTTGCGCGAAGAGGTCAAAAATGACCGCCTTTCTCAAAAATATGGTGCTATGTTGCAGCAAGCGGCTTATACGCCCACTTGGTTGGCTAATGTAGAACACAATCGCCAAAATCAAGGTTTTGATTTGCAATTTGTACGCATTTTGTACAGTGCTATCCCCAACGAACAAGCGGCGGTAAGTGACGAGGATTTGAAAAAATATATCCAAGAAAATCCAGCCAAATACAAACGCGAAGCGACAGTAAGTATTGAGTTTGTAGCTTTTGATGTGCGCCCTACTGCTACAGATTCGGCAGCATATTTGAAAGAAATGACTGATGCTTCTACAGAATTGCGCACTTTCACCAAGGCTGCCGACGATTCTACTTTTTTTGGTGCTAATAGTGGAATAATGCCTTTTGCGTACTTGTCAAAAGATGATTTTGATGAAGAACCTAATCTAAAAGATAGCATTTTCAACGGTAGCACAGGCAGTATTTTTGGCCCTTATATTCACAACAATGCTTATAAAGTGTTGAAAATTATGGATACGCGCGAATTGTGCGATTCAGTTCGTTACCGCCGTATTCTATTCCCAGTCAATCGCCAAGACCAAAATGGGCAGCAGCTTGCTTTCGTATTTTTGGATTCGCTCAAAAATTTATTGACCACAGGCAAAGCTTCTTTTGATAGTTTGGTACAAACACACAGCGTGGATGTAGCCAGCAAAACAAAAGGTGGTGATATGGGTTTTGTAGATAGAGGCAGACAACAAGGCAGTGAGTTTGGTATGAATGATTTTATGTTCTTCCAAGCCAAAAAAGATAGCTTTTATATTTTGGGTACTCCAACAGGTGATTTGCAATTGATACAAGTTAGCGATTACAAATTGAATGGTAAAAAAGGTTTGCGTATTGGTTATTTGACCAAAGCGATTATACCCAGCGAGATAAGCACCAATGCGGTAAAAACCAAAGCTATAGAATTTGCTACCCAAAACCGCACTTTAGCCCAATTTCAAGCAGCAGCCAAAGCACAGAATATACGTGTGAGTGCTGCCAACGGGTTGGAAATCAACGGATTTGAAATAGCAGGTATAGGCAAAACATCTTCATCTGCAGCCATTATAGCTTGGGCACATAGTATAGCCAAAGAGGGTGAAGTGGCAGGTTCTGTATATGAATTGCCAAATGATGAGTTCCAAAAAGATTATGCACGCCAATTTATTTGCCCTGCTTTAGTCAAAAAAACTGCCAAAGGTGTGGCTACTATTGAAGACCCAGCAGTAAAACAAGAAGTGGATAAAATTGTTCGTAACAAGAAAAAAGCGGAGTTGGTAAAAACTGCTTTAGGTACAGTAGCCAATTTGGATGCTGTAGTGGCTAAATATCCTACCGCTCAGATGGAAGTAGCCAAAGGTTTGAGTTACAAAAATCCTTTGTTTGGTTCAAGTATGGAACCCAAAGTAGCAGCTGTGGCTGATATGTTGCAGGTTGGGCAGTTTTCTGCGCCCATAGCTGGCGATAATGGTATTTATGTGCTTACAGTGAGTGCTAAAATTCCAGCGCCTGCTTTGCCTACTCCCCAAATGGCCAAACAAGATGCTAGCCGCCGCGCTGGTGGGATTATTTTAGGTTCTGTATTCGCCGCTTTGCAGGATAAAGCAACTATAGTAGATAATCGCGGTTCTATTTATTTGAACGAATAATCGCAAAAAATAATCATAAAAAAAAGGCTAACGCAATCCAACGCGTTAGCCTTTTTTTTATACTAATTAACCAATAATATCCAATAGCTGATGTCCAGCAGCGCGCAATTTCTTTTTTATTTGCGCATCAGCTACCCAAACGAGTAAAAAACCGCCCCCGCCAGCCCCGCAAATTTTGAGGTAAAAATCGCCACTATCCAAACCTTCTTCCCATAAATTAATAAAATTTTGAGGTATAAGGTGCTGCAAGTGTTGATATTGTAATAATGAAATGGTTTTCATATTATAACCTATAGCAACATAATCTTGAGTTAAAATCGCTCTACAGGCTTCATTATTGATTTCTTTTAGGGGCAAAAGACAAGCATTTTTGAACTCTTCTCGTTCTGACTGCAGCAAAAACCAGTTGACAAGCGGCGCTGTGCTTCTTCTCAAGCCTGTGTCCAGCAAACAAAAATGTGGTGAAATGTTATGGCTGTCTATATTTTTTATGCTGATTTCTTCCTTATTTTGTATAAAAATGGGTCTGTGCAAATAACTTACCAAAGGGTCAATCCCTGAACTGTTTTTGTGCCAGCAATTTTCCAACTGCGCTAATTCTGTTTTCAAACTCTTGAGTTGTGTACGGGGCGCTAATCTATAGCGTTGATATACAGCAGCAGCTACAGCCCCCGAACTGCCCAGTCCGTAACCTTGCGGCACGTTGGACTTAAACCAAACTCCAGCATCTAAATCTGTTTCCCAACGCTCCAAATCGTATAAATCTTCCCAATTTTGTGCGTAAGCATATTCCAGCAACTGCCAAAGTCCAGCCGCTGTATCTTGAGGGTCTTTGCTATGGGCATTTTCAGCCCATTGACCCCCAAAATTTTTGAGTGGCATAGCCAAAGCAGCCCCATTATTTAAAATTGTGTATTCGCCAAACAACAACAGCTTGCAAGGAAACATAAGCGCAAAAATTATAAAAATTATCTAATAATACAATTCAGCGCAAAATTATATAATAATTAGCACAAAATGATTATATTTGCACGATTTTTGCGGTAAAAATATCGCTTTTCTTTGTTTAAATTATAATTAATTATGAAAAAAATTCTTTTTGGGCTTCTATTATTGCCCGCCGCGCTATGGGCGCAAACAGAAACGCTTACGGGCAAAATTGTGAAAAAACCTTGGTCTAAAACCACCCAAAGTTACTGCGCGCAAGGTGGTAGTTACTTGGTGTTGAGTACCAAAGATGGTAAAGAACACGTTTTAGACTTTACCAAAAATAACACAGATGGCAGCAATTTTATCAACAAAACGGTAAGCCTTAACGGTCAAAAGGTGGAAAAAGTTATCACAAAAGACCCCAATTCTATGGAACAACGCCCCATTAGCGCTATGGGAGAGGACGACGGCAATTATCGCTGTGAGGTGTTTGAGGTGCATAGCGTGAAAGCGGGTAAAAATGGCAAGAATGTCAAAAATAGTAAGCCAAATAAAAAATAATATATTCAACACTTACCCCGTAAAGGTAGGTGTTTTTTTTAATCCCAAAATTCAGATGAAAGTAGCCTTTGACCTCGATAATACGCTTATAGTGAGTCATTTTTCTTTCCCAGTAGAATTGCCAAAAAGACGATTTTGGGCTTATTTTTGCAAATATGAACCACTTAGGGCGGGAACTGTAGCGCTTTTTGATTTTTGCAAACAGCAGGGCTGGGAAATTTGGATTTATACCACCTCGTTTAGAAGCGTTTCGTATATCAAAAGGTTGTTTTGGCTTTACGGAATTGGCTTGAACGGCGTTGTCAATCAAGAAATTCATAATAAAAAAGCAAACGCCAACAGTTCTAAATACCCACCCAGTTTTGGTATTGATGTGATTGTAGATGACAGCGAGGGGGTAAAAATAGAGGGCAAAAAGTATAATTTTAACGCGATTTGGATACAACCTGATAATATCAATTGGGTAGCAGATATAAAATCGCAACTTCTATCTTTGCTCGTTTAATATAACTTTTGTAATGTTTTTCAATAAAAAAAATTTTGTAGGGCAAAAAGAAAAGAGTACCTTTGCAGAATTATTTAATTCAAAACAAATTTAATTATTATGGCTTTTAATCCGCTTTGTTCTATTGTGTTGATGAGTTTGTTTAGTAGCATAAACGCTGCAGCTCAATTTAGTTATACAGACAGCGATGGTACTGTTATATCGTGTGCAGAAAAATTTGTTCATACTCACGAGTCTGCGCCTATGCTGCTCACTGAAGAGGATATTCCAGAAGATTTGCCCGAAGAAGAAAAAGCAGCAATACGCCAATTGATTAGCGTGAATCCAAACACAGACCCCATTATCACCAAAGTATACGTGGAGGTTAAAAATGAAACAATTTATTGTTACAAAACTAGCGCCTTGAGTTCTTCGCCTGAACATATATTTAGTCTGGAGGTGGAACATGCGAATATAAATGATGTAAATCTTTCTTTCTACCTATATGACCCCAATGATTCATATATAAAATTTCTTCTTGGCTTTTCTTTAATGGCGGTTGATGTTTACACAGATGAAAAAGGGGTGAAATCCAAAACTACAGAAAATCGACAAGGTGACCATTATATAAGTATGTTGTTTTCTACTGAGCTACAAGCTTCTGCTTTTATAGATAAAATAATTGCTTTATTGCCTAATCCAGAAATCGAAAAAGAGGCATATCGTTATCTTATGAAAAAAGCCCCTATCGCGAACGAAACTGTGCAAGTGCCAGTGCTGCCCGAACCCACTATGGATGTAATCGCTCAACAAGGTAGTTCGATGACCATTAAGGGAAAAATTTATTATAAATACGACAATCAATTTTATGATGCCTCCTTTTATAAATTTTGCACCTATTATGGAGGGGATTACAAAATAAAAGGTGAAACCCAATACCAAGTAGCTAATAATTGTGTATTCAAAAACAAGCAAAAAATTGCTTTTTTTGATATGGGGGAAGCATTTTTAGATGCTGAAAAAAAGAACAAATATCTAAAATTGTCTAATGGGATTATTTATAAATATAATACCCAGTTGGCAACTTACAAATCTGCCAATCACATAGCAAGTGGTTGGCATACAAGAGATATAATCATGTTGCTTGATTATTTGGGGCTTTAATTGGCGGTATCGCAATAACACTTGTCTCTACAAAAATGGGCAAGTGTTTTTTTTTGCTAAAAAAGTATATTTTTTTAGCAAAAAGTTTTTGGTATTAAAAAAAACACTATCTTTGCGTTATTTTTTAACTTAAAAAAATTTTTAAAATGAAAAAAAATGCATTTATCTTTACTTTTCTTATAGTAGCTTTTTCAAGCACTATAAATAACGCTCTTCAAGCACAACTCCTTGGCAAAATACAAGACAAGGTTGGACTAGGTGGCAGTGATACTGACTGGAATGGGTTTCCCGTTGCCACCCAAAAAGGTGGAGAAAAAGACATTGCCAATACCAAAATTGATGGCATAGCACTTCCTGCCGATAAATTAGGTATCAATGGTATTTACATTGCCCAAAAACCAATTGCTTTTTTACAAAATAACAAATTGGATAAAACAATTCAAAAGTTCTCAATAGAACTAAGCAGTGATGGTTTATACCTCACGTTGAAGCATAATGCGAATAACGACTATTATAAGCCTTATAGGTTTGCGCCTATGTCAGACGACAACGAAGTGTACCATGAAGTAGCTAAACAACAGGCATCTCAAGGCGTTTATTTTAGTTATGAAAACTCAACTCGTGAAGCTGGCTATCAAAATGCAAGATATACAGACGATGTTCAGTACGAAGGTAAAGCCGCAAAAAACGGCGTACCCTTAGAATACTTAAGTTTATTGGAACCTGGCGTATTCGTGTTGCACAAACTTGTAAGACCTAACAATGGTGTAACAACTTGTGAAGGTGGCTCTAAAATAGTAGGAGAAGAAAATCCAACTAATTGGGAATATATCACATTTAACCTTTTGGCAAAAAAAGGAAAAGATGTAAGCAAGTGGACAAATGATGCCATTGTTAAAGAGTTGAAAAGACAAAGTGATGTTAAATGCTCTTCAATATTAGGTGGCAATGCAGCCAATGCTAAAATGCCCGAAAAAGTTACAGGTTTTAAAGACGAACCTTCTAATGCGGATTTATTGAAGGCTGCACAAGCACGTGCAAAGCAATATGGTTGGAAAGAAACTGTTACTGCGGTTTATCCTACTGCCAGCTGGACTAATAAGTATAAACTTTTAGGTATAAATCAACTCAATACATTAGTATCTCGTCAAATGGAAATTAATGTGATAATGAAAACTCCTAAGGGTGAATGCGCCATTGAGACGATGCTTATTGAGCAAGAAAATGTATTTACAACAGGTTCAACTGAAGAAAAGTTTGCAGGAAAGCCTGTTTACGCCTCTGGAAATGGCAGTTTAACTCCGATTGATTGTAGTAAAACTAAAAAATAATGTTTGAACTTATCAAAAATTTAAAGACTTTGGCACTCTGACGATTTTAGCAGCCGATTTGGCCAAAGACACAGCCGAAATATCTAAACAACACTTGTCTCTACAAAAATGGGCAAGTGTTTTTTTTTGCTAAAAAAGTAGATTTTTTTTAGAAAAAAGTTTGTGGTATCAAAAAAAATACTATCTTTGCGAAATTATTTACCCAAAAAACGTAAAAAAATGAAATCAATTTTATTGTTTATTTTTAGCCTTTTAGCAA